>JABGQA010000102.1 GCA_018644665.1 Candidatus Poribacteria bacterium
ACTGGAATGCGTCCCGCATGGGCTTCGGCCAGGGCGGACGTGGCGGCGGCGGTGGCGAGCGCCGTGGTGGCGGAAGCGGCGAGCGCAGAACCACGAGCAGCTTCCGTGGCAACCGTGACGGCGGCAGTCGCGAAGGCGGCCGTAGCGACGCTCCCCGTGTCCCGAAGGGGCGCTTCTAGACTCCGCGCCGAGCTCTCTACATGGCGTTGAGATTTGACCGAGCCGCATTCCGGCAGGCGTGCCTAGCGTTGGCGACAACGCTGGGTCTGTCGGGATGCGGCTATCACTCTATATCGTCCTACCTCGACCACATCGATACGATCCGCATCCCTCGCGTTCGAAACCAGACGACGATGTTCGAGCTCGAGGAAGAGATGACCTCCGAGCTGCAGCGGCAGTTCGGCGTGCAATGGAACGACGGCAACGACTCCCGCCTCGTGACGTCCGTTTTCGACTACCAGATCGAGCCCATACGCTACGACGTCAACAACTTGCCCGAGCAGTATCGCATGTCGGTGCGGGTGAGCTTCGAGTTCTATGACAACGTCAAAGGGCGGCTCATAGCGTCGGAGGAAGAGACGGAGTTCCACCACGACTTCTACGTGGTTTCGGGGCAGGGCGAGGCTCCCGAGGACGAGGTCACGGCGCGCGGGAACCTCGTGGAAGAGACGGTACGCACCCTGTACAACAGACTGGCGACGCGGTGGTAGCCATGCGCCGTGCGCAGGGCCTCGGATCACGCGCATCCCTGATCGCAGGGTTGTGCTGCCTCGTCGCGGCCGGATGCGGCGACGCCACCCCGACGACGTCGTACGCTCGACAGGGATCCGTTGTGGTCGGCGTGTTCGAGTGCGCGGACGCTGCCACAGCGAAGGCGTTGCTGCGCGAATGGCTCGCCGCGCCGGCCCCGCGCGCGGCCCCGCAGCCGTCGGCGATCGCGAGCGACGACGTGGCGGCTCTGCTGCCTAACGACGCGGCGATCGGCAGGTGGGTCGCGGTCGCGCCTCCGCAGGTCGTGGCAGGCGATGCGCTCCCGTTGTTCCTCGAGCAGGAGGCGGACCAGTACGCGGCGTTCGGCGTGCAGCGGGTGGGGTGGGCGGAGTATGCGAATCCCATGCTGGGTGGTCGACCGATGCTTCGAGTCGATATATACGACATGGGCTCGCCGGAGAACGCCTTCGGGCTGTACTCGCAGCGACGGGTGGCGGAAGGCAAGATACGCGGCATCGGGGCGGAGGCCTCCGTCGGGCCGCGCGATGTGCTTGCCTGGGTGGACCGCTTCGTCTACTCCGTGACCATCTTCAACTACTCGACGGACACCGCCGAGGCGCTCATAGAATTCGCAGAGCGCCTGGGGCGGTCGATTGATGGCGTCGAGTCGCCGCCGTCGCTCGTTACAGACACGCCGTCTCGCCATCTGATGCCGTTCAGCCACCGATGGTTTCGCACGCCCGAACAGCGCGCCAGCGCGACACGCCGCGCGGCGATGTCTCTGTTCTCGCTACCCGAGGGGTCAAGGGGGTTTGTCGCGAAGGCGGTCGTCGGCGAGGCGGGTCACGCGGAAGCCTTCTATGTCGCGTTCCCAACCGAGCAGGCGGCCGCGGACGCGTTCGCCGCGTTGCGGGGTTCCGCCCCTGGAGACACCGAGGCCCGCGACGCAGGCATTGGCGTGGAGTCGGTCCGGTTTCGTTCGGCTCGGTAGCGGCGCGGATATTGCGTGGCTTCGGGAACGCCGTCCGCTCGCAGCGGGCCACCGCCATCTAGGAGTTCCATGATGCGATCGGCCATCCGGGCATGCGCGGTCGTCCTCGCCCTGCTGACCTGGGGTTGCGGCGGGGGAGGCGCCGACACGTGGCAATCCGGCGTGACATCGTCCCAACGCCACCTGTCAGGCGTGGCCTTTCATGGCGAACGCCTCGGTTGGGTCGTGGGCGACGAGGACACGATCCTCCACACGGCCGATGGCGGGAAGACCTGGCAGACGCAGCGCGAAGGCGAGCCCGGTTCGAGCCCGCGCATCCTGAACTGCGTCGCGTTCGTCGACGACTCCATCGGCTGGGCGGGCGGGTCGCTCGGTGTGCTCTATGTTACGAGCGACGGCGGGCAAACCTGGAGACCGCAGGACACGCCGGTGGCCGAAGGGATCCTCGACCTGCACTTCCTCAACCGTAGCGAGGGATGGGCGGTAGGCGGACGCGGCGTGATCCTGCATACCACCAACGGCGGCGGCTCGTGGGACGTCCAACACAGCAACGACGAACACCTTTGGTCCGTCCACTTCGCCGACGAAGAGCACGGCTGGGCCGGGGGCGACAACGCGCGGCTGCTCATAACCAACGACGCGGGCGCGCGATGGTCGCCCGTGGAGCTGCCGATCGAGTCGAGCGTGTACGATGTCCACTTTCTGGACACACGGCGTGGTTGGTTGGTCTCGATGGACGGCCTTATCATGCGCACGACTAACGGTGGGAGCACGTGGACCGCGCAGGAGAGTCCGACCCGACAGACATTGCGGGCCATTGACTTCGTGGATGCGACAAACGGATGGATCGGCGGCGAGGCCGGCGCCGTCGTCAGGACGACCGACGGTGGCGCGACGTGGCAATCGGTGGAGTACCCGAATCCCAGCGGGATGCTGAACCTGCCGCATCTTCTTGGAGCGGCGCGCGCGGGGTCGCGTATATGCCTCGTCGGCGAGAACGGGACGGTGGTGATGCGATGATGCAACGAAGAGAGTTCCTCAAGGCCGGCGCCGTGGGTGTGGTGACGGCCGCGGAATGGCTGGCGCGCCCGACCGTCGGCCGCGCGCAACTGCCCGAGACGGCGCGCCTGCCCGATCCTCGCGTCGTCGAGGTGTCAGGCCCGACAGTGCAGCGGGAGCATTTGGTGGACGGCGCCGTTCTTCGCCGCATGTTGGACGACGGCGTGCAGTCGCTGATGCGGACGCGGAACCCGGAGGCGGCATGGAAACGCCTCATCGCCGCGAACGATGTAGTCGGCATCAAGGTGGACACCGAGGCGCCCGCTCTGTCGACCCACCATCAACTGGTTGACGAGATCATCCGCCGACTCGTCATCGCCGGGGTCGCGCCAGACAACGTCATCGTCTGGGATCGGATGAGCGAGAACCTGGACGCGTGGGGGTACACGCTCAAAGCGTTGCCGGAACTGGGCTTCGCCGACCCGCGCGGGCAGATCCTCGCGTCGGAAGGAGCCCAAGGGCAGATCAGGCGTGTGGGTTACGATCCTGCGCAGTTCGTGGATTCCGAGGAGGATCATGCGGCGCGACGCGATGACGGCAGCACCGCCTCGCTGTTCAGCCGCATAATCACGCAACTCGCAACGCAGGTGATCTCCGTTCCCGTGCTGCGCTACCACCCGGTGACGGGGATCGAAGGGGCGTTGGCGTCACTGGCGATGGGATCGATGAGCAACACGTTCCGATTCCACCCGAAGAGCCAGGACGGCATGCACGCGATCGCCGACATGTGGCGCGGGTCCGTGCTACAGGAGAAGCACGCCCTCACGATCATCGACGGCCTTACCGGAGCGTATGACACAGGCCCCGGGTACGACCCGGAGTTCTTCTGGCCGGCGAACCGGCTGTATATCAGCCGCGACCCCGTGGCGTTGGACACGATCGCCCTGGCCGCGGTCAACGACAAGCGCACCCGTCCGATCACGAAGGAGACGGCGTACATCCGCCGCGCTGGGTCGCTATCCATCGGGACGTACGACGAGGACCAGATCGAGCACGAGACCATCGAGGTCAACTGACGCTCTGCGGGCCTACCAAAACCACACGACGTATAGGGGCCGTCGCAAGATGACGCTCAGCACCGACCAGTAACTGCCCGCCGCAACGTCGCCGAGCACAAGCCCAAGGAAGATCGGAAGCGTGCGTCGATAGAGACCGACGCCGCCTATCCTCAGTACGCTGAACTTCACGGCCGACGCCACCAACATCACGAGCCAGAAGTGGTCGAGTGACCCGCCGTTGATGCCGATGGCGTATCCCACGGGGTGCAGGGCCACCAGAGGAATCTCGTCCGCATCACGCCCAGGAAGAGCGTGAACGCCGGCCCACCCCCGATGGCGACGCAGCCGTTCACGTCGGGAGGGCGTGGGAACTGGACCGACGATGCGAGCGCGTTGTACGTGCCGACCGCCGGCGCCATGACCTGGCCAGGAGGATCGAGGGCCACCGACGCGCTGTAGCGGTACAGCGCGGACAGGTAAACGATGAAGGCGATCAGGACGGCCGGGGCGATCACCGCAGCCATCAGGGCCGTGGTGCGCGAGGGGTTCAGCCCGGCCCGTTGGGACAGCTTGAGCGCCTCCAATTGGTGCGGCATCGGGTGGCTCCGGTTCGACCCGTTGAGCCACGAGAACAGCGCGAACACCGTCAGGTTGCGCGGCCCTAATGGGCGCGTCCCCACGATCGTCGTAAGCGCCGTCTGCGGGTTCACGCCGCTCATGTCGTGGACGGGCGGGCCCAACTCCGCCCGCATGCGCGTGACAGCCACGGCGATCACCAGGTACAGCGCGAAGAACGCGACAAACACCCCGCCTGACATCCCCGCCTGAGACGAGATGAAGTACAGCGCGACAAGGCACGCGATGATCCCTACGGTCGCGGCTCGGTATCTGATCGGCTCACCATTGTCCACGTCGCGCGACCCAGACCCCAGCACTCGCGCGGACACAGCGCGCCAATGCCCGCGACCGCCCCACATCGATATTCCGCAGATGGCCACAACGGCGCCCAGCGCCTGATGCGGCTGGAACGGGTAGTACGGGATGGTCGACATGCCAGTGGCCGCGCCGGCGACGAACTGCCCCTTCCGCACCCAGTAGAACACGGCCGTGGAGAAGCTCACGTCAAGCGGCAGCAGGTAGCACAGCCCCAGGAGGAACAGGCGGACGTGCACGTACGTCACCCCGATAGCGTTCCACGGCGCCTCCGTCACCCATAGCCCCATGTCTGCCGTGTGCTCGCGAATCGGCACGTGGGGAAAGTTCGGGTAGAAGTGGTTGATGCCGTTGATGATCTCCACGCCCGCTGCGAACGAGAACGCGATCCACATGGGCCGGCTCCGCAAAAGCGCGGCTCGTGGGTTCGTGAGGTCAAGCGGGAGCTGCACGATCGGGTATGGCAGCTTCTCCTGGTCGACCCACCGCTTGCGCAGGAGCGAGTTCACGAGGAGCACGAGGATGTACGTCAATGAGGCGATGAGCGCCCACGCCAGGACGGGGCCGATCCAGTAGCGCAGCACCTTGGGGTGCAGGAACGAGCCGCCCCCCTCGTAGAACGGGGCGATGATTTCCTCGCGGTCCATCACCAGCCATCTGGGCAGCAACGGATGCAAGATCTGTCGCCACTCGTTCTCCGGCGTGGCGAACCAGAAGGCGTGCGTGAACAGCCCCATCAGGCTGACCATGCTGTCGTGGGCGATCACGGCCGTCGTGCTGGCGAGCACGACGTATATCAGCACGAACTCCTGCTGCGAGAGCGCGGCCGCGGGCGCTACACGGCGAATCGCCATGTTCACGAGCGCCAGGACAAACACGATGAAGACGACGTTCAGGGGGATGGAGGTCGCCGAGAAGTGGAACCCGTGCCAGATCATCTCGACGAGCGCGATCCAGTACGCGTTCACGGGAAGCAGCAACACCGCGATGGTGACCGCGCGCCAACGGACAGGGCGCCGCGCCATCGTCGGGCTGGCGGGTCGGCCGGCTGCTGGCATAGGCGTCACGGGCTCCGATGGTCGCGGGGATCGCGAGCGGGCACGACGGGGCATGGCTCGCGGCGGCCTGTCACGACGCCGATATGACCAGGATGCGTAGATCCTCGGCCGACGTGTTCTCCAGGCCGTGCTCTCCGCCCGCGTACACCGCCGTGATGTCACCTGGGCCGACATCGTACCGAGCGCCGTCTAGCGTCATGACCCCGTGGCCGGCGACGACGTAATAGTACTCCTCGTCGTCCTCGTGACGGTGGACGCCTATGGACACTCCGGGCGGCAGAATGTCGTCGTGCATGAAGCGCAAATGGCGGCCGTCGGTCTCCTCGCCGTCGAGAACGCGCGTCCAGTCCAGGGCGCCGACGCCTCCGTGGCACTCGGGGAGCGGCCTACGGGCCATCTCCGCGCGCCGCTTGATGCGGGTGGTCTCTGACATCGTGTCTCCCTTCGCGAGGCTACAGGTCCAGCGTGATGTACATGGGGCGGTCCAAGATCATGGTCATCGTGCCCCAGAACATCGTGACGACGCACTCCCCCAGAGCCAGGCCGAGGAAGAAAGGCAGGTACTTGCGGTACGCGCGGAACCCTCCGAAGTTAAGCGTCGCCCATTTCGCGACCGACGCGGCGAAGATGGAGAACCAGAAGACGTTCATGGTGTAGGTGGTCGACACCGCGTAGCCCGCGATGTGGAAGGGGAACCAGACGAACTTCGAGCGCAAGAACGTGACGATGACCGATAGCACCACGCCCAGCCCAACGGCCGCCGTTGCCGCGTCGTTCGCGGGCATCGGGTTCGTGAGCCAGCGCTCGAGACGGGAGAACGCCTCCCACCCAACGAAGGAGGTGAACATGCCGTTGCGGTAGGTAGCGTGTAGGTAGGCCCAGATGGCGACGGGCACTCCGACGATTACGGCCATCGCGAGGGCTTTGCCGAACCGGCGGTTGTCGATCCTGGCGCGCTCGGCCATCTTGAGCGCCTCCAGCTGGTGCGGCATGGTGAGCCAGTCGTACGACCGGTTGAAGAAGAACAGGTAGCTGAGGATCGTCAGATTCGCCCTGCCGAGCCCCTGGGATCCGACGGCGGCGTAGATGATCTCGTCCGGCCCGCCCCAGTGAAGGTCGTGCACGGGTGATCCGAGTTCGGCGCGCATACGCGTGATGCCCGTGACCAACGCGTAGAAGAGCACGAAGAAGCACGTGATGACCCAGAACGACATGCCCGCGCGGTAGCAGAAGATGCCGATGTACGCCTGGCAGACGACCACGAGCAACACCGCAGCGCGGTAGCTCAACGGCTCGCGTCGGTCATCGAGAGTCGATGATGCGCCGACCACCTTGCGCGCCACCTGTCGGAAGTACGCCCTCCCCGTCCAGAGCGCCGTGAGCGTGATGCCTATGAATGCGCCCGCGGACTGCTCCGTCGCGTACGGGAAGCCGGGGGCCAATGTCAGCGCGCGGCCGAGGATGGCCTGCGCCTTCCAGAGTAGGTAGAAGAACCAGCACGAGAACGCGAGGTCGAGCGGAATCGCGAACGCCAGACCCAGAGCGAACGGGTAGATGCCGACCGGCAGCCAGTCCACGGCGTTCCATGGCCGCGTCGTGAAGTACCGGGCCACGTTGTACTGTCGGATCCCCCACACGCGCGGCACGGCCGGGAAGTGGTAGTTCAGACCGTTGACGATGTCGATGGTCGCGGCCAGCGCGAACCCGGCCCACATGTACCGGTCGCGCATGAATCGGCCCGAGGAGTGCGTCAGTTCGAGCGGGAGCTGTATCAGCGGATAGCTGAGCTTCTCGTGCTCGGTCCACTGGCGCCGCGCGATGAAGACGATGAGGAGGGTGGTGAGAAGGATCGCGATCAGAAAGAGCGACCAGAGGAGTAGCGGGACGGCCCATGCTGCAAGGTGCCGCCGGACATAGACGGACGAGCCCCCCTCATACAGGCCGCTCAGAGCCGCGCGTTCCTGTACGGCCAGCCAGTCCGGCGTGTAGTCGCCAAAGAGCGCGTGCCAGTCGTTCTCGGGGGTGGCCAGCCAGGCGACGTAGGACAGCATCGGCGGCAGCATCTGGACGCACATGTGTCCGCCGATGGACGCGCCCATGCTGACCATCGCGTACACGGTGAGAAGCTCCGCGCGCGTCAGCGCCAGAGACGGCCACAGCGTCCTCAGAGGGAGGTTCACGGCCGTAAGCGCGAAGAGCATGAAGACGGCGTTGTACAGGAGCGAGATCATCGCGGCGTGCGCGATGTCCCACTTGAGGCCGTACATCACCCAGAAGATGGTTACGACCATCAGCGCCACGCCGACCACGAGGGCGCGTAGCGTGAGGGCCGGGCGCGGCTCGCTCTTCATACGGACGGTCTAACCTCTTGTGCGGCAGTCTCCGCCGCCGTCCTGCCGTACGCACGGAACCCCATCCCAGCCTTCCCTGGGAGCGGAAGCAGTACGCTGGTCGCCCTTTGCGGGAGTCAGACGTCGACGCGGCACACGTGTGGAAGGGGCTGGCCAGACATGCCTGCGACGGGAAGGGGCTCCCCAATCCCATCGTGGGCTACGTCGGCCGGACGACGACCTTGTAAGTGTCCGGTCCGCCCACCATGTCGATGCCGCGCTCGATATCCGCCAGGTCGATGTAGTCCGTGATAAGCTCGGCCAACGGCGCGCGCGCGCGTTCGAGGAAGGCCAGCGCCGTCTCGAACTGGATGGCCGGATACGCCCACATCCCGTGAATGTCGACGTCCTTGTGGCAGATGAGGTGCGGGCGGATCGCCGTGGACCCCGGGTCCGTGTAGTGACCCACTTCGACGACCTTGCCGCCTCGCCGCACGAGCGACAACGCCTCCCCGAACGCCGCCGGGACGCCGGCGCATTCGATGACAATGTCGGGGCCGACGCCGTCGGTGATGTCCTGGATGCTCTCGAGGCGCTCCTCGGGCGTCGTGGCGCTGACGTCCACCGTCGTGTCGGCTCCCATCCTACGGGCGACCTCCAGGCGCGGGGCCATGGCATCGGTCACGATGATGTGGCCCGCCCCGACCTCGCGTAGCGCGGCGATGACCAGCATGCCTATGGGGCCAGCGCCCAAGACGGCGACACGCGAACCGATGCCCAGCCCGGCGCCGATGTGGGGGATGCCCGGCGACAGAGCGCGCTCGACGGCGCGCGTCGCCACCGCGGCCGGCTCGACGAGCACGCGCAACTTCCGAGGGACGCTCTCGGGTATGCGGAACACCCAGGAGTTCCCGTGGACGTATGTGTGACCGGCCATCGCGCCGGTGAGATGCGGCTCGGCCTCGCAGTTGGAGAACCCATAGACGGTGCGGTTCGAGCACAGCGCCGGACGGTGCGGGACGTGCAGGCAGTGCCAGCAGCGCCCGCACGACTTCGAGCTGGGCACGATCGTTACCTCGTCGCCCTCCTTCACCGGGCCGCCGACGACGTTCATCTCGTCGTTGGCGCGCGGCCCAAGGCTGTCCACCACGCCCAGCGTCTCGTGGCCCGGGATCACGGGGAACTTGACGGCGGAATGGCCCTCGTACATGTGCTTGTCGCTGCCGCAAATGCCGACCTCGACGTTGCGCATTACGAGCGCGTCCGCCGCAGGCGTGGGAGTCGGGTATTCGCGGAGGTCGATGTCGTGCGCGGCGTTCATGACTGCGGCGTGCGTAACGCTCATCGTGGCAATCCCTTCGGCGCCCGGGGTGTCGCGCTCAGGTCAGCTTCGCGGCCTGCTCGCGGAGGTACGCGACGCTGATCTCAACCGCTTCGTCCTCTTCCCACCGCTCGTTCAGGCAATCGACTTCGACGGCGCACGTGCCTTCATAGCCCGCGTCCTTGAGCGCCTGCATCACGCCCAGAACATCCACGAGGCCGTGCCCTGCCGGCACGCTTTCCCACCAGTCCCACTCGCTAGGGGACCCGCCACGCGTGGGCATCAGGTCCTTGATGTGCGTCGCGTGAGTCCGGTCGGCGAGCAGCTTCGCGGCTTCGACTGGGTCCTCGAACATGCGCAGGCAGTTGCCCGTGTCGAAGTTCACGCCCAGGTGATCCGAGCCGACGTCATCGAGTAGCTGGACGATCTCGGCCGCCGTGTAGTCGATGTGGTTCTCAACGGCCAGGATGATGCCCTTGCTCGCGGCGATCGCCGTCGCCTCGTTGAGCATGTGGGCAAGCTTGGCGAGTTGCGGGCCGTGGGGCTCGTCACGGAACATCAGACTGCTGGCGACGATGCGCATTACGTCAGCGCCGAGCGCCACCGCTGTGTCGATGTGGCGGATCATGTCGCGGTGCTCGGCTTCGTTACCGCCCGCCTCAAGCCCATCGGGGTGGCCCCACGCGGCGACGCGTTCTATCCCGGCATCATCGAGCATCGCCTTGAGTTCGGCCAGATAGCCATCGTCGAAGCTCGGGAAGAAGCACAGCTCCAGCGAGACGCCATCGACCTTCAGGTCGATGGCTCGCCGTACGAAATCGTCCGTGGTCCACCGCACGCCGGGGTCCGACTGGGAGTCGTACACCTCGCCGAAGTAGCGGTGGTAGCAGTAGCTGTCGACTCCGACTTTCATCGCCGCTCCTTCGTCAGTGCGAGATCGTGACCCGGGCGCCGGACTCCGCCGACCGTAGGACCGCGTCCAGCGCCTGCTGGTTCTTCCATCCGTCATGGAAGTTCGGGTGCGGCTCCGTGTCTTCATGAATAGCCTGCAGGAGGTCGGCGACCTGATGCACGAACGTGTGTTCGTAACCGATCGCGTGTCCCGGCGGCCACCACGCGGACACGTACGGGTGCGCTTCATCCGTTGTAAGGATCGTGCGGAAGCCCTGCGAACCGGCCTCGTCGTCCGCCGAGTAGTACTCCAACTCGTTCATGCGCTCGAAGTCGAACACGAGGCTGCCCTTGCTTCCGTAGATCTCGAACCGGTTGTGGTTCCTGCGACCTGGCGCGAAACGCGTGGCCTCGAACGTGCCCACGGCTCCATTGTCGAAGCGCGCAAGGAACGACGCGGTGTCCTCCACGGTCACCTGGCCGGTCTCGGCCCCGCCCGCGGCGGTCAACATCGTACTGAGTTCGCCGGTCTCCACCGGCAGCGGCCGCTCCGTGACGAAGTTGTGCGTCTGCCCGACGACCTCCGTTAACTCGCCCACGAGGAAGCGCGCGAGGTCGATGAGATGGGCGTTTAGGTCGCCGTGCGCGCCAGAGCCGGCCGTCTCCTTGCGCAGCTTCCATATGAGCGGGAACTGCTCGTCGACGATCCAGTCCTGGAGGTAGCACGCGCGGAAGTGGAAGATGCGGCCGATCTTGCCCTCGTCGATCAGCCGACGAGCGTACGCGACCGCCGGCACGCGGCGGTAGTTGAAGACGACCATGTGCTTCACGTTCGCCTCGCGCGCGGCGGCCAACATCTCGCGCGCCTCGGCCTCGTTCATGGCCATGGGCTTCTCGAGCAGGATGTGCTTGCCCGCCTTCGCGGCGGCGACCGCGATGTCTCGGTGCGTGTTCTGCGGCGAAGCGATGTCGACGATGTCGATGTCGTCCCGCTCGACGACCTTCTCCCAGGAGGTCTCGTACTCCTGCCACCCCCAAGCGTCGGCGGCGTCTTGTAGCGGGGCTTGGTTGCGGCCGCAGATCACCTTCATCACGGGCCTGCAGTCGCTGGGAAAGAAGAAGTCCACGTCCCGGTAGGCGTGCGAGTGCGCCTTGCCCATGAACTTGTACCCGATGAGGGCGACGTTGAGTTCCCTTGGCATCGCGTGCCTCCTTCAGCCGTCCGCCCCGCGACGCGCTACCACCGCATGTCGGGAGCCCCCGCGGCGAGGCCGACCTGACCCGGTGACAGGCCGCGACCGCGCGGGGCCTGCCGGGAGACTGTAGCGGCTCCGATGTCTCCGCACAACGGAAACGCGTCGGCTCGCCGGGTTGCGCGGTCGGCCGCGGCGATCTGATAATCGGGGCGGACATCATCGCTTACATGCCACGTCGGGCGCCCCATGCACGACGTGGAAAACGGCAGAGCGTCATGCGCAGGATTGGGAGGATCGCGGCGCGGACGGCGAGTGTGGTCGCTCTGGCCGCGCTGGCGTACGGGTGTGGCTTCGGCGCGGACACCACCCTGAATCGCGCCCGCCAGGCCCTGGCTGCGGGGGACGCTGAACGCGCGAAGCGCCTCGTGACCGAATCGGACGCGTACACTCACGAGTTACGGTCGGCGTTGGTCGAATCGGTCGCGCTTAGCGGTCCGTCCCACGATGAGTGGCCCGCGGCTGTCGGCCCGATCCTTCGCGTTGCTGATGCGACGTACCGGCGTTCGCAGGAAGCGGAACAGACGGCGATCGAAGCGTACTTAAGCGAGCGCCAACTGCGCCGCTCGCGCGCAGCAGCGGCGGCCGCCGACTTCGCCGTGGAACGCATCGTCGACTTCCTGGTGGGGCACGACGCGGCGACGCTGGATCGTGGACGCGAGACGGCCGTCGAGGCGGCGCTCTTTGGCGCCAAGTCGCTCGATCCGTCGATCGCAACGGCAGCCAACGCTGTCCTGACCAGCCTGGCGCCGGCCGCTTCCGAACAGCTTTTCGGCGCGTTGCGGCACTACGACGCTACGGTTCGCGCAGTTGCGGTCCGGCATCTGCCGCTGTCGGACGCGGACGACGCACTGGAGAGCATCGCGGCTCTCGTCGGCGTCGAGAGCGAATTCGCGGTCCTCTACGAGTTGCCCTTCGCGTTTGGCCGCTTCCCGGCGTCCGACGCCTCCGGCCCCCTGGCCGCAATGCTGGCCCTGCGCGAGGACGCGTCGCATGTGACGCCTTCTGGCCCCGCCCGCGCGGAAGCGGTGGCACAACTCGGGCGTATCCTACGGGCGAACTCCGAGCTAAGGGCGTCGTACATCCCCGTAGTCGTCGCGGCGTTGTCCGACGAGCACGACTACGTTCGCTCTCGCGCCGGGGACATCCTTGTCGACCTTGAGGCGGACGCGATTCCGCCGTTGCTCGCCCTGGCCACGTCCGGTTGGCGAGACGCCCCCCTACCGGTGGTCTCTCTACTCCTGCCCGACGTCGAAGCAGACGCGCGCCTGGGTCTCTATTCCGCCGCAGTGCGCGCCCTCAC
Organism: Candidatus Poribacteria bacterium; assembly: GCA_018644665.1. Lineage (GTDB taxonomy): Bacteria > Poribacteria > WGA-4E. The sequence continues at coordinate 12,849 of JABGQA010000102.1, forward strand.
CGCGCTCAGTGAACCCACAGTCATGACGCCGTCACAACGCGAGGAGTTCATCCGCGATCTCCGCGAGACGCTCGATGACAACGCGACAGCCGCGCGCGGGTTAGTAGGGTTGGCGGACGTTCTCGGCGAGTTCGTCGCGGAGGGCGAACCGATCATCGAGAGTACGGCCGGGCCGACCGCGTACGTGGGCGACGTCGGCGAGGCCTTGGAAGAGTCGCCGCTCCGTGGGAACGCCCTGCTGGCTCTGGCTCAGCTCGGCCGACCCGGCGTCGACGCGTTGCTGCCGTACCTAGAAGCGCCGGACGCGGCGCTGCGTGCCGCCACGGCGGCCGTCTTGTCGACAACCGGCAGCGTCGCCGCGGCCGAGCGTATAGCAGCCCTTTGCCCGCGCGAGACCGACCCGGAGTCCCTGACGGCGATGATCGTCGCGCTCGCGGCGCTCGACGCGTCGGCGTTCGCCGCGCAGGTCGAGGCGCTTCTGGCCACTGCGGACGGCAGGCCGGACGTGCTGGAGGCCATCGCGGTGGCTCTGAACGTGGCGCTCGAAGGTGGCCTGCCTGCCACGGCCGCGATGGGCGCGGCGGCCCTGGCCGGAATCGCGCGCTCGGATCGGCTTGCGGACGAGTTGCGTCGGGAAGCCGTCGCTGCCCTCGGCCGACTCGCTCCCGCCGGCGTCGAGGTGACGCTGCGAGACATCATGCTGGACGAACACGCCGCCCCGATGATCCGCAAGGCGGCGGCGCGCGCGCTGGGGTCGATGGGCGCGCGGGCGGAGATGGCGCTCGGCGCGATGGAGGAGATGCTGCTCATACGACGCGAGGACCCGGATGACTTCCTCAGGCGTTTGCGGAAGCGGCACGGCACGGAGCGCCAGTTGAACGCGGCGTGGGGTGGTTTGGGGTGGCAAGCGGGCTACGAGAGCCTCCGCGAAGTGAAGGTCATACCGGGTCTTCTGCGCGGGGAAGTGGCCCGCGCGTATGCAGCCCTGAGGGGCGCCGACGCGAATTCGCTGCTCGCGGACGTATTGCGGGACGACCAGTCGGCGTCGGTGCGCGCTGCGGCGGCGTCGCGCCTACATGGCGCGGCCACGCACACGGGAGCGTTGGTGAGGGCGCTACGCAAGGACGACTCGGGATCCGTGCGCGCGGCCGCTGCCGAGTCGCTCGGGAGCGTTGGCTCCGCCAGGGCGCTGAAGGCGTTGCGCCGGGCCGTCAGGCGCGATGACTACGAGCAGGCGCGCGTTCTGGCGGCGAGAGGGTTGGGCGCTCAGGGCGGCGCTTCCGAGGCACGCGGCCTCGCGGAGTTGCTGTTCGCCGACGACGAGGACGAGGACACGCACACGACCGCTACGCTGGCGGACGAAATCACCGACGCGCTCGTGGCGCTCGGGGACGTGGCGACGGACGTAGTCGTGGACGGCATGGACCACGCCGATCCCGATGTTCGGCAGGCCGTCGCACGCGTTCTGGCCAGATCCGACGACACCAAGGCCCGCGCGAGACTACGGAGGGCGCTCGTCGACGACGCGAGCCCCCGGGTTCGCGCTACCGTCGCCGCTGCGCTCGGAGACCGGGGCTCGGAGGACGATGCCGCCGCGCTCATCTCCGTGATGTCGGACCCGTCGGAGTGGGATGGCGTGCGGGTCCAGGCGGCTACGTCGCTCGGACGGATAGACTCCTCGGTCTCCGAGGGCGTGCTACGCGCGCAGCTGGGAGCCGCACGACCGCAACTCCGCGCGGCGGCGGCGTCGGCGCTCGGGGAATTGCGCGCGTCTGGAACCGTGGATGATGTCGCGGCCTTGGTGTTGGACCCCGACGAGCCGATCGCCACGAGAGTCGCCGCGACCAGAGCATTGGGGAAACTTGGCAGCGGAGCGGCGCGGCCCCTTGTCACGCTCGCGGAGACGGATAGAGGGATCGTGCGCGCGGCGGCCGTCAGGTCGCTGACGACGGTCGACGCACCGGATGCCGAGGCGGCGCTGCGGGCCATCGCCGCGTCGCCGTTTGAGACTGCGGCGCTGCGCTCGCTCGCCATGTTGGGGCGCGGGAGAACAACGCAAAGGGCGCGTGGGAGTAGCGCGGCACGATAGCACTCGAGGCCAGATCGTATGCACCCCGGACGTCGGCTCGCGGTCGTTGCCGTCGTTGCTGTTGCCATCATCGCCAGCGCGTTCGTCGGTGTTCGTTACCTACGCGCGCTCGATATGCGTAGCTCGGACCCCACGAGCGCGAAGGTCGCGGCGACTGAAGAGCTGGTCTGCTACGAGCTGACCACCGAACGGCCTTTGCGGGTCCGCGTGCGGCCACCGGACACGGAATACCGCGTCATCTCCCACCTGCTCGTTCCGACCGCCGACGCGTCGGCGCCCGCTGAGGAGTACCTGTACGGCATCTCAGCGCGCATACTCGACGCCGATGGCGGGGTCATTCAGGAAGCCACGTATTGGACGCGGACCCGGGCAACGAAGGTCGCGCAACCCGGCGGCCCCGGTTGGGAGTCGGCGTTCTTCTATCCGCCGCGCGACGTCATGCCGACCGACGGACGCACGAGCACCGTGCTCATCCCCGCCGCGTCGAAACCTGCGTCCCTGGAACTGTCGCTCGTGTCGGACGGTGGCGCTACGGGGGCCGTCCGGCTCTACAGGCGGGCGGAACGGGACGCGAAGTCGCATCGCGGTGCGTGGCGCAGGTTGCGCAAGGCTGAGCGGGCCGACCTCGCTCGCCACAACGTCTACGATCCCAGCATGCTTACTGCGGACGACAAGCGGGCGCTCACGAAGTTCGCGTGGG
>JABGQA010000113.1 GCA_018644665.1 Candidatus Poribacteria bacterium
CAAGAACAGCATCATAGACCTAACTCCCCTCGTGCCATCACTAAACAGCCCTGGGGCGGCCCCGCCTCGGCTTGCCCTGCGCATCTCCAGCGACAGCGACGCCACGGCGTCGACGGCTCCGTCCTCATCGACATCACCCGGCGGATTCCCTCGACACCCCTGGTGGCGATGCCGGTGTCCGTCGCGCTGACCACCGGCTACAACCCCAAGACAGACCTGGCCGTCCCGTTCTGGACGATCGCGTCTAGCTACAACGGCAATCCGTGATCCGCGGGGACACGGGGAAGCCACGGATTTCGGCGGCCCCAACGTATGGGGTCGCCTTTCCGTGCCCAGCGTCGGCAAGGCCAGCACGGGCGCCGGTCGCGTGACGACGGCGCGGTGGGACGGCGCCTATCTGTATCCTCACCGGCGTTCGCGTCGTAGGTTGGGAGGGATCGGGCCGTACGCTACGCGGACACATGAGGGACACCGGCACATGACGCGTTACACGGCGCTCGTTGCGGGATTGGGATTGGCGGTCGGTGTCTCGGCGCTCGCCCGGGACGCGCACGCAGGAGATGTAGATGTCGCGCTGGACTTCACGTACGCCAGCGCGCACTACTGGAGGGGCGGGCAAGCCCCGGCCGGGACGAACGGCTTCGTCCAGCCGACGCTGGACGTGTCGCATCCGGTTGGCGACGGCTCCCTTGGCCTCAACGTCTGGTACATGGCGGGGCCCAAGGACGAGGCCAAGGACAACAGCGAGATCGACTACACGGTCTCCGGCAGCTACCCGCTCGGAGATGTCGCGGTCTCCGCGGGCGTGATCGACTACGTGTTTCCAGTAGGCCCGGCGTTCCGGGCTCCCAACGACCAAGACGAGCAGGGCCACATCCTGGAAGCCTACGCAGGTGCCGATGTCGGCGCTCTGATCGATCCCGATCTCGGGCTCGCGGTCAACGCTTACATGAACCTGGATGGCGATGAGGACGACTCACTCTACATCCAGACCGCGGTCTCGTACCCGCTCGGGCACCTCACGCTCGGGCTGACGCTAGGGGTGGCGGGCGAGAGCCCGAGCTACTACGGCGTCGACTCGACGGCGCTCGTCGACGTGAGCCCGAACGTCGCCTTCGACATTCCGCTAGGCGACGAGGCGTCCGCGGCGGCTGCCTTCACCATCGCCATCAATCCAGAGACAGACGCGATCCTGCCCTTCTTCACGATCGGCACGACCTACAACTGGAACCCCTGATTCCGCGCGACGGGCAGACCCACGGATACCGGCGACCTCAACATATGGGGTCGCCTTTCCGTGTACGCCGCCGGCTCACCTTCGTCCTCAGAAGGCGACCGCGGCCTCCCGCCATTCGAGCTGTTCGGGGTAGCGTTCGTGCGGCGTGAAGGAGATCGTGACGTCCTCGACGCGAGCGCCCCGGACCTCAATGTGGCCGGGGTCGGAGACACCGAGCCCGCGCTGATGCGCGTACACACCGACGCCCACGTTCATGGGATCGAACCCCATCGCCTGCGTGCAGATGGCGTCCACGGCCCACACGTCCACGCCCGCGAACGCGACGCCGAAGTCGACCGCGTCCTTGCCGCCGGGGCCGTTGCCCTGCAAGCCCTTCACGCCGTCGATGACCGAGATGTCCGGCGTCAGGAACTCCGCTAGGCGTATCAGGTTGCGGTTCAGCACCTGCATCTCGCGTGGGCGCTCACGCTCACCATGGGTCATGTAACCGTGCACCTTGACGCGGTGATCCTTGTGGATCGTGCCCATGATCATGTTCTTCAGGGCCAGCGTTGTGTAGAGGACGTCGTGCGTCTTCGCTACCGCCACAGAGATCGTGCACGGGCAGTCGATGACGGTCTTCGGCATGGCGACTTTCCACAGGCAGCCGTTGGCCAGCTCTATCTCGGTCTCCTGCCAGTGGGTCTCCTGATGCAGGTCCACTAACCGGATCGGCACGTCGTATTCGTCGATGAGCGCGGGGTAGTCGAAGTTCTCGAACGCCTGGCCGCTGTACTTCTCGTTGCCTCCCTCGGCGATCAGGATCTCCTCCGGAGCGTTCGGCAGCGACAGGAGGAAGTCGATGACGCCGCGGCACGCGTCCGCCTGCGTCGACGCGAGCGGGTTGTCGTTGCTGAGGAAGTTGGGCTTGAGGAGCGTCTGCGGGCGTACCTTCGCCGCCACCTCGTCGCTCACCAGTTCCAACGCGCCTCGCACGGCTTCGCGTCGCTCTTCCCCACGCTGCAGTCCGACTACCGACATCGCCTAGTCTCCTTGATCCTCGCCGTCGTCCTCGGTTGGCGCTTGCTCCAGTATATCTCGGAACCAGTCGGTGTCACGCACGGAGTCGAGGTCCGCATCGGCTCGCATGTGCTCGCGCGACGGTAGCGTGCCGTGGGCCACGCACAGATCGAGGGCAACGCGGCAGTCGTCCGCCCTACCCGCCACCGCGTGGATGCATGCCAGGTTGTACGAACCGTGCCCCGGCGCGATGACCTGTAGCCGGCGGAGAACGCCCGACGCCTCCTCGTACCGGCGCAGCTTCATCAGAGCGAGGGCCCAGTAGGTCAGTGTGGTCTCGTGGTCCGGGTACAGCGCGTCCACGCCCGCGTACTTCTCGACGGCATCGTCCAGGCGGTCCACGTGGTAGAGCGCCATGGCCCAGTGGTACAGCGTATTGGGCTGCTCCGGGTCGAGCGCGTCGGCCTGCTCGTACTTCTCTACAGCGTCCTCGACCCGGCCGAGCCGGTAGAGCGCGATCCCCCAGTGGTACACGGTGGCTGGGTAGACTGGGTGGCGAGCGTCTACGCGGGCGTATCTCTCGACGGCTTCGTCTGCCCGATCCAGGGCGTACAGCGCGATTCCCCAGTTGTACTGCGTTCCGGGATTGTTGGGTCGCAGGGCATCCGCCTGCGCGTACTTCTCGACCGCCTCGTCCGGCCGGCCCACGTCGGTCAAGGCGACGCCCCAGTTCATCAGCGTGGACGGGTCGTCCGGCCTCGCCGAATCAGCGAGGAGGTACTTCTCGGCCGCCTCCTCGGGGCGACCCAGCGTCTGCAAGGACCCGGCCCAGTCGTATAGCGTGACAGCGTCGCCAGGACGCGCGGCGTTGGCGCGGCCGTACTTCTCGATCGCCTCCTCGTCGCGACCGAGATTGGACAGCGCGGCGCCCCAGTTGTACAGAGTCGCCGGATCGTCTGGGCGCGCCGCATCGGCTTGTTCGAGTTTCGCGATGGCGGCCTCGAATTGGCCGAGCTGTGCCAGCGCTGCGCCCCAGTTCAGTAGGGTGGACGGCTGGCCGGGTTTCGCCGCGTCCGCGCGTCTGTACTTCTCGATCTCTTCTTCGTGGCGACCGAGGTTGGACAAGGCGCTGCCCCAGCTGTACAGCGTGTCCGCGTCGTCAGGCCGCAACGCATCCGCGTGGGCGTACTTCTCGACCGCCTCCTCGTGGCGATCGAGGTCGAACAGCGCGTTGCCCCAGTTGTACAGCGTGTCCGCGTGATCCGGTCGCAACGCGTGAGCGCGTGCGTACTTCCCGATCGCGTGCTCGAAGCGACCCAACTGCGACAGGACATTGCCTAGATTCATCAACGTGGCCGGATCAGCAGGCTGCAAAATATCGGCCAGTTTCAGCCGGCGCAACGCCTCGTCGTGGCGACCCAGCTCAGCCAGCGCCACGCCCCACATGAGCAACGTGTACGGCGGCGCGGGCAGGATGCTGTGCGCTCGCTCCCACGCCGCCACGGCGGCCGCGTAGTCTCCAGCCGAGAACAGCGTCTCCGCACGCCCGCGGATTGCCGAGGCCCCCTGCTCACGCGGCCCGGCGGCCACACCCATGTCGCCAATCGATCGCCTGATGGTCGCCCCCTCCTTGCTCCTTGCAGGTGGGGTTGAGGCCGCCCGGTTCTCGCCCTCATCGCGCCCGACGGTCTCTTGCGAACATGAGAGCGAGATCATCGCCAGCATTGAGGCGAGCGTGTAGAGCGCGAAGCTCAATGCCGCGCGGGGCGGACTGGCGAGGGGGAGTTTGGCCACTGACGTGGTTGCCTCAGGGAATGGCGTGTTCACGCTCGGGGCCCGCCGCTTGACGGCCTGACGCGAAGCCCGCGAGGTTGCCGGGGTTGCCAAGTAGAATCGGGGTCATGCCGTGCTCCGGGGCCGACGCGGCGGTCGAACTTCGCGGCTTACCGAGATGGCGACACCTCGCGTTCGGGGCCACGCAACTGGCGGCGGCGAGCTCGAGCACGCCCGGGCGCCCGCCCAGACGCGCGGCATTCGTTAGTCGTCCTCACGTCGCACGATGTTTGCCACGCTCGCGTCCAGGCGCTCGCGCGTGAAGATGTCGCGCCAGTCGGGGCGGAACAGGTCGGTCTTCGCTGCCTCGATAGCCTTCTTCGCGCCCATCGAGAACTCCCAGTCGAGCGCATCGAAGATGATCGCGAGTTCCACGGTGATGTGCCCGAGTATGAAATCGCGCGCGGCCTCACGCGGAACGCCGAGGCGGATCGCCTCCTCCATAGCTTCGCGTATGACTGTCAGGCAGGTTGCGCAGACCGTCTCCGAGAGCGCAGGTTCCAGCATCGCCATCTGGTGAAGCGTGACCCGGTGCGACCGCGAGATCGGCCCGAACATGTCCCGAGACACACGTTCACCGATTTCGTAGTGTTCCTCAGGCCCCTGGATGAGCGCGCTCACGAGCGCCTGCCGCGCGAGCCCGCCGCCCCAGTAGTCGCGACGCGCCTCGGGGCTCTCCTCTTCCATGATGTCGAAGATCGGCGGGTGCGACGGGTGGGTCACGAAGTACGTGATGTCGGCTCGATCAGGCAGTTCGCCCGCGTACGGCGCGGCCGGGTCGAGGCTGATGACGATCGCGCCGGGACGCAGTAACGGCACGACCTGCGCGGCCGCCTCGCCGATCAGGTCATCCCGGACGGCAAGGACCACGACATCGGCAGGCGGCGCGGCATCCGACATCGGCGTCGGCGTCACACCCGCGGCGGTGAGGCGGGCCTCGCCCTCCGGCGTCTCAACGTGCAGGACCTCGTACTCCGGGATCGGCGCAAGCGTGTTGCGAATCCGCGTCCCCATCGCCCCCGCTGCCCCGATCAGCGCCACAGTCGTCTTCATTCGGCGTCCTCGGGAGAGAGTTCCGGTAGCATTGGCGCGAGGCGCGCCCAAAGTTCCGCGCCGAGTTCGGCTTCGAGTTCCGCGCGGCTCCAATCCGGCACCGCGAGTTCGTCGTGCTGTAGCAGCGCCTCGAACCATAGCTGCGCCATGACCGCCGCGCCGAGCATGTTCGGGTGCAGCAGGTCCTCGGCAAACAACTCGGGATACCCCGCCTCAGTCGGCTCCCACACGTCCGGCCCGGCGACGACGTAGGGGACGTCGCGCGCGAGAAGATCGGTCAACGCATGGCGTTCGGAGCCGATCTGTGGCTCCAATGGCTTCTTGTAGATGTGCGCCGCGATGAACACTGTCGAACACCCGTCCAGATGCAGCATCTCGGCTAGCGATGCGAATGCGTCCGCACCAAACGCGCGGCCAACCGCGTCATCCGGGCCACTCACGGGACCTGCGCGCGGCGTCTCGACGTCCGGGATCTGTAGGAACTGCAGCGACTGCTGACAGAGAGCGACCGTCGGCTGGGGCAACGGCGACTTCTCGCCGAAGAACTCCTCCAGCATGTCTGTGTACGGGCGCTTCGGTCGGTCGGTCTCGATGTCGATCCATCGCTCGACGGGCGAGCCGGACGCCCATGCGTTGCGGATGTGGTACACGCGCTCGCCATCGGTGAGACGGTCGAGCTTCGCCTGCAGCATGTCCGGCCAGTGAGCCGATGTCGAGTAGCCGCTGATGACGAACGCCTTCTCGACGCCGTCCAGAACGGCCGATGTCGCGTCGGCGCAGGCCAGCGTCAGCGTGGCGACGCAAGCGACGACGGTGGATGTCCCGATCCTCGGTCGTAACATGGCGAACTCCTCACGGCGCGCTCCCGCGCAGCGCATGGATGAATATGTCCGGCCGGCCAACCTGCCCACCCTTGAAGAGCATCTCCACGCCGTCCACGGCGGCGTTGTCGGCGTGGACGCGGCACATGGGCGACCCGGGCTGAATCGGCGCCACGGTTTCCAGCGACCGTATCCCGAGCGCCCGAGCAGCGTGGTACGAGCTGTCGCCCCCGGTGACCACGGCCCGAGGGACACGCGTCTGGGACAGGATAGCCGACAGGATGCGGCCGAGCGAGCCGCCAAGCGTGGCAGCGGCCGCGGCCGGGGCGCCAACGAGTCGCCGCGTCGCCTCCACGCGGGGGTCGTCCGGCCCGCGCGCGGTGTGCAGCGTCACGCTCTCCCCGCGAGCGACCGCGTCGGACGCCTCGTCCGCGTACCGAGACTCGGCAGCGTCTCGCGTGGTGGGTGCGACCAACGCCTCCGTGTCCAGGGCGATCTCGTGGAATCCGTGCCGCGTGGCGTAGTCGATCTGCTGCGCCGTCACCGGCGAACAGCTACCGGACACGACGACCAGCGCGTCGGCGGCCCCGCACGTCATCTCGCCAGGTTCCTCGAACCGGCCCTCGCTTCGCCAATGAGCGGCGAGCGCGTATTCCACGCCGGAAGATCCCGCGACGAACACAGGCGGCGCGGCCTCCGCCGCCTCCCACACGAGCCGTCCTATCGCCGGAAGATGGTCTTCGCGAAGCGTGTCGAACAGCACGATGCCGGGTCGCCCCGCGAGTCGCCCTGCGAACCGTCGATCGAGTTCGGCCCGAGGCGCGGACAGGTCGAGCACGTCGACTAGCGCGCAGGTCCTCGACGTCTGCTTCGCGAGGTGGGCGCGCAGGTCGCTCTCGTCCATGGGCGTGACCGGGTGGCGACTCATCGTGGGGTGCCGGTCGAGGCGAAACGGTTCGGTGTCGAGACCGGATCGGGCGAACAGGTTCCCGAAGACGCAGTAGCGTCCGAGGGCGGGGGCGCCGACAACCAACGGGACGTACGCGGAGTCGGTCGCCTGGGCGCCGAGTTCGATCGCGCGCCCGATGCTGCCAACGCTGGGGGACGAGTCGAACGTAGAACACACCTTGTAGCGCACGATGGGAGCCCCGAGCGCCGCGAGGTCCTGGAACACTTCCGGCAGGGCAGCGTCCATCTCGGCGGGGCTCATCGCCCGGCTGCATCCAGCGACGCCGACCGCCTGTACGTCCCCGCGCGCCGCGATCTCGGCGCTCGAGGGCGGGTCCATGAACAGAAGCGTCCGAAGGCCCGCCTGCGCGAGCACTTCCATGGTGTCCGTCGAGCCGGTGAAGTCGTCGCCGTAGAACGTCAGGAGAAGGCGCGACGGCGATGTCATCGCGTGCCGCCGAACTTCTCGATCGATTGGCGCAGCTCAGGGTGTGTACGCGCGTGCTCGTGAAGGTCGACGTCCGACACAGCGGCGTCCCACGCCTGACGGATCGCCACCACCCCCGCCGCCGGGCCGCCCGGATGCGCCATGATCCCGCCTCCAGCGAGATACATGAGGTCGGTCGTCGCGGCTCGTTTGTACGTCTCGGGAGCTTGGCCGCCCCACTGCCCGGACGAGACGACCGGCATCACGCCGTAGCCACCCCACATGGGCGTCAGGCAGGCGCGGATCGACTCGACGACGGAGTCGTTCGGCTCGCAGAACTTGTTGTCGAGGGCGTTCACGTGAATGTGGTCGACGCCAGCGAGCCGCCAGAGCTTCTGGTAGAACCGGAAGTCCATGCCTAGCAACGGATGCCGCGTGTACATGCCCCAGCCGTTTCGGTGCGCGTGGACGGGCACGCGGGCGTGGCGTGCCAGCGCGGTCACTCCGGCCAGGCCGACGCTGTTCAAGCTCACCATCGCACACGATCCGCCCGCATCGCACACGACATCGTGATGGCGGAGCATCGCCTCGATGTCGTCCGTGACGTTGAACGCGTACATGACGCGCTTCCCCGTGCGGTCGGCGTGGTCGTTGATGACCTCCATGACGGCCGCGACGCGGTCGCGTAGTAGGGAGTGGGGCCCGTTGGCCTGCAGCTCGTCGTCCTTGATGAAGTCGATGCCGGCCTGCGCCAACTCTCGCGTGAGGTCGGCCGTCTGCTCGGGGCTCAGCCCGACGCTGGGCTTCACGATGGTACCGACGATCGGGCCATCCGGCACGCCCGCGCCCTCGCGCGTGCCTTCGACGCCATACGCCGGGCCGGCATACGCCTCGCGGAAATCGTCGGCGAACTCGATATCGAGGAGCCGCAAGCCGGACAGCTCGCGGAGTTCGTAGAGATTCCCGGCGACAGTCGACACAAGCGTGGGGAGATTGGTTCCCATCGACGCCACGGGATACGACACGACGACCTCACCGCGCCGATGCGCTCCATCGGCCGAAGGCCGCGCTCCCGACAGACTTGGCGTGGGGCTGTCGCCCAGAGGCGTGACGCTCTCGACCCTGGCGCGGAAGCGAGCCCGCACGTCTTCGGTCTCGCCGGGCACCGCTACGAACGTACCGGTGGATTGCTCACCGGCGATGGCCTCCGCGGCGTCTTCGAGCAAGATCGGGGTCTCGACAAGGTAGGTCACGTACGTGCGGTCTGGTCGCATGCCTAGCCCCGGAGGGAGATCACCTGACCCGCGGCCGCGGCCTCGTAAGAGCGATAGAACAGCTCGACGGTGCGTATGTTGTCCGCCGCGGCGGTCTCCGCGTCGCGGCCCTCACGCAGCGCGGCGACGATGTCGGCGTTGCACGCGACGATGCTGGAGTGCACGAGGGAATACGCCGGTTCCGCCCACGCGTAAGTCGGTGGGGGCACGCGCCACGACTCGGTGCGCCCGCCCGTCGTTACGGACAGCCGGTAGTCAGGGCCGAGCTCCGCGGATCCCTTGTCTCCCTCGACAACCACGTACGTCTCCGGGAATCGGCCGTGCTCCAGTTGCGACGAGTAGCTCATCTCGCACACGACGGACATGCCGCCACCCATCGTCATCATGACGGTGGCGACGTCCTCGCCCCGTATGCCCTCATGGACCTGCTGCGTCTCGCAGTACAGGCGCGTGGCGTCGCCGAACAGGAAGCGCGCGACGTCGAGAATGTGGCTGCCGATGTCCGTGAGCACAAACTGCTCCAGCTCGCGCAGCGCGGGCTGATTGTCGAACACGGGGAAGTCGTTCGCGTATTGGATCCGTCCGCGGAACGGCGTGCCGATGACGCCGGAATCGAGGATCGGCTTCAGCGCCCGGAGCGGAGTCTGCCACCGCCAGTTCTCGTGGACGAACAGCCGCACGCCGGCGCGCTCGCAATGCGCCACCATGCCACGCGCCTCGTCGAGCGAGGACGCCATCGGCTTTTGGCAGATGACGTCGAGGCCGGCGTCCGCGGCCTGCCGGGCGAAGGCCGCGTGGGTGTGCACGTCGCTGATGATGTCGACGAAGTCCAACCGTTCGGCCGCGAGGAGCGCCGCGGCGTCATCGTAGACGGACGCTACCCCGAACTCGTTCGCCAACGCCTCGGCCTTCGACCGCGTGCGGTTGTACAGCGCGACGCACTCAACGCCCTCGATTTCCTGCCACGCGGCCAGCTGGTACCGCGACCAGAATCCCGTGCCGAATATCGCGAAGCGCAAGGCTCTGTCGGTCACGTTCCCGCCCTGTGGTTGGCGCGCTGCACTGCGCTACTTGGCGATGACCATGCGCCCCGTCGCCGACCCGGCCGGTGATTCCAAGCGGTAGAAGTACACGCCGCTGGGGGCGTGTTCCCCGAGGTCGTTGCGCCCGTCCCAGTAGGCGGCGCGGCCTCGGTCGTGATGTTCACCCGCCTCGACGGCGCCCAATCGTAGCGAGCGCACGGTGGATCCATCGGCAGCGTAGACCGTCATGGTGACGTCGCCAGCCTCGGACACCGAGAACGGTACCCAGGTCTCGGGGTTGAAGGGGTTCGGGTAGTTGGCCCCGGCGACCAGGCCCGGCGCGCCCGGCCCGCCGGGCACGCGCGCGATGTCCCGTGCTTCGACGCCGATCCGCGCTCCATCGGGGTCGGCCAGTTGTATCGCGCGCAGCCGCAGGCCCGACGCGTCGGCGTCGGCTGAGATCGGCCTGAACGTGAAGAGCGCCAGGGCGCCGGCCGTCGGGCCGCTTACCGGCGGCGGGACAGAAACGGCCACGAGTCGCGCGACACCGGTCGGCGCGTCGGACCTGAGCGGCACGGCGTCAGGTAGACGATCGCCCGGAGCAACCCCCACCGGCGCCCAGTGACGCGCGTCGTACGCCACGTCCACCGCGATACCCCCGACCGCGGCTGGCGTCATGTCCAGCGCGTACGTCGCCTGGCCGTCGGCGTCACGCGTCAGCGTCGTGCGCACGCCCGCGGTCCGACCGCCGGCTGCAAGCGCGGGCGCCGCCGCGATCTGCAGCGTCTCACCGAAGTGCGCCGCGACCGTCACTAAGTCGATGATGTCGACACGGCCATTGGCGTCGGTATCGCCCTCGATATCCTGTCCGGTCTGCCCGAAGGCGCGCGCCACCCGCACGAGATCGACGATGTCGGTCGTCCCGTTCGCATCGATGTCCCATGGGGGCGTTTCTGCGGCGATGAACTCCGCCCGCGCGGTGCGCTCGAACGTGCCTACAAACGTGCCCGCGTACGTCATGAACGTATCCGCCAGTATCTCCCTCGTCGTCGCGATCTCGATCTGTATCTCGTCCTCGATGAGTTCCAGGTCAGTAGCACCCGCGACATCTCCGGTAACGGCGAGGTTGAAGTCGCGCGCCACGCCGTCGACGGCGTACTGGTACCTGCCGCTACGGGGCGCGACGAACTCCCATGTCACCTCGTCGTGGATCGCGAACTCACCGTCGATGAAGACCGAATCGACGGTAGCGGTGAAGTCGTACCGTTCGGTGACTGGGTACGTCCGGCCGGCTTCCAGGAACGCCGGTCCCGTGGACGAAATCGTCCCGCCCACCCCGACGGATGTAAAGGACTGACCGCCGATATCAACGCGCACCGTGTGGGCGACGTCCAGGAATAGCTCGACGGGGAAGCCCTCGGGTATGTCCAACCCGAGAAGACTGATGGGCCCTACTTCCTGCGGCTCGGGAGCCTGCTCGATAGGCACGGCCTGGTGGTCCACAACAGCCGAGTCCTGCCCGTGGGCCGCGAGAGCGATGCCGATCCCAAGCAGCGCGCACACGCCTGCCATGCGTCTCAGGGTCATCGGTCGATTCTCCGTGAGTGTACGGGGCCTGCGTTCACCGCGGTGCTCAACGCTCCGGAGCGTCGTTGGGTTCACAACGCGGGGCTGTCGGCCTACTCGTCCGAGTCGTCGGGGACGTGTTCGTCGGCGTCATCAGCCTCGTCCACCACCGGCTCCGGCGCGGCTCCCAGCGTCACGACGACGTGCATCGTGTCAGGCTGCTGGCGTACGCGCACGGCCGCGTATGCGGCGTCCTCGGCCTGCGACCAACCTTCGGGCCCGTCGGACAGCGAATCGAGTCGGGGCAACTCCCGGTCATCGACTGTGACGCCGGTGAGTGCATTGATGTTGCCGATGAGCAGGTGGGCGTCTTGACCCGGGAAGGAACTCGTGTCGAACTCCACGGAGTCCGGGCCCGGGGCTAGCCCGGTAATGCGGCCGCCCCCGCTGACGTGCAGGCGTGAGCCGTTGCGGCGCGCCACGACCGTGGTGATGTCCGGGTCATGGCCTCGCAGGGCGAAGAGGTTCACCATGATGTCTTCGGGATTCAGGTGGGGCCCGCGCCCCTCGGTGCAGAAACCGTAGTACCCGTCAGGATACGAGCCTCGCAACTCGCCCTCGGTCCATTGCTGATGGAGCGCGCTGACCACGATGCCTTCCGCCACGGTACTCCACGGATAGTCGCTGAACTCGGCGAGCCGTTGGACGTAGTAGGCGTAGACCAGGCCGTTCCACTGCACGGGTACGCCGAACCACGAGTGCGTGAAGAAGGTCGTCCCGAAGACTGGAACAGAGCCGAAGCGCATACCGGGCCGATCGGGGAGGTTCCAGGAGTAGAGGAACGGGAGGCCGGTCTTCGCCCAGTACTCTGCGCGCTCGCGGTACGCGGCGTCCGACGTGATGTGGAACGCCTCTAGATAGGCTCCCACGGCGTATCCTGCCGCCAGTATGTCCGGTTCGTCCAGCGGGCACTCCCACGTCTGCGAGCCCCGCGGAATCGAGAACTGATCCATGAACTTCAGGGCGCGCACTCCCGCCCGCATAGCGCGATCGTCGCCCGTCACCCGCGCGAACTTCAGGACGGTCAACGCGTTGCGCGCACAGGTGCCCAGGTTCGCGGCGCCCGCCTTGCCTAGGGTCTTCTGCTTGTCCTCGGTCGGGCGGAAACGCCAGCCTCCGTCGCGATTCTGGCCTTTCATCACCGCATCGACCTCTGCCCGAGCCGCTTCGATGGACTCGGTCAGGTGGCCGAAGTAGAACGGCGCTTCCCATCGCAGAATGTGACAGTTCGCAGTGGACGCCAGCCCACCAGGGCCCTGTTCCTCCAGTGTCTTCGAGACGATGAGATCCACGCGTTCGCGCACGGCCGCGTCGTCCGAGGCGAGGAAGTCGTACCAGAGCAATGTCGCGAAGCCAGGCGTGTTGGCAGGCTCCCACCCAACGCAGTGTCGCGACTTCTGGCTCTCTTCGTCCCACGTGGTGGTCATGAAGCCGTCGCGTGAAAGCCTCAACACCTCCTCGTCGGGGCGAGGCATGTCGGCCACCTTAGGTCGGCCGTATGCGTCGGCCCAGATGTCCGGGATGTCGAATACAGTGCCCTGCGGATCCGTAAAGAACTGCGCGCGCGCACGCAGTCCGTCTCGGTCGACGACGTACGGCTTCTTCGCCCGCACTTCGTTCTCAGGGGTCCAGTCGGGAACGGTGGGCAGGAAGACTCCGACGAGGTGGTTGTTCTCGCCATGCAGCCGGTTGGGCGAGTCGAACAGGGGCGAAAGGCCCAGCTCCTCGTCCGTCCACGGCATGAGAGGATCCCAGAGGAGGCCCGTCGTGATTCCGTTCTGCTGCACACCCATCGCCGGCACGGTAACCTTGTACGGGTGCGGAGCCAGCCGGTCGTCCAACGGCGGAGCGGCGTCACGCGCCGAGGACGACACTTCATCGCCCTCCAGCATCTCCAACCCGGGCAGCAGCGCGAATTCCTTCTTCGCCCCACGTCCGCCATCCCCGACGCGAAGGGTCGGGCCCGCGAAGTGGAGAAGATCTCGCGGCTCAGCGGCGCGGACATGGTAATCGGCTATGACACGCTTTGCGCCTTCGTACAGCGTGAAGTTCGCATCGAAGCGCCACTCGACGCCATCGGCGTCCTCATAGGCGCCAGTAAAGAAGAGCGTCGCGTCGCCGGCGCTCGTGCCGCCCATCGTCACGTTCGAGGGATCGAGCGTCAACTCGTGATCGGCGCCGTCGTTGTCACGGTACAGCACGCGGGAAAGCGGGGCGGTGGTCGCGACCTGTTCCAGATGGGGCCCCTTCTGCGCGAAGAGCAACCCGTACGGGAATCGGTCTTCCAGTCTTACGAAGACTATGCGGAGGAACTCGTTCTCCAGCATCGCGTAGTCGTCCTGCACGACGCTGCGCACCTCGTTCGTGGTGCGTCCCGGTAGCTGGGGCGGCGCCTTGAGGAAGCTCAGCGTAACGCCACGCTCGTCGGCGGTCATACCGTCCGGGCCCATGCCGAGCGTGACGGTGACGTCCGCGGTTTCGCGCCGCGCGGCGCCTCTCATCAGCCATGAGAGCGTCGTGGCCTCGCCGGGAGCCAGACCCCCTACGTTGCGGTCCGCTCGACCCCGACGCAACGCCGCTCCGCTGACGGCCAGCTTGACCTGGTGGAAGTCCTCGACCGGCGCGGACCCGACGTTCTCGACGGTGCACCGGACCTCGAAGTCCTTCCCCGCGAACAGGAGGTGGGAAGCCGAAGCGACGCTCTGAATCCGCACCTGCGGGGCAAACGCGTAGATGCCTATGCCGGTCAGCGGCGTGTCCGCCGACCCAGAGAAGTCCTCGCCCGCGTCCTCCACGGGTCGCGCGTCTTCGAGCCGGAAGGGCCGGATCTCCGTGCGCTCAAGCGTGTCAACCGTGACCGCAACCCCACCTGTCACACGCGTGGGACGCGCCTTACCGCTCGCGGTACGGAGATGGTAGACGGAGGGATCGCCCCACACGAGCCAATCGTAGTTGCTCGTGCCATCGGCGTCCGTCGCGAGCGTCAGGCGGATCGTGGCGCCAGAGTATCGCGTTAGGTCCACGGCGAATGGGCGCCATGCGGTGTCGCCCACGGTGAATTCCAGAAGGCGGAAGCCGTCCACCTCGACGCCGCAGAGCACTCCGTCGGGCGCTCGCTCCTCGTCGGAGAAATCGACGCCGTCGCGAAGTCCGGCCGAGAACAGGAGCGCCGCGCGATCGCCATCCCCGAGCGCGGGGATCACGATGTCATAGGAAAGCCGGGCCTGCCCCTCCGCCAACGGGTGCTGGAAGATACCCCGCATCGTTACGCCGCCGCTGTCGAGGGCATGTGAGGCGTGCGTGTCGAGCGTGTTGACGCTGTCGGCCGTGTCGAATGCGTCCACGAGAGCCGAGATCGTCTCGGCGTATCCGCAGGTAAGTTCCAAGGGTGGCCGTTCCTCTCGGGCGCCAAACAACAGACCGACGCATATCGCGAGAAAACCAGTGATCATCGCGGTTCCCTCAGGTATGGGCCGCCGCGCAGGGCAAGAGGAAACATACCACCTCGACACCGTAACTACAAGGAGCAGGACCCCATAGACGGCTGCCGGGGAGCGTCCCGAGCGGGGCCTGGACTGGCGTGCACGGCGCGGTCGGCCTGCGTCGAGCGCGCGTCTCCACAAGGACGGATCGCGCGGATGCCGGGCGCGTCCGATCCGGGCGGTTGGTCGCCTCCGCAGGCGGCGTGCTATCCTTGACCACACGCCGCATCCGGCGCGGCGCACACGGGGCGCTGTCGGGTATGTCAGAAGATCAGCCGTTTCGCGCGGGGTACGTGGCCATCGTCGGCCGCCCGAACGTGGGGAAATCCACGCTTCTGAACGCCCTGGTGGGCCAGAAGCTCGCCGCCGTCACGAACAAGCCCCAGACGACCCGCACCCGTATCTCCGGTATTCTCACGGCTGAGGACGCTCAGTATGTCTTCCTCGACACCCCCGGTATCTTCGTCCCGAAGTACAAGCTACAGGAACATATGGTCCGAGCGGCCTACGCGGCCGCGAAGGGCGCGGACATCATCCTGTTCGTCGTCGACGCCGTGGACGCGCCGCATGCTGCAGACGATGATCTGCTGGCGCGGCTGCCTTCCGGGCCGGTGACGATACTAGTGCCGAATAAGATCGACCGCGTGCACAAACCCCTCTTGCTCCCGGTCCTAGAGCACTACGCGGCAAAGGGCGCGTTCGCGGAGTTCGTGCCGACCTCGGCGCGCAAGGGCGCTGGCGTAGACAGCCTATTGACCGCAATGCGCCCGCACCTGCCGGTGAACCCGCAGATGTTCCCCGAGGACCAGGTCAGCGACCTCCCCACGCGGTTCTTCGTCGCCGAGACAGTGCGCGAGAAGGTGTTCCTTCGCACGCGACAGGAAGTGCCATACGCCTCTTCCGTCGTCGTCGAGGAGTTCGTCGAGGACGCCGGCGCCAGCCGCACGTTCATACGGGCGGCGATCTACGTGGAGCGGTCCACGCAGAAGGGCATCATCATCGGCAAGCAGGGCACGATGCTCCGCGACATAGGCCGCGACGCCCGTCACGACATTGAGGATTTCCTCGGCGGGCCCGTGTTCCTCGAGCTATTCGTTGGCGTGCGCGATGGTTGGCGCGAGCACGAACAGATGATCCGCGAGTTCGGCTACGGCGCCCAGTGAGCTGGCCGCGCGCTATCGTGTTCGACCTCGACGACACGCTAATGCCCGAGATCGAGGCCATCCAGGCCGCCTTCCGCGCGTCATGCGCAACCGCGTTCGCATCCGACCCAACGGCGGCTGCGTCCCTCGTGGACCGGATACTGGCGCGAGCCCGCGAGCTGTGGCGAGCAGCCGACACGAACGCATACTGTCAGTGCGTGGGCATCAGCTCCTGGGAGGGTCTGTGGGGCGAATTCGCCGACCGCGCGGGGACGTCCCGACTCCTCAGAGCGTGGCAGCCCCAATACCGGGCGTTGGCGTGGCGTCGGGCCCTTGTAGACATCGGCGTAAGCGACCTGAAGCTCGCCGCCCAACTGGCCGAGGCGTTTGCGCGCGAGGCCCGCGCCCGGCTAGCTCCTTACTCCGGGGCCATCGATGCGGTGCGAGCCGCACGCGAATCCTGCCCAGTCGCCCTGCTCACCAACGGCGAGTCCTCCATCCAACGGGAGAAGATCGCCGCGGCGGGATTCGGCGACGCGTTCGACGCCATCCTCGTGTCCGGCGACATCGACACGGGCAAGCCAGATCCCGCGCCGTTCCGCCACATCCTCGCGCAGCTCGGGACGCGCGCGGCAGACGCCGTCATGGTGGGCAACAGTCTTACGAGCGACGTGCTCGGCGCGCAGCGGGTGGGCATGCGCGCTGTGTGGGTCGGTGGCAACATCCCTGCCGGCTTCCCGGCCCGGCCCGACGCGGTCGTCTCCGACGTGTCCCAAGCGCAGGAAGCGATCGAGCGTCTCTGGCGCTCGCCCCGGTAGTCAGACTCGCCAGCCGTCGGCCACGGCCGCCCTGAGCGCTGTTGCAGGCGCCGACTCCCCGACATGCCCGCGCGCGAGAGTCAGGCGCGCGCTCTCGGCGCGCGCGCCGCCGGAGTCTGGCCATCGCGGCCATTCGTCTGGCCCGGCGCGGTCCAGCAGACGCGCAACCGCCAGGCATGCCGTGAGTAGGCAGTGACCCTCCAGGCGCCGCGTGCTTCGCGCGGCGAAGTCGGGGCACATGCCGACAGCGTTGGGCGTCAGTGCGCAAGCGACGCGGCCTCGATCGCCTGCCCGGCCCATCGCCGTCATGTACTGCGCCGCGCGCCGCTCAGGCCAATCCCAGCCCACAGCGGCGAAGTCAAGGAACACGGGCCCGTCGGGAGAGAGAACGAGGTTACGCGCGTTCACGTCCACAGGGCCGAGGGCAATCGGCGCGTCGGCTAGGTCCACCCACAGCTCGTTCCACGCCTCGTCACACGTTCGCACCGTGCGCGCGGCCAGGGATTGCCCCGCGTCGAGACAGACGTAATACGCTTCGCGGGCCCGCGCGAACGCGGCCGCAAACTCATCGACGAGCACGGCGTCGTCCCGCGGCGCGGCGTGCGGCGCGTGCGTGTCCGCGTCCGCCGCGCACGCGCGCTCAATGGCGCGCAGCCTCTTGAGGCAGGCGGCGGCCACGCCAGGATCGACGCCCGCAACGGCTTGACACGCGTCGTATAGAGTCGGCCCCTCTGCCCATCGCGTGACGAGGAACCTCGCGCCCCGATCGACGGCGACCGGCTGCACCACCGCGCATCCGCGGGCCGCAAGCAGTGAGAGAGCTTGCCACTCCGTCTCCAGTAGGTCAGCACGCCCGGTGGCGCCGACGACCGCGTTCAGTTCCGCCTTCACGGCGAACCGAGAGCCGTCGTCGCACACAACGTCGTACACCTGCGAGCTGGGGATCGCGCGCGCGGGCGCCGCCTCTACGCGGGCGACGGGCCGTCCGAGGATCCGTCTCACCGCCTCGCGGAGTTGGGGGCTCAGCTGAGGTACTTTCCGACCAGCGGCGCTAGCCGGTCCTTAACGGCTGCGGGAATGACATCGGGCCGTGTCGCGAGCGCGGCGCCAAGTGCTGAACGGCAACCACAGTCGCGCTGGTCGGGGAATCGTTGGAGGGTATCTACGATCAGGCGCTGCCCGGCTGCGACGTTCAGGCTGAGGTTCGCGAGGATCATCTCCGTCGTGACGTCGTCATGCGCGGGGTGCCAGCAGTCGAAGTCCGTAACGGCGGCGAGCGTGACGTAGCACATCTCCGCCTCGCGCGCGAGCTTCGCCTCTGTGGCCGCGGTCATGCCTATGATGTCCATGCCCCAGGTTCGGTACAGCTCCGACTCGGCCTTCGTCGAGAACTGCGGGCCTTCCATGCAGATGTATGTGCCGCCTTCGTGAACCGTCGCGGCGTCGTCGGCGGCCACGTCGAGCAATACCGGCCGGAGCGCCGGGCAGAACGGCTCCGCGAAACTGACGTGCGCGACGAGCCCTTCACCGAAGAAACTCGACGCTCGGCCCTTCGTGTGGTCGAAGATCTGGGCCGGCACGACGAACGACGTCGGTTCGATGTGCTCCCGCAGGCTCCCCACGGCGCTAAACGACAGGACCGCTTCCACACCGAGGGTCTTGAGCGCGTAGATGTTCGCGCGCACGTTGAGGAACGTCGGCGACGTGTGGTGACCCCGGCCGTGGCGCGCCAGGAACGCCACTTCGCGGCCGGCAAGCGTGCCGACGACGATGGCATCGCTCGGCGCGCCGAACGGCGTGTCGATGTGGCGCTCCTCGGCATTGGTGAGACCGTCGATGTCGTAGAAGCCGCTCCCGCCGATCACGCCGATTCTCGTCGCCATACTGCCCCATCCTCCTACGCGCGCTCTAGCTGTGTGAGCGCATGTGGTATCGCCCGCAGGATGTCGCCTGCGAGCATCGCTCGTCCAAGTTCAGCCGCGGCAAGGTCGCCCGCTAGTCCATGAGTGTACACGCCCAGTATCGCCGCGTCCGTCGGCCTGACGCCCTGAGCCAGGAGTCCAGCCAACACACCCGTTAGCACGTCGCCAGAGCCCCCCGTCGCCATGCCAGGGTTGCCGGTCGGGTTCAGATACACGGTACCGTCCGGCGCCGCGATCACGGTCGGAGCCCCCTTGAGCACGACGGTCACCGCCTGGTCCATGGCGAGATCCCGCGCGGCCCCGATTCGGCGTTGCTGCACGTCGGCAACTGTGGACCCCAACAGGCGCGCCATCTCTCCAGGGTGCGGAGTGAGGACACTCCCCGGCGGGAAGCGCACGCCGGTGTGCCGCAATGGCGACACGACGTTCAACGCGTCCGCGTCAACGACTATTCCCGGTGGAAGGCTGCCAGGATCGTCGAGCAACCCGCGCACTAGCTGTGTCGCCCCATCGGACTGACCCAACCCTGGCCCAATCGCGATGGCCTGACAGCCACCAGCGATTCCGCGGACGGATCCCTCGGCTTGCGCCGACACGGTCCCGCCGGGAGCTTCGGACAGCCCCGTCGTCGTCGCCTCGGGCACGGCGGCGGCTACCGTGGGCTGGGCCGATGCAGCGGTCGCGACCGTCACCAGCCCGGCGCCCGCGCGGAGAACGGCCTCGGCCGCGAGGCCTGCGGCGCCGGTCACTCCCACGCAGCCGGCAACGACAAGGACTCGCCCGAATGTGCCTTTGTGACCGTCCGCGGCCCGGCTAGGCACGCGGGACGCGGCGTCGGCCGCCTCGACAAGGAACGCTTCTGGCGGGAGCGACGGCGCGTGTCCACGCGGGAACCCGATGTCCGCTGTGTGCAACTCCCCAGCCTGACCGGCGCCCGGGTGCAGCAGCAGGCCGACCTTGGGATAGCCGATCGCCAATGTGCGTGTGGCGCGGATCGCGACGCCGGGAACGGCGCCCGTGTCCGCGTCGACGCCAGTAGGCAGGTCGCACGACAGGATGTCGGCCCCTCTGCGATTCATCGCGTCTACGACGGACGCCATCGGTTGTCGCGGGGTGCCACCGGATCCAGTTCCGAGAAGGCAGTCGACAAGGAGGCCGTGTGCCGACAGACGCGCGGTGAGATCTGCACCGTCTGCCAGCGTCTCGATAGACACGCCGGCCCGGACGGCCGAATCGTGTGCTTCGGCAGCATGGCCACGAATCCGGTCGGGATCGCACGCGACGAATACGCGCGTAGGCGCGCCCCAGTGAGCGAGGAAGCGCGCGGCGACGAAGCCGTCGCCGCCGTTGTTGCCCGGCCCGCACAGCACGGCGATCGGCGTCGCGCCGGGACACATCCGCCGTGCGTGCTCGGCTAGCGCCCTGCCGGCGTGTTCCATGAGCACGCGGCCAGGGATGCCGACGTCCTCGATGGCATGCCGATCGACTTCGCGCATCTGTGAGGCGGTCAGCACGGGGATCATGCTAGAGCGTGGTTCCCAGACTCAGGTGGACCTTGCCGTCGAGCGGCGATGCGGACGGCTCGATGCCGTATTGGAAGCGGACGAGGCCGCCGCGCGACTCGAGGTTTGCGCCGATGCCGTAACCGAGCTTCGGAGCTACGGCGGCGTCGGCATCCGACACGCGGCCCACGTCGACAAATGCGAAGACGTGCGACAGGCGTCCCGTGACGATCCGGTATTCGACCGAGCCCGTGATACTGCGCGTGCCCCGGAACTGCCGCTCCTCATAGCCACGAAGCGTGTCCGCGCCACCCATGAACAGCCACTCCGTGAGCGGGATGTCCGACCCGGTCACCCGCGCCACCGTCGCGCGCGCCGCCAGGACATGCGCCCCCGCCACCGACGCGAACGCGCGGGCGTCGGTCTCGAACCGCGAGAAGCTGATGCCGCCCGTGACGGCGTCAGCCTCGGCCCGCAGGAGCACACCGCGCAGAGGGTTCGGCCGGAAGTCACGCGTGTCGAACTCCACCGACGCCAACGCCCCGCGGCCGGAAGTGTCGTCCGCGGAGACCGCCTGCCCGCCGACCGACACGGTTACGGTCGACGCAAGCTCCCAGTCCAGACTACTACGCGCCGCGCGCGTGCGCGAGCCCTGGTACCGCTCCGCGTCCCACTCCACGTCCAACGCCACGCGCCGCCCGAACAGGAACGGCTCTCGGTACGCGAAGCGGTTCGTCCGGTTCTCCCCCGATTCCCAGCGAACGCGGGCCTGCCGCCCCGTGCCAAGGATGTTCGTCTCCACGCCCTCGACGAGCCCCGTGATCTGGGCCGGCTCTCCAGCCACGGCCGGCGGGGCATAGCCTAGCACCCCGAGGAAGCGGGCCGTCCGGGCTTCGGTGACCCGTGCGCGGTAGACGACGTGACCGGCGTCGGAGCCGCGGAGTATATCCACGGGGTGGACACTTGCGAACAGTCCACTGTTCATCAGTCGCCGTCGCGCATCCGCCACGCGGCGGCTGTCATATCTGTCGCCTGACCGGATGCGGGTCATGTTCGCCAGTAGACCTGGGCGCGTCTTCCGCATGCCTTCGAAGGTGACGGCTTCGAAGGCGATCTCAGGTCCCTCGTGCACGTCGACCAACAGCGCGAGGTCCCCTTCTTCCTCGTCCGCGGCGGCGAGGCGAAGCGTGATGCGCGCGAGTGGATGGCCGGACTGCGCGTATGCGTCGGACAGACGGTTGATCCCAGCCGCCCATCGGTCAGCGTCGTACGGGCCCGACTCTTCGGCGCCGAGGAGCGAGCGCGCCTGCCTTTCTCCGAGCAGCGAGATACCGGTGAGTTGCACGCGCGAGACGGTTGCTGGCGCGCCCTCACGGATGTCGATGAGGACGCCGACGGCGTCTTGCAGGCGGGGTTCAGTGGCTAGCTTGGCGTTGGCGAAATGGTGGCCGCGGTCGGCGTGGGCCTTCAGCAGGAGGCGCATCGCGACGTCGGCCTGGTCGGTCGTGTACGTGTCGCCCTCGGCGAGGCCGGTCGCACCGCGCGCGTCGGCGATTGTGAGAGCCGACGCGCCGGTCACGGTGATCTGCGAAATAACGGGTGGCGTCTCGGCCGCGTCGAGCCCAGGCGCGCTGAGCACGCCCCAGCAGATGGCGACTACGAACGGCGCGCCAATCCGATGGCCCCCTCGCCTAATACTCTTCGTCGTCGTCCTCGGGATCGTCGTCGTCCTCGTCGTCCTCGTAGAATTCGTACTCACCCTCATCCATCAGCGATTCGAGTTCTGTCGGGAACTCCACGCGGATGCGGAACAGCCACCCGTCGGTCTCAGGTGAACTGTTGATCAGCGTCTCCTCGTCCTCGAGGTCCGTGTTGACCTCGAGCACCTCGCCGGTCGCTGGACTTCGATACATCAGCTCGACGCCCGCGTTTGTCTCGAGCACCGCGATGGGCTCGTCGTGCTCGTATTCGGCGCCGACATCTGGGAGTTCGATGTACGCGATGCGGCCGTTCTCGAGCACGAGTCGTTCGGTAATCCCCACCACCGCGACGTCGTCGCTCTCCAGAACGATCCATTCGTGGTTCTTGGTGTAGTGCTTGCTCAAAGCTCGCCTCCAGTGCAGCCGCGCATGCGACGCTCCCTGAACCGGTAATCGGCCGCAAACCGGCGAAACTATACGGCCAATTCTGCGGCAAATCGAGGCGAACTGGAGTTGGAGGCCTAGCGCGCGGGACTCACGCCGACGGACCACTGCCAATCGCCCTCGTGGACCGCGTGCGTCTCGTTCGCGAGAACCGTGGGAAGGTAGGCGGGGCTGACGGCTGCGCTGATCTCGACACCCCCGAGACGGAGCCAGCCACCGGCGGTTGGGCCCATCGCGCGCCACAGGCGTGTATCGCTGAGGACGACGTCGTCGGATCCGGCGGCCGACGACGTCAGGCGCTCGACGCGGCGTAGGTATCCGACGGACACGCCGAAGCGGGCGCCGCTCGTGATCGCGGCGCCGGCCGAGCCCTGCGTGCCTCTCGCGGACGGCATACGCGCGTCCGCCGCAAGAGTGAGGTCTGCGGAATCCGACAGGGCCACGGACCGCGCGACGCCCACGACGACCTCGTGCCGAGGGTCACGCGGGAGCTGGAGGTCCGGGTAAGACACGCCGTTGCTCAAGTTCCGAGCCGTCAAGCCGATGCGCCACCCGTCGGCCGGGCGGAGCACGAACCCGGCGTCGAACGCCCAGCCGCGACCGCTCTGCCCGACGTTCGCTTCGTCCGAGTACTTCGAGCGAAGCCACCTCGCGCCGCCGCCGATCGAGAGCTGTGAGGACACTCGACGGGATAGCGTCGCGCCCACGGCCACGTCGGTGTCCGGGAATGCGTGCACCGACGTGCCGTCCTCGTCGACGCGCCGGAATCTGCCGGCCGCCCGGTACGCGGTCTCGGCCGTGAGCAACGTCCGTGTCCCGAGACGCATCGGCCGGCGCAGGACGGCCAACCCGTACCCATCTCTTCTTAGTGTGGCCCCCACGTTGGCGACGCCCGCGGCATCAGGCGTTACCACGTCGACGCGCGCAGCGGGCACCCGGAGCGTAGTGGCGTACCAGCCGGACGCAGTCGCAGTCGCGCCGCCTGCTGGGTTGGCTCCGGCGCCCGTGTGTCCCGGGTCGGGCGTGGCGGCAACGGAGCCGAAACCCCTCGCGACCGGGCCGTACGCCTCGGACAGGTAAAGCAGTCCTGGTGGCAGCGCGAACGCGGTTGACGGCAGGATGTAAGCCGCGAGCAGAACCAGGCTAGCGGAGCAGAAGTACGACGTGCGCAACGGCGTGCTCTTCCGTGTGAGATAGGCTGACCCGGACGACCTCGCCTCCCAGACGCGCGTATATCTCGCTCGCGCGCCCGTGGAAAACGATGCCGGGGCGGCCGCTAGGCTCGCGGGACACCTCGATGTCCTTCCAGTCCAGGCCGCGCCACCCTGTGCCTAGGGCCTTCATCGCGGCCTCTTTAGCCGCGAATCGCGCAGCGTAGCTCTGGTACGGCTTCGGGCGTCGACCACAGTACGCCCGCTCGGCCTCCGTGAAGACCCGTCGCTCGAACCGGTCACCCCACCGCTCCAGCGCTGCGCGAACCCGCGGCACTTCGATGATGTCGACACCGGTAGCTATGTCCGTGAACGACATGACTCCCACCTTCGATGACAGTATGAAGCGCGGCGTCCGACCAGTTCAAGCGTATCGGATGGCGTCCGCCACGCGGGCCACGCGGGACATCTCGCGGACGTCGTGGACCCGCACCGCGTTGGCCCCACCGGTGATCGCGATCGCGACGGCGGCGGCCGTGCCGTCAAGGCGATCTGTGGCGGGAGCGTTGTCCAGGATGGCGCCGATGAACGACTTGCGCGAGGGGCCGACCAACAGCGGAGCCCCGAGTCCGGCGAACTCGTCAACCCGACGGAGTATCTCCAGGTTATGCCCCAAGGCCGTCTTCCCGAACCCGATGCCGGGATCCACCATGATCGACCTCGCGTCGATGCCACTGTCGCGCGCGAACGCCACGCGTTCTCGCAAGAACGCGGCGACCTCGGCAACGACATCGTCGTACGTAGGGTCGGCCTGCATGGTGCGGGGCGATCCCTGCATGTGCATTATCGTGACCGCGGCGTCGTGACGCGCCACGACATCCGCCATGTCGTCGTCGGCGAGCCCAGTGATGTCGTTGACCATGTGCGCGCCCGCCGCGAGGGCGGCTTCCGCGACCGCGGGCTTGTACGTGTCGACGGAGATGACCGCGTCGGTTGTGTCCGCGAGCGTTGCGATCACGGGCACGACGCGCCGTATCTCCTCGCGCTCCTCGACGGGGTCGGCGCCCGGCCGCGTGGACTCGCCACCGATGTCGAGGATGTCCGCGCCTTCGGCCAGCAGTCGTATGCCTGCGGCGGTCGCCGTCGCGGGTTCGTAGAAGGTTCCGCCGTCCGAGAAGGAATCCGGCGTGACGTTCAGCACGCCCATGATGAGAGTGCGGCGGGTGTAGTCAAGGTATCTGGCCCGGCAGAGCAGCGCGCGCGAGGGCGATGTCACGAGGCGCGCCTGATCACGCCTCGACCTGCGGAGCTGCGTCCGCGTCGCCGTCCCGGTCGTCCGAGTCGTTCAGCGCGTGGGGTCGGGGGCCAAGGACACCCTCAATGTCGTCCGTATCGAGCGTTTCCTTGTCGAGGAGCCCTTCGGCGAGGAGGTTCAGCTGATCCGAGTGGCCGCGGATGATGTCGCTCGCGCAGGCCCAGGCAGTCTCTACCACCTTGCGGACCTCCTCATCGATCATGATCGCGGTCTGCTCCGAGAAGTCTTTGTGCCTGGAGATCTCGCGGCCCAGGAATATCTGCTCGTTCCCCCGCCCGAAGGCCAGCGGGCCCATCTTCTCGCTCATGCCGAATTCACACACCATCTTGCGCGCCATCTCAGTAGCTTGCACGAAGTCGTTCGTGGCGCCGGTGGTCTGCTCTCCGAATATCAACTCCTCGGCGATGCGGCCGCCGAGCGCGTGACTTATGCGGGCCATGAGCTGATCGCGGGTGTGGTTGTGTCGGTCCTCCAGCGGCAGGCTGACGGTAACGCCTAGCGCCCTTCCGCGGGGGATGATGGACACTTTGTAATTGGGGTCCATGTCTGGATGGTAATGGGCCACGAGCGCGTGCCCGGCTTCGTGGTACGCCGTGTTGCGCCGTTCCCTATCGCTAATAACGAGGCTGCGCCGCTCCGGGCCCATCATGACGCGATCCTTGGCGTCCTCGAAGCACTGCATTGGGATCTTCTCGAGGCCGGACTTGGCCGCGAGAAGGGCCGCTTCGTTGATGATGTTCTCTAGGTCGGCACCGGAGAACCCTGGCGTCCCGCGGGCCAGCCGTTCGAGGTTGGCCTCCTCCGCGAGCGGTTTGTCACGGGCGTGGACTTCCAGTATCGCCTCGCGGCCTCGCACGTCTGGGAGATCCACCATCACCTGGCGGTCGAACCTACCGGCGCGAAGCAGCGCTGGATCGAGCACGTCCGGGCGGTTCGTCGCGGCCACGACGATGACGCCGCCGGAGGTGTCGAACCCGTCCATGTCCACAAGGAGTTGGTTGAGGGTCTGCTCGCGTTCGTCGTGGCCGCCGCCGATACCAGCGCCACGGTGGCGACCGACGGCGTCCAACTCATCGATGAACACGATGCACGGCGCGTTCTTCTTGCCCTGCTCGAACAGGTCGCGCACGCGCGCCGCCCCGACGCCGACGAACATCTCGACGAAGTCCGACCCGCTGATGCTGAAGAACGGCACGCCGGCCTCTCCGGCTACCGCGCGCGCAAGCAGCGTCTTACCGGTGCCTGGAGGCCCTACGAGCATCACGCCCTTCGGGATGCGCCCGCCCAGGCGCTGGAATTTCTTCGGTTCCTGCAGGAACTCGATGACTTCCTGTAGAGCGTCCTTCGCCTCTTCGCACCCGGCGACATCGCGGAAGGTCACCTTCGGGGTAGTCGTCGAGTAGACTTTCGCGCGGCTTTTGCCAAACGACATGGCCCGGTTGCCCGTGCCCTGCATCTGGCGCGACATAAAGAATATAAGCCCGATGAAGAAGAGCAGCGGCAGGACGCTTCCCGCCAACATCGTGAGCCACTGGTACTTCCGCGCCGCCTTGTAGCCCCAATCGACGTCCTGCGCCTCCAGGCGCTCCTCAAGCCTCACGGCCTCCGAAGGAAGCCAGCTAATCTCTTCCACACGCTCGTCGGCGACGAACTGGACCTTGATGACCTCATGACCGATCTCTACGCTCTCGATCGAATTCGGGCTCGTCTCGACAACGGTTAGGAAGTCGCTGAAGGTAAGCGAATCCTCTGCCGCGCGAGAGCCCATGTTCGTGAACTGGAAGTAGGCGGCGAACGCAAGAATGATGAGCAGTACGAACCAGAGCGTAAGATTACGCGCGTTCTTGTTCACGCAGGTCTCCGCGGCACATGGCGGTCACAGATTGTCGACACCGCGTGTGGCGCTGTGGGCTTGGTGGCGACGTCGACGGTTGCCGAGTCCGGCGCGCACGCCATACACTCGGGAAAGTATAGCGACCCCGTCTCGGCGTTGACAAATAGGCGGAGCCGTCCGCCCGCCGCCTTTCACGCCCTGTGTGCCGGCTACGGTCGCAGCAGGGGTCGCAGCTCGGCAAACCTGTCGAGGGTGTGCTGAATCCCCGCTTCCATACCGTAAGCCGGCGAGAAGCCGAGTTCATCCTTCAGGGCGGAAGCGTCGTAGTCCCACTGGATACCGAAGACCCCGCCCTCGACGGCGAGATCCGCGCCGGGGACCAGCGCGCGCACGGCGTCGACGCCATCCTGCACCGATCGGTAGTCACCCTTGACGGTGAATGTCCGCGTGCGCGTCGTCTCGGCCGCCAGCGCGCTCGTGACGACTGTGGAGACATCCTCGACGAACTGCCAGTCGACGATGTCGTCGCCGAACGGGACGGTGTACGCCTCGCCGTAGGCAGCCGCCTCGATCATCTTCGTCGTGAAGGAACTCATGCCCCGCGTGCGGCCAACGCCGTACACGGAGGTGAACCGGAGGCCGATGCTGTCGCACCCGTACTCGCCGAAGTAGTGGTCGGCATATCGCTCACACAGCGATTTGCACGCGCCGTAGATGAACTTCGGGTAGTGCGGGTCGTCGTTCGTGACCCGTTCGCCCCCATAGTCCGCGGGTGAGCCAAACACTGCAACGCTGCTTGCCCACACGAGCCGTGGCAGCTCGAAGACGCGTTGCGCCTCGAAGATGTTCACCGTGCCTTCGCACACGACGCGTAGCGCCATCGCCGGGTTGGCCTGGCAGGCGGGAACCTGCCATGACGCCAGGTGGACGATCCGGTCAATCTTCTCGGTCTTCACGGCCCGCATGATCGACGGCAGGTCGGTGATGTCCCCCTGCACGAACCTGATCTGGTCAATCTCCTGGGGCGTCATCACCATCCGTGGTATCGTATGATCCTCGACGAGATCGTACACGACAGCTGTCTCGCCGGCGCGCAACAGGTCTCGGATGACGTAGGACCCAATGCATCCGAACCCGCCGGTGATCAACACGTTCACAGGGCGCCCTTTCCGTCAGTCCATTTCCGCCAGGCAGCCGGGCATACGCCGCATCGGCGACGAGCCGAAAGCGACCTGACATGAGTCCCGCCGACCCAGACGATAATACCCTCATACGCCGCACGCGAGAAGGTGACATCGACGCCTTCGGGGTGTTGGCCCTGCGCTACCGACATCGCGCCACGGGACTGGCCTACCGGTTTGTTGGGAACGTCGAAGACGCCCGCGACATCTCGCAGGATGCGTTCGCGAAGGCGTACGCGTCGCTCGGCTCGTACAAGGACGGCACCCGCTTCGACCGCTGGCTGTTGCGAATCGTGGCCAACCGCGCCCGCGACGTGCTCCGAGCCCGCAACCGACGTGGCGTCCGTGAGCCGGTCGACTCCATTGCCGCGCTTCCCGCCGACAGCTTGACGCCGGATCGCGCCGCGGAACTGGGCGATCTCAGCGTCCGTCTAGCCGCCGAACTCTCTCTACTCCCATACCGTCAGCGTATGGCGTTCGTCCTGCACGAGCAGGACGATATGCCGCACGCCGAGATCGCCTCGCTGCTCGACGAGAAAGTCGGCACGGTGCGCTGGCTGCTGTTCCGGGCGCGCGAGCAGCTTCGTGACCGCCTCGCGGACCTCCTGGAGGCGGCCGAATGACGGTGACGACAGAAAGGGCCAACGCCCGCCACCACAAGTCGTTGTGCTGTGATAGGAAGGGCTCCCAGACGTGAAGTGGCCTTGGAGGCGCGCACCGTCGCGCGAGCAGGCGCTGTCGGATTACTTCGATGGCGAGTTGCGCGGCAGACAGGCGCGGGACATAGACGAGGCGGCCTCGGCCGACCCGGATGCCATCGGTAGGCTGGCGACGTACGCGCGTCTACGCGAAGCCGTGCGGTCCCACGGCGCGCCATCCGACGAAGTGTCGGACGCGGCGTACCTCGCAGAGGTGACGCGACGCATTGAGGCGTCCGCGCCCGCGGCCGGCCGAGCTCGGCCGAGAACGCGCTTGGCGTGGGCGTCGGTGTCAGGTCTCGCGTTGGTCGCGTTAGCTGTGGTGATATGGCGCGTTGCTGGCCCGGCGGACGTCGCGTCCCAAACCGCCTCAGGATCCGGCGTGCTGATGCCTGGAGCATCCATGTCGTCCAGGGCCGAGCCCACGCGGGGAGCAGAGCCTTCCGTGCAAGCCGACGAGGCAACGGCCGGCGCGCCCGAACCCGCCACGACGGTCGTGGTGGAGTCGTTGCACGCGGCCCCGGCCCCGCCACCGACCTCGACGCCCGACCTCGCGGCGGCCGACTCGCGCGCGCAGGAACGTGCGCGGCAGCCGGAGCCGGTGGGCGGCGAGCGCCGGGGCGGGTCGCGCCCTGGCGTCGGGGGTGTCGTCGTGACCGCCGCACCCGTCGCAGAGGAGAAACTCCTGCCGTACACGCTCCAGATCGTCGTGGACGATGCGCCTATCCGTTCCGTGGGACTGGAGGCTCCGGCGGCGTTGGAGTTCGCGCGAGGCGGCGCGGAATACGCCGTGACTGTTGGGCGCGGAGAGGATGGCCGGTGGTCGGTCGCGAGCGAGTACCGACCCGAGGGAGACCTACTGGCGGCCGAGCGCCGGGAGCGGTACTTCCGGCTCGCGGATTCGGACGACAGCAGTGTCGATCCCCGCGAGGTCGGGACGCCGATGGCGCGGTTCAGGATCGCCCAGCCCCTCGTTGGCTCGACGCGGCTTTACGCCGTCGTTGTGAACACGGCGGATGCACGGAAGGCGGCACAGATCACAACACCCGTGAAAGGGGCCGCCGATGCGCCCGAATAGCCCGCTGTGCGTGCTCGCGCTGATCGTCGCCGTTCTCGCCTGCCTGCTGGCCGTCGACCCGCAGGCCTGGGGGGCGGACGAACCGGAGCCCCCGCCTCTGTCGCTCCTGCTATACGACACTGGAGCCACGGTCGGAGGACACCTGCCGCTGGCCGCACTAGGCGACGACGGCTTGGCGATGACGGTTGCACGCCGCATCGAGGCTTACACGCGGCTCGCGACGACCGTAACGCGTACGGAAGCGCCGGAGACGCTGTCGCCCCGCGCGGCGCCCGTCCTGCTGCTTGCCGATCCCCCGGCCGCCGGGCAGTCTCCAGGATGGCTCGACGGCTACATACGCGGCGGCGGGTTCGTCGTCATCTCGCCGGAGAGCGACGAGGCCGCCCAGGCGTTCCGCGACTGGCTACAGTGGGCCGCCCCGCGGACGCCCGTCATCGAGGCCTCCCAGGCCGCGCTTGCCCGAGAGGAGGATCGTCTGCCAGAGCGTTTTCGCGCCGCCCTTGTGGACACGGGGAGCGTGGACGCGGTCCGAGCAGACGGTGAGGTGCGCGTAGTAGCCCCACGCTCTGTCCGACCCCGGGCCGGCGCGCCCGTCGAGGAGCATCGCGTGCGCCTCGCGGCGGCGATGTCGCTCGCGGGCGCACTGCGCTCTCCGTACGCCCGCAGACTTGCGGAGGACCCAATCGCGATTGCCGCGCGACGCGAAGGGTCGGTACTGCTCATCGACCTGACCCTGGCGGACTTGGAACGGGAAGAGGCACCGGCGGTGACGGTCACAGACGCGAGTGGGTCGGTGCGCCGCGCGGCACACGCGCAAGGCGGCGCGGCGGCCTACGTGGTGGACATTGCGGAACCGCCCTTCGACCCCGCGGCGTACTGGGTGAACGTCCGATGGCCCGGGTCGCCACGACTATCGCGTGTACAGCGACTGTCCGATGTCATGGGCAGCGTGGACACGGAGATCCTCGGGCAGAACGTGTGGGCGGCAGGTAGTCCCGCCGGCATCCGCGTGATCGTCCGGAACGGCACGACGGGCGAGCCGATCGGGGGCGCGGCGATCCACGCGAGCGTCGTAACGGGCGACGACACCTTGGCAGAGGCGCGGGTCCAGTCTGACGTGGCTGGGTCGGCCGACATCCGGTTCCGCCTGCCATCGGACACGGAAGGCGCGGCCAGCATCGTCGTGGACGTCGCGTCACCGCTCGGCGAGGATTCCGCGCGCCACGACATCCGCGTCACGTCCCAACGCAAGACGCTTCTCACCACTGACAAGCCGATCTACCAGCCGGGCCAGCGCGTCCACATGCGCTCGTTGACCCTACGCGCCGGGGATCTCGCTGCTATCGGTGGCGACCGCATCACGTTCGAGGTT
Source organism: Candidatus Poribacteria bacterium (assembly GCA_018644665.1). Taxonomy (GTDB): domain Bacteria; phylum Poribacteria; class WGA-4E. Next base: position 30,880 of record JABGQA010000113.1, read on the forward strand.
GAGGACGCCAAGGGCAACAAGGTCTTCAAGCGTCCCGCCGACCGCAACGCGTTCGGTGTCGCCTTCGCCCAGTTCGACATCGCCGACGCGGTGAATCTCGGCACCTACACGGTGCGCGTCGTCGATGGCGAGTGGACGCAGGAGAAGGCGGTCCGCGTGGAGCGTTACGTCCTGCCGAAGTTCCGCGTGACGGCGGAGTTCGATCGGTCGGACTATCGGCCGGGAGACGTGGTCACGGGCGTCATCCATGCGGACTACCTGTTCGGTAAGCCGGTGGCAGGAGGCTCCGTGGAGATAGTCGCCTCGAAGTTCGATGTCGGGTGGGATCGCTTCTCCCGGATCACGGGACGCACCGACCAGGCCGGGGCCTACGCTTTCGAGTTGGACCTCCCGACGTACTTCGCAGGCTTGCCCCTCGACGCCGGGGACAGCTTCGTGCAGTTCGAGGTCACCGTTACCGACGGCGCGGAGCACGCCGAGACCGTGACCACATCGCGCCCGGTCGCGCGCGTGCCCGTACAAGTCGTGCTCGTGCCAGAGACGGGCGAACTCGTCCCCGATGTCGTGAACGAGCTGTACGCCGTCGTGACAACGCCCAAGGGCGACCCCCTGCGGGCAGCCGTGAAGGTCACGCTCGGCGGCGAGACGCGCGAGGCCGCGTCGGACGCGATGGGCGTCGTAACGCTGAGGTTCCGCCCGTCGGCCGGCGATACGACGGCGACGGTGTCTGTACGGACGGCCAGCGGCGACAAGCTCGAACGCGAAATCGCACTCGACGCTTCCGACACCGGGCTCCTGCTGCGGCCCAGCGCGTCGCTCGCCCGCGTGGGCGACACGATCGACGTCGTCGTGTATTCTTCGCGGGAACGCGGGTGGGTGTACATGGACGTCATCCGCGCCGGCCAGACAGTGCGCGCCACGTCGGCTGAGGTCGCGCGCCACGAGGCCCGCATGTCGTTCTCGATTGAGGCTGAGGACGTGGGCACGCTCGAACTCCACGCGTACCAACCTGGGTTGGACAGCGACATCCGACGAGACACGCGGCTCGTCCACGTTTCTCCCAGCGATGACCTGACGATCGACGTAAAGCCGTCCGCCGACGTGTACCGACCCGGCGAGGACGCGGAAGTGCGCTTCCACGTGAGCGACCGCTCTGGCCACCCGGTCATGGCCGCCCTCGGCATCCACGTTGTCGACGAGAGCGTGTTCGCCCGCCAGGAGATGCAACCTGGGCTGGAGCGCGTGTTTTTCCTCCTCGAGGAGGAACTGATGCGGCCCAGGATTGAGGTGCACGGGTTGCATTCCGACACGGTCGTCGCGCCGCAGACGACTCCCGAGGCGCCTATCTCGGCGGCTCGGGAGCAGGCTGCGCGCGTGCTGTTCGCCGCGGCCGAACCCGTGGCCCGCGCCTACTCGATCAGCGCACGCACGCGTGAGACCAGGGATGAAGCCATCCGCCACCGGATGCGAGAGCAGTGCGCGCCACTTGCGGAGCGCATCGCCGGGGGTGTGGGGAAGTACCTCGATGCGCACCAGTCAGGCCCTTGGCGCGGTCTGGACCTCGTCAATGAACTCACGCCGGGAGGATTCCTGCAGGACGGGGATCTTCTCGATCCCTGGGGCGGTTCCGCCGTATACGCGGACGGTCGCGTGCTGAGCGCGGGCCCTGATGGCGTGTTGTCCACTGACGATGACGTGGACCTGAACGACCTTCTCCGCGCGGCCACAGAGGACTGGGGCGCGCGCGGGTTCGGCCTCCGCTGGGGAGCCGGCCGCGAGAACGGCGTCGTGCGCCTGTTCCGAGCCAGGAACGCAACGGTCGACATGGAAGGCGCAGGCGTCCTGTTGGATTCCATGGCAAAGGCCGAGGGGCTTGCGGCAGTCATGAGTGGCATCCCTGCGGAGGGCCGCATCGCCGGCCCGGCCGCGGGAGGGGTAGCGGACATCGCGCCGACGCGCGTCCGCGAGTTCTTCCCCGAGACGCTACTCGCCGCTCCGTCCATCATCACCGATGAAGCCGGCGACGCGTCCCTGTCGTTCCCCCTTGCCGACTCCATCACGACTTGGCGCATGACCTCGATGGCCTCGGCGATGGACGGGCGTCTGGGAAGCGTCACCGCGGGCATCCGGGTCTTCCAGGATTTCTTCATCGATCTCGACCTACCCGTCTCGCTGACCGTTGGCGATGAAGTGAGTGTGCCGGTCGCCCTGTACAACTACCTGGACGGGCCGCAGACGGTTCGGCTCGATATCGAGCAGGCCGACTGGTTCGAGCTGTCCGGCCCCCGGGAAATCAACGCGGATCTGGCCGAGGGCGAGGTCACCGCGCGGTACTTCCGTATCAAGGCGGTCGAGCCCGGTCGCGGACTGCTGACGGTGCGCGCGTTTGGCTCCGAGATGGCGGACGCAGTCCGACGGCCGATTGAGGTCGTCCCGGACGGGCGACGCATCGAGACGACCGTCAGTGGTCGCGTGACGGCCGACGAGACGCCCTCGGTGCGCATCCCCGTCGGTGCCCTACCCGGTTCCACACGGCTGTTCGTGAAGCTGCACCCGGGCGTGTTCAGCCAGATCGTCGAAGGGCTGGACGCGATCCTACAGATGCCCTCAGGCTGCTTCGAGCAGACCTCTTCGGCCACCTACCCGAACATCCTTGCGCTCCAGTACATGCGCGAGACCGGCCAGAACACCCCCGAAGTGCACATGAAGGCGCAGCAGTACATCGGGTTGGGGTACCAGCGGCTGCTTTCCTTCGAGGTCGATGGCGGCGGCTACGAGTGGTTCGGCAACGCCCCCGCGAACACAGTGCTCACGGCCTACGGCCTGCTGGAGTTCCACGACATGGCGTCTGTTCATGAGGTGGACCCCGCCGTCATCGCACGCACGCAGCAGTTCCTGCTACGACGGCAGACGCCAGCGGGGTCATGGCTGCCCGACCCGGCGTTCCTGCACCAGGAGAGTTGGGGGCGCATCCAGGACAACGAACTACTCCCGACGGCATACGTGCTCTGGGCTCTCGCGGCAAGCGGCCTTAGCCCGGACGCGCTCGCGTCCGCGGTAGATTTCATCCGCGGCCATTGGCAGTCGGCAGAGGATCCGTACACGCTCGCGATACTCGCCAACGCTCTTGCCGTTGCCGCGCCGAAGGATACCGTTACACGCGGCGTGTTCGAACGGCTCGTCGGCCTCGCCGTGGTCGAAGGTGACAGCGCGCACTGGCGCGGTGAGATCCCAACCATCACGCATGCGCGCGGCGTCGGCTCGACGCTCGAGACCACGGCGATGGCCGCGCTGGCGCTGGCGCAGAGCGACCAACACTCCGCTCTGTTGGATCGCGCGCTCAACCATCTCGTCGAGACAAGGGACGCCCGCGGCACGTGGCACACCACGCAGGCGACCATACTCGCGCTCAAGGCGCTGCTCGCGGGAACGGCAGCGACCGCCGCCGTGGACGCGAAGATAACCGTGCGCCTGGACGGCGTCCCCGTCGAGACCGTAACTATCACGCCCGACGACAGTGACGTAACGCGCCTCATAGACATCGGAGCAGTTGACACCGGTCCGCATGCGGTGACGTTCGACGTGAAGGGGCAGGGGAGACCGCTGTTCCAGGTTGTCGGCCGCTACTACGTGCCGTGGCCGGTTGGGCCGATCGTGACCGGCGATGCCTCCGACGGCGAGGCGCGCGGCATCGGCGTGACCGTCGAGTACGATCGGACGAGCATGGCGAAGGACGACGTCGTGTCCGTCGAGTGCGTCCTGGTCAACCGGGGCCCGTCCCCCGCGAAGATGGTGGTCGTCGATCTCGGGCTGCCTCCGGGGTTCTCGGTGATCGCGTCGGACTTCGAGAAGATGGTCTCGTCGGGGGTGATCCAGAAGTACGAACTCACGCCGCGCCAGGTGATCCTGTACTTCGATGAGGTCGCGCCCCAGGAGCCGGTGAGGCTGCGCTACGGGCTGCGCGCCAAGTACCCGATCCGGGCGAAGACACGGCCGACGAAGGCCTATGAGTACTACAATCCGCAGAAGATGGCCATCGCCCAGCCGCAGGAGATTCTCGTGTCGGCGCGGTAACACGGCGCATCAGTAGACGGAGGCCAGCGAACCACAGCGGAGGCGGCTTTGCCGGCCTCGGATCTATGCGTTACTATAGCCGGTCACGCGGCGTTGACAGTATCATCAGGAATCCACCCCGCCGTGTGGCACACCAGACACGTATCGGAGAAGCCCGGCGATGATTGTTAAGATGCGTCGTACCGCAACCGACAACGAAATCGCCGCGGTTGAGACCATGCTGCAGGGGCGTAGCTACACCACTGGCAAGCTGGTCGGCACAGACCACACGCTCATCGGCGTCTACGGCGACGTGTCGCAGCTCTCGCAGCCCGACGTTCAGAAGATGTCCGGCGTTGAGGGGCTCATCACCATCTCGCGAAAGTACAAGCGCGCCGCGCAGAAGGGCGACCCGACGAACCGCCTATACGTGGAGTTCAGTATCGGCTCGGTGCCCATCGGGCGGGATCTCGTGGTCGTCGCCGGCCCGTGCTCTGTTGAGAGCGAGCGGCAGATCATGGAATCCGCCGAGATGGTGAAGGACGCCGGAGCCCACATCCTTCGAGGCGGCGTCCACAAATACCGGTCGAGCCCATACAGCGGATGGGAAGGCATCGGCGCCGGGTCAGACGACGCGTTGCGCGAAGGTCTCGAGTCGGTCGTGAAGGCGGGCAGGGCGTTCGACATGCCGGTCGCCGTCGAGATCCTCGACCACGCCGCGATCCCACTCTACGAGGACGTCGGCGTAGACTGCCTGCAGATCGGCGAGCCGAACAGCCGGAACACGGTGCTCCTCAACGCCCTGCGGGAATCCGAACTGCCCGTCATTCACAAGCGCGGCAACGCCGTCGACTGTGAAGACTACCTCCTGTGGGTCGAGCGCATGATGACCTGCGGGAAGGAGAACATCGTCCTGTGTGAACGCGGGATCGGAAGCGCGACCAAGTACACCCGCAACACGCTGGACCTGGGGTCCGTGGCGGCGTTCCACTACCAGCTCACGGGCCTCCCCGTAGCCGTTGACGCGTCGCACGCGTGCGGCATTCGCGATCTCGTCCACCCACTGACGGTGGCAAGCGTGTTCGCCGGCGCGAGTGTCCTGCTGCTCGAGGCGCACCCGAACCCGCTCATCGCGAAGTCTGACGGCTTCCAGGCTCTGTTCCCCGAGCAGCTTGCGAACCTCGTCCAGGCGGCTCAGGAGGCGCACAAGCTCCGGCAGAACATGGAGCACCTGTACGTGCCATCCCGCGTGCTGGAGTCCGATTACGAGGGCCGCATCGACGAGGACCGCCAGCGGCTCTTCGGCGAATAGAACCGTCCTAGCTCATCTCTTCGTGAACGCGACCTCGGCGTGCAGGGAACGCGTACGCCCACGCTTCGAGAAGCAACGCCATCAGCGCGCATGCGGCCAGCACGGTCGGTCCGGCGACGATTACCGGCTCGCCGCCTCCCGCGTCGAGCTGCGCCACGGCGTCGAGGACTTCGCCGAAGGCGCCACGGCCGTGTATGTGGAAGAAGCGGCCCCCAGCGCGTTCCGCGAGGCGGCCCAATAGCTCCGGGTTGGCCTTCGTCGAGACCAGCCTACCCGCGCGGTCACGCTTGTAGCGAAGGAGGCGTCCCTCGTCGTCCCGTATGGGGATCGGCGCGCCGACCGTGGCCCCTACGCATACGGCGACCAGCGCCGCGTCGTGCTTGCGCAGGTGTGCGAGCACTCCTTCTGGAGCCGACGAGTGGTCCTCGCCGTCTGTGATAAGCACGACCACTCGCGCGCGCGTCGGCTCGGACGAGAACGCCCTCCCGGCTTCGAACAGCGCGTCACGCAAGGCGGAGCCCGGCTGCGGGATGATCCCCGGCTGCAGACTGTCCGTTAGCATGGCCACGGCTGAGTAGTCTCGCGTAAGCGGGCACTGCACGATCGCGCTGCCGGCGAACGCCACGACGCCAACGCGCTCGCCCGCCGCCTGTTGGAGCAGCGCGCGAATCGTCTGCTTGGCGGCGCCAAGGCGCGATGGCTGCGCGTCCTCGGCGGCCATGCTCAGCGACGTGTCGACAACGACGAGGAGGTCGCGGTCGGCCCGCGCGGCGTCCGCGAACGACGAACGGCGCGGCCCGACCGAGGCGGCGGCGAGAGCCGCGGCGGCGCACACCAACGCTACGAGGCGGAACCGTCGAGGATCGCGTCCACGCAGCACCGGCCCTCCAGCGTCGATCCCGAGCAGCGAACGCAACGCTGCGCTACGCGACGTGTCGGCGCGGGCAAGGGCAGCGGCGGCTGCAGCCAGAAGGAGGAACATCCCGGCCGGCACGAGCCACCTATCGTACATGCGCAGCCGCCTGGGCCGAGCGTGGAGCCAACGTGGTGGAGAGGAGTACGTGACGCACGGCGTCCGCGGCGTCCGCGCACGCTCGCTCGCTCAGCCCGTCGACGCGAACCACCTCCTGGCGATCGCGGTTCGCGTACAGCCACTGCGACATGACGTTCATCGCGTCGACGTCCGCAGCCGTCAGGTCGGCCGCCACATCCTCGGACATGAAGAGGTCGCTAAGCGTCGCCGTCAGCGTCCGCGCGGCCTGTTCGGTCGACATTGTCACCTGCCCGCGGAATGCCCCGCCCTTCACCAGGAACAGCTCTGCGCTGCCGACCTGGGCCGAAGGGCAGACCACGACGAGATGGTTGTTCCGCACGGCGTTCACCTGGTACCGATTGCGCGCCGAGTAGCGCTGCAGCGCCTCCAGCCGATTTTGTATGAGGCGCGCGCGCTCGAACTCCAGCCTCCCGCACGCGTCCTGGCGGCTGTCCATCAACTCGCGCTCGATCGGCTTGTGCTCGCCAAGGAGGAAGTCACAGAGCCGTTCGAGCATGATGTCGTACTCGACATCGGCGACCAGCGCTGCACAAGGAGCGCCGCAGCGTTCGACGTGGTACTTGAAGCACGGCCGGTAGGTGTCACGCGGCCGTATGTCCATCTCACAGGTGCGGACAGGGAACAGTTGATGGACGAGTTCTCGCGTCTCCTGCGCGGCTCCCCAGCCGGGAAAAGGGCCGAAGTAGTCGCTGCCGTCCAGTTCGATGTCCGAACTCAGGAGGACGCGCGGGAACCGTTCCGCTCGTTGGATCTTCAGGAAGGGATACTTGCGGGCCCGCTTCAGCGCCACGTTGTAGTGTGGCTGCTGCTCCTTGATCAGCCGGCACTCCGTGATGAGCGCCTCGAGTTCGGAGCCGAGGACGCGCATCTCCACGCGTTCCACACGGCGCACCATCCGCCGTACCTTGGGCGTCAGGCTAGTTTGGGCCGCCGTGTACTGTCGCACGCGCTTGCGCAGGGACTTCGCCTTGCCGATGTAGAGCAGGCGGCCGGATTTATCCCGGAAGAAGTAGACTCCCGGCGCGTCTGGCGCCGAGGAGACCATGTCCCTCGTCAGCATCGTGATGATTCCTGTGTGAGCGGCGCGCACGGGCCCGCGCCACGCGCAAACAGTACGTCGCGGCGCTCGGAGAGACAACCTCCCCAGAAACGACTACGACGGATCGCGCGCTTCGGTTGCAGCCCTGTGTGGTGTCGCTGCAGGCAGGCTGGTCCGCGCTAGCTCGCCGCGTCGTCCCATCCGGGGAGCGACACGCTCGCCTGGTAGTTCGAGTAGTTGTAGAGCGGGTTCCGCCGCGGTCGGTACAACCGATCGGTCGGCGCGGCGCCATCCTGCGTGTAGACCCAGATTTCGTGCTGATCCCACACGACCACCTCGTCCCGGCAGTCACCGGTGATATCGAGGACGGCGTTGCACATGTCCGGGTGACCGTCGTCGGGGAACATGACGACGGGGCGTCCCCATCCGTCGAACATGCCGCCATACTGCACATTGGCGGAGTGGACGAAGAACTCCTGACCGTCGCCGCGCCAGTTGATGGGCAGGCACATGCTGCCGAAGTTGTTTGGCTCGCAGTGGTGGTAGATGTCGCCTTGCGCATCGTAGAAGTGCAGGATGCCCTGGTTGCCCCAGAAGTTGATGCACACCGTCTGAAGCCCGGGCAGGTCTGGACGGAAGCGCGCGGTCGCGGGATTCTGGGCGTGGCCGATATGGTGGTGCTTGACGACGCGGCCGGTCAGGTCCGTGAAGAACAGGCCGGCGTCGCTGGCAGCGCACAGAATCCTCGGCCCGGACCCATCCTGCAGGAAGTCCACGACGGCGAGCCCGTCCGCATGGTCGGGCATGTCGTCCTCGTTGTTCCACAAAACGGAGCCGTCGTGGTCGAGCAAGGCGTACCCGATCGCGAGTTCGTCACGGCCATCGCCGTCGACATCGAACGCGTGCGGGTAGTGACCCGTGCGGCAGGCGGCGTCCCAAAGCGGGCGCAGTTCGTCGTCGAGCGCCCAGAGATGCCAGTAGCGGTCCTTGATGATCATGTCGCCCGGCCTGCCTGTGCCGCGCAGGTCGCAGAAGAACAGGCAGTCGCCGAGGATCCGCGGGAACTTGTCGGCGGGAGGCCGGCTCTCGGGCGTTGGGGCTTGGAGCTTCAGGCGACCCGTGGCGCCGTCAACGACGTGGATCATCATGTCCTTGCAGAACACGACCTCGGAGCGTCCATCGCCGTCGATGTCGTGGATCTGGAAGCCAACGTCGTTTGTCAGGTGGTAGTTCGCGGGGTCGGGCTCGCCGATCCGCCAGAGGATGTCGCCGTCGAACGTCATCGCCGTGAGGCAGCTCAGCTCGGAGTACGCGTCGCGGGGCCCGTGGTGGATCATCTGGCCGACGAGCACGTCAGGCCGCCCATCGCCAGTCAGGTCGCCGAACCGCAGGTTCCGGCCGACGCCGAACCCCTCCGTGCTGACCTTCCTCCACACGACCGGCTTTGGGTTGTCGGCGCGCAGGTCGTCCAACTCGCGATCTACCTTCGAGCGCATTACCCCGAAAGTGCGCGACTGCGCGGCCGTAGCGGTGACTTGCAGCGATGTGTACACGGTAGGACCGTCCGCGGCCAGCGCGACACGTCCGCGCAGAAAGGTCGTGTCCTCGGCAGCGATGTCCGCGAGGCCCGAGACCGACGCCCGCAAGGCCGACCCGTTGGCGGACACGGTCAGTTCGTACTCCTGCCCGGCATCCCAGGCGCAGTCTGCCCGCGCGAGGACGCGCTCGTCGCGTTGGTGGAAGGCGGTCTCGTGGCGGATCACCGACAGACGGAGGCCGTCGGCATCGAAGCCGGCGAAGTAGTAGCAACGGCTGTTACGGTACCGGAACGCGATCCCGCTGCAGCCATGCCGGGAGTCGGGCGCAAAGCGCGCGGTGACCGTGTAGTCGGTCCAAAGGGCGTCCCCGGCGACGAGTATCGGCCGGGTCCACGACGCCTTGTTCTCGCACGTCTGGACCATCGCCCGGTGGCCGTCTCGCTCCTCGACATGCCAGGCGCGCGAGGTCGGGTTGATGAAGCACGCGACCGACCAATGGCCCTTCGGCGCCGCCTCTGGGAGATAGTGGTACTCCGTGTGGGCGCCAACGGGGGCCGAGAACATGCCCTCGTCAAGATCGCCGAATCTGTCTTCCAGCAGGACGTAAGGCGAGCTCATTGTCGGTCCTTCACGTGGATGGACGGCCGCAGCGCGCGGGGCGGCCGCCATGATACCCCCGCCGCTATCGTGGGCGCCATTCAGCGGAGCGAGCGCGCCACGGGATCGGACAACGGTGTTACGCCCACGCGGGATCGCCCGTATCCGTGAAACGAGGGAGTGCGCCGCCTCCCCACGTAGACGCAGGACAGGGCACTACTCCCGATGACAGACCGTATCGCGGCCGAGATCGCGCAGTTGAGCGAGGAACTCAGGCGGCACGAGTGGCTGTACTACGTCGCCGCCGCGCCCGAGCTGCCGGACTCAGAGTTCGACCGGCTCATGAAGCGCCTGGAGGCCTTGGAGACGGAACATCCTGCGCTGGTCGCGCCCGACTCCCCGACGCGCCGCGTAGGCGGCGGCCCTTCCGACGGCATGGCGACCATCGAACACGCGATCCCCATGCTGTCCCTGGACAACAGCTACGACGAGTCCGAGCTGACTGAATTCGAGGGCCGCGCGCGCCGCATCTTGGGCGAGCAGGACATGGAGTATGTCTGCGAGCTGAAGATCGACGGCGTCGCGGTGTCTCTCCTTTATGAGGACGGCGCCTACGTCCGTGGAGCGACACGCGGCGACGGCCGCGTGGGCGAGCGCATAACGGACAACCTGCGGACGATCCGGAGCATCCCGCTACGACTGCGCGGCGACGCCCCGGCCGCGCTCGAAGTGCGTGGCGAGGTGTACATGCCGCGCGACAAGCTGGATGCCGTCAACGTCCAACGCGAGGAAGCTGGAGAGCCGCGGTTTGCGAATCCACGCAACGCCGCGGCCGGCTCGGTGAGACTGCAGAACGCCTCCGCAACCGCTTCTCGACCGCTCGACGTCTTCCTATACAGCGTGGCCGAGAACGGGGCCCCGCTTACGGGTACACACGCCGAGACGCTGGAATCCATGGCGGGATGGGGCTTCCGCACGAACCCAGAGGCGCGGGTGGTCGCGACGATCGACGAGGCGGTCGCGTACTGCCACGAGTGGACCGAGCGGCGGCCGGAACTCCTCTACGAAATCGACGGCGTGGTCGTGAAAGTCAACGCGCTGTCCCAACAGCGCGAGCTCGGCTCGACCGCGAAGAGTCCACGCTGGGCGATCTCCTACAAGTTCCCGGCCACGCGCGCGATGACGGTCGTTCGCGAGATACAGGCGCAGGTCGGCCGCACGGGCGTTCTGACGCCGCGCGCGACCCTGGCGCCTGTCGAGTTAGACGGCGTCACTATCTCGCACGCGACGCTCCACAACGCCGACGAGGTGGCGCGCAAGGACATCCGCGTCGGCGACACCGTCACCCTCGAGCGAGCAGGTGGCGTCATCCCCGCCGTCGTCGCCGTCGTGAAGGAGCGTCGCCCGGAGGACGCGGAGCCCTTCGCCATGCCGTCGGTATGTCCTGCATGCGGGGAGGCCGTGACCCGAATCGCCGACGAAGCCGCGACCCGGTGTGCCAACCCGGGCTGCCTGGCACAGTTGCATCGCCGGCTTGAGCACTTCGCGTCGCGGAAAGCCCTCGACATCGACGGCATGGGCACGTCGGTCGCCCAGTCGCTCGCCGACGCGGGCATGGTCCGCGATCTGTCCGACGTCTATTCGCTGGACGTGTCCGCGCTGGCGGATTTGGATGGGATGGCCGAGCCATCCGCCAGGGGCCTAACGCACTCGATCGCCGCTAGCAAGAACCGCGATCCCGCCCGGTTGCTGCACGCGATCGGCGTCCCGTTCGTTGGCGCGAACATCGCCGAACTGCTCGTGGACGAGTTCGGCTCGATCGACGCCGTCGCGGCCGCTTCGGCCGAGGCGTTGGAGGCCATCCACGGCATCGGGGAACGGGTGGCGGCCAGCGTAGTCGGGTTCTTCGCCTCGGACGCCAACCGTCGAGTGTTGGACGTCATGCGTCAGAGCGGCGTGCGCATGGCGCGAGAGACGACGGCAGTAGAGACGACCGACACGCTTGCGGGCGCGACGTTCGTCCTGACCGGCGAACTGCCGACGCTGGCGCGCGCCGACGCCGGAGCTAGAATCAAGGCCGCGGGCGGCCGCGTGACGGGGTCTGTGAGTGGGAAGACGGACTACGTAGTGGCCGGTGCCAACGCCGGTTCGAAGTTGACCCGCGCCCAGGATCTTGGCGTGGCAGTGCTGGACGAGGACGCGTTGCTGGACCTCCTGCGTGCCGACTGAAGCCGCCGAGCTTACGCTCCTTGCAGAGGACATCGCCGGGTGTTCGGCCTGCTTCCCGGACGGCGGCAACGCGCCCGTGTTCGTGCACCGGCCGGGCGCGCGCGTCCTCGTGATTGGCCAGGCGCCGAGTCTGACCGATTCGCGGACCGGCAGCACGTTCAGTGGCCCGGGTGGCAAGCGGCTGCGCGCGTGGCTCGATCAGGCGGGAATACCGGAGGCCGACGTGAGTTTCTCCGCCCTGACGAAGTGCTACCCCGGCAAGAGCTCCGGCGGAAAGGGCGACCGGACACCCACGCGCGGGGAGATCGCGGCGTGTCGAGGATTCCTGGTGCGCGAGGTGCGCGCGCTCCGGCCCCGAGTGGTGCTGCTCATCGGCGGCATGGCGTCCAACGAACTGCTGCGCCGCGCGCCGCTGGCCGACCTTGTTGGGAACGTCTTCGACGGCTCGTCCAGTGCCTTGATCGCGGCCGCGGCAGAGGAGCCCGCTGGCATCTCGGTCGTCCCGCTACCACACTGTTCAGGCGCGAGTCTGTGGCTCAACCGGCCGGAGCACCAGGAGTTGCTCGGAACGGCGATCGATGAGCTACGCGGTCTGTACGCCGCCGTTACCGTATAGGCAGGCATGATGTCCGCTGACGCCCCCACGACGACCGATGTCCGGCGCGACTGGGCGTGGCTCGCGATCGTCACGGGCGTCGCCGCAGTCCTCCGCTTCTACCATCTCGGTGCGTGGAGCTTCTGGGCCGACGAGATCTTCACGCTGCGCGACGCGCGCGGCTTCCCTGGCACCCTCACGATGAACCCGCTGACGTACGCGTGTGTGGCGGCCTGCATCAAGCTGTTCGGCGTGTCCGAATGGTCGGCACGGCTCGCGCCCGCGCTGGCAGGGGTCGCGTGCGCGCCGCTCGCCTACTGGGCCGGCCGCCGACTGTTCTCCATGTGGACGGGACGGGCGGCCGCTCTCATCGTCGCCCTCTCGCCGTGGCATCTTTTCTGGTCGCAGAACGCGCGGCACTACGTCTTCACGTTCATGTTCGCACTCGTCGCGCTCGTCGCGTTCCACGAGGCGATGCGTGAGACCGGCGCTTGGTGGGCAGCGGCTGCGCTTGCCGCCACGGTTGGCGTCGGCTTGTCACACACGCCGGCCGGCGCGTTCGTGCTGGGCCCGGCATGTTACTGCCTGATGAAGACCGCGCGGCGGCGCGCTTGGGCCACGGAGGGACGCCGTCCTTACGCCCTACTCGTGTACTTCGGGCCGATGGCTGTCACGGGACTTGTCGTGCTGCTTGTCCCGGCTCTGCGGTCGTACGTCGTCGCCGGCTGGGGACGCAACGCGTGGGCGCGCTCCGTGCCGTACATTGTCATGACGTACGTGCACGGCGTAACACTGCCCGTTGTGGCGGCAGCGGTAGTCGGCGCATACGGAGCGCGGCCCTGGCCGAGTGGTCGCCTGCTCACCGTCTGTGGGCTCGTGGCGCCGTCCGCCTTCTTCCTCGTGGCCTCGCTGGCTCAGAACGTCCCGGGCTACTACCTGTTCTTCACGGCGGCATGCGCGATCCTGCTTGCGGGCAACGCGTGCGCGTGGGCGATCACGGCGAACCCGAAGGCGGGGGTTCTCGCGCTGTCGATCCTCTGCGCGGCGCTGCTAGGGCAGGACGTCATGTACCACACGGCGGAGCAGGGAGGCCGCGCGCCCTGGCGACAGGCGCTAGCCACGCTGCGGGACGAGGCTGGCCCCGAAGACGCCGTGTACATGCTGCTGCCGGAGATAGGCGAGCACTACCTGCAGCCGTCCGCTGAGCGCCGACCGCCGGCGATCCGTCGACTTACCTCGCAGCTCATGGCGCGCCCGGACGATCTGCGCGCGCCGGACGGTGGCGCGGCGTACGTCGTGGTGGACATGCGATCTATGGCGACGCTCGATCCCGGCGGCGACTTCGTTGTCTGGCTTACCCGCAGCGGCACGCGTGTCGCCCGCGTGGCCGCCTACGCGCGTGGGTCGGACCGCACCATCGAGGCGTACCGGCTGCTGGAACGGCTCGCCGCCAAGTAGCGGCGACGGTGTTGCCCTCGGCAGGTGGCCGGTCGGGGTTGCGCCCCATCCACGCCGTCCCCGCGCTCCGGCGTGAGAGCCTTTCCCTTTGCAGGGCCGCTGGCCCCTTGCCTGCCGCGGCAATCCGCGGACTCAACGTGGCGGCGTGCACGTCGCGCCCTAGCTACCCGGTGCGCTCCGCCGGACGCGGGCGCAGGCGCCGGAGGCGTGTTCGCATTCGAACGCCGAAGCTCCCGCGCAGCCGCGAAGTGCACCGATTTGGCCACGCCGCCCCTATCCGAACGGACCGAAGTCGGGCCCGACCGGCGTGGCATAGTGCTTGCGTTGTGTTGACCGCTGCGACGCGCGCCGGCGTCGCCTCACATCAGGGAGGGACCGCTCATGGCTCTCGCATTCGGCGTCGACATCGCTGCCACGTCGGCAGTAGGCTACGGTGCCGCGCTGGTCTTGATGGTGGCCTTCGCGATCGGGGTCAGCCGTAGCGCCGCGAAGCGCGACGGTGACGCCGATTCTGCGCCGACGGCGGACTGACGGCAGAGAGCGCCGCTCGATCGCGCTGCCGCCGGGTTGCGTCGTGCGGCGCCAGGCAGGCGACGCCCCGTGAGCGCCTGCGTATGCGCCTTTGCCCGCTTCTCTGTGGGCTTCCGACCAATCGCTCCTGCTGGCTCAGAGCGCCTTTCCGCCCCGCACCCGCCGGGCGCGGCCGGGCCCTGGGTCTGGCCCACGGTCCGGAGCCCGCTCTCGTGCGTGATTCTCTCTCGATCGCGGACGCGCAACACGCTGGGCTGTGCGCACGGCCATGTGAGTAGCGACGGCCTCCCGCCGTCACTGGAGGCGGCCATCCCGCCGACATGGCGTGCCGCACCCGGGCGGGACCAACGCGCGGCATCGGTGGCGACTCGGAGCCCAGTGACGCGGCCAGACGCCGCCGGCCGCGGCAGCGTTCGTCAGCCCCCGCGTGTAGTGTGACGCATTGGAGCGGGATCTCGCGTGCGACGCGACGGCGACATGGCTATGCCGCAGGCTCAACGGGCGCGCCATAGATCTGGATGGCGCACCGCAGGATGCGCGCTTGCGTCGGGTCAGCCGTCGCTCTCGCCTATGCGCCATCCGACACTCGTCGCCCACTCCTCCGCGGGCGCCATCACCATGTCGCAGATGGGGTCCTTGATCTCGAAGTACACCGAGTCGTCGGCCTGTTGGTTGTGGTGTTGTGACAGCCTTCGCTTCGTCTCGGCGTAAGCCAGTGCGGCCGGCGGGTGCGCTCGCAAGTAGTCCCGGAATAGCAGGGCGTATCGCTGGTTGGCCTTACCGTCCGCGCGCACGTGAAGATGGGTTCGCCGGTCGCCCGGCGGCTCCCGCAGGTAGCGCTTCTCGTATTCGGCGAGGTCGTGGCCGTCACCGGGAGGAAGATGGTCGTGGTGCATGCCCTGCCGCTGCCGGTATCCGGCCACTCCAAGCCGCGTCGCGACGACATCGAACCGGTCGAACGACGCGACAGTCAACTGCAGGTCTATGACGTCTTTAGAGGCGAGGTCGGGCACGGATGTCGAGCCGATGTGGTCGATGCGTAGGGCAAGTCCACCAAGCGCCCCACGCACACCGCGGGCAATGGCCCGGAACTCATGCGGCCACCTAGACTGGTATTCGACGATGTGGACTGGTCGTTCGTTCATGCCGCCGTGCTTTGGAGGGTAGGTCTGCACCCCGGGCCGCGTGCGCCGCGTACTATGCGTCCGTTTCGCCGGGTTGCCACTCCACGCGCGCGGCCCACTCCTCCGCCGCGGACGTCACGATGTCGGCGACAGGAGCCTTGATCTCGTAGAACAGCGCGCCCTTGTCCTGCTCGTTGTGCCAACGCGCCATGAATCGCTTGGTCTCTTCGTAAGCCAAGGCGGCGGCGCGGTGTTCACGCAGGTAGTCGCGGAACAGGATCGCGTAGCGCTGGTTCACACGGCCGTCGGCGCGGACGTGGATGTGCGTTCGCCGGGTGTCCTCCGGCTCGCGGAAGTAGCGCTTCTCGTACTCCGATGCCGCGTGTGTCGCTCCGGGCGGCAGATGGTCGTGTCGCACGTCCTCGCGACGGACGTAGCCCAGGCCCTCCAGCCCAGCAGCGACGGGGCCGAAGCCGTCGAACGTCGCCACCGACACTTGCACGTCGATGATGTCCTTCGCCGCGAGGTCCGGCACGGCGGTGGACCCAATGTGGTCGATGCGGATCGCCAGGTCGCCGAGGGCGTTACGCACCATCGTCCCGATTTCGTCGAATTCCTGCGGCCATCGGTCCTGGTAGTCCACGATGTGGACGAGTCGGTCGTCGCTCACTTGTCGTGATCCTCCGCGTCCGCTCGCGCCTCCCCGCGCGATCGCCGGACGGACGCCCTGTCCATAATGATAAGCGCGACGTCCGTCTGTTGTCCCGTAGGCCGCGATACAAGCGGCGCATCGGCGTCGGGCGCGTGTGCTGCGGGAGCGCCGAGGGCACACGATGCTGCCGCCCTCGGCGGCTCGCACGAGACTGCGGGCGTCGCGCGAACAGACCATCCTGTGAGTGCGTTCGGAGACGACGGAGCGACTTGCATCCGGCGCTCTGGGCCCCTAGTCTCTGCGACGCGGGCGCGCGTCCTCTGCGCGCGCCGAAGCCGAGGAGTGAGACATGCGAACGGCGATAGGCATCCTGGCAGTGTGCGTCGCCTTCAGTGCGGGAGCGATCGAGAATCTCGCGCTAAACGGCGACTTCGAAAACGGCCTGGTCGACTGGGAAATACGCCAGAGCGAGGCCACGGTCGCGACGCTCGAGGCAGACACAGATGACAGCATCAAGGGTGGCGCGAGCGCATTTGTAGATATAGAGATCGCCAAGGGCGTGACGTGGCACATCGCCCTGTTCCAGAACGGACACTTCTTGGACGGCGGCACGGAGTACACGCTGGCGTTCTGGGCGAAGGCCGAACTGCCCCGGCCCGTGGACTTCTACATGGAACTCCAGGCCGACCCATGGACATCGTACGGCCGGCAGAGCATCGACCTGACCGAGGAGTGGGTCGAGTATTGGTCCGAGTGGACCCAGCCGGAGAACGTCCCGCTGGCGTGGTTGCGCATTGCCGTGGGCCAGGTGAACACGAACTTCTGGGTGGATAACGTCCGCTTCTACGAGGGGGAATACGAGCCTGACCCGGAGCTAGGGAGGGTCCAGGCGGTTGAGCCCGGCGGCAAGCTGGCCACCGTCTGGGGCGACGTCAAGGGCCGTTCGTAGGCGCACGGCTCTGCGGACGATCTGCCTACCCGCGCCGCGACGGCGTGGACAGCGGGCGTTCCGTGGCCGCTGTCCCGCCGGGCGAATCTCTCCGAAGGCCTATCCCCCGCCCGCGGCCCAATCGAACACCACACCGAGGTAGTCGTCCTTGTGGTCGCGCAGGCCGGCGTAAGCGGCTGCGCAATCGTCCGGCGGCAGCACGTGCGTAATCAGCTCACGTGTCCGCAGCCGCCCGTCCGCCATCCAACCAAGGAGTATTTCGACGTTGCGCTCAATCGAGTGCTTCACGTGTCCGCTGGGGTTGTGCCTGGTGGGGTAGCGCCACTCGTGGGCGCCCTTGAACGTGATGCAGCCGTCTCCCCACATGTGGATGGAGCGCAGGAACGGCGTAATGTCGGTCTCGTGCGTAGCCCGGGGACTGCCGAGAAGCACGACCTCGCCCGCCTTCGCGGCGAGGCCGGCCGCTTGCTCCGTCGCCGCCGGTGACCCGATCGCCTCGACGACCACCTCGCACATGTCGCCGCCGGTTATGTCGGCTACTGCTTCGCGCACGTCGACTTCGCCGGCGTGGATGACGTTACGCACGCCGCACGCCTCCGCCAACGCGGTTCGCTTCGCGGACAGGTCGATCCCGATCACGTCGCAACCGGCGAGCGTGAAGATCTGCGCGCACAGATTCCCGACCAGCCCCAGGCCTATCACGGCTACGTGGTCGCCAGCTTCGCCGTTGCTGATCCGCAACGCCGTCATTCCCACAGCCGCCATGCGCGCGGCGGGTGCAAGCTGGGGGTCCAGGCCCGCCGGAACCTTCGCGACGAGCGTGCCCGTCAGCGCGCGACTCGCGTGGGGTGTGTAGCTCATCACCGTGTCGCCGGGCGCGATGTCCCTGACGGCGTCGCCGACAGCCGTCACGCGGCCGCACCCGCCATATCCGGGGTACACCGGGTACCGCCTGGCCTCCAGGCCGGTGAGCGAGGCGAGTTCCGTCCCCGCGCTGACGATGCTATACAGCGTGTCGATCGCGCACTGGTCGGGCGCGAGACGTGCGGCGTCGAAATCGAACTCCTCGAGGCCCACGGTGTTCGTATCTGTGAACACGACGCGTCTGTCCGGCATGGGTCGGGCTCCGTCTGGTGGCGTGGGATCGGGACGCGGGAAGTATGTGCGCGGGATCACAGTACCGCAACCGGGCGGACCAAACAGAGGGCGGGTGGACGCGCGGCGCCGACGGCGTCCGGGCATGGCCAGGCGAGGCGTGTCGGGGCCGCGTCCCGCGGCCCCGACGTCAGAGCGCTAGCGGGACGAGCGGATCGCGCCCCACGTTGTCGCGAGCTTGCCGGTGGCGTCCACGGCCATCGGCGTGTCGTTGAGGATCTCAACGACAGCCGTCGTCATGGCGCCCTCAGCGTGTGACGTTACCGCGATGCCGAGGTAGTACGGATCCGACAGCGCGAGGTCGATCGGCGGCGTTGGCGTGACGCCATCCTTCGTGACCGGATCACCCGACCAGTCCGTCCCGTCGGAGCCCCAGTCGCCGGTGAAGATGTCGCCGTTCTTGATGAGGCGGATTGCCGTTGGGAACGTGACGTCAAACCCCAGCCCGTCCGGGACAAGGCGCTCGCTCGCGCTGCCGCCATCGGGCGTGTCCCGCCGCTGGAATGTGACCATGTCGTTGTTTGCGCGTGCAGCCGCCAGGACGTTGATCGAACCCGGCTCCAAGGTCTGCCGCGCCATGATGCCGGCCTTCGCCCAAGCGTTGGAGAGCTCAATCTCCTCAACGATGACCGAGACATCGAAGTCGCCGCTGACTTCCTTGTAGAGGAAGGCGAACTGGTCCGCGTTGTCCCAGATGTCGTGCCCGCCCGCGACAAACGTAGAAGTGCTGCCGTCTAGCTCGACTTCAGCGTTGTCGAGGTGATTCTGGTCAGTAGTTCCGATGATCGCGACCTGCCACTCCTCGGCGGGCCACTTCTGCGCCGAGGCCGTCAGGCCACCGACGAGCGCCAGGCCGACGACTAGAGCGGTGATGTTGAGTCTGCGCACTGTTACATCCCTCCCGAAGGGTGAGACCGTTGGAGCGGGTGAACGCTTGGTGGGAGCGATGGCCGCCCGCGGCGGCCATCGCTCGCAGCCCCTAGCGCAGGGCGCGCATCGTGCCCCACGTTGTGGCGAGCTTGCCCGTCGCGTCGACGGCGGTGGCGCCGTCGTCGCCGATGATGTCGACAACGGCGGTCGTGAGCACGCCTGCCGAGTGCGAGGTCACGGCGACACCGAGGAGATACGAGTCGCCGAGGTCCATCTCGATTGGGGGTGTCGGCGTAACGCCGTCGCGGGTGACAGGGTTGCCGGACCAGTCGGACCCGGTGGAACCCCAGTCGCCGGTGAACATATTCCCCGCCTTCATGAGGCGGATCGCCGTCGGGAACTCGACGAGGAAGCCCTGACCGTCTGGCACGATGCGCTCGCTCGCCCCGCCCGCGTCCGCGACCGGGCGCTGCTGGAACGTCACCATGTCGTTGTTGGCGCGCGCCGCCGCGAGGACGTTGATCGAGCCCGCATCTAGCGTCAGACGCGCCATAATGCCGGCCTTTGCCCATGTGTTCGTGTTCTCGATCGACTGTACGACGATGGCGACGTCGAAGTCGCCGCTGACTTCCTTATACAGGTACGTGAACTGGTCCGCGTTGTCCCAGATGTCCTGGCCACCGGCGACGATCGTCGCCGTGCTGCCAGAGACGTCCGCAGCGCCACCGTCGATATGGACCTGATCGTCCGTGGCTATGACTGCCACCTTCCATTCGCCTGCCGGCCACTGCTGCGCGGAGGCGCTGACGGCCACCAGCGCGAGCGCGGCTGCGAGGGCTGTGATGGTAAATCTGCGCAAGGATGTATCCCTTTCCGATGTGTGTGGTCGGCCGCGTGGCCGACGCCTGTGCGAGGCGAGGAATACCGAACGGCGGGCAGGACGGCCATAGCCGCCAACGCTCCAATGCCGGATCGGCGTCGACGCGGGGATGCGCCGGCCGAGCTTCCTCTCTCAGGGCCTCGACCTCAGCATAGCTCCTGTGGGTATATCGTGCAACTTTGCCACATCGACGCGGGGCCGGCCGGAACTTCGCCGCCTGTCACCCGGCGTGGTGGGTCGCCGGAGCGCCCGCCGTGGCGAGAACGCAGCCGCGGCCGACCGTGCGGGAGAGACCTTCCCGCGCCGGAGTCGGCGTGCGCCTTCCTCGACTATACTTCACTCCAGGCGCGCCCTTTCGGCGGCCAACGGCCACTCGCGGAGCAGTGTGATGACACGAGATTCCCTACGCGGCAAGAAGGTGCTCGCCCTGGTCTCGGGCGGCTTGGACAGTACGACCATCGTGCATTGGCTCGCGGCAGCGGGCGTGGACGTGCAGGGCATAACTGTGGATCTCGGCCAGCCGGACGAGCGTGACCTGTCCGACGTGCCAGAGCGCATGCGAGCGGCGGGCGCGAGCGACTCGGTCCTCGTCGACGGGCGTGAGCGACTGGCCGAATACATGATGCAGGTGATCCACGGTCAGGCGTACCACGAGGGGATGTACTGGAACACCACAGGCATTGCGCGCATGGCGACTGTAGCCGTGGCGCTGCCCGAGGTGCGAGCGCGCGGGATCGACGTCCTCACGCACGGAGCCACCGGCCGCGGCAACGACCAGGTGCGATTCGAACTCGCCCTCGCGATGCTCGCCCCCGATGCGCGGGTATACGCTCCCTGGCGTGACGCGGAGTTCGAGGACACTCTCGGCGGCCGCAAGCTCATGATCGACTACTGCCGCGACAACGACCTCGCCGTGACGGCGACCGAGGAGAAGCCCTACTCGACGGACGCGAACTTCTGCGGGCTCACGCACGAGGCCGGCCGGCTCGAGTCTCTGTCGACCGGCACCGACTTCGTTGATTTCATCATGGGCGTCGCGCCGATGGACGCGCCGGACGAGGTCGAGGAAGTCGCCGTGGCGTTCGAAATGGGTCAACCCGTGTCGGTGAACGGCGCAGCGGTCGGCATCGTGCAGGCGTTCGAGATGCTCAACGAGATCGGCGGCCGCAACGGCGTCGGCATCGGGTGCGATGTCATTGAGAACCGCCGCATCGGCATCAAGTCTCGTGGCGTGTACGAGGCTCCGGGCGTGACGGTCGTTGGGTACGTATACGACAAGCTCCTCCAACTCATTCTCGACCGCAACCGACGCAAGTTCTTCGACACCGTCTCGCGCCAGTTGGCGGACGTCGTGTACGAGGGCGAGTGGTTCGGGCCGCACGCCGGGGCGCTCATCCAGGTCACCGAAGGCATTGCACAGCACGCCACCGGCACCCTCACGGTCGGCCTGTATAAGGGGAACATCCGCTTCATCTCGGCCACGGATGTGCCGTACAGTCTGTACGACGAGGAAGGCGCGTCGATGGAGAAGGTCGGCGAGCTGAGCCATGGATGGTCCCAGGGCTACATGGAGATCGCCGACTACGTGGCGCGCGGCATGGCGAGCGCGGGACAGACGCGCAAGCCGTAGCCACACAGAGCGAGGACTACACGCCGATGACGCACGTCCCGGTGCTCCGCAAGGGCAAGCCGTATCGCAGCCTGAACGCGTACACGATGCCCCACGTCGAGACGGGCGAGCCGGTCGCCGAGGTTAGCCTTGCGAACCGCGGCCTGATCGCTCGCGACCTCGCGGACGCTTCGGCGAACAAGCGCGCCCTCGAGCAGCTCCGCGTGCGCGACATCATCGCCATGTGCGGCCGAGCGGCGCGTGCGTTTCGCGAAGATGTCTTGCCGCTCGGAGACCAGCCGCAGTCGCCAGAGCAGTACGTACGCCAACTCTCGTCGACAACCGGCATGCCGGAGGCCCTGTGCCGGGCCAACATGGCGAAGATTTGTCTGGTGCTCGACGAGATGGAGGCCGTGCTCGGCGGGCTGACGCGCGGGCTCGACCTCGACATCATCGAGGCGGGGTGGGGCGAGCAGGGCGGCCGCAAGCTGAGCTACGTTGCGCAGGCGGACGCTCTCGGCGCGGTCCTTCCGAGCAACTCCCCGGGTGTGCACTCGCTCTGGCTGCCCGCCCTGCCGTTGCGGATTCCGCTCGTGCTGAAGCCAGGGAGCGGCGAGCCCTGGACACCCTTTCGCATCGCGCAGGCGTTCATGTCCGTCGGCTGTCCCGAGGAAGCGTTCGGCTTCTACCCGAGCGACTACAGCGGCGCGACCGAAATCCTCCTCCGCTGCAATCGCACGATGCTCTTCGGCGGGGCGTCGACGGTGAAGCCGTGGGAGGGCGACCCTGGCGTGCAGATCCACGGCCCCGGATGGAGCAAGGTCATCCTCGGTGACGACTGCGCCGACCAGTGGGAGGACTACCTCGACGTCATGGTCGAGTCCGTCTCCGCAAACGGTGGGCGCTCGTGCATCAACGCCTCGGGCGTATGGACGCCACGCCACGGTCGCGACATTGCAGAGGCGCTCGCCGACAAGCTGGGGGCGATTCAGGCCCGGCCCCTCAGCGACCCCGACGCGAAGATTGCCGCATTCGCGAATCCAAAGGTCGCCCAAGGCATTTCGGACATGATCGACGGCCAGCTCGCGGTGGACGGCGCGGAGGACGTGACTCAACGCGTGCGGCGGGATCGGATGATCGAATCGAACCGGTGCGCGTTCCTCAACCCCACCGTCGTGTGGTGCGAAGACCCCGCGCATCCGCTGGCGAGCACGGAACTCCTCTTCCCGTTCGTGAGCGTGGTCGAGGTACCTCAGGCTGAACTCCTGGAGCGCATCGGTCCAACGCTCGTGGGCACGGCGATCACCGAGGACGACGTCTTTGTTCGTGAGTTGATGGCGTCCGCGCACGTCGAGCGCCTGAACCTCGGCCCCATACCCACCAACCGTATCTCGTGGGATCAGCCGCACGAGGGCAACCTGTTCGAGCACCTGTATCGCCAGCGAGCCCTCCAGGCCACCGCATGAGCCGGCACGGCGCCATCGAGGCGTTCGACCACATCCCGGGGCCGCGCGTGGTCTGCGGCGTAGGTAGCCTCGCGCGACTGGGCGACCTGGCCCAGGGGCTCGGAGGCACGCGCGCGCTTGTCGTGACAGACGCGGGCGTCGTCCGTGCGGGGATTCTCGAACGCGCGGTTCACTCCCTGCGCGCGGCGTCCATCGCGGCGGTGGTCTACGACCGTGTCCGCGCGAACCCCTCGTCAGACGACGTAGCTTGGGCGGCCGACCACGCGCGCGAGGCCGACCCCATCGACCTCATCGTCGGCCTGGGCGGCGGCAGCGCCATGGACTGCGCCAAGGGCGCCAACTTCGTCCTGACGAACGGCGGCGTGATGTCCGACTACTGGGGCTACGGCAAGGCCGGCGGGCCCATGCTCCCGTCGATCGGCGTGCCGACCACCGCCGGGACGGGTAGCGAGGCGCAGTCTTACGCTCTCATCTCCGACCCCGAGACGCATCGCAAAATGGCATGTGGCGACCTGAACGCGCGTTTTCGTGCCGTCATCCTTGATGCATCGCTCACCACGACGATGCCGATTGGCGTCACCGGCGCGACCGGCATGGATGCGCTCGCCCACGCCGTCGAGAGCTACGTGTCCACGAAGGCCAACCCCATGTCGCGGCTCTACGCGCGGGAAGCCTTCGCGCTGCTCGACGCCTCTTTCGAGCGCGCACTCTCGGCGCCGGACGACATGGACGCGCGCGCGGCGATGCTCCTTGGCGCGCACTACTCGGGCGCGGCGATCGAGAACTCGATGTTAGGGGCCGCGCATGCGTCCGCGAACCCGTTGACGGCGCGTCACGGCGTACCCCACGGCGCCGCGGTCGGCCTGATGCTGCCGCATGTCGTGGCGTACAATGAGGCGGGCCGCGCGGGAGGGTACGATGGATTGGGCCCGTATGGCGCCCCGGGGATGTGCGGTCGTGCTGAGGCGTTGCGGGCGGCCGCCGGGATGCCGGCGTGCCTCCGCGACTGTGGCGTCCACGGCGATGATCTGGACGCGTTGGCGGCGCTGGCGACCGAGGAGTGGACCGCGAAGTACAACCCGCGACCGCTTACGCCGGCTGACTTCAGGGCGCTGTACGAGGCCGCGCTGTGACGCGATGCCCGCGGCTGCATCCGGCAGAAGAGCAGACCGATCGAAGGAGTTCGCCCGTCCGACAGACAGTTCCTCTACTGCTGACCGCGTTCCTCGGCGTCCTCGCCGCGTTCTCCGCGAGCGCGCAGGACTGGCCCAGTTTCCGCGGCGACGCGAGCCTAACCGGGGTATCGACATCCACGTTGCCCGCTGACCCCGAGCTCATCTGGACTTACGACACGGATGGCGCGATTTACGGCGCCGCGGCCATCGCGGGCGGCACGGTGTTCGTCGGGTCTCTCGACCACGGCCTCCATGCCGTGGGCCTCGAAGACGGCGACTTCCTGTGGCGGTACGATGCCGGGGAAGCGCTGACCGCCTCCCCGACATACGCGGACGGCGTCGTGTACGTGGGGGACGAACTCGGCACGTTCCACGCCGTTGACGCCGTCACGGGCGAGATGAAGTGGACGTTCGAGACCGACGGCGAAATCGCATCGCCCGCCAACGTCGCCTACGGACGAGTCGTCTTCGGGTCGTACGACCAGTTCCTCTACTGCCTGGACGTCCGCGACGGCTCGGAGATATGGCGCGTCGAGACAGACAACTACGTGCACGCCGGGCCGGCCATCTACGACGGAGCGGCCTACATCTCGGGGTGCGACGGCTTTCTGCGCGCGGTGGACCTGGCCGACGGTACCGAGAAACAGAAGATCAGCCTGGGCGCCTATTGCATTGCCAGCGCGGCAATACTCGACGGCCGTGCCTATGTGGGGACATACGCGAACCAGGTCCTAGGCATAGACCTCGCCGCGGAGGCCGCCGTGTGGGACTACACCCATCCGGTCCGCCAGTTCCCGTTCTACGCATCCGCCGCGGTGACGCCGGAGATTGTGGTCGTCGCGGGGCGAGACAAGATCGTGCACGCGCTGCACCCAGGCACGGGCGACGCGCTGTGGACGCACAACGCTGGGGCCAAGGTCGACTCGTCGCCGGTGGTTGTCGGCGACCGCGCGTTCTTCGGAACGGACGGCGGAGTGGTGCGGTCGGTTGATTTGGCGACCGGAGACACGACGTGGCAATATGAGACGGGGTCAGCGATGGCGGCTCCGCCTGCGGTCGCGGGTGGTCGCCTGGTCATAGGGTCGGACTCGGGAACGCTGTATTGCTTCGGGGGAAGATGACCGCATGAATCAGGACCTGCCGCTCGTAGCGCCGGAACCCGCGACGACGCGGCTCGATTCCTCGGAGACGGAGATCGGCTCCGTTTTCGTGTCTAACTACCCGCCGTACTCGTTCTGGTCCGACGATGCCGTGAGCGCGGCACGCGACGTTCTGCACACGCCGTACGACCCCACCTCGGACCGCGACCTCGGCCTCTATCTGCACATCCCGTTCTGCCGCAAGCGGTGCAAGTTCTGCTATTTCCGCGTCTACACGGACAAGAACGCCGACGACATCAGCACGTATCTGGACGGCCTCGGGCGCGAGGTCGAGTTGTACGCCGAGTTGCCCCAGACCGCGGGACGTCCGCTGGACTTCGTGTACTTCGGCGGCGGCACACCGTCCTACATCGGGACGCGCCACCTGCGCGCCCTGGTTGAGAGGGTGCAGGCCGCGATGCCCTGGACCGGCGCCCGTGAGGTGGCGTTCGAGTGCGAGCCAGGCACGCTCACGGAGGCGAAGGTGCAGACGATCCGCGACATCGGCGTCACGCGCCTCAGCCTGGGCGTCGAGAACATGGACGACGCCATACTCGCGGAGAACGGTCGGGCGCACGTCTCGAAGGAGATATACCGGGTCGTCCCGTGGATTCAGGAGGCTGACTTCGCACAGGTGAACATGGACCTGATCGCGGGCATGATCGGCGAGACGTGGGAGACGTGGCGCGAGACCGTGAAGAAGACGCTGGAACTCGAACCTGACTCCATCACCGTCTACCAGATGGAACTGCCGTTCAACACCGTCTACTCGCGGGGTATCCGCGATGGCGAAGCCATGACCGTCGCCGACTGGCAGACCAAGCGTGACTGGCACGCGTACGCCTTCGAGCAGATCGCCGACGCGGGCTATCACCAGTCCAGCGCATACACGATGATCCGTGATGGCAATGAGGCCGGCTTCGTCTATCGCGACGCTGTGTGGACCGGTCAGGACATGATCGGCGCGGGCGTCGCGTCGTTCTCGCACGTGGGAGGGACGCACTTCCAGAACGCCCCGCAGTGGGACGACTACCTCGCCCCGATACGGGATGGAGCGTTGCCCCTGTTCCGCGCCTTCGAGCCGACCGACCGCGAGCGGCTCACGCGAGAGCTTATCCTCCAGATGAAGACGGGCCGCGTGGAGCCGAGAGCCTTCTCGGCGAAGTTCGGCGTAGACGTACTCGTGGCGTTCGAGGACGCGTTCGCGAAGCTCGAATCCGAGCGCATGTTGGTCGCCTCGCCGGATGCAGTCACGTTGACCCACGACGGCCTTCTGCGCGCGGATTCGCTCCTGCCCGAGTTCTACGACGCGAAGTACCGCAACGCGCGCTACACGTAGACGGGATGCCTTCTTCCCCACAGCGGCCGTCGGATGCAACCGCAGGTGAACAGCATGCACAGGCGGCTACGGCGACGAAACGGCGCTCGCGCCTCGGCCTGCGTTGCTCTCGCCTTCGCCTGCCTAGTCGCGTCGGCCGGCGACTGGCCGCAGTGGCGCGGCGCGAATCGCGATGGCGTCTCACCCGAGCGCGGTCTGACAACCACATGGCCTGAAGGCGGCCCCCCGTCTCTGTGGACGCGCGCCATCGGCGAGGGCTTCTCGGGCGTCTCGATCGTCGGCGACCGCGTCTACACGATGGCGGGCCAGGGAGAGGACGAGGTCGTCCTGTGCCTCGATGCCCTGACAGGCGAGGACGTCTGGCGCGTCCCGATTGATCGCAAGTTCACGGAAGGACACGGGAACGGGCCCCGTTCTACTCCGACGGTCCACGACGGCGCGGTGTATGTCCTGTCCGCGTGGGGAACGCTCCGCGCCATCGACGCGCGGTACGGCGACCCGATCTGGGAACACGACCTGCGCGAGGAATACGGCGGCCGATCGGAAGCCAGCGAGCCGTGGCGCGGGTACGCGACCTCGGCGCTCGTCGAGGACGACCTTCTCGTCGTCGAGGTCGGCGGGCCGGACGGAGGCGCCGTGATGGCCTTCGACCGCGTCTCCGGCGAGCAGCGGTGGGCGGCGCTGTCCGACCCGCCGGCGTACTCGTCGCCAATCGGCATTGAAGTCGACAGGCTTCGGCAGGTGGTTTTGCTCAACGGCGCCGCCGCCGTAGGCCTGACGCTCGACGGACTCGAGGCGTGGCGTTACCCGTGGGTGACCAGCTACGACCAGAACGTGGCGACCCCCGTGTTCATCGCGCCGAATCGAGTGTTCATCTCGGAGGGATACGACGGCAAGGGCGCCGCCATGCTGGAGGTCGCTGACAGCGGCCTCCGTGAAGTCTGGCGCAGCGAGGTGATGCGCAACGACTTCGGCTCGTGCGTGCTCGCCGACGGCTTCCTCTACGGCTTCGACGGGACGTCGCTGAAGTGCATCGACGCGCGCGATGGCGCGGAACGGTGGGTGAAGCGCGGCTATGGGCGTGGCACGCTCATCGCAGCCGATGACGTCCTGATCGTGCTGGGAGAGCGCGGACAACTCGTGGTGGTCGCCGCGCAGCCAGACGAATACGTCGAGCATGCCGCCGTGAAGCAGGTGATCGCCGGCAAGTGCTGGACCTCCCCGTCGTTGGCGCACGGCAGGCTGTACATCCGTGACGAGAAGACGCTTATCGCGCTAGACCTCCGCTCCGGCCATTAGGGTGTGGAGGCCGGCGGCCCGGCCTCCGCACTGCTGTCTGAGGTTCGCGGAGCGACCCTCTGCGCTCCTAGATGATCTCCCGCCCGTTGCGGTCGAGCATCGCGGGCAACGGGGCGTGTGGGAGCGTCTGGTACCAGTAGACGACGGACGCGATGTCGTCCTGCAGCGCGAGGTACCGACCCTCGCCGCGCCAACCGAGCGCCTGCATCTGCACTCTCAGGTTCTTCTTGAAGTACACGGGGTCGTGCACGTGGAAGCGGTACAGCGTCATGCGCGCGCCGACGTCGCCGGACTTGCCACGCACCTGGAGGAAGCCCAGATACGGCGCCGTGAAGTCATCGCCGAAGCACCACGCTCCGCCGAAGTAGTCCTCGGTGCCGGTGCCGCAGATTGTGGGGTGCTCGCCGTCGTCGTCCACCCACATCTTGATCTCGCCTTCGCCCCACCAGCCGGCGCTGTTCTGCTGCCACGACATGAAGGTCCCGACGTATTGCCCCTGGCCCTCGATCCCGTCCGCCATGAGGTACTCCTCGGCGTACGGCGTCGGGTTCGTGCGGCGCCACTGCGCGTGGAAGTACAGGGCGTCCTCGGGCACGGATTCGAGCGTGTAGTTGATGGTGTAGAAGAAGCCGCCGAGATCCGCCGGGGAGTCGTTCTCCACCGTGATCCGCGCGTGCTTCCTGAAGGGCATGGGGAAGTAGATGTTCATGCCACCGGACGGGTTCACGTTGATGGGCAATGCGACGACGTCCTGTCGGCAGTTCCACGAGTTGCACAGCAGGTCGCCCAGGGGCGACTCAACCGACGGCGTGTCGTCACCATCCCAGTAGACGCGGATGATGACGTCGCGGTAGAACTGGTCGCTGAACGTGAACCACATGTGCCGGATCACGCCCGGGCCCTCGTTGTCCATGATCGTCGTCGTCTCGCCCGCCTTGAGCGTCAGACAGGGGCGCACTTTCCACCCGATGCCTAGCTCCCGCGCGGCCCCTTCGCCCTTGGGGTCGGCCATCGCGCTTGCGCCGACCGCGCCTGTAGGGTTCTCCGCGCTGAGGGAGCGCGACTCCGCATCGCTCCGCCGGTAGATGTTGGAGAGGTCAGACCACATCGTGTTTGGTTTCCTTCTCGCTGTCGTGAAAATCAGCCCGGAGCCGATCGCTCCGAGTTCGGTCGGCCCCAACCGCGCGAGCGGTCGTGTCAAACGTCGCGCGATCATGGAGCCGCTGCGCTACGTAGGCGGCGCGGCTTCCTGGGCCGTCGCGCCCGCACCCCGAGTCATGGCGTCGGATTCCCCAGGCGGGGATGTGTGCCGCGCATTCTACGGCAGCGCGATGGGCGCCGCAATCGGCCGTCCGAGGCATCAGTGCGGGCCCGCGCGGCGGCAGTCCGGTCTTGACCGGTGGGAAGGGGCCTACGACCTTTGCTGCGGATTCGCCCCCAAGTATGCAATATAGCGCCGCGGTATTACCACAAATAGGAGGTGTGCGTTGCACATCGGCGGCTCCGGGGCTATGTTGGGGTCGTCGGGCGCCATGTACGCGCCGCGCGCGGCGGCGAGTGGTCGGGGCGATGGCGGCCCGCGGCACGACGAGGACACAGCCGTAGGCTGGAGGCGCACTCGTGGACCACGATGAACTCACGATCTTCCTGTTCGTCCTTGAGCACTTGGCGCTCGTGACCGCCGGCTTCGTCGTCCTACTGGTGCGCATGTCGCGCACGCGTAAGACTAAGCGCGAGGAGGAGGACCGCGCCCTCCACGGCGACGAGCAGCGCCAAGTCGCCGACATGCGCGCCGAGATGACGCAGATGCGTGAACTGATGGCGGATTTCCTGCTCGACATGGAGCCGGAACGAACCGTCTCGCAGGCCGAGCAACTGCGTGAGGGCGCCCGTGTTGAGTCGTGAGCGCGCGCCTCGGCCTGAGGCAGCGGGCGCCCGGGGTGGTCCGGTCGGTATGCCGGACAGGCCCGTGTCTCGCGTGGCGTCCTCCGTGTCTGACGGCGCGCGGCCCGCTCGGTCCATCACCCCGGTCGAGGAGGCGCAATCGTGAGAATGGAAGACCTCCTGGCAGTGCTCTTCATCTTCGAGAACATGACGCTGGTCGGCGCCGGCCTCGTCCTGCTAACGGTCCACCTGCTGCGGGCCCGCAAGGAGCGACGGGTGAAGGAGGACGGCAGCGTAAGCGGTGGCGACTCGCAGGGGGAGATCGCCGACATGCGCGCGGACCTGGCGCAAATGCGCGAGATGATGGCCGACGTGCTGCGAGATACCGGTCCATCGCGGCACGCGACTACGCCCGCCGAGCCGATCCAACCGAGCGCCGACCCCGACCGGTGACCTGACGGCGCCTCGTCGGCCCGGCCAGGCTCTCCGCGCCTCGACCACCTTGACCCAACGTGGTATGGTGCCGGCGGTGGACTCTGGACCGGATGGAGACGTCATCCCCCGCCGACAAGGAGGCGACGATGGAGATAGCCGTTACCCCACAGGAGATGGCGGACGGCGCCCTGTCTGCCGAACATCTGACACAAGCGTTGGGGGCCATCGAGGAGGACGGCTACGTAGTGCTCGAGGATATCGTCGACCACGACCATCTCGACGCCCTCCACGAGAAGATGACCGAGGACACGAACACCCTCGTGGGCCGTGAGCAGTGGGGCGGCGCCGGGCGTATCGCGAACCACCTCCAGCAGGGGCCGCCGCCGTTCGCGCCGTTCATCTTTCCGGACATCGTCGCGAATCCGATCACGAACCATGTGACGACCGCGCTTCTCGGCGACGGCGCGTACAACAGCTTCTACAACGGCAACACCAACTGCCCGGGCAGCGGGACGCAACCGCTCCACATGGACACGGGACACCTATGGCCGGACCTCAACCCGTCCCACCCGACGGCGACCGTGGTGGTGAACTTTGCGCTCCGCGACGTCACCGCAGACGACGGCGCGATAGAGATTTGGCCCGGCACGCACCTCGTCGGGGATGTCGGCCGTCGGATAGATGACGAAATCGAGGAGACGCGGCGGGCCGACACGCCTCCCGTCCGCGGCGAGACGAAGAAGGGCGCCGTCCTCATTCGCGACATGCGCCTATGGCACCGGGGTGTTCCGAACCCCTCGGACATGCCGCGGCACATGATCGCGCTGGTACACAACGCCAGTTTCCTCCGACGGGGCCGCCCGCTGCGTTACGTCACGGGCTGTGAGGCCGCGTTTGAGGGCAGCGCGGTCGAGCCGCACGCCGAATTCGTCGACGAGCCGTTCGAGTACCTGGGCTCCTATCGGGGGCCGAACAGCTAGTCGATGGCGCGCTCCAGGCCCTCACGACCGCTCACCCCGTCCGCAACGATCGCACGCGTCGCTCTCCTTGCCGCCACCGTGACGGTCGCGGCGTCGATCGCGTACATCAGCGGCGCCCAGCGCAACTTGCCCACATCCGACGAGATGCGCGGCCACCTGATGGCCGGCGAGTGCGCCGACTGCCACGCGGAGATATGGGGGGAGTGGAAGCAGTCCGGGCACGCCCAAGCCTGGACGAGCGAACTCTACCAGACCCTCAAGACTCGCCACGAGTTCCCAACTGACTGCGACCCGTGCCACGCGCCCAAGCCCCTGCACATCACAGGAATGGGCGACATGCCGCAGCTCCGCGACGAGGACCGAGACGCGGGGGTGGACTGCCTCGCGTGCCACCTCGGCCCAGACGGCGAGATGCACGGCCCGTACAACGACCCGTCGCCCTTCCACGCGACGCAGCGGGATCTCGCGCTATACACGCGCCGAATCACCGTGTGCGAAAGCTGCCACGGTCAGGAGTCGGTCGCGGCGCACAACCAGGTTGCCGAGTTCCGGGAGAGCCGGTCGGCGAAGCAGGCGGAGACCTGTCAGCGGTGCCACATGCCCGAGACGCTTCGCAAAGCGGCCAAATACAGCCGGCGTGAGAAACGAGGCAGCGCGCACGCGTTTCTCGGGTCCCGCGACCAGGCATGGCTGGAGAGCGCCCTCCGCCTCGACTACGAACGCACCGACGAGGGTTTGACGGTGTACGTCATGAATTCGGCGGCACACTCGGTCCCGGCGGCTCCGCTCCGAGCGATGCAGCTCGGCATACTCATTACGTCGGCTACAGGGGACGTGCTGCATAGCGCCGTGAAGTTGTATACTCATCCGTTGGATGTGGCCGGCGCGCCGATCGACCCAGACGCGGCGGACGACCGACTTGCTGCCGAGGAAGTCAGGTCGATCCGCATACCGATGGACGCCGCGATCCTCGACGGATCCAGCCTGCTGGCGAGCGTGCTGTACCGCAGGCACGACGGCGACCCGTGGACGCAGATAGCCTCCGTGGCGGCCACGCTGTGACGGGCCGACAACACACATAGGCGGGCAGGTCCGTGGCGGTGATGGTACAGGCGGAGAACCTGACCAAGTACTACGGCAGCTACATCGGCGTCGAGGACGTCTCGTTCTCGATGGAGGCGGGCGAGGTCGTAGGGTTCCTGGGTCCCAACGGCGCGGGCAAGACGACGACGATGCGCGTCTTGACATGCAGCATGCCCGCCACGAGCGGCGTCGCGACCGTGGCGGGCCACGACGTCCTCCAGGACTCCCTCGCCGTGCGCCGCCACGTGGGCTACCTGCCTGAGACGCCTCCCGTGTACCCCGAGATGACCGTGCAGTCGTATCTGCGATTCGCCGCCACGATCAAGGGCGTCGGCAAGGCGGACATGCAGTCTCGGCTGAGCCACGTTCTCGGTGTGTGTGGCCTGGACCACATGCGCACGCGCACCATCGGTCACCTGTCCAAGGGCTACCGCCAGCGCGTAGGGATCGCGCAAGCGCTCATCCACGATCCCACGGTGCTCATCTTCGACGAGCCAACCAGTGGTCTCGACCCTGGCCAGATCATCGAGATACGGGAACTGTTGCGGGAGTTGGGGGCCGACAAGACGGTGATCCTCAGCACGCATATCCTGGCCGAGGCGCAGATGAGTTGCCGGCGCCTCCTCGTCATCAACCGGGGCGCGATCGTCGGCGACATCGCGCTGGACGCGTCGGGTGACGTCGCCTCCGTGCGGACGCCCGCCCGTGACGACATCAGCTACGACACCACACGGGCCCTACACATCGTCGTGGGTGGCGCGTCGGACTCGGCGGCCGACGCGATACGCCCGTTGCAGGGGGTGCGAGACGTGACGGAGTCGCGCACGAACGGATCTGCCACGCTCTCCGTTTCCACGTCTGCGGATGACGACTGCCGGCCGCGCATCGCCGCAGCGGTTATCGCATCCGGCGCAGACCTCCTCGAACTACGCGAAGCGCGCCCGTCGCTGGAGCGCTTGTTCCTCGACCTGACGCAGGGCGACCTCGGCGAGGGGCCCCGCGCATGAGGAACACAGCCGCGATATACCGTCGCGAGCTACGCGCGTACTTCGTCTCTCCCATCGCGTACTTCGTCCTGATCCCGTTCCTGTTCGTTTGCGGCTTCTTCTTCTGGTCCGCGTTCTCGTACTACGCGCGCGCGCGCTATCCGAACGCGCCCACCGAACTCATGGCCGGCATGCTACAGACGATGAGCATGATCCTCGTGCTGGTGACGCCCGTCCTGACGATGCGCACGTTCGCGGAGGAGAAGCGTTCGGGCACGATGGAACTGCTCATCACGTCGCCAGTGCGCGAGGTAGA
This sequence comes from Candidatus Poribacteria bacterium, assembly GCA_018644665.1. Lineage (GTDB taxonomy): Bacteria > Poribacteria > WGA-4E. The sequence continues at coordinate 64,627 of JABGQA010000113.1, forward strand.
GGTCGTTCTGGGGAAGTTCCTGGCAAGCTGGACGCTCCTTATCATCATGCTCGCCGCGACGCTGCCCTACCCCATCTACGTGCATCGCTATGGGAACCCGGACAACGGCCCCATCGTGACGGGTTACCTCGGCCTGGTGCTCCTGGGCGCGTGCCTCATAGCCCTCGGGCTGATGGCGTCTTCCGCCACGCGCAACCAGATCGTGGCCGCCGTGACGACGTTCGGCCTGGGATTGTTGCTGTGGGTCATCACGTTCCTGCCGCAATCGGTCGGCAGCTTCGAGGCGTACAAGACGCTGCGATCGGGCATCGTCTACCTGTCGTTGCAGCAGCACCTGGAGGATTTCACGCGCGGGGTGATCGTGCTGAAGGACGTCTTCTTCTACATCAGCTTCGCAGCGGTCTGCCTGTTTCTGACGGTGACGTCCGTCGTTTCTGGGCGGTGGAGGTAGACCTCTATGCGTAGACTCGATCGCTCGGAGCGCAACCTCGCGCCGCTCATCGGGTTCGGCGCTGGCTTGGTCCTCACCTTCATGGGCCTCGCCGCTTTCCTCTCCGTGGGCTTCGCGAACGCATGGCCGTACGTGCTGCTGGCTCTGGCCGTCGGCGCCGTCGGGGGCTCCGCGGTGCTGTTCCGCACGCAGACAGCGCGCATACTCGCCAGCCGTAGCGCGACGTATGGCGCGCTGGTAACGCTCAGCGTTCTCCTCGTCGTGGGGATCGTCGTCATCCTGAACATCTACGCCTCGTCGCTGCTCGACATACAGTTCGACTTCACCGAAGAGAAGTTCCACACGCTCTCGGAGCAGTCCGTCAAGGTCGTCCGCGGCCTGGACGCGCCGGTTGCCGTCATTGGTTTCTTCACCACCAACGCCAACGACTTCCGCTACCAGGATCGCGTGCGAGCGCAGGATCTCCTGACGCTCTACCGTCGCGCGGCCGACGGGAACTTCACGTTCGAGCTGGTGGACCCCTATACGAATCCGACGGTCGCGACGAAGTACGGCGTCGACTACGAGAGCACAGTCGTCTTTGAGACAGCCGACCGGCGCGAGACGACGACGACGGTGACGGAGACGGAGTTCACGGCGACGCTGCTCAAGCTCACCCGGGACGAGATGCCGAAGGTCTACTTCCTGACTGGACACGACGAGCGGCTCATAGACGACTCGCAGCAGACGGGCTACTACGATGCCGGCGAGGCGCTGCAGCGGCAGAACTACATCGTCGCCCCGCTGGCTCTGCGGCAGCAGTCGCCCGTGCGGGTGCCGTCCGACGCGGCCGCGGTGGTCATGGCGGGGCCGAGACTGACGCCGGACGCCAGCGAGATTTCCGCGCTCGACACGTACGCCAAGAATGGCGGCCGCGTGATGGTGTTGATCGACCCTCCCAACGAGCGCCTCGACGCGGTCCGCCGGTGGCTCCGGCGATGGGGTATCGAGGTGGGCAACGACATCGTCATCGACGTGATGAACCACGCGTATGACGAGGCCACGATGCCTGTCGGGCAGTTCGAGCCGCATCAGATAACCGAGTCGTTCCGCCGCCGCAGCCGTTCCGCCGTGTTCCGGCTCGCGTGTTCCGTGCGTGAAGCCACAGGCGGGCCGGAAGGTCGCAGGTACGAGCCGTTGGTCCAGACGACCGAAAGCGAGACCGCCGCCTGGGGCGAAACCGACTTCGAGAACCCGCCGAGGTTCGAACCGGGCGACCTTCCTGGGCCGGTCACCTTCGGCATCGCCTCCGCGCCGCAGGCGGAGGACGCGATGGAGGCATCCAAGACTGGAGCGCGGTTCGTTGTCATCGGGGACTCGGACTTCGCCTCGAACGCGCTCTTCGCGCTGGGTGGCGGAGACCTGTTCCTGAACGCCATCAACTGGCTGACGTTGCAGGAGGATCTGATCTCCATCCCGCCCAAGGATGCCGCCGACCGACTCCTCGCCCCGACGATGTCGCGCGCCGAGGGATTCATGCTCATTGGCGTGACGATGCTCTTCATGCCGCTGGTCGTCACGGTCATCGGCGTTGCCGTGTGGATCCGACGCCGCTAGCGAACCCCCACGTCATGCACCAGGACGGACGCGCACAATGAAGATCGCCTACGGCACATACGCAATGCCTGGCGTCGCGCAGGTCGACGCTGTCCGCACGATGGCGGAGATCGGCTATGACGGCGTTGAGTTCATTCTCCACCCGCACCACGAGTCCATGCCGGCCCAGTGGGGCGCCCAAGTCAGGAGCGATGTGCGCGCCATACTCGCCGACTTGGGGATGGGCGTGCCGTCACTGTTCCTGGCCCGGCCGATCCTCACCGACGACCCCGCGACGCAAGCCGAGACGCTCGATCTGCTCGGGCAGACGCTCACGCTCGCGCGCGATGTCGGCATGGGCGACAATCCCGCGCTAAGCACGGATCTCGGCGGCCGCTCCGTGGACTGGCCGGACGGACAGAAGGGCCTGCTCGACGCCGTCTCCGCGTACGCGGAGTTTGCCGAACGCGAGCAGTTCACGCTGGCCATCGAGCCGCACTACGGCGGGCTGTTGGACCGTACAGAGCGCGTGCTGTGGCTAATGGACGCCATCGACGACAACCCGCGCGTTCGGTTGCTGTTCGACATCTCGCACTTCCAGCTCGCGGGCGATGACGTGCTCGAAACCGTCGCATCGCTTGCGCCCTACGCCGCCCACGTGCACATCAAGGAGGGCAGGCAACTCGACGACGGCTACGAGTTCCTGGCCACCGGCGCGGGACATCTCGATCTGCCCACGTACCTCGCGGCGATGAACGCCGCTGGGTGGGATGGCTACGTCACGCTGGAGGTGGCGCGCATGATATGGTCGCGGCCAGATTACGAAGCCGAGCCCACGGCCCGATTGTCGTACGACGCCGTCGTGGCCGGTATGGCTGCCGCCGGAGTGCCTCGTTCGTAGTGCTGGACTCTCGTCCTACTCCCGCGGGGTCAGCTTCGTCGGCTCCTGCAACAGCAGCACGACGGCGACGAACGTCACGTGCGTAACGGCTGCCACCCAGCCAGGGATGTGCTCCGTGATGTACGGCCTACGCTCTCCCTCGTATCGCAGGATACGCAAGGCCAACGGCTGGGCCCATGTGAGCACGGCGTAGTAGTTGACCAGCCACATGACCACACCGAGCCACGCGGCATTCAGCGCTCGCCATGGCGCCGTATGCCAGCCGAACCATCGCCGGTAGACCAGGTAGAGAGGCGCGCCGAGGAGCGCGCCGGTCGCCGTATAGAGGAACATCGACGTCGCGATGGCGGCCGGCGCATGTACGTCGGCGCGCAGCGCCTCGGCCCCGTGATGGAAGGTTGCGTAGACGCGGAGTAGGTGTAAGAGTTCCGAGGGCGCTCCCGTCACGAAGATCGATCCGACGGCGTTGAACGCCAGCGCGGCCCAAGCCGCGAGAACGCCGACACCGGCGGCGGCGGCAGTGCGGGTCAACGCTCCGCGGAACGGGCGGACATCCGAGAGTGATCCTTCTTGTCGCATAGGCCGTTCCTCCCTTGGTGGGCCTATTACGCCGTCGCCTCCTGTCCTTCCCTACTCATAGCCGATCACGCCATGGTATCAACTGCGGTGGCGAACTGGGCGTGGCGGCCGCGAACTAGCCAACTGTCCCCGACTCCCTGCCTTGTTGGCGCCGGGGCAGTACCGGTACTGTCAACGCGTATACCAACATCACGCCCGGAAGGGAAGACGCTTGGCGAGAACGACCATACTCGTGCGCGAGGGCTTCTACACGACGAACAGGGCGCGCCTAACGGAAGTGGCGCCGGACGTCGATTTCGTGCCGTTCGGTGACCGCGACGACATGCTCTCCAAGCTCCCTCGAGCGCACGCTCTCTACGGCGGCTCGCCGCGCGAGGACGTGCTGGAGAGCTGCGACCTCCTTCGATGGGTGCACATGTCCAGCGCAGGGGTCGATCGCTACTATTCGCGAGAGTTGGCCGCGCGGGGCGTCACGCTCACGCGGGGCAGCGGCGCGTACGGCGTGCCGATCTCGGAGCACGTGCTCGCGATGATGCTCGCTTTCACCCGTGGTCTGCCGCAGTACATCCGGCAGCAGACCCGGCGCGAGTGGCATCGCACGGCGACCATCTCCGAGATCTCGGGCAAGGTCCTCGGCGTATACGGCATGGGCGACATCGGGTCCGACCTGGCGCGGAAAGCGCACGCCCTTGGGATGCGTGTCTACGGGCTGGCGCGTCGCGACCGTGAGGCGCCGCCATACGTCGAAGCGCTGTGGACACCCGACAGGCTGGACGACCTGCTCGCGGCCTCCGACTTCCTCGCCGCATGCGCTCCCCTTACGAACGCTACGCGCGGACGCTTCGGCGCGCGTGAGTTCGCGGTGATGAAGGACACCGCGTACTTCTTCAACATCGGCCGAGGCGCCGTCGCGGTGCAGGCCGACCTCGAGGCCGCGCTGAGCGCGGGCGAGATCGCCGGCGCCGGCCTCGACGTCACGGATCCCGAGCCGCTTCCCGAGGATAGTCCGCTTTGGGACATGGAGAACGTCATCCTCACACCGCACGTGTCCGGCGGGTCCGACGGCACGCCCGACCGCGTCACCGAGATCGTCTTGGAGAACGTCCGCCGGTTCGCCGCGGGTGAGCCGCTGCTGAACGTAGTCGACCCGGAACACGGCTACTGATCGTAGGCCGCATGGATACGCAGGAAGTCCGGCTGGAGCGCATGACTCGAGTGGAGGCGTGGGAACGCATCGAGTCGGGAGCCGCGCGCGTGGCGATCGTACCGACCGGGAGCATCGAGCAGCACCTCGAGCACCTGACCATGGGGCACGACATCCGCTCCGCAACCGCGGTAGCCGAAGCCGTCGCCCGCCGTGTCTACCCGGCCGCCATCGTCGCCGAGCCCCTGCGCGCGGGCATCTCGGAGCATCACATGGCGTACCGGTTCGGCTCGGTGACGCTCAAGCCGGGGACGTTTCACTCCGTCGTCTGGGACGCGTGCGACAGCTTCGTGCGGCACGGCATCGAGCACATCCTCATCCTCAACGGGCACGGCGGGAACGTCGCGCCGATGCGCGGCGTTGTGAACCAGTTCCGCCGCTATTTCGGGGCGAGCATCCACTTCCACTCTTACTGGGACTTCCTGCCGGGCGATGTCGCGGCGGACGGCCTGGTCACTGGCAGCGTCCCGGGACACGCGCAGGAGTTCGAGACGGCGATGGCTCTGCACATGTTCCCCGACACCGTGCGCATAGACGCGCAGGCGCTCTCGACCGACGAGGGCGTCCGGGTCGCGACCGCCAAGAGCGGCGAGAAGCTGCTGGAGGCGATCGTCGCCGCGTTGACGACGCAGGTCGAGGCAATGGCAAGCGGGGACGCGCCGTCGGAGATCGACGGTCTCTGAAGCCCAGAAGTTGAGCATCGTCGTCGGCTTCTGCGCCGGAATTGCCCGCGCACTCCTCGAGAGCCCCGGGTACAGGGGGTGTTCGCGGTGGCACGCTCCTTGCGATCAGTCCTGCGGCGTTCGATAAGGGAGTTTGGGCTCGGAGGAGCCGTCAGTGCCGCGTTACCGATGTGTGCTAATGCCCGACGTGAACGACAACGAACTCGTAGCCATGCTTCCGCAACGTGCCATGCGGGCAGGGATGGCGGCCGGGGCGACGAATCCGGCGTTCGAGATCGCCTACGAATTCAGCGCCCCCGACATGGCCTCCGTTGAGCAGTGGTTGCTCGATCGCGCGATCCCGCCTTCCAGCGTGACCGCGCTCGAGGAACTCCCCGCCGACCGCTAGCCGAGTGCGGTGTCACTCGCGCCGCGGCCGTACCACGCCGACGCCATCGTCTTCCACCAGCGGCCGATTGTAGATGTACGGTGGCTCCAACGTCGCCTGTTGCGCCTCGGTCAGTTCGGCCACCCACTCCGGCAACTCGGTCTTGTAAACCCCGCCCGCGAAGTGCAGGTACTTCGGCGAGTACCGGATGAGCAGCGACTTGCGTGGATGATCCGCCGTCCACGGCAGCGTCCCGTGTAGCGTGGCCTCGTTGAAGATAACCATGTCGCCAGCCTTGCACGGCACGTTGTAGACGACACCCTCGTCCGCCTCCCACTCGCGGATGTCTTTGGGGAACGGGTAGTTCGCCTTGTGGCTGCCCGGGATCACACACAACCCGCCGTCACCCTCGTTGACGTCTCCTAGTTGGTACTGGAAGACGACCATGCCGCACCGCATGCGGCCGTTGGCGTATGTGTAGTACTGCGATCCATCGAAGTGGCGCTGGGTCGAGCCGTGCAGGATGAGCCCTTCCGCGCCCTTCGTTGAGTAGAGCAGGAATGGCGCGTGGTCGATCTTCCACCCGCGGCCGTGGATCGTGTTCAGATACGGGATCGCGTTCTTGTGCGCCAGCATATCACGCCACGGCTGATTGTGCGGTTCGGGCCACGTCAGCATGCCGGAGAACATGCCGCGCCTGTGCGTGCCGCCGAGAGTCGTCGACTCACCCGTTGCTGAGTTGCCGTCCTCGCCCATCTTGTCCATGTTCGCGTCGAGGGCGGAGTTCAGGGAGTTGAGTTCCTCGTCGGAGAGGAAGCTCGGGACGTGGAGGAACCCCTGAAGGTCGAACAGAAACTTCTCGCGGTCGGTCATTTCTACCATGAACGGGTCTTCCTGAGCCATGTGAAGCGGGCAGGCGTATCGGAGGGGAAGCGTAGGCGAGTCGCGATGGGCGGTCAAGACGCGGGCGGTCAGAACCCCGCAACCGGCGCGGCTGCATCGCCGGCCGTGGACTTGCGATTCGCCACGAACAGTTCCGCCGTCATGAGGATCACGGCTAGGAGCAGGAAGTGGGTCCACAGCTCACGACCCAACCGGCGCGAGCCGAGCGCGACCTCGAAGCCATCACGGCCGGACGACACGTCGTCCAGCCAGTCTACGACCGGCAGCTTCGCGGCTGCTTCCGTCCTCGGGACGAGCGTGAGGTCCGATTCGGAGGGATCGAGGTTTACGGCGAACGCGTCGCGCAGCCGGCCGTCTTCGTCGGCCGTCACGGACGCGCCGCGGCCGTCCAGGGCGTAGACACCGATTGCATTGGTGTCGCCGTATGTCAGCGTCGAGCCGTCCTGAGATCTGGCGACCGTGCGGACGTCGCCGTCCGGCGTCGTGACGCCGACGACGAGCGGGTCGGTTGGGCCAAGCGAGCGCGAGAACGTCTCGCCGACGACTAGCTCGCGCCCAGGCGTGCGGTCCGGCGAGGCGGCGTGGAACACCAGTTGCTGCACCAACGGCAGGAACGCCGTCTGAATCGCCAAATCCGACCACTCCGTGCCGGCCCCGGGCGAGTTCACGACGATGAGCCTGCCACCCGCGACGTCGCCCGAGACCACGAACGGCGTGCCGTCCGATAGCCTCGCGATCACCACCGCGTTGGGTCGCGGCCGAAGATCATAGGCTGTGTAGACGCCGGGCGCCCCTCCTTCGTCCCATGTGCCGTCCTCGAACACCCCGAACACAGCCTCGGATGCGCCTGAGCCCGCCACGTCCGCCGTTGCCAGGCTCACGTGCGCCGGCCTAAGGCGTTGGGGCGCGTCGTACGTCTTGACGCCCGCAGCGGTCGCGGGCATCCACTCGACGGCGTTCATCCCCGCTCGGTCGAGCGCCGGTCCGAGGAAGGCGAGCACGGGTTTCCCCTGCAACAGGTGGTTGCGCACGCGGCCCATCGCGCCGCCGTCACCCATCGACACGTCTTGGAGGATGAGCACGTCCGCCGCGTCCAACGAACGCTGTGTGAGCGTATCGAACGCGTACGTCGCCGGCCGGATGGTGTACGCGGGCGTCGGCCGCTCTGTGAGCGTTGGATTGAGTGCTAGGGCCATCATATCCGGAGCCGCGCCCACGATGGAGACGTCTAGCTGCCCGAGAACAGATACGACGTGATGTCGCGCGTCGTCGATAGCCAGTCGATCGCCGTCCAATTCGGCGCGTAGTCGATACAGACCGGCGACCTCGAACGTGTGCGAGATGCGCTCGCGTGTCTCCGCGGACGGAGGCGCGGTGACGACGGTGGAATGCCGCAGTTCGTCGTTGACGAACAGCCGCAGCCCGCGCGTGGCCGTCGTCGTGGCTCCGAAGTTCCTCACCACGACGTGCAGTTCCATCGGCAACCCGGCCGCGACGAACGCGCCCGTGGTCTCGATCGCGGTGATCGCGACGTTCTCGGCCGACTGCGCATCCACAGGGACAAAGAACGCGCGCACATTGTCGGCCTCGATCTCGGCGGACGTCCACCCACTCGCGGTGAAGTCGGAGATGACGTACAGCTCGCGGTTGGGCGCGTCCGAACGGCTGAGGAGGTCCACGGCGCGACGTATCGCCGAGTCGGCGCCGGTGGCGCCGTGCGTGAGTTCCGCTGCGCGGACGGCCTGCTCAACCTGGGCCAGTTGTGCGATCGCTGGGTCGAAGAGCACGGTCGACTCGTCCGACGCCAGTATGAGCGTCGCCTCGTCGCCCTGATTGAGCGACCGCAGGATGTTCGTCGCTGCTCGCCTGGCTCTCTCGAACGGCATGGACGCTACGCCGTCGTACCCCATGCTCGCGGAGTTGTCGAGGACGATCGCCGCAGTCGTGCGCACATGCGTGTCCGCGAAGAACGTCCCCGCGTGCAGCACGGGCCGCGCCAGAGCGATCGCGATGCAAGCAAGCGTGAGCATACGTAGGGCCAGCACGAGCCACTGCTCGAACTGGAAGCGGCGGACCGTGCGTCGATGGGCCTCGAGGAGGAAGCGGAGGGTGCTGAAGTCCATCGTCCGGGCCTGGCGTCGGCTCCAGAGGTGGACGAGTAGCGGTATGCCGGCGGACGCCACGCCGAGGAGGAAGAGCGGATTGAGGAAGCCCATGGCCGCCTAGAGTTCTTCGAGGCGCAGCCAACTCACGACGTCCTCGTCCTCACCACGCCCGCCTTGCACGCCATCGGCTCCGTACGAGAACAGGTCGTACGTGTAGCGGTCATGTCGCCCTGGCCGCCGGTACACCCAGGCAGCGCCCCACGGGTCGGTGAGGATCGGATCTTCGAGGTAGGGACCGGCCCAATTCTCGGGAACGGGCTGGCCGAGCGGGTATTCCCACAGCGCGCGGAGGCCCTGGTCGGTGGCGGGGTAGTCGCCATTGTCCTTCGCGTAGCGGTCCAACGCGAATTCGATGGTCTCCAACTCCTCGATCGCCAACTGGCGCTTCTCCTGCTCGCCGCGCTGAATGAGCTTGGCGACCACGATCACACCCGCAACAACGACGACGATGCCGAGGATCCAGGCCAGTCGTTTCACATCGAGACTCCGCGTATCGGGAAGACCGAACCGGCCGAATACTACCACGCGCCCACGGGCTCAGCAATACGCGGCAGGGGAGCCTCCCGGGGGGCCCAAGCAGAGCGTGGGCTTGCCCAAGATTGCGTGTAGTATTACGGTGTGTGGAGACATCTGATACGGCGGGGCGCCCGTTCGCGCGGCGCGGCAGGGATAGCGACATGGGAATCGTGCGTAGATACCGTCGTGGGTTCGCGGTCGGGCTAGTCGCGCTCGGCGTGGCCATCGGCGGATGCGGCGAAGACGCCGACGATGCCTCGCTCGCGGCCGGCGTGCCCGACGACGCCGACCGCCCGGACGCGGGCGTTGGTATGGACGAGGACGAGGACGACCTTCGCCTACACGGGCCGGGGAAGATCGCCTTCGCGTCGGAGCGCGACGGGAACTGGGAAATCTACGTGATGGACGCCGACGGCGGCAATCAGCGCAACGTCACGAATCGTCCCGGCCACGACTCAAACCCCGCATGGTCACCCGACGGTAGCCGCATCGCGTTTGTGTCGATTCGCGAGGACCACGGCCTAGAGATATACGTCATGGACGCCGACGGCGCGGACCAACGGAATATCACCACCAGTCCCCATTGGGACTACGATCCCGCGTGGTCGCCCGATGGCGCGCACATAGTGTTCTCGACGACCCAAGGCGGCGTCGGGCAAGCGATCCACGTGATGGAGTCAGACGGCGCCAACCTGCGGAGCGTCAACAACAACCCGCCCGAGGGCGCGTGGTCGGAGGCGGGCCCCACGTGGGCGCCTGACGGCAAGACCATCGTGTATGAAGCTGACGGGGACGGCAACAACGCCGTGCTCTACGCGGTCGCCCCCAACGGCGCGAACAGGCGCAAACTCACCGACCACGTCCTGGGCGACTTCAATGCGACGTGGGCCCCTGACGGCGAGACAGTAGCCTTCGCCAGACACAGCGGCTTCGAGCCGCAGGTCCACCTGATGGATCCGTCCGGCGCGAACATCAGGCGGCTCACGAGCGGGCCGGGATCGAACGCGCACCCCGCGTGGTCGCCGGACGGCGCGACCATCGCGTTCGTGTCGACACGAGACGGGCGCGGGCAGATCTATGTCATGGACGCGGACGGTGGCGACCACCGCAGGCTGACGACTCATCCCGGCACGGACGCCGCCCCCGCCTGGTCGCCATGAGGCCCTGAACGCCGCCGACCTCCCGCTACGTGCGCGGCGACGGGCCGCCAGCGACGCGTGCCCTCAGCGTCGCGCCTACCGACACCGCGTGGGGCCGACTTGCGCGACCTCACGACCGTGGTACATTGCGCCGGTCGCACTTGGCTCGCGAGGAAGGACATCCGATGGCTCAATATCGCGCGGCGGTGATCGGGCATACCGGACGCGGCAACTACGGGCACGGCCTCGATACCGTCTACCAAGCGCTCGACGACGTCGACATCGTCGCGGTCGCGGATGCCGACGCCGACGGACTCGCCGCTGCGGGCGAGCGCCTTGATGTCCCCGGGTCTGCCAGATACGCCGACTATCGCGAGATGCTGGACACGGAATCGGTCGACATCGTGAGCGTGTGTCCGCGTTGGGTCGGCGAACACCACGATATGGTGATCGCCGCGGCGAACTCGGGCGCCCGCGCGATCTACGCCGAGAAGTCGTTCGCGCAGACGCTCCGGCAGGCGGATGCCATGCTCGCCGCGTGCGAGGAGAACGACGTCACGATCGCGGTGGCGCATCAGAACCGCTTCCACCCGCACATCATCAGAATGCGCGAGATGATCGCCTCGGGCGACATAGGCGAGGTACGCGAGGTCCACGGCTACGGCAAGCAAGACCGGCGCGGCGGCGGCGAGGATCTCGTCGTCCTCGGCACGCACATCTTCGACCTCATGCGGCTGTTCTGTGGCGATCCGCGATGGGTCGAGGCGGCCGTGCTCGTCGACGGTCGTGACGCGCTAGCGGGCGACGCGCAAGACGGCGCGGAAGAGGTCGGCCTGCTGATGGGCGACTTCCTGCGCGCGACGTACGGATTCGGGGACGGCGTCCTTGGGACATTCGTGTCGCGCCGCGAGGGGAACCACTTCGGTGGGCGCTCGATGGGCATCCAGGTGGAGGGGACGGAGGGCATCCTCACGTTTCGCGGCGACTATCTGATGCACTACCCGCACGGCTGCTGGTCGCCTTCGCGGTCAGACGAGGAGTGGAACGTCATCGGCGAGCCGTCCGCCGTCCCTGGCGGGATAACGTCGCTGAACGCGCCGCTTGTCCGGGACCTCATCGACGCGATGGAGAACGGCCGGGAGCCGCAGTCAAGCGGCGTCGGGGCGCGTTGGTCGCTGGAGATGATCCTCGGCGTGTACGCCGCGCACCGACACGGGCGTACGTCGATGCCGAGCGGGGATCGCGATCACCCACTACTTGGGTGGCAAGGCGGAACTGTGTAGGACCTTCGATCCAGCGCCGTTGCATCCCAGACGCACTGCGCGCGGGCCCTCGGCGTCGGCCGCTGGCCATACCGCTGCAGCGGGAGTGGCGCAACGGGTCGCGTCACGTGCGCCACACCCGCGCACGTTAGCGGCCCAGCATGGGCATGCAGATCCACACGACGGCCCAGGCCACAACCGCGACCACACTGACGCCCGCGCCCATGTAGCGGGTCAGTACGTTCCTGCGCAGATGTAGGGCGTCCATCCGTCCGTTCCGGTCCCGGCTGAGGGAGCGTCTTGGCTCGATGCGAGCGTCGTCCTCCAGCCGGACGATCCGTTCGTCGGAGCGGGTCAGTTGTCGCCAGATACGCCGGTGACCCAAGAACCCGAGAACCGAGACGAGTGTGCCGCACGCGCACGTGAAGTTGTGCGCGAGCGACGTAGCGGCTTCGGCGTCCTCGAACAGGTATATCAGCAGCATGCCGCCGCTTAGACAGTTGGCCGCAAAGGTGTACCACATATCGCGGCTCGTCTTCCACCGCTGATGGACGGCGAGGACCAGCTGATTCCGCCCAGTGTCAGGCAGTGGTAGGCCGAGCAAGAGTCGTCGCGACGGCCGCAGTTTACGCATACAACGAGTATAACGCGTGCGGCGGCGGACTATAGGTCGGCGCGGGCCGCCGCCTCGAGGGCGCGTCCATGCAACGCCACCAGTAGCGCCGCCGTCAGCGCGTATGCGATCCCGAACCCCGGCGCGGCCGCGAGCCCGAACTTGCTCATGATCCCCGCCTCGGTGAGCTGGTAGCCATGCATGAGGCCGACCATGGAAAGCCCTGCAGCTGCCAGCGCCCACACCGCGGCCCTTCTGAACTCCCGCTCGACGATGTACACCATCATCGCGGCGAGCACCATTGCGGTGAGTAGGAAGCCTCTGTCCAGCGCGATCACGCCGTGGATGTACAGCTCGCCTCCGAACGAGTCGGCGACTTCGTAGAGCGTAGCGCCGGCCTTGCTCAGCGTCGTCTCGATCAGCAGCAGCGCCCACGACGCCAGCGACGGCACCAGCCCGACGGCGACGGCGATCGCGTGCGGCTTGGGTATCTCCTGGAACGCCTGCGCCGTGATGATGACGCCGATCCACAGCAGGATGCCGATGACGGCTTCCAGCGGCACTACCTGCTCCACCAACGCGATGCCGCCGAACAGGACGAGGAGAACGACGACGAACCCGTTCACGAGCGAGTACCCGGCCCGCGCCCCGAGCGCCTTCCAACCGGGGTGCCCGATGTAGATCGTCGTGGGGAACACGCTGCCGAACAGGGCGGCGACCATCGTCCCGATTCCGTTCACGAGCAGCGATGGACGCGTCTCGTACCGGTCGCCGGCAGCCTCAGCGCTCTCCAGGTTCTGTAGCGACCCGATGATGTTGAAGAGGCCCATCGGCAGGATCACTGCCATATAGCGCCATCCGAGCGGGTCGGCCAACAGAGACAGCAGGTCGCCGATGACGGGGATGGGGAAGTACACGCCGAACTCGTATTCGCCGCCCGTGGGAGCGAAGAGCGGCATGCCGACGGCGCGCAACCCCCACGCCAGGCCCGTGCCGACGATGAGCGCGACGAGCCCACCTGGCAACCCGAACGGCAGCCGGACGCGCGCGGCGTAGGCAATCAGTATGATCATCGTGGGCAGGATGGCGATGGCGGGATTCGCGAAGATCTGGAACACGAACCCCATCGAGATGAAGGTTATGGCTATGCCCGCCAACGCCGACAACAACGCCGCGCGCGGGGTGTGGCGACGAATCCAATCGCCAACGAACGCACCCGCCGTCTCCATGACGCCGCTGGCAAAGCACGCGAACAGACCCGCCTGCCACGCTAACGTCGCGTTGCCTGTAGCTCGGTATATCGGGCCCATGATGAGGAACACATAGGCGATGAGGCTGGGCGTGTTGATGCCGTAGGGGAGCGCGGTGACGTCGTCGCGACCCGTCTCCACCATGAGCTTGCGCGCCTGCCATGCGTAGAACAGGTTCCCCAACAGGATGGAGATCGCCGCTCCGGGCAGGACGCGGCCGAGAACGAGCTCCCTCGGGAAGCCGCACACGGCCTGGCAGAGCGTGACCATCAGCACGAGTTGGACGAGGTTGTCGATGAAGAGACCGAAGAACCCGTCGATGTCTCCTCGCACGAACCAACGCGGCTTCATCGCACTCCCCTCCCCGCGAGCTGATGGCGTGTCGCGCGGCAAGGATAGCGCACCAGGCCAGTTACCGGAACATCGGCTGCCGGTTGAGCGGCGGGTGGATTCGTAGCATCCTGTGACGCGTGCGCGGGCACGGAATTAGCTATCGAGAGGGAGAGAACGTGGCCCAATTCAAGGCGGCTATCATCGGGTGCGGCGGCCGCGGCCGGTCTCACGCGCGTGGGTATTCGCGCTCGGAGGACGTCGACATCGTCGCGTGCGCTGACCCGATGGAGGAGAACGCCAAGCGCCTGGCCGAGGAGTACGACGTCCCGAAGACGTACGCCGACCACAAGGAGATGCTCGCGGCCGAGAAGCCGGACATCGTGAGCGTCACCGTGTGGCCGCACCTACATCTCGACTTCATACGCGACGCCGTAGACGCTGGGGCCAAGGGCATCCACGCCGAGAAGCCCATGGCGCCCACCTGGGAAGAATGCCGCGAGACGTACCGTCTAGCCACGGAGAACAACGTCGTCACGACGTTCTGCCATCAGCGGCGGTTCGGCGCCCGCTTCGTCAAGGCGCGCGAACTCGTCAACGAGGGCGCGATAGGCGACATCCTCCGCTACGAGGGCTACTGCCCGAACATGTACGACTGGGGCACGCACTGGTTCGACATGTTCTTCTGGTACAACAACGACGAGCCGGCGGAGTCCGTGCTGGCGCAGGTTCACTCGGAGCCCGAGCCACGCAGCGTGTTCGGCGTCGACCTCGAGGGACAGGGCGTCAGCGTCGTGTCGTACAAGAACGGCCGCAAGGGGTTGCTCATCACCGGCATCGGTGGCGGCGGATGCGACAACCGAATCATCGGCACGGACGGCGTGATCGAGGTGATCGCGCACCAGGACCCGCCGCTCCGGTATATCAGCTCGAAGACCAACGGCTGGGTGCATCCCGACCTGTCCGGCATCATGGCGGATCGCGACGATACGACGTGCTCGGTGCTGGACCTCATCGACTGTATGAAGTCCGGCGAGGAGCCGCGGCTGGCCGTGCGCAAGGCGCTCCAGGCGACGGAGCTGATCTTCGCGACGTACCACTCCGCGCGCATCAGGAAGCGCGTCGATCTGCCGCTGGAGCCGGGCGACAACGCCTTCCACGCCATGCTCGAAGAGGGCGTATACGCCTAGTGGCGCGGGATCAACGCCCATGGCGTCAGTAGATCACCGGGACAGGTCGACGGCCGCTGAGAAGGTCGCCGGCCTAGCCGACGGGTCGGCCATCCGCGCGCGCGCGGTCGTCCTCATCGTGCTGCTCATCCCGCTGAACTGCTGGTGGACGGCGATGGCGATCCTCCGCGTCGGCATCAGCGCAACGTCCGTCTCGCTCTTCTTTCCCGCTATCACGACCATCCTGCTGCTTGTCGGCTTCCATGCGCTGGCACGGGTCTCCCTGCGTGGTCGGCCCACGCTGTTCACGCGCGCCGAGATCCTGGCGATCTACACGTGTGTCAGCATCGGCGTGGGCATATCCGGCGCCGACCGCATGTACGACCTCGTCACACTGCTGGGTCACGGCCACTGGTTCGCCACGGCCGAGAACGACTGGGCGGGCCTCTTCCTACGGTTCGTCCCCGAGTGGTTGACCGTACAGGACGAAACCGCGCTGAAGGGATGGTACGGCGGGGCGTCTACGCTGTACACCGCGCGGAATCTCCGTATCTGGGCGCCGGTGATCCTCCGATGGAGCGCGTTCATCGTCGCGCTCCACGTCGTCATGCTCGGCGCCAACCTCGTGATCCGTCGCCAGTGGGTCGAGACGGAGCGGCTGAGCTACCCGGTGATCCAGCTCCCACAGGAGATGTCGAACCTCGGCGGCGGGTTCTTCCGAGGGCCGTGGCTATGGATCGGGGTCGGGATCGGCGCCGCTATCGACATCGTGAACGGCCTCAACTACCTGTACCCGTCGGTGCCCAGCCTCGGCGGCAAGCTGTTCGACCTGCAGTTGGTGTTCAAGGAGAAGCCGTGGAACGCCATCGGCTGGAGCCCGATGGGCGTCTTCCCGTTCGCCGTGGGGATGTCGTTCTTCATCCCCTTGGACCTTGCCTTCTCGTGCTGGGCATTCTGGCTGATATGGCGCGCTGAACGCGTGCTGTTCGCCATGATCGGCGCCAGCGGAGTCGCGCGCGGTGGCACGATCAGCTATGAGTCCGAGCAGTCCCACGGCGCATACATTGGTCTCTGCCTGCTCGCTATCTGGATGAGCCGGGACCACCTGAAGCACGCGTTCCGCCAGGTCGTACAGCCGACGTCAGGTGGGTCGGACGGCGAAGCGTTCCGGTACCGGACGATGACCGTGCTCATGGTCGTGGCCGCGGTGTTCATCGCGGTCTTCTGGGCCCGGGCGGGCATGTCCGCGTGGGTCATCATCCTGTACTTCACGATCTGGATGGCCATCTCGTTCGCCATCACCCGACTGCGCGCGGAGCTGGGGTCACCGGTTCACGACCTGCACTTCATAGGCCCCGACGAGATCCTGCCCAGACTGTTCGGCGTCCGACGGCTGGGCGGCGCGAACCTGACGACGTTCTCCTACCTGTACTTCCTGAATCGCGCGCACAGGGCGCACATCATGCCGCACCAGTTGGAGGGCATGCGCCTCGCGCACACGGCGAGATCCCCTCTGCGCCGCCTGACATGGCTGATGCTGTTGGCGTCTGTTGTCGGCGTGCTGAGCGCTTTCTGGGCATATGTGTCGATGGCGTACTGGGAAGGCGGGTGGCAGCGTGGGTGGGAGTCGTTCCGGCGGCTCGAACGGTGGATGACGAATCCCACGCCGCCCGATGGGCCGGCGTTGGCGTTCGTGTCGTTCGGTGTCCTGCTGACGCTTGCCCTAGCGGCGCTGCGGATGCGCTACATCTGGTGGGAGTTGCATCCGGTCGGCTACGCGATCTCCGGGAGTTGGGCGATCAATCCGATGATCGGGTCGATCTTCGTCGGATGGCTCCTGAAGCTGCTGATCCTGAAGTTCGGCGGCATCAGGATGCACAGGGCGTCGACGCCTCTGTTCCTCGGTCTGATACTCGGAGAGTTCGTGCTGGGGGCGTTCTGGAGCGTGCTCGGCATCGCGCTCAAGCTGCCGACCTACCGCTTCCTTTTCTAGCGCGAACCTACGTCGGGTAGATCACTAGGTCGTCCACGCGCACCTGTCGCGGCAACGTCATCACGTACCGCGCAGCCTCGATGACGTCCGCGACATCGAGTTGGATGGGCGACGCTGCCGGGCTGTTCTCAAACGGCGTGTCCACCGTTCCGGGGCACAGCGCATCGACGCGTATCCCGTGCGGTCGCGCTTCCGCGGCAAGCGCGCGCGTGAACCCGAGCACGCCCCATTTGGCTGCGCAGTAAGCCGACCCGGTGGGGAACCCCAACTTCCCCGCCACCGACGAGATGTTCAGGATGTGCCCCGACCCGGCCTCGATCATCCCGGCCAGGAAGGCATGCGTCACGAGGAACGTCCCGGTCAGATTGGTGTCGATCACGGCCCGCCAGTCCGCAACGGGCATCTCATCGACCGTCTTCCACGCGCCACACCCCGCGCTGTTGACCAGGATGTCGACGCCGCCGAATGCGTCGATTACCTGCGAGGCCATGGCCGACACGGACTCCTCGTCGCGCACGTCCGCCGACACCGTAACAATCCGCGTACGAGCGTCGCCGCTCTCGCTCCGCAACGCGTCTGCGACGCGCGTCAGCTTGTCAGGGCGACGGGCGACGATCGCCACATCGGCGCCCTCTTCCGCGAGGAACTTCGCGAAGCCTTCGCCGATCCCTGAACTCCCGCCCGTCACGACCGCTCGTCTGCCCTCGAACAGCCCCATAGCGTCTCCTTCACCGTCTTCCGGGCTCCCCATGCCCGACGCTTCCCCGTGCGGTATGATAGACCATCACATCGGACGGGGGACGCGTAGCGGGCATGGCGAAACAGGCATCACCGAAGGGAGGCGTCACCCTCCGCGCCGTCCTCATCGGCGTGCTCCTGCTGCCGATGAACATCTACCTCGTCGTCCAGTGGGAAACCGTCTGGGGCACTCAGTACCCCACGACGATGAGCATCTTCTTCAACGCCGTCTTCTGCCTCTTCGTCGTCACGCTCGCCAACTTCGGTCTACGCCGCGTCGTGCCCCGCTACGCCTTCAGCCAAGGCGAGCTTCTGACAATGTACTGCGTCCTCAACGCAGGCATCGCCGTAAGCGGCCACGACTTCTCGCAGACCATCTTCTGTACGCTGGGCACGGCGCACTGGTTCGCGACGCCGGAGAACGAGTGGTCCACCGTCTTCTGGCGCCACGTGCCGGAGTGGACGACCGTACAGGACCGGTCGATCCTACAGCCACTCTATGAGGGCGACGCGAGCGTGTACGACCCCGGCATCCTGCTCGGATGGTGGCGCCCCATGCTGTGGTGGACGGCGTTCATGACGCTTATCGCGTTCGTCGCGCTCTGCTTGAACAGCTTCGTGCGCCGCCAGTGGATCGAACACGAGAAGCTGTCGTACCCGCTCGTGGAACTACCGTTCGACCTGACCCTGGACAACGCGTCCGCCTTCTTCGGCAGACGATCGCTGTGGATCGGAGTCTGCATCGCGGGCGGCATCGACCTCCTGAACGGGATCGCGACCGTCGTACCCACGCTGCCGCAGGTCCCCATGCGCGTCGACCTGACAGCGGCCTTCGTCGAGAGACCGTGGGACGCGATGAGCTCCTTCTTCATCCAGTGGAATCCCTACGCCATAGGCCTGGCGTTCGCCATACCCCTCGACCTCCTCTTCTCGACGTGGCTCTTCTACTTCCTGTGGAAGGCCCAGCGGGTCATGGGCAGCGTTGTCGGCGTCCAAACGCCCGGCTACCCGTTCCCCGATCAACAGCTTCTCGGCGGCTACCTGGCAATAGGCGCCGTCCTGCTGTGGACGGGCCGGCGTTACTTCGTGTCGGTCGCACGCAAGGCAGTCCGCCTGAGCGCCGACGGTCGCGACTCCGAGGAGCCCATGACCCATCGGTTCGCTCTGTGGGGTGGTCTCGCCGGGACGCTCTGCCTTGTAGCGATGCTCTACCGGGCGGGCATGACGTTCTGGTTCGCGTTCGGCTTCTTCGCGATCTACTTCGGCATCCTGTTCGCGTTCACGCGTTTGCGGGCGGAGGTCGGCCCTCCGCTCCTGGGCATCCACTACTCGGGCCCGATCCAACTGATGGTGGCCGGCGCGGGGAGTCGGCGTGTGCCGATCCGCTCCCTCACCGTGGCGGCCCCACTGTGGACGCACACGAAGGAGATCCGCGACCATCCGATGCCGTACCAGTTGGAGAGCTTCAAGCTCGCCCAGAAGGCGAACATGGACACCCGCCGACTGTGGAAGGTGATCCTGGTCGCGACCGCGGTCGCCGTGCCCATGACACTCGTCGCGTTCCTCCAGGCCAGCTACCACTACGGCGGCCCGGGCGGTTGGCGAGGGGTCGCGGCGTACACGCACGTCGAGCGTTGGGTCCAGACGCGCGAGGGCGCGGACATTCCGTTCCTCCTGGCGACGCTCGTCGGCGCGGTCGTCGTCTTCGTGAACACCGCTCTCCGGTTGCGGTTCGTGGGGTGGCAACTCCACCCGCTCGGGTATCTGCTCGCGGGGTACTACCACCTCGACCGACTGTGGACGCCGTTCCTCATCGCGTGGGCGCTGAAGCTACTCATCCTGCGCTTGGGCGGGATACGGGGCTATCGGCAGGCGTTGCCGTTCTTCCTCGGACTGGTGCTCGGGGAGTTCATCATGGGCAGCGTTTGGGGCATCGTCGGGCTGGCGACAGGCGAGCGGATGTACGCGTTCAAGGGATGGTGAGTCGTCCACCCGTGTGCTAGGATGCCGCCACCACCACACGGAGGAGTCGCGCGGATGGACGTACTCGTATACGACGCGGGCATCGAACGCCTGATAGACACGAGCGGCGAACTGGAGCAGGTCGCCACCGGCTTCATCTTCACCGAAGGCCCCGTCTGGGACGCGAAGCGCAACCGCCTCATATTCAGCGACATCCCGGCGAATCGCCAGTACCAGTGGACCGAGGCGGACGGCCACTCGCTCTTCCGCGAGCCAACGGGCAATTCCAACGGGCTGACAATCGACGACTCCGGCGCCCTGCTCAACTGCGAGCACTCGGGCCGGCGCGTCTCGCGCACGGGTATGGACGACGGCAGCCTCGTCCCGCTGGCGACGCACTACGACGGCAAGCGCCTGAATAGCCCGAACGACCTCGTCGTCCACTCGAACGGCTCCGTGTATTTCACGGATCCGCCCTATGGCGTCGAGGATTCTGAGCGCGAGATCGACTTCCAGGGCGTCTACCGCCTCGATCCAGACGGGTCGCTCACACTGCTCGTGGACGACTTCAACCGGCCGAACGGCCTCGCGCTCAACGCGGACGAGAGCGTTCTTATTGTCGACGATTCCGCCGAGCACCACGCCCGCGCCTTCGACGTGCAGGCCGAAGGCTCGTTGGCGAACGGCCGACTGCTGGCGGAGACCGACCCATCGGTGGGCGGCGGCGTCCCGGACGGCCTCAAGGTGGATGTCGAGGGCAACCTGTACATGACCGGCCCGGGCGGCGTGTGGGTGTACGATGCCGACGGCAAGCGGCTGGGTGTCATACGCGTCCCGGAGACGACGGCGAACCTCGCGTGGGGCGGCGCCGACCGGAAGACGCTCTTCTTCACGGCCACCTCCTCGGTCTACCGCGTGCGCGCCAAGGTCGAAGGCGTCCGCCGGTTCTAGCCTGAGCCACGGATAGGGAAGCCATGACGGAAGCCGAACTCTTCGACACGCTACGCGGGGTGTGCGTCGACTCCGCGTGGTCGATCCTCGCGCGGAACGGGTTGCAGGACACGTTCGTCCAGGGCCTGCAGTGCCTGTTCCCCGATCGCAAGATGGTCGGTCGGGCGATCACGATGAAGTACCTCCCGCACCGCGCGGACCTCGTCGAGTCGCTCAAGATCCGCGAGCGCGGCCTCGGCAACAACGTCGGTCCCCGCAACGCCACGCCCGGCGATGTGTTGGTGATCGACGCCTGCGGCATCACGAACGGTGGCGCGTTCGGCGACATCCTCGTGGCGGGCCTCCAGGCGAACGGCGGCGAGGGCATCGTGATCCACGGAGCGATGCGCGACCTTGCGGCCATCCGCGACATGGACACGCCCGTCTACTACACGGACACGCACGCGGCCGGTAGCCGCGGGATCATGTGCGTCGACTACAACGTCCCCGTCGAGTGCGGGGGCGTCACGGTCGTACCGGGTGACGTCATCTTTGGCGACTGCGAGGGCGTGCTGGTGATCCCTGCGCATCTAGCCGAGGAAGTCGCGACCGAGGCCGCTGCGTTGGAACACAAGGAGAACTTCGTCCGCTCGAAGATCGAGTCAGGCGCGGTGAAGGTCGAGAACGCCTACCCGATGAGCGCGGACTTGCAGGCCGAGTACGAGGAGTTCAAAGCGGCCGGGAACTGACAGCGGACGGCGCCCTAGCCGATAACGCCGGCCGTGGCGTGGGGCGTACGGAACCGCGAGAACTCACCTACCCGGAATGCCTGCTCGGTGAACGGCAGCGCTACGGTCAACGGCTCGGTGTCCGTGTCGCGCCCTTCGATTTCATTCGCGACGACCATGTCCCGCATGATGCGCCCGATGACCGGCGCGCCCTTGAACCACGCCCCACTCGTGCCGATCGCGACGTAGTATCCGGGCACGGGCGTCTTGTCCAGGATCGGCTTCCAGTCGGCGGCCGTGACGTCGTACACGCCCACGCGTGGGTCCAGCTCGGCGAGTTGCGAAGCGGGCATCCGCGTCTTCACCGCGGCCGACTTCCGCGTCACCCACTCATCGTCGACACGTTCGTCAAAATCGTCGGCGTTCGGCAGGAATTCGTCCTCGTCCTCACGCATGTTCGCGCCCATACGGAAGGTCTCGGGGTCGGGCTTGATGTAGAGACCGTGCACGAAGTCGATGCAGACGGGGTAGTCGCGTACGCCCCATGCCAGTCCGACGTCCCGCGCGTTCACGAGCTTCTGTCGGTTGGGCACGGTTGTTAGCGGGAGTGGACATCCCGCCAGCGCGTTCACCGCGTAAGAGTGTGGCCCCGCAGCGTTGATGACCACGGCCGCCGCCAGCGTCTCCAGCGTCCCGTTGCGGTGGACGACCACGCCCGTAACGCGCCGCTCTGGGTACGGCGTATGCTCGAAGCCGATCACCTCAGCTGATGTGAATGCCCTGGTTTTCGGCGCCATCGCGCGGGCGGCCGCGTACAGGTCGCGCGTCGCGTGGCTGGGATCGGCCACGTAGCCGCCATCCGGTTCGTATAGCCCGAACGACGCTGGCGTGTCCGCGAAGGCGTAGTCCGGGAAGCGATCGCGGGCCGCGGAGACGGTGAGTTCCTCCAGCTGAACGCCCAGCCGCGCGCACTGCGCGAGATGTTCGGCCTCACTCGCCCTATCCGACTCCGGGAAGGCCCACAGCACGCCCACCTGACGGAAATCCACGACGTCAGACGCCGCGCGCGACTCGCCCACCCACTCGCGCCACCGACTCCACACTTGCATGCCCGACCGCGCGAGCTTCACTGATTCGGCGTGTCGGTAGTATTGGCGGATGATGGCGGTCGACATGGCCGTCGACCCCTGACCGACCTCGGAGTTCCGTTCGACTATCGTCGTGTCGAATCGCGCGTCGCGAGCGAGTTCCAGCGCGATCGAGCAGCCGATCACGCCGCCACCGACGATCACGACGGGGATCTTGGAGGCCGACATACGGTGTGTTCCGAGGCGAGTCTAGGCGGTCACTTCGGCGACGGCGTCCACGAATCGGTCCATCTCGTCGCGTGTGCGTCGCTCTGTCACCGCGAGGAGCGCGCAGTCCGACAGCGAGTCGTCGAAGCGACCCAGCGGCACGCCGCCGAGGAAGCCGCGATCCGCGAGCGCGGACATCGTGGCGTCCATGTCGCCCGGCAGGCGAACGGTGAATTCGTGGAAGTACGGCGCGTCGAACACCGCCTCGACGCCCGGGAGCGCGCACAAGCGGTCGCGCAGGTAGTGCGCCTTGCGCAGGCACAACTCCGCGACTTCCTGTATGCCCTGCCTGCCGACGGCGCACATGTAGACGCAGGCCGCCAGCGCGTTCAGCGACTGGTTCGTGCAGATGTTGGACGTCGCCTTCTCGCGTCGGATGTCCTGCTCCCGCGCGCGGAGCGTTAGGACGTTGGCGCGCCGCCCTTCGACGTCGCGCGTTTCGCCGACGAGCCGCCCCGGCACGCGCCTCATGAGCTTGTCCGTGACGGCGAAGAAGCCGAGGTACGGGCCGCCGTACGACACCGCGTTCCCTAGCGGCTGTCCCTCGCCGACGACAATGTCGGCGCCGTACGCCCCTGGCGGCTGCAGCAGCGCGAGAGAGATAGGATTCACGCTGGCGATGAACTGCGCCCCGGCCGCGTGGGCGATCTCCCCGATCTCCGCCGTCGGTTCGAGACACCCGAAGAAGTTCGGGTGCTGCATGACGACCCCCGCTGTCCGCTCCGAGACGAGCCCTCCCAGAGCGTCAAGATCCGCAACGCCGGTGCCGGGGTCGTACGGAGCCGCAACACATGCGCCCGCGGCCCCGGTGAGGTACGTCTCGACGGTCGCGCGGTACTCCGGATGCACCCCACCCAACAGGACGATCTCGTCGCGCCCTCGCCCGACGTTCATTGCGAGGAGAGCTGCCTCGGCCGTCGCGGACGCGCCGTCGTAGAGGGACGCGTTCGCCACGTCCATCTCGGTCAGGGCGCAGATGAGGCTCTGGTACTCGAAGATCGCCTGGAGCGTCCCTTGGCTGACCTCCGGCTGGTACGGAGTGTACGCTGTCGCGAACTCGCCGCGCGACGTGATGGCGCCGACGATGCTAGGTATGAAGTGGTCGTACGCGCCCGCGCCCAGGAACGACACGTAGTCGTCGAGGTTCGCGTTCTGCTCCGCGAGCGACCCCAGATGCCGGAGCGCGTCCATCTCGGACAGACCGTCCGGCATGTTGAGCCTGGCGATCCGCAGGTCCTCGGGGATGTCGAGGAACAGATCGTCGATCGAGTCGACACCGATCGCGTCGAGCATCGCGCGACGGTCTTCGTCGGTGTGGGGGATGTAGCTCAGCGATCAGCCTTCCTGCACCGCCTGCTTGTAGGCTTCGACGTCGAGCAGCGCGTCGAACGCGGCCGTGTCGCCGACGCGGATCTTCATCATCCACCCCGCGCCGTACGGATCCTCGTTGACGAGTTCAGGCTGCTCTTCGAGAGCCGCGTTCACTTCGACCACTTCGCCGGCGAGCGGGGAGTAGAGATCGAACGCCGATTTCACAGACTCGATCACCCCGAATTCGCCCTCTTGCTCGACGCTGTCTCCGACCTCGGGAGCTTCGACGAACACGACGTCGCCGATCTCGTTCTGCGCGTAGTCGGAGATGCCGACCGTGCAGATGTCGCCTTCGAGACGGGCCCACTCGTGCGTCCCGGCCACGTAGCGCAGCTCCTCTGGGAAGGCCAGCGCGTCGAAATCGGTTACCATGGGTGGCTCCTGGTGAGCGCAGGGATCACGCGCGTGCGACCTCGGTCGGATCGCGCCTTAGGCATTCTGTCACGCGCCGTTCCCAAACGGCAAGATGAGCGGACCCCGAAGCCGCTCGGTGGCATCCCGACGGAGGCCGCGCCTTGACCGAGCTCAGCGACGCGATCGAGGGTTTCATCGCCTACGTCAGCCGCGAGCGCGACTTCTCGCCCCACTCCGTGCGCGCGTACCGCAGCGACATGAACGAATTCGCGCACTACTGCCTCAGCCAGGACAAGATGGAGCTGGCGCGCATAGACAACCTGGTCCTACGCGGGTTCCTGGCGCATCTCCAGCGCGCCGGCCGCGCGCGGTCCACCATCCAGCGTCGCATGTCCGCGATCCGATCGCTCTACGCGTGGCTGATGCGGTTCGGGCACGTCACCACGAACCCGACGCTCAAGGTGCGCACGCCACCGCGCGAGAAGCGCCTGCCTGCCTTCCTCGACCCCGCGGAGGTAGAGGCGCTCCTGGATGCCCCGAACACCGACACGCCGATCGGCCTGCGCGACGCGTCCATGCTGGAACTCCTCTACTCGACAGGCATGCGCGTCAGCGAGCTCTGCGGCCTCGATGTCGACAGCTTCGACACGGACATGACGGTCAAGGTGCTGGGCAAGGGCAAGAAGGAGCGTCTGGTGCCGGTCGGGCGGCCGGCGATGGCGGCTACCGAGGCGTACGTGGCCCGAAGGCACGAGCTTTGCTCGAACCTGCACGACGTCAACGCGCTCTACATTAGCCACATGGGCAAGCGTCTGACCGACCGCGCGGTGCGGTACCGCATCGCGGGCTACCTGAAGGACGCGGGCATCGGTAAGAAGGTCACGCCGCACACGCTGCGACACAGCTTCGCCACGCACCTGCTGAACGCCGGCGCCGACCTACGCGTGGTTCAGGAAATGCTCGGGCACGCCAGCCTCTCCACAACGCAGATCTACACGCACGTCACGACCGAGCGCCTCCGCGATGTGTACGCGGCGCTCCATCCACGCGGGGAGCCAACGCCCGAGGAGCCGACTGCAGGCGAACAGCCCGTATGACGTTCGCCGCGGCGATCGAGACTCGACCCCTCCGCTGGCTCCGCACTCCCGAGAACGCCCTGTTTGCGGCGCTCGTCGCTTTCCATCTCGTCCCGATCTGGTCGGCGACGTACTTCCCGTCTCAGGACGGGCCGGCGCACATCAACAACGCGAACGTGCTTCGCGAGTACAACCACCCCGACCGCACGGTGTTCCGTGAGTACTACGTGCTGAACACGAACCCCGAGCCGAACTGGGCTGGGCACATCGTGCTCGCCGCGCTGATGTATGTGGTCCCGATGCTCGTCGCGGAGAAGCTGCTGCTAAGCGGGTACGTCCTGCTGTTGGCCCTGTCGGCGCGCTACGCTGCGGGCGCTGTGCGACCTGAGGGGCGGTGGGTGGCGGTGCTCGCCTTCCCGTTCACGTACAACTACCTGCTGCACATGGGCTTCTACAACTTCTGCTACAGCCTGCCGATGTACTTCATCGTCCTCGGCCTGTGGGTGCGCCACGGACACAACTTGGGGGTCCGCAACGCACTGGTGCTTGCCGTTGCGTCGCTTGGGCTCTACTTCGCGCACGTGGTCTCGCTCGTGACGGCGTATCTCGCGATCGGCGGGCTCGCCACGGCGCTCACAGCAGTCGATCTGATCAGGCTGGCGGCGCGGCGAGGAGCCGATGCAGGCCCCGTGTGGCGTCGGTTTCGCAGTAGGACGCTCATCACTGCTGGAGCCCTTCTCCCACCCGTGCTCCTGACCGCGAACTTCCTGTCCCAGAAGGGAACGGCGCACTCGGCGCGACTCGCCGCGAAGCTCCAGTGGGACCGGCTGTACATGGTCGAGTCCCTGGTGTCGTACAGCGACCACGAACTGCCGCTCGCCCGGGCCGTGTTCTGGACGTTCGTGGTCGTGACGGCGTACTGCCTCGTGCGGAAGGTTGTCCTCAGGCACTGGACGCGTTGGGACGCTCTCCTCCTCGTCGTCGCCGGCTACGTGCTCGTCTACTTCCGCACGCCCGACGGGATGTCTGGCGGCGGCTTCGTAAGCCACCGCCTCATCCTGTACCCGTTCCTGGCGCTGATTCTCTGGTTCGCGGCCCAGTCGTATTGCCGTCTAAGCCGGTACATCATCCAGGGCGCCACGGCGGCTATCGCCATCGCCATGCTCGTCGTGCATACGACATCGTACGCGCGACTGAACGACTACCTCGACGAGTACCTCTCCGGCGCAGATCTGATTGAGCCCAACAGCACGCTGTTGCCGCTCTGCTTCACGCACAACGGCTACGACGACGGCAAGTTCCTGTCCAAGCGAATCGGGCTGTTCCTGCATGCGTCAGGTCACATCGCCGCACGCCGCCGGATCGTGGAACTCGACAACTACGAGGGCAACACCACGTACTTCCCGGTCCTGTTCCGCTACGAGTTGAACGCCTTCCACCACATGGGCACGCTCGAAGCGCAACCCCCGAAGGTGGACATCGCGTCGTACGTCGCGAAGACCGGCGGGCGTGTCGACTACGTGCTCGTGTGGAATGTCCGCGACGACCAGCGGGGTCTCCCCGACACCAAGGCGATAGAACGCGAACTCGACGACGGCTATCATCTCATCCACACTTCCGAGCCGAGGAGCCTCATGCAACTGTACCGACGCGATGACCTCGCCGCCGCCGACGGGGACGAGAGCGATGGGTGAACCTCGTGTACGGCGAGCCAACCCGGCGGACACCGATGTCCTCGCGGAGTACAACATCCGCATGGCCCGCGAGACGGAAGGGCTGGAGCTGACTCCGGGGACGGTGCGGGCGGGCGTCTCGGCGGCGCTGGCCGACGAGGGCAAGGGCAGGTACTTCGTCGCTGAGGTGGACGATGTCCTCGTAGGGCAGTTGCTGGTGACGACCGAGTGGAGCGACTGGCGCAACGGGCCCATGTGGTGGATACAGAGCGTCTACGTGGCCCCGGATTACCGCAACGGCGGCGTCTTCCGCGCACTGTACGAACACACGGTCGAGGCCGCACGCGTCGAGGGCGTACCCGCGATTCGCCTTTACGTCGAGGAAGGCAACGACGCGGCGCAAGGTGTTTACCAACGGTTGGGCATGAAGCCGGCCGGGTATGTCGTCTACGACCTGGAACCCGTGGAGTAAGGCCGTCGAGGCCGCAGCCATGTCAGACGACGCACGCATCGCACGGAGCTTCACCGACCACGTCCAGCGCGCGTGGACGAGCGACCACCTCGGGTCGCGGGGTACTCGCGTGCTGGTGGCTGTCTCCGGCGGCGCCGACTCCATGGCGCTGTTGGATGTTCTCACAGAACTGCGACCGCGACTGGACATTCAACTCGTCGTCGCGCACCTCAACCACGGACTGCGAGGCGACGCAAGCGACGCCGACGAAGCGTTCGTCCGAGAGCAGGCGGAGGCGCGCGCGCTCCCCGTGTTCGCGGAACGCGTCGACGTCGCGGCCTTGGCGCACGACGCTGGCGCGTCCGTGGAGACAACCGCGCGTCAAGCCCGCGCCGGTGTCCTGACACGCGCGGCTACTGAGGCCGGGGCGGGCCGCATCGCCCTAGGACATCATCGCGACGATGTCGCCGAGACGGTCCTTATGCGACTCCTCCGCGGCGCCGGCAGTCGCGGTCTAGCGGCGATGGCCCCGCTGCGCGATGGCCTCTGGATACGCCCCCTACTCGCGCGCAGCCGCGACGAGGTACGCGCGTATCTGGACTCGCGACAGGTCCCGCACGTTGAGGACGAGTCAAACACATCCCGCGCCCACCTGCGCAACCGCGTGCGTCACGATTTGCTGCCGCTGCTAGCGCGCGACTACAACCCCCGCGCGCATCGAGCCCTCGCGGCGACGTCGACCGTACTCCGCGACGAGGACGCGCTTCTGGACGACATGGCGACCCAGGCTCTGCGACGCGCGACCGGCCCGAACGGCGCGCACGCCGGTGACATATCCGCGCTGCCGGTCGCGATCGCGCGGCGCGTGATTCGGCGCTGGATGGAAGCCACGATAGTGCCGCGGCCGCTGACTTTCGAGGAAACCGAGCGCGTCCGTGCTTTCCTGGCGCACGATGCCGTGGGCCCGCTCTGGCTCACGCGGCGCGCAGTCTTGGACCGCCAGGGCGAGCACGTGCGCGTGAGCGAAGCCCCAGACGCCGCCGACCAGGACGACCCCGCGGTCGAGGTCCCGGTCCCGACCCCTGGCAGGGCGGAGATGCCGACGACGGGTATGTCCGTGCGCACGAAGTTCCACGGGCGACGCGGGTTCGCGCGAGGGCCGCTGCCCACGGACCGGGCGGCGTACGACGCGGACGCCCTCCCGGGCGACCTCACCCTACGCCGATGGCGTCCCGGCGATCGCTTTCAGCCCTTCGGCATGTCCGGGTCCAAAACCGTCGCAGACTACCTCAGCGACGCGCGCGTCCCGCCGCACACGCGGGCAGCCGTGACCGTCCTGTGCTCCGGCCCGGAGATCATATGGGTCGTCGGCATGCGCGCGGACGGCCGCTACGCCGTGACGGGTGGAACGCAACGCATCCTTCTCGTCGACGCGGAGGACGCGCAGGCATGATGCGTGTGGACGGATGGCGGCTCGGAGACCCCGTCTTCACCGCGGATCGCATCGCGACGCGCGTGGGCGAGTTGGCCGCGGCGATCTCCGCGGACTACGCCGGCGACGAACTGACGGTCATCTCCATCCTCAAAGGCTCGTACATATTCCTCGCCGACCTGACGCGCGCGCTCTCGATCCCCGTCCGGGTCGACTTCCTTGGCCTGTCCAGCTACGTCGGCGCGGAATCGTCCGGCGAGTTCGAGTGGAACGCGCGCATGACGACTTCGATCCGCGACCGTCAGGTCCTCCTGATAGAGGACATCGCGGATACCGGCAGAACGCTGCGCCACGTCATTGACCATCTCGCAGCGGACGAGCCCCTTTCTATCCGCGTCTGCGCCTTCCTGGACAAGCCCATGCGCCGGGTCGTCGACATCCCGATCGATTACGTCGGCTTCGAGATCCCCGACCACTTCGTCGTCGGATATGGGTTGGACTACGAGGGGTGGTTCCGCCAACTTCCGCACATCGCGACGCTCGAGCGCGCATAGATCGCGAAGCTCGCATTGCGGACCTCGGGGCCGGTGGCTATAATCTCCAACGTCGGGGCGTTGCCCCGTGCGCGTAGGCATGTCATGGAGGTACTATCATGCCGAGTTGGCTAGGCGGGGGAGAGATCGTCGTCATCATCGTCCTGGCGCTGCTGCTGTTCGGCAGCAGGCGACTTCCAGAGATGGCGCGCTCTGTCGGACAGGCGATCCAGGAATTCAAGAAGGTCGGCCGCCAGGTGCAGACCGACGTAGAGACGGCGCTCAAGGACGAGCCGTCCAAGGATTCCGCGTCCTCGTAATCGCCTCCTGACGCACAGTACCGCTACGCAAGGAGCTCCGCCGGGTGCGACGTCGGGCCGGTAACGCCGAAGCGGCCATGACTTTCCTCGAGCACCTCGATGAGTTGCGCACCCGACTCATCCGCATCCTCATCGCGCTGACCGTCGGCGTCGTCATCGCGTTCCCGTTCCGCAAGCACCTCTACAACCTACTCATGCTTCCGCAGAGCATGCGCGTCCAGGTTCTGGTTGCCGACGCCATCGAATGGCTCGGCGACCGTGGAATGCGCAACACCCTCACTGCGTTCGGTGAGATCTGGCTCAGGGCCACCGCGACCGACGATTCGCCGTTCGTCATGAACTTCCGCGACCCGATGGGTCCGTTCACGGCTCTGTTCAAGCTGGTGCTGATGGCCGGCTTCCTCTTGGCCGCGCCGGTGATCCTCTATCAGGTATGGTGCTTCGTCGTCCCGGCGCTCAAGACTACCGAGCGCCGCATCGCCGTCAGGCTGTCGGGCTTCTTGAGCGGATTCTTCATCCTCGGGGTGCTGTTCTCGTTCTTCGTCGCGTCCCCCATATTCCTGGAAGTCTCCGCCAACTTGTGGCGGAGCAGCGAGGTCCTCCTCCAGCCCGAGAATCTGTGGACCTACAACGACTATATCAGCTTCCTGATGCACTTGATGCTTGCGTTTGGCGTCGCCTTTGAACTACCGTTGGTGATGGCGTTCCTGGCACGGTTGGACATCGTGCGCGCGTCGACGTATCGAGAGAAACGGCGCGTCGCGTTCTTCGTCCTGATCGTGGCGTCGGCCCTGCTGACCCCTGGCGACATCGTACCGATGCTGCTGATGGCTATACCGCTGCTGGGCCTGTACGAGTTCGGGATCGTCCTGGCAGTTCTGGCGTCGCGGCATCTCCCACCACTGCCACCGCCGCTGCCGCCAGATGACGATGAATTGGAAGCGCTTCCGAATGAGTGAGCTCCGTGACCGACTGGCCGCCGTGCACGACCTGCAACTGATCGACCACGACATCCTCCAACTCGCAGAGCAGCGCCGCGATCTCATCCGGCGCGCCAAAGCTCTCGAGGTGGAAAGAGAGAAGCACGGCGAAACCAAGCGCGAGAAAGACGCCGCCCACAAGCATGCCCAGGTCGAGCACAACGCCCGCGAGACGGAGTTGCTTGGGGAGCAGGAGAAGCTCGAGAAGTTCCACGAACATCTCAAGATCGCCAAGGACGCGAGCGACTACCTCGCCTACGAGAAGCAGATAGACACGACAACGGAGCGAGTCGGCCTCCTCGAGGAGGAGACGATCGAACTCCTCCTTGCCATCGATATGGCCAAGGACATCCTGGACGCCGAGACCGCCAAGTACGAGGCGTTCGTGAAGGCGTCCAACGACGAGCGACGCAAGGCTGCCGCCGCGGTGAAGAAGCACGACACGGCCATCGCTGCCCGCAGGCAGGACCGAGACGCGCACGCTCAGGGCATCGACGCTACCACGCGCGAGGAGTACGAGAGCTGGCGCAAGCGCCGCAAGACGACGATGGTCTCGCGGGTGTCCATCGGAGAGACAACCGAACAGCGCCGCAAGATCGCGACGTACAACTGCGGCGAATGTCGAATGACGATCCCGCCACAGCTCATGCTCCAGGCCCAGTCGTATGACCGCCGACACGCGTGCCCGTCGTGCGGACGCACGCTCTACGTCGCGCCCGTGGAAGAGCCTGCCGAAGCCAATGCCTGATCCGCGCCACGTGATCCGCACGGACGGCGCCTCGAAGGGCAACCCCGGCCACGCGAGCATCGCCTACCTGATCGAGGACGCAGACGGCGAGGTGGTCTCCTCCCACGCGCGGTACATAGGCAAGCAGACCAACAACGTTGCGGAATACACCGCCCTCGTCGAGGCGCTGGAAGCAGCGCACGAGTTGGGCGTCACGCGCGTCGAGGCGTTCTCGGACAGCGAACTCATGGTCAAGCAGATATCAGGTGAATACCGCGTCAAGAACGAAACCCTAAGGCCGTTGTATGAGTCCGTGATCGCCTCCCTACCGCGATTCCAGTCTGCCTACGTCACGCATGTCCCCCGCGAGCAGAACCGTGCGGCCGACAAGCTGGCGGGCGACGTGATCCGCGCGCACATGAAGGCTCTCAAAGAGGCCGAGAACCCCCCGCCCGATACGCCGGACTGACCGCTTCGGAGCGCCACGGATGCCGTTCGCCGACCGGTCTCGCGGGCGTCGGTCGGTTTGACATGAACCGCCCTCCAAGGTACCATGAACGTCTGCGAGTGCCGGGCGCATTCTGCGCGCTCATACGCTGGACGGACCCATGTTCGAGAGCCTTTCCGAAAAGCTGGACGCCGCCTTCAAGGGCCTACGCGGCCGCGGGCGACTGACCGAGAGGAACATCCGCGATGTTCTTCGCGAGGTGCGCCTGGCTTTGCTCGAAGCGGACGTGAACTTCCAGGTCGCGCGGGACTTCATGCGCCGCGTGCAGGAACGCGCGCTCGCGCAGGATGTCCTCAAGAGCCTGACGCCCGACCAGCAGGTGCTCACCATCGTCAGCGACGAGTTGACGGCCCTTATGGGCGACACCGCCGCGAAGCTCGCCACGCCTCCGTCCGGCGCCCAAATACTCCTGATGGTCGGACTGAACGGCGCCGGCAAGACGACCGCGTGCGCCAAGCTTGCGCTCAGCTTGCAGAAGCAGGGCAAGAAGCCGCTTCTCGCCGCGTGCGACATCTATCGACCCGCCGCGATCAAGCAGCTTCAGGTGCTCGGTGAGCAGATCGACGTACCCGTGCACGCCATGGGCACGGAAACGCCTCCACCGCACATCGCTATGGCCGCCCTCAGCGCGGCCCAGCGCGCGGGGAACAACGTCGTCATCCTCGACACCGCCGGCAGGATGCAGACGAACGACGAACTCATGGACGAGCTGGAGAAGATCGCCTCCACGGTCAAGCCCACCGACCGCATGCTTGTCGTCGATGCCACCACCGGCCAGGAAGCCGTGTCCGTGGCAGAGGAATTCCACCGTCGACTCGACCTGACGGGCATCGTGCTGTCCAAGATGGACGGCGACGCCCGCGGGGGGTCGGCCCTTTCGATACGCGCCGTGACCGAAGTGCCGATCATGTACTTCAGCACCGGCGAGAAGATCGACGCGCTCGAGGACTTCCACCCCGACCGCATCGCCTCGCGCATCCTCGGCAGGGGAGACATGCTCTCCCTCATCGAGAAGGCAGAGGCCGTGATGGACGAGGAGAAGGCGCAGGAACTCGCTGCGAAGATCATGGAGAAGCAGGGGCTCACCTTCGAGGACTTCCTCGATCAGTTGGCCCAGATCCGCCGGATGGGCAGCCTCGACCAGGTGCTCGGCATGATCCCGGGCTTCGACGGCATGAAACGGCAGGGCCTCGAAGCCGACGAGGGACAGATGAAGCGGATTGAGGCAATCATTCTGTCGATGACGCGCCAGGAGCGCCAGGATCACAGACTCCTCGATGCCAGCCGCAAGCGCCGAATAGCCAAAGGCAGCGGCACAAGCGTCCAACAGATCAACCAGCTCGTGCAGCAGTTGGCGCAGATGAATCGAATGATGAAGCAGATCCCGAACATGATGTCCGGGGGAGCGAACCGCAAACAGCGACGGGCCATGAAGCAGGCCTTCCCAATTCAGTAGCGGAGGAAGAGATTGGCAGCGCGTATCCGATTGCAGCGTGCGGGACGCAAGAAGCGTCCATTTTACCGTATAGTCGTCGCCGACCGGGCGGCCAACCGAGACGGCAGGTTCGTCGAACGCATCGGGCACTACGACCCAGTGCCGACGCAGTTCGAACTCGTCGTCAACGAGGACCGCGCGCTCTACTGGCTCACTATGGGCGCCGAGCCGAGTGACACCGTCCGAAGCCTCCTGCGCCGAACGGGGGTGTGGGCGCGGTACAAGGGTGTCGAGCCCGCCCCGCCAGCGCTTTCCGCCGAGGACGCGGAAGAAGCGGCTCCAGTGGTCGTCGATGACGCCCCCGAGGAAGCCGACGTGTCAGACGCCGACGACGAGGAATAGTCCAGACCCGATCGGGGAGTGGTCCGTGAAGGAACTCGTCGAATACATCGCCAAGTTGCTCGTCGATAGCCCAGATGAGGTCTCCGTAGGCGAGGGCCTTGTCGGACGGACGACGATCATCGAGCTCAGCGTGGCTCCCGACGACCTGGGTCAGGTCATCGGCCGCCAGGGACGAACCGCGCGCGCATTGCGGACCGTCCTCGCGGCTGCGGCCGCACGAGAAAACGGCAAGGCCGTCCTGGAGATCGTCGAATGACGCGGCGGGAGGGCCGATGAGACGACGTCCGAGCAGTTTTCATCAGCGCTACGGGACGTTCCGGCAGAACCCGCTTGAGGGAACGGACGTCCACGGCGCGCGGTGACGGACAGCTTGGGCGGTTGACCAGCACGATGGGGTCGACCGCTTTTGTGTGTTCCCGAAGCGCTGGCAGAGACCTGGGCGCCGCCGGGGAAGGCGGCCGTGAGGCAAGATGGCGTCGCCGCTGCTGACATGCGAGATCGTCACGATCTTCCCGGAGATGGTGGCGGACGCGCTGACGTACGGGATGCCACGGCGGGCCGTTGAGTCAGGGCGGATGCGGATTCGAGCGGTGGATCTGCGAGACTTCGCGGACGGACCGCACCGGCAGGTGGACGACTACCCATACGGGGGTACGGCCGGGATGGTCTTGAAGCCGGAGCCGCTGTTTCGGGCGGTTCAGGCGGCGCGCGACGACGAGGACGCTAGCCCGCACGTGGTGTACATGACGCCACAGGGGACGCCGTTGTCGCAGCGGACATGCGAGCGATTGTCGTTGCAGCCGCGACTGCTCGTGATCTGCGGGCGGTACAAGGGCATCGACGAACGCGCCCGGATGGAACTGGTGGACGAGGAGTTGTCCGTCGGCGATTACGTTCTGAGCGGTGGCGAGATCCCGGCCCTCGTATTGGTCGACGCAGTGGCGAGGCTGTTGCCCGGGGTACTGAGCGACGCGGAGTCAGCTCTTTACGACTCGTTCGCGGACGACCTGCTGGACGCGCCGCACTACACGCGCCCGGCTGAATGGGCAGGGAGGTCGGCGCCGGAGGAACTGCTCAGCGGCGACCCAAAGAGAGTCGATGCGTGGCGCCGGCGAGAAGCGCTGCGGAGAACATGGGCGAGGCGGCCGGAGCTACTCAAGGACGCCGCGCTGAGCGACGAGGACATGCGAGTCCTCGACGAGATCAAGACCGAGTCGGACACGTAGGACGGTGGCCCGTAGCCGGGGACCCGGCGGCCGCAAGGAATAAGGAAGAACAGAATGGACCTGCTCAAAGCCGTTGACGAGAAGTTTGCGAAGTCCCTTGACGACCTCGTCATCGCGCGGGACGACGATCTCCAGTTTTACCCTGGCGACACCGTGAAGGTGAACGTCCGCGTGGTAGAGGGTGAACGCGAGCGTATCCAGCCTTTCGAGGGGGTCGTGCTCCGTCGTCGCGCGAACGGCTCGGGGTCGTCGTTCACGGTGCGACGCACGTCGTTCAGCGTGGCCACCGAACGCACGTTCCCGCTGTACTCCCCGCGCGTCCAGAGCATTGAGGTCGTGCGACGCGGGGCCGTCCGCCGCGCGAAGCTGTACTACCTCCGCGAGCGCAGCGGGAAGAGCGCGCGTGTGAAGGAGCGTCCCTACAGGCGCGCGAAGCAGGCCTAGGCACGCGTGTCGGCTGACCCAGGTCCCACGTACGACGAGGAACTGCGTTGCGTCGCGATGGGCCACCGGGTCATCGCGGGCGTGGACGAGGCGGGACGCGGGCCGCTCGCAGGCCCGGTCGTCGCGGCGGCCGTTGTGTTCGCCGACGCCGACGCCGCTGCCTCCAACCCCTTGCTGAACGACTCGAAGAAGCTCACACCGCGCCAACGTGAGCGCATATACGACCACATCCTTGATGCCGCGCTGTCGGTCGGAGTGGCGCGCGTCGAGCCGGACGAGATCGACCGCATCAACATCCTCCAAGCGACGTTGGCGGCGATGGCCCGGGCCGTGGACGAACTCGACGCCTCTCCCGATTGCGTCCTCGTCGACGGTTCCCAGTCCCCGGCCCGACACTTCCCCGACCCGAAGCCCCACATCGAGCCCATCGTGAAGGGCGACGGCCGCTGCCTGTCCATCGCCGCTGCCTCCGTGATCGCCAAGGTCACGCGGGACCGGCTGATGGTGGAATACGACGCGCAGTACCCCGTATATGGGTTCGCCGGACACAAGGGCTATCCCGCTCAGTCGCACCGCGACGCGATCGCCGAGCACGGTCCGTGTCCGATCCACCGACGCTCGTTCCGCGGCGTGCGGGAACACTGTGAGTGACGGCGGCGCGGGCAGTCGGCAGATGCGCATCGGCGCGCGCGGCGAGGACCTCGCGTGCGTGCGGTTGCGGGACGCCGGCTACGCGATAGTGGAGCGCGGCTTCCGCACGCGCGAGGGCGAAGTAGACATCATCGCCCGCGACGGCGACACCACCGTCTTCGTGGAAGTGAAGACGCGGTCGGGTAGCTCATACGGCGGCCCCCTCGCAGCCGTGACCCCCGCCAAGCAAGCCAAGGTGTGCCGCGCCGCCATCGCCTACCTGCAGGCAAACGACCTGTGGGACGCGCCATGCCGTTTCGATGTCGTCGGCATCCTCACTGGGCGCGGGGAGCCCACCGTGACACACGTCCAGAACGCCTTCACCTGCGACGAAGGCATGTGACCGCGCGGGCCGACCGTGAGCTCATCTCCCGCCCTGTGTGTCCCGGCCGGCGCTGAGGTATCATAGGAGTTGGTGCACGCCGAGTACAGCGGAACGCACGAGAGGACACCGGAATGAGCGACGACGCCCCGACCACCGTCATAGACGCGCGCGGCCTACAGTGTCCCATGCCGCTGGTGCGCGCGAGTCAAGCCGCCAAGAAACTCTCCGCGGGCGAATGGCTCAGGGTGCTGGCCACCGACCGAGGCTCCGTGCCGGACTTCCGCGCCTGGATCGACGGCCGCGCCGAGTACGAGCTTCTCGCCCAGGACGAAGAGCAGGGAGACGACGGCCGCACGGTGTACGTCCATCATGTGAAGCGCGTGTAGACCGAGCGGAAGGGGAGACGCAATGGCCATCGCGCAGGAAGCACAGACCGGCGACCAGTTTGCGGCGCTCGAAACGCGCCTCGCCGACATCGAGGAACGCTACGAACTGAGAATCGCCGAGCTCGAGGCGAGGATGCCGGATGACCGCGTGACGATCGTCTGCTTCAGCGGCGACCTCGACAAGGCGATGGCCGCGTTCATCATCGCGACCGGGGCGCTCGCCATGGGCTACGAGTGCTCCATGTACTTCACCTTCTGGGGCCTCAGCGTCATCAAGGAGCAGGCCGAGACCGCGGGCAAGTCGTTCATGGAGAAGATGTTCACCATGATGCTGCCCGAGAACATGCAGAAGCTCGGCATCTCCAAGATGAACTTCGCCGGCGCCGGCGCGAAGATGATGCGAGGCATCATGGAGTCCAAGGGAGTCGCCACCCTCGACGAACTCATGGAAGTGGCCCAGGACATGGGCGTGCGCATCATCTCCTGCACCATGGCAATGGACATCATGGGGATCACCGACGAGGAGATGCGCCCCGACCTCGACCGCGGCGGCGTCGGCACGTTCCTCGGGGACGCCCTCAAGTCCAAGGCGACGCTGTTCATCTAGGCGCTCACCACCGGACGCCTGACGATGAAACAGATACTCACCGTCGCCGGCTCCGACTCCGGTGGCGGCGCAGGCATACAGGCCGACATCAAAGCCATCAGCGCCAACGGCGGCTACGCCATGTCCGTCGTCACGGCGATTACCGCGCAGAACACGCGCGCCGTCACGGCTGTGCAGACCCTCGCCCCTTCGCTCATCGAGGCGCAACTTGACGCGGTGTTCGACGACTTCGACGTCGCGGCGGTCAAGACCGGCATGCTCGCGTCATCGGAGATTGTCGCCTGCGTCGCCGATGCCCTTGGGGCGCGCCACGCCGCGAACGTCGTCGTCGACCCGGTCATGATCTCGAAGAGCGGCCATGCCCTGTTGGCCGAGGAAGCCGTCGCATCCCTACGGGATCGCTTGCTCCCGCACGCGCGAGTGGTGACGCCCAATGCCCACGAAGCCGCCTTGCTCACCGGCCTCGACCTGCGTAGCGTTGCGGACGCACGCGAAGCTGCCCGGCGCATCATGGACTTCGGATGCGGCGCCGTGATCGTGAAGGGCGGTCATCTCGACGACGAGGCGCAGGCGGTGGACGTGCTGTACGACGGCTCCCGGTTCGAGGAGTTCGCCTCTGACCGCGTGGAAACGACGCGCACCCATGGCACCGGCTGTACCTACTCGGCCGCGCTGGCGACGTTCCTCGGCCAAGGAGACGACCTGGTCACTGCTGTGTCGCGAGCCAAGGAGTACATCACCGGCGCCATCGCGAACGCTCCGGACATCGGCCATGGACACGGGCCGACGCACCATTTCTGGCGCACGGGCAGATGACGCGTTCAGTGCCGCGCCTGCTCGTGATCACCGACACGACCCTCCAGACGCGCCACGGCCACGCGGACCTCGCGAGACGCGCCATCGACGGAGGAGCCGACGGCATCCAACTCCGCGACAAGGACGCGCCCGTCCGTGAGCTTCTCGCCGTGGCGGAGGCCACGCGCGACGTGTGTGCGCGCGCGGGCGTCATGTTCTACGTGAACGACCGGGTGGATGTCGCCCTAGGGGTGGGAGCCGACGGCGTCCACTTGGGGCAGGACGACATGCCGACGGCGACCGCGCGGAGCATCCTCGGTCCTGATGCAGCCATCGGCGTCACAGCGTTCACGCCGGCTCTGGCACAGGCGGCGGCTGCAGACGGAGCTAACTACGTGGGCTTCGGACCCATCTTCGGCACGCTGTCCAAGGCGAACCCTCGCCCGGCGACTGGCGTGGAAGGACTCGCGTCCTTCGCAGCGGCGTGCGATCTACCGATCATCGCCATAGGCAGCGTCCGCGCAGAGCATGTGGCCGATCTTCTCGGCGCGGGAGCACACGGCATTGCGGCGATATCGGCCGTGTGTTGCGCCCCCGACGTGGCGGCGGCAGCGCGGGCGTTCGCGCGGCGCCTCCCGTGATCGACGCCGTCCGCACCTTCCTGCGACGCGCGACGTCCTACCGCGGCTGGCCCCTCGGTTGGTTGTGGCTCCTTCTCGCCGTATCCGTAGCCCTGGCGTTCGCGCCGCTGTTCGATGTGCTCGGCTACGAGTTTGCCATCGGGGTCGGCGTGTTTGCTGGCTACGCCGCCGGGCATGTTGGGATATGCGCCGTCCAGCGCGCGCGACAGGCCGACTCGCGCGCCGACCCTCTGACGCTCACCGGCAGCGCCCTGGTCGCGTCGATCCCGCTGCTGGTCGGTCCCCTCGTCGTGATCTCGGCAAACGCGCTGCGGGTGCGCAACTGCGACTACCTGCTCGGGCTCGGCTTCTACGCTCTCATTCCCGGTGTGTCCGTCGCGTACGGCTCTTGCGCTGGGGTCCTCTTCGGCCTGCTAACGCGGAACTCGCGGCGCGCGTTGGTCGTGTGGACTCTCTGGTTGCTCGTGGGCATCGCGCTCATCGTGCACAGTGTCCTGCTCCACCCGCCGATGTTCGCCTACCACGCCCTCGCCGGATACGTCCGCGGGTCGATCTACGACGACGACGCCCGTATCACGAGCTCGCTTCTGATCGCGCGGGCGTTCACGCTCCTGATGGCGGCCACCTTTGTCGCGGTCGCGCACGCCAGTCGCGACCGCGAGCTACAGCGGCGCCGGCTGCACGCTCTACCGCAACGCTCCGCGTACACGCGGCCGCGCGCCGTGGCCGCGGCTCTCGCGCTCATGTGCTTGCTTGTGTGGCACTGGCGCGGGCCTCTGGGCATCCGGCCGGATCGTGACGACGTGCAGGATTCGTTAGGAGCGTCCCACGAGACCGCGCACTTCGTGATCCACTACGACCCGTCGTCCGCCGTGGCGCGGAACATCGAGCTGATCGCATCCGACCACGAGTTCCGCTACGCGCAGCTCCGCGAGTTCTTCGGCATCGACGTCTCTCGCAAGATCGGCTCGTACCTCTACCCGTCCGCCGAGGCGAAGCAACGGCTCATGGGCGCGAAGGACGCGCACATGGCCGACCCCATCAACCGCGAAATGCACCTGAACTACCGTGACTTCCCGCACCCCTCCCTGAAGCACGAGATCGCGCACATCTTCTCCGGCGAGTTCCACCCACTGATGAAGGTCTCGCGCGCGCCGGGGTTGGTCGAGGGCGTCGCCGTCGCGGCGGAGTGGGATGAGGGGCGGCTTACCGCCCACCAGTGGGCGCGAGCGATGCAGGTACAGGGCACGCTGCCGGATGTCGCGAGCCTCATGTCCCTCAGGGGTTTCTGGAAGGCGCCAGCGGGCCGTGCATACCCGGCGGCGGGGTCGTTCGTGCGTTGGCTGAGCGACACGTACGGCGTAGAGCGTATCGCCGACGTATACGGCCTTGGGCGCTTCCACAAGTACTACGGACGCCCGTTGAGCGATCTCCGCGACGGCTGGCTGGCGTACCTGGAGGGCGTGCCTCTCACCGACGGCGACCTGTCGGAAGCGAAGAGCCGGTTCCGAAGGCGCAGCGTCTTCGAGACCGTGTGTGCGCACACGCTGGCGAACATCGAGGACGAGGCGTGGGCCCGCTACTCAGCCGCGGACTACGCGGGCGCACGGCGAGCGTTCGAGGAGGCGGCTGCGCTGGAGCCGGGCAACCCGGCGCGGCGGTGGCGCGTGGTCCAGATGGCCATGGCTGAGGGAGAGTGGAGCGCCGTCGCCAACCTGGCCGAGCACATGCTGTGTGACGACGACCTCGACGATAGCCACCGCGCCCAGGCGGAGGAGGCGCTGGCCGACGCCGCGTGGCGCGCGGGGGATGTTGCGGCTGCAGCGACGGCGTTCACTCGGCTGGCGGCCGACGCGCATGTCCCGAACGTGAAGCGTCGTCTTGACGTGAAGCGCGCGGCGTTGGGCCTGCCGGTTGCGGACCAACGTCTCGTGCAGTCCTACTTCGAGTGGCAGACGCCCCAGCTGCGGCTGTACCGGCTCCGGGAGTTGACGGCGGCGTCCCCAAAGTGGGCGCTGGGACATTATCTGCTCGGCCGAGCGCTGCTGAACGGCGAGGCGTGGGACGAGGCGAGTCGGTCTCTGTCGCGCGCCGAGGGCCTGGGGTTGCCCTCGCCCGAATTCATTCGTGAAGCCGCGATGGTGCGAGGCGAAGCGCTCTACATGATTGGGTCTTGGGCATCCGCAGAGGCCACTTTCACGCGCGCGGCGGACAAGACGCCGTGGCAGGGCGAACGCGACACGGCGCTCGATTGGGTCGAGAGGTGCCAGTGGGCGGCCGCGCGCGCGCTTAGCCCGTAGCCTCATCTCCGGTGGCGGCGCGGGCCGACGGCTGTCCCGCCCTTGGCGCACGCATCACGACGCCCCACGCCCCCAGCGCCCAGAGCGTAGACCCGTCCGCCGACATGAACACCGAATACAGCGGAGTGTCGATCGGCGTGTCCTGCACGACCCAGCTCTCGCCGCCGTCGACGGTGTGCACGATGGCGCCGTCGTCACCGACTGCGTATGCTTCCATGTCGCTCAGGGCAAACACGTCGTGCAGTTCGGCGCTGGTGTGGCTGCGTTGAGCCGCCCATTCCTCGCCGCGGTTCGCGGTGTTGAGCACCATGCCGTATTGCCCGACCGTCCACCCTACGTGCGGCGTCGCGGCGTACGTCGCGTTGAGGTCATAGCCGGTCGTGCTTCGTTGGTGCCGCCACCGCCGGCCGGCGGTCGTGGTGTTCACGATGAGGCCGAGCGGCCCGACCGTGTAGCCGAACCCGTGCT
Organism: Candidatus Poribacteria bacterium; assembly: GCA_018644665.1. GTDB lineage: Bacteria > Poribacteria > WGA-4E. The sequence continues at coordinate 106,584 of JABGQA010000113.1, forward strand.
CCTGGAGGTGGATGTCTCGGAGCGTGTCGCGCGCGTGGCTTTCCTGGTCCTCCCAGTCGGGCCCGCCGTCCGGGTTGTGCAGCACCGTGCCCATCGGCCCGACGGCCCACGCCTCGCCGAACCCCCGCATGTACCCGGCGGTGAGACGTTGGTTCCGAGGCGCCCTCGACTGGTTCGGCACGGGGTCCCACTTCTCGCCATCCGGCGTGAACTCGAGCATGCCCGAGGAATCCAGGGCCCAGCCGAACGACGGCCCCGAACTCGCCCAGTGCAGGGCCAGCAGGTCGGACGCCCCAGGTTCGCGCTGAGTGTCCCACGTCGTGCCACTGTCCGCGGTGTGGAGGAGGATGCCCTCCTCGCCACCAACCCAACCGACGTTCGCGTCGATGAATCGGCCCACACGTAGAGTCTGCGACGAAGCGTCCACCTGCGCCGTCCAGTTCTTGCCGCCGTCGGCGGTGTGGAAGATCTGGGCGTTGTTGACCGCCCACCCCGTGTTCCGATCGGCGAACGCGTACGACGTGAACGTCTCGCGCGTAGCCGGGAGCCAACTCGCCCCGCCGTTGGTCGTGAAGTAGGCCCGCCCGCGCCGTTGCGTTGCCCAAGCCGTCTGCTCGCCCGTGACGGTGACCTTCTCCAGCCCGAGCAGTCGCCGACGCGGCTGTTCCTCCCAGCTGATGCCGCCGTTCTGCGTCGCGAGGATCTCTCCTCCGGCGGAGACGGCCATCCCGCGCTTCGGCGTGAAGAACAGCACCACGGACGGAGTGAACTCGAGAAGCGTCTGGACTTCCCAATACTCGCCGCCGTCCGAGGTGTGGAGGATCATGCCGCCCACGGTCCGTTGAGCGCAGACGGCCCAGCCTTCGTCGGGGGTGGCGAAGAAGACGTGTCCGATTGCGCCCGTCGTCAGGTCGGTGTGCTGCTCGACCCACGTTTCACCGCCGTCGCTCGTGGCCAGGATGTCGCCGTGCGAGGCGCTGAACCACACGTGCTCCGAATCGAGGGCGAAGACGCTCGTAAACCGCCGACGGAACGACGACGCTTGCTCCTGCCACGTGTCTCCGCCGTCGGCCGTGTGGAGGATCAGCCCGTCGCCGCCGGTCACCCATCCCTCAGTCGCGGAGACGAACTTGACGATGTTCAGGCGGGTCTTGACGCCGCTCTGTAACGGCTCCCACGTGGCCCCGCCGTCACGGGTCCGCGCGATGACGCCGTCCGTGCCGACGGCCCAGCCCGTGGCTGCGTCGACGAACGACACATCCTGAAACTCGGTCGGCCACGCGCTCTGCCGCACAAGCTCCCATCCGCCGTCCTCGCGTGGGATGGGCGGCGGCGGAGGCGGCTCTGGCGGAGTGAGAAGCGCCTCGATGTCCAGTTCCTCTGGGACGACCTCGGGAGAGTAGCGCATGACAACGCCGCCCTTCCCTACCGCGAGCACCCCGGACGCCGACACGCTGAAGTCGTAGAGGTCGTTGTCGGTCCCGCTGGCCTCGGGCGCCCAGTTCTTCCCGCCGTCCATGCTGACGAGGAGCGTCCCGTCGTCACCGATTACCATCCCATAGTCGTGGTTAAGGAAGACGACGCGGTTCAGGTTCTGCTGCGTCCTGGACACCTGGAACGCCCACGTCTTGCCGCCATCCTCCGTGTGGAGAATCTCGCCGAACTGCCCGACAACCCACCCGTAGTCGCGGTCGACGAAGTGCAGGCCGTACAGCTCGTTGAACGTGTGCGTGTCCTGCTTCTCCCAGGTGAGCCCGCCGTTCTCGGTGTGGAAGACAACGCCCGGCCATCCCACGACCCACCCGTGGTCGGGGTCGATGAAGTACACCGCGCGCAGCGATTGGAAGTCGAGCGACTTCTGGTGCGCCCAGTTCCGACCTCCGTCGGTTGTGTAGATGATGCTGCCCAGCTCACCGACGGCCCACCCTCGCTCCGAGTCGAGGAAGTAGACGCCGTTGAGCTGGAACCCGCGGCCGCCGGTCTGGTACGTCCACGTCTCGCCGCCGTCCGTCGTGTGCGTGACGATGCCGCGTTCCCCGACCGACCATCCCTCGTTCTCGTCGACGAACGTGATGCTCTTGAGGGTGTCGCGCTGCCCCGTCTTCTGTTCGACCCACGTTTGGCCCGCGTCGTCGGACGTTAGGAGCGTCCCGCCCGTCCCGACGGCGATAGCGCGTTGGTCGGTCACGAACTGCACCGACTCCAGGTTGTGCGCGGTGACGCCACTGATGGCCTCCCACGTCTCGCCGCCGTCGTCCGAGTGCAGCAGCACGCCATACCAGCCGCATGCCCACACCTCGCGCTCCGACACGAATCCGACGCCCGTCATAGGCGTCTGGAAGCCGCTCTTGCGCAACGTCCATGTGATGCCACCGTCGCTAGTCTGCGTGATGTGCCCACCGTCGGCGACCGCGACGCCGCGCTTGGTATCGTAGAAGTCGATGTCCCGCACGGCGAATCGCACGTGATCGGTGAAGGGGATGCGGCTCTCCTGGCGCAGCCACGTGTTGCCAGCGTCACCGGTTTTGAAGATCGAGCCGTCGGTGCCCGCGATCCACCCGATCCGGGACGTTGGGAAGACCGCCCGTTGGAAGTTCACCGGCAGTCGCCCCTGCTCGCCCTGGTACCAGGAGTTCTGCGCCTCCCAGGTCACGCCGCCATCCTTGGTGCGCAGGATGGTCTCCATATCCCCGACGGCGTAGCCGTTGTGATTGTCGAGGAGCACGATGTCGTTGATGGGGTACTCGGCGGTCGAGGAGTGCGTCTCCCACGTCCGCCCGAACGTCTGCGTGACGAACACGTTCCACGACTCGCCGACGGTCCACACCTTGCGACGGCTACGGAAGTGCAGACCTCGCAGCATAGCCCCGGTCGGCGAGGGGACGCGACGCCAATGCGTGCCGCCGTTGTCCGTCGCGATGGCCACGCCGAGTTCCCCGACGGCCCACCCATGCTCATCGTCCGAGAAGTGGACTGCGAACAGGTCGACGGTCGTCTCCCCGTTCTGCTTCTCCCAGGTCCGCCCGCCGTCCGCGGTGTGCGCGATCATCCCGCCTTCGCCGACGACCCATCCGTTGTTGGCGTCCGGGAACGACAGGTCGCGGAAGTCGGCTTCCCAGTCGGCCTCGCGCACCATTTCGCGCTTCACGCACGCCGAGAGGGACACCACAATGGCGACGAGCACGCAGGGCACGAGCAAGCGGGAACGGGGCGTCATGGCCGGTCCTGTCGGTCGCGGAACAAGCATGGGTGAACGGCGTCGGGCACACCGACGCTAGACTATGAGACGCTCATGGGTCTGTAAAGGATGAGGTTCGCCCGCCGCCGGCAGGGCCTAGCCGCGGAGGTAACCGGTCGCCTGCAGCGTCGGCTGCACGGTTCCGTCGGGCAGCACCATGCGGATCGCTTCCCACGGGCAGTACAGCACGCACTGCGTGCACCCGACGCACGCCACCTGGTCGATGACGCAGATGCCATTGAGCTGGGCGTTCGTGCCGCCTTCGAGGAAGATGCATTCTAACGTGGCATCGCGCTGCTTGGGATCGACCGGCCGGAACTCCAGGCACACGGCGCATCCAGTGCAATTGTCCGGGTCGATGAACGCGACCGGTTTGCCGCGCTTCTTGCCGTCTGCCACGTGCGCGCGCCTCCTCCTAAGCTCGGGTCGGAACCGCCCGAAGTGTAGCACACCGCCGCGAGGCCCATCAAACGGCCGGGTCGTTCATCGCTCACGATAGCTTGCACGGGGCCGCCAGATAGACTACCGTGACTGCTAGGAACGTACCGCGCGCGGCCGCGCCAGGCCCGCTTCGACGTTCCGCCGCCCAAGCCGCAAGGCGCGGGCCATCGGATGGCGATACGCGGAGGTGGAGACTGGGGCGTTCCCAGATTCACAGCAAATCCCGGCGCGACGCGCTGGGCCATAGTCTTGTCCACTGCGACGCAGGGCGCGAAGTCCTGTGCCGTTGCGTCGGGCAGTTCAGGAGGAACGGAAACGAGTGATGTACCGAGTATTGCGTGGTATGACTGGCGTCGCCCTGATGGCGCTCTTTGCCGTCTCGGCGTACGCGAAGATCGACGCCGGAACGGTTGGGGGCGTGTGGCTGTTTGACGAGGCATCGGGCGATGTCGCCAGCGACAGCTCCGGCAACGGCAACGGTGGCTCCCTGACCGGTGGCGTTGAGTGGGTCGACGGCCCAAGCAACGCGTTGGGCTCGGCCCTCAGGTTTGACGGCACGGGCTACGTCGGCATCCCCGATTCCGACAGTCTGGACATGACTGACAGCATGACCGTCGTGTTCTGGGTCCGCTCAGAAAAGCCGATGGTCGACATGTGGGCGGACCGTCAGGTAGTGGTCGGCAAGCACTACGAAGAGTACGAGATCGGCATCTACTTGGACGGCCAGATCCACACGTACTCCAGTGACCTTGCCGTAGACTACGACGAGGGCATCCTTGTCTCGTTCGACGGTCAGCTCCCCGACGGCGACGCCGACTGGATCGAGGGCAAGTGGTACCACGTCGCGTGGACGCTCGACGGCACGCACGAGGTCGCGTACGTCAACGGCGTGATGCTCGGCGAGTTCGACAAAGGCCACTCAGGGACACTGGGCGGCGACCACGCTCTGGACATCGGCCAGCGCGAAGGCGGCGGCCTCAACGTGACTGGCGCCGTCGACGATGTTGGTGTCTTCAACGTCGCTCTTACGGCCGACGATATCAGCATGGTGTACGAACAGGGCCTCGCTGTGGCGGCGCTGGGCGCCACGGCCGTCGAGCCGGAGGGCAAACTCGCCGCGACATGGGGCGCGCTCAAGAGCCGATAGCCCGCGGCGCCACGGACAAGACCGCCCCGGCCCGAGTCGTTCGGCGCCGGGGCGCCGGTAGGACCGTGTGATCCACCCGGGACGCGAGGCGCGGGGCCTCGCCCGCCCGAGAGGAACACCTCAAGGGGGAACGGAAACGAATGATGAAACGCATGATTCACGGTATGACAGGCGTGATGCTGATGGCCCTGATCGCGGTCTCGGCGTACGCCAAGATCGACCCGGGCACCATGGCCGGCATCTGGCTCTTCGACGACAGGTCGGGAGACGTCGCCACGGACAGTTCCGGCAACGGCAACGACGGCGTTCTCACCGGTGGCGCGGACTGGACCGACGGCGCCAGCGTCCTGTTCGGGTCGGCACTCGAGCTGGACGGGTCGGGCTACGTCTCTGTCCCGGATTCTGCAAGCCTGGACATGGAAGCGGAGGTCACGCTGACGTGCCGCGTGCGCACCGATGTGACGATGGTCGACATGTGGGGCGACCGGCAGGTGGTTCTGGGCAAGCACTACGAGGAATACGAGCTGGGCATCTACATGAGCGGCCAGCTCCACACGTACACTAGCGACCTCGCCGCCGACTATGACGAAGGGATCATGGCCTCAATCGGCGGGAAGCAGCCCGACGGCGACGACGATTGGGTAGAGGAGAAGTGGTACAACATCACCTGGACCCTCGACGGCACGCATGAGATGGCCTACGTCGACGGCGTGCTTCTTGGGGAGTACGACAAGGCGCACGACGGCACGATGCCTGGCCCGAACACGTTCGAAATTGGGCAGCGCGTCGGCGGCGGACTACCTGTCACAGGCGCTATCGATGATGTCGGGGTCTTCAGTGTTGCACTCGACGAGGAAGACATCATCGACATATACGAACGTGGGCTCGCCGCGTCAGTCGGCATTGCCCCGGTCGATCCCGCGGGCAAGCTCGCCGCCACGTGGGGTGACCTGAAGTCCCGCTAGGCCGCGACTTTCGCGATTGAGCAATCTCCCCAGCCGCCTCCGCACACAGCGGGCCGGTTGGGGAGATTCGCACGTACACCGACGTCCTGCATGCCTAGCGCCGCGGCGGATTCCCGTCGTCGCGGCAGAGGTTCGCCGCGTCACGGCTTCGTCCCGCTCCGCACGCGGCGCTGGACCCTGCGGCCGCGCTGCCAACGCCGCCGCGCGACATGGCACGGCGCTTGCGCAAGACGCCTGCACAGCCTGCTGGCGCGCTACGCGCCGGGGCGCAGCCGTTGGGAACTCCGCCATGCGTTTCATCGTATTCGGTCTCGTGCTAGCGGCATCCACCGTCGGATGTGGATCTGAGAGCGACGTCCTTCTGCCGGCAGGGCCGGCTGCGTACGAGAAAGATGAAGCATGGGCAACGCTCGCGGAGGCGGAGGCCATCGCTTTGGAAGTCGTGCCAGGCGTGGCCGCGGGGTACGAGCGGGAGATTGCCTGGGGGCGGGACATCATCCTGGTGCTGATTCACACCCCCGACGGGGCCGTTGGAGTCGAGGTGGACGCTCGCACCGGCAGGACGATGGACATCGATCCACGCGAGGTCGACCCGGCCACCGGCGAGATACTGCCCGACGATGAGGAGGGCGCCGGACAGGGCGGCGCTGCCGCCGGGAACAGGGGCGATGATCCCCTCGAACTCAACTCGCTGGAGTAGACAGCCACAGCGTACCGTCGCGAGCATTACGGCGACGCCCGCGCGGCCTTCCGCGCACAGGCGCGTCCCGGCTGCAACTGACCGGACGACGTCCACCGTTACCTAGGGAGGCGCGTCCCGGCACCCGCCCAGCGCCGACGGTGGTGACTGGCGCTCGCGAGAGGAGGCAGAGGTGCGCGAAGGCTCTTACAAGGACGGCAAGAAGCACGGGCCGTGGAAGCTCTACCACTCGAATGGGGAGGTCAAGAGCGAGGCCACTTTCCACGAGGGGCTGTACACCGGCTACTACTGCGCCTACCACGACAACGGCGGGAAGTTCCGCGAGGGCCGCTACGCCGAGATTCAGGGCAACTCACGCGACGGTCGCAAGGAGGGTGAATGGCGCCAGTTCGGCCGCGATGGCTCTCTGGACACTCGTGTCACATACGACCGCGGTCGGGTGATGGAGCGCGTCCACTACGACGAGTCCGGTGACGAGGCTTCCGAGCCGGCTTGAGCGGCCTGCGCGAGGCGCCAAGCAACCGACCCGAAGGGAGACCGCATGGGCGAGGGATTCCCGGAGGACCAATGGCCGGGCCTGTTGAACGCGATGCAGCGCGTAGGCCCGTCGGCCGTCGTTAGATTCGTGCGACGCGCCAGCGCCTGCGACCGAACTGCGTTGTGGCACTTCGTCCGTTCGGCGTTCGCGCTCCGCGAGTGGGAAGGCAAGAGCCTGGCCGCGATCACGGCCGTCTGCGAGGCTGGCGTCGCGGACATGGCGGAGCGTGAGGAACTCGACGAGGCGAACGTGCTGTCCTACAACGTCGCCGCGGACCTGGCTCCATGTTGGCCCGGCGACGACTTGCCACGCCGTGCCGAGGACTACCACGCGGGCCTCATCGCTGCCGACCGCTGCATCCGTTGGCGCGAGCAACTGCGCAAAGGGGCCGACGCCATGGCGATGGCCCATTGGGTCCGGGGAATCCATCTGATGGGACTCGGGCGGGCAGCAGACGCAGCGGCCGCGATGACCCTGGCCTGCCGCGCGGCCGACACTGGAGCCGCAGACGCGCCAGCACCGACGACACTGCTCCTGTACCGAGGGTATCGGGCGCTGGCAGGGATCACTGACGGCGAGACGTCGGCGTGCCGCGACTTCGAGACCATCGTCGCCGCCTTTGAGGCGAATGCCGACGACAACCCGGTCGAGGCCGATGGGATCGCCTTCCACCTGGGACAACTCGCCAAGACCAAGCGCATACTCGTCGATCAGGCGTAGCGACGATCCCCGGGGGGACCGGCGCCGGTGGCATGCCGCCGACTGGGCAAGCACGTGCCCCGGGCAGGCCGAAGCCTTGACACTCCGCGCCGCCGAACGCTAGACTCCGCCGGTGATCCCGCCCACCCGACACCACAAGGCGACGTGATGACACTACGCATGGACTATGCGGAGGCGAACCGGTACGGCCCATCTCGGTCGGCGGTCGTCGCCAGCAGGGGCATGGTCGCCACAAGCCAGCCCGTGGCGGCGCTGGCGGGCGTGGACATCCTGCGGCAGGGCGGGAACGCGGTCGACGCGGCCGTCGCCACCGCAGCCATGCTGAACGTCGTGGAGCCGATGTCGACCGGGATCGGTGGCGATGCCTTCGCTCTGATCGCCATGGCGGGTTCGGATCGCATCCTCGGCCTGAACGCCAGCGGACGCGCCCCGGCCGCCGCTACGCGCGACGAATACGCACGACGCCTGGGAGCCGACGGGCGCATCTCTGGACACAGCATCCTGGCCGTGACCGTCCCCGGCGCCGCCGCGGGGTGGGCGGACGCGCTGTCGCGGTGCGGACGCATGCCGCTGGCGGACGTCCTGGCGCCGGCCATCGCGACGGCAGAAGGCGGGTTCGCAGTCACGCCGCAGATCGCGAACGCGTGGCGAGGGTCGGAACGGCTTCTGCGCAGCGTGGACACGTCCGCAAGGACATGGCTTGTCGACGGCAGGGCGCCCAAGGTCGGCGAGATCTTCCGCAATCCCGCGCTGGCGGCCACGTTACGCGCCGTGGCAGAAGGCGGCCCGGACGCGTTCTACCGAGGACCTATCGCGGAAGCGATCGTGCGCTGTTCGGACGAACACGATGGCGTCTTCTCGCTAGATGACCTCGCTGGGCATGAGTCCACATGGGTCGAGCCCATCTCCATCGACTACCGCGGCTACCAGGTTCTGGAGATCCCGCCGAACGGTCAGGGCATCGCCGCGCTGGAGGCGCTGAACATCTGCGCGCTCGAGGACATCGCAGCGATGGGCCACAGCAGCGCGGACACGCTGCACATCCACCTCGAGGCGATGAAGCTCGGCTTCCAGGACCGCGATCGCTACGTGACCGATATGGAGTTCGTCGATGTCCCTGTCGACGGTCTGCTGTCCGACGATTACGCGCAGGCCCAACGCGCGCGCATAGACATGGCGCGAGCGGAGCGGAGCCCGTCTGCCGGCATTCCGGGCCGGGGCGACACCGTCTACCTGTCCACGGCGGACTCGGACGGCAACCTCGTCTCGTTTATCAACAGCCTGTATAGCGGGTGGGGTAGCGGGATCACCGCCGGCGACAGCGGCGTGATGTTGCAGAACCGGGGGCAGAGCTTCTCACTAGACCCCGACCACGCCAATGTGATCGCGCCCGGCAAACGGACGCGTCACACGATCATACCTGGCATGGTCGCGCGCGACGGGAAGCCAGTCATCAGCTTCGGCGTGATGGGTGGGGACATGCAGGCGCAGGGCCATGTACAGTTCGTGTGTAACGTCGTCGACTTCGGGATGAACGTGCAGGATGCCTTGGATGCCCCACGCTGGCGGTACGACGGCTCCGACGCGGACATCTCGCTGGAGCGCTGGATCGACCCCGAGGTGCAAGCGAACCTGGTGAGTCGGGGACACGCCATCCAGGGGCACGGGGGATTCTTCGGCGGCGGACAGGCGATCTACCTGGACCACGAACACGGCACGGTCCACGGCGGATCAGATCCGCGTCGCGACGGGTGCGCCATCGGCTACTGACACCACGGGGAAGCGGACGACTTGAGCGAACCGGAAGTCCACATACACGAATACGAGAACGGCCTGACCCTCGTCGCGGAGCGGAGACCCCACGTACGCGCCGCCGCATTCAGCCTCATGATGCGCGCCGGCCCGATAACCGCCCCAGAAGGCCGCGAGGGTGTCTCCAAAGTCTTGGCGGAGATGTGCTACCGTGGCGCTGGCGAATTCAACTCGCGAGGCCTCTCCGAGGCGCTGGACGGCCTCGGTCTACAGCGCGGCGGGGGCGCCTCCGGGGAGATGGCGTCGTTCGGCGGCGCTCTTCTCGCCGACAACCTGGGCGCCGCGCTCGAGTTGCACGCCGACATTATCCGACGCCCGAAGCTCCCGGACTCGGAGCTGGAGCCTGTCGTGGCCCTCGCGCTCCAGGATCTGGAGGCCTTGGAGGATGCTCCGGCGCGCAAGATGTTCGTGCACCTGCGACGAACGTACTACACAAGCGAGCACGGCCGATCCGCGCTCGGCACGCAGGAGGCGCTGGAGCGTCTTTCGGCGGCCGCGTTGCGCGATGACCATGGGCGTCGTTATACGCCGGGCGGGGCGATACTCAGCGTCGCGGGTCGGTTCGACTGGGATTGGCTCAAGGATGCCGTCGGCGCGGGCTTTGGCGACTGGGCCGGGTCCGGGCCGCCTGCGCCGGAGCCCGCGTACCGCACAGAGGCGCACTACGAACACATCGAACAGGAAACGGCGCAGGAGCACATCGGCCTGACGTACGCGTCGATCCCTCCCCGCCATCCTGACAGGTACGCGGCGCGGATGGCGATCGGCGTCTTGTCTGGGGGGATGGGCGCGCGTCTGTTCACGGAGATCCGTGAGAAGCGTGGACTCGTCTACTCGGTCAGCGCGTCGCCGTCCGAGGTGCGCGGACACGGCACTATCATGTGCTACGCTGGCACGACGCCGGAGCGTTCCCAGGAGACCCTGGACGTGCTTGTGCAGGAGCTGCGCCGTCTCGGCGAAGGCGTCGAGGCCGCGGAGCTGGAGCGCGCGCGCGTGGGACTGCTTTCCAGCCTGGTCATGCAGGGCGAGTCGACGAGCGCACGAGCGCGCGCCATCACGAGCGACTACTTCTACCTCGGCCGCGTGCGATCGCTGCGCGAGATCCGAGAGGGCGTCGAGGGCGTTACGCCCGAGGCCATCGTCGACCACCTCGCCTGCCATCCGGCGGAGAACTTCACCGTGACGAGCCTGGGACCACGCAGGCTGACGGTCCCCGCGTGAGAAGGACGGAGCACGAGTGACATTCCTGCACACGCAGCTCGACAACGGTTTGACCGTCATCGGTGAGCACACGCCCGAGTCGGAGTCGATGGCGTGCGGGTACTTCGTGAAGACGGGGTCCCGCGACGAGACTCCAGAGGTGCTCGGCGTTAGCCACTTCCTCGAACACATGATGTTCAAAGGCTCGGCCCGTAGGTCGGCGGAGGACGTCAACCGCGAGTTCGATGAGCTTGGCGCGCAATACAACGCCTTCACGTCGGAGGAGACCACCGTCTACTTCGGCCGCGTGCTCCCCGAGTTCCAGCCGCGTCTCCTCGACCTCCTCACGGACATGATGCGCCCGAGTCTGCGCGTCGAGGACTTCGACACTGAGAAGAACGTGATCCTCGAAGAGATCGCGCGATACGACGACATGCCCGCGTTCGACGCGCACGTCCTGGCGCGCGAGGCCACGTTCGGCGCCCACCCATTGGGGCACCGCGTACTCGGGACAAAGCAGTCGATCACGGACATGGCGCGCGACGACATGCACGCCTACTTCGCGCGACGGTACTCGCCCGGCAACATGGTCCTCGCGTTCTCAGGCGCATTCGATTGGGACGCCGCACTCGCGCAGGTGGCCGAAAGCACGGCCGCGTGGGAGCAGTACCACGCGTCCCGTGACGTCGCCACCCCTGCGTACGCCACGGAACGGCGCGTGGTCGGCAACGACCGCCTGTCCCGCGTGCATCTCATCTGGATGTCGCGTGCGCCAAGCACGCAGGACGAGTCGCGATACGCCGCGCACATCGCCGCTTCCGTGGTAGGCGACGAGGTCGGCTCGCGCGTGTACTGGGAACTGGTAGATCCGGGCATCGTCGATGAGGCGAGTCTCTACTACCACGAGGAGGACCACGCTGGCCTCTTCGCGACGTACGCCTCGTGCAGCCCGGAGAACGTCGCCGAGGTGGTGGATCGCATGGAGCGTCTACTGGACGCGGCGGGCGCGGACGGGGCGAGCGCGGACGAGGTCGCCCGGGCGAAACAGAAGATAGCTTCCGGCGAGGTGCTCAGTTCGGAGACCCCTATGGGACGTCTTGTCCCACTGGGTATGGCTTGGACCTATCGGCAGGAGTACCTGGGCATGGATGAGGCGGTAGACCGCATCCTCGGCTCCACAGCCGACGAGGTCGCCGCGGTGCTGGCGGAGAACGCGGTCGGGTCTCACAGCCTCCTGGCGCTCGGCCCCATCGCCTCCATCGACTGACGGTCATATCACTTCGGGGACGGAGCGCGATCATGTTCCGAATGCTGCTCGACGGCCTCGCTGACTACGCCATATGCGGCGACCGGGACAAGGCCGATCTTCTGAACGACCGGATGCGCGCGTGCTTCGCTGCCTGCGGCCTCGGAAGGCTTGCGGTCTCCGGCGACAACATCGTCATCAACGTCCGTGGGACGTTGCGGGAGGATTCGGCGGCCACGCCGCCCGGCGTGACGCTGGGCGCGTCGAGCATCCGCGTCTACGCCCCCGCCCTCCATGTCGACGGCGACGGCTACGACCAGCTCAACGCCATCCTGGCCGCCTACGACTTGGATGGGGATGGCGCGCACGTGTGGATTATCCCCGACGGGTTCATGGCTTCACTCAGCCCGGTCGAGGAGATCTGGGAAGGCGAGGGTGGCGGCTACTTCTCCCACGAGTCCATGTGCGTGCTGAACACCTCCGCGCGACCCACGCGCTGCACGCTCGAAGTCTTCTTCGAGGACCCCGAGCGCGATCCGTTCACGCATGCGTTCGACGTCGCCGCGCATCAGTCCTCGCACTACCGACTGGACAAGCTCAAGGCCGACGATGGCTCGCCGCTGATCCCCAAGGACTGCCCGGTCAGCTACAAGATCACGAGCCTGGACACGCCCGTCGTCGTACAGGGCTCGCGCATCCTGACGTCCGGCCGCGGGTCTGAGTTCGGCAGCTTCGGCACCGCCATGGGCTGGACGCCGGCGTAACGCGCGTCGTCAGGACACCGCGGTTGGGCCTGCCGGCTACGCCTATCTCCGTGGCTGTGCTGGCCACGACCCTCTGCGCGGGAGGCGTCACGCCCCAGCAGTGGCGCCCGCGCCGCCCGGCCCCGACGCGCGGCCCACGTCTGCGCCCAGCAACGCGGCGTGGGCAGTCCGCTTGAATCCCCCTTTGATGCCCGATAGCCACGGCAACTCGATCGCCCCCGATGCCGTGATGGCCGACCTCGCGTCCTTGGCGCCCGATGCCGCCCGGGTGGTGGGCAATCTGCCTGCCGTCGACCACGACGCCCTGGGCGTGCCGCGGCGCATGACGAACTGCAGCGGCTCGGGGCTAGCGGCGAAGCGCGCATTGGCCGCGAGCTGCTGGCGCTGACGGGGTCTGTGCCATCAACCTGGGCAGCGTGCGCAACCCGTTCCCGCGAGCGTGCGCGTGGGTTACTTCGCCATCGAGGCGACGCGTGAGGGCGTCCCCCTGGCGCATCGCCGGGTCGACTGCGATCGCGGCGCCATCGTCGCGGAACTGGCCCGCCTGCGACATCCGTCGGCCGGCTACATCAGCGGCTTCATGCGCGGCGAGCATCCCCCGCCGTGGGGCGGGTAACGACGCACCGTGACCGATCCCCGAACTTGACAGGCTCCGGCCCCAACGGCTAGCATCTTCTTTCGCACGGGCGCACTATGTTCGTAGTTGGGGGTCCCGCTGAATGTATGCCATTGTCGCCACCGGCGGTAAACAGTACCGCGCCTCGGTGGGAGATATGCTCGACGTAGAGAAGCTGGAGGGCGATGTTGGCGAACAGGTCACCCTCTCAGACGTATTGCTCGTAGGTGGCGACGAAGGCGACGTGCGCGTCGGCACGCCCACGGTAGAGAACGCGACTGTATCGTGCAGCGTCGTGAAGCACGACAAGAACTCCAAGATCATCGTCTACAAGTCGAAGCGCCGTAAGGGCTATGCGCGCAAGCGGGGACATCGCCAGTCCTACACCCGCATACGCATCGACGCAATCAACGTCTAGGAGCGGACAATGGCACACAAAAAGGGCCAGGGTAGCAGCGCGAACGGGCGCGACAGCAACCCCAAGATGCTGGGCGTGAAGCTCTACGATGGCGAGACGGCCAAGCCGGGATCGATCATCATGCGGCAGCGTGGCACACGCATCCACCCGGGCGTGAACGTGGGCCGGGGCAACGACGACACGCTTTACTCCACCGTCGCCGGGCTCGTGAAGTTCGAGCGCGTCGGTCGCGACAGGAAGCGCGTGAGCGTGTACCCCGCGTAGGCTGCCACCGGACGAACGGTGGGCGGCCACACAGTTACTCGAGCCTCGCAGTCATCGTGAACGCGGGGCTTTCTTCTTATCCGCCTCCGGCGGCACGCCTGCGGACGTTCCTATGATCGATCAGGCTGAAATACTCGTGAAGGCCGGCTCCGGCGGGAACGGGTGCATCTCGTTCCGCCGCGAGAAGTACGTCCCGAAGGGCGGGCCGGACGGCGGCAACGGCGGGAAGGGCGGCGACGTCACGCTGGTTGCCAGCAACTCCGTCACCACCCTGGTCGACCAGCAATACACGAAGCATTACGACGCCTACCGAGGCGCCCACGGCATGGGGAAGACGGCCAACGGCTACGACGGCCTCGGCAGCCGCGTGACGGTACCCATCGGCACGACGGTGTTCGACGCGGACACAGAGGACCTGATCGCCGACATGACGGCGCCGGGCTTCGAGGTCGTCGTTGCGCACGGCGGGTTGGGCGGCCGCGGCAACGCGACCTTCAAATCCAGCGGGTACCAGGCTCCCCGTGTCGCCGAGAAGGGCGAACCGGGCGAGGAGCGCCGGCTCCGGCTCGAGGTGCGCTTGATCGCCGATGTCGGGCTCGTCGGGTACCCCAACGCGGGCAAGTCCACGCTTCTATCGCACGTCTCCGAGGCCAAGCCGAAGGTCGCGAGCTATCCGTTCACGACGCTTGAGCCGAACCTGGGGGTCGTGCGCCTGGAACGCGAACAGAACTTCGTCATGGCGGACATGCCCGGCCTCATCGAGGGGGCGCACGAGGGCGTCGGCCTCGGCCACGACTTCCTGCGGCACGTGGAACGCACGCGCATGCTCCTCCACATCGTGGATGTCGCGGCGGTCGACGGACGGGAGCCGCTCGACGACCTCAAGGCGATCAATCGCGAACTGATGCTGCACAGCGACAAGCTGGCTGACCTCCCGCAGATCATCGTCCTGAACAAGGCGGACCTTCCGGACGCGCAGGTACGCCTGCGGGAACTCCAGAAGGCGCTCGGCCGGCACCCATCCCACGTGATCTCAGCCGTCACCGGCGAGGGTGTCGACGAGCTGATGCGCGTGACGTATACCGCCCTGACTCAGCTCATGGCGGAGGAGGCCAAGGCTGAGCCGGCCGAAGAGCCGCAGCGCGTGGACTACGTGCCACGTCGCGGGTTCACCATCGAGCGGGCGCCAGTCGGCGACGGATATGCGGTGGAGGGCGACGCGGTTCGTCGCGCCGTCGTGATGACCGACTTTGAGAACGAGGAAGCCGTGTGGCTCCTGCAACGCCGCCTGAACCGCATGGGGCTGTGGCGGGCGCTCAAGCGCGCCAAGGTCAAGGACGGCGACACGGTCCAGATTGGAGACCGGGAGTTTGAGTTCTCGGGAGAACGAGCAGCAACCACGCTCGCGCAGTTCCTGGCTGCAAAGCGTCAGAAAGCTCGTCGTGAAGGTGGGGACGGCGACCCTGACGAACGGGACGAGGGCGCTTGACGCCGAGCGCGCCAGCAGCATCGTCCGTCAGATTAGCGAAGCCCGCGCACACGGCATTGAGGTGGTGCTTGTCACGTCGGGGGCTATCGGAGTAGGCGTAGGACGCCTCGGCCTCCCTCGCCGACCCACGACAATGGGCAGCCTGCAGGCAGCCGCGTCGGTCGGGCAGAACATCCTGATGAACACGTACGAGACGCTCTTCCGTGGCTTCGACACTCCCGTCGGGCAGGTGCTGGTTACGGCAGGCGACCTCGCTGACCGCCGGCGCTACGTGAACTTCGGCAACGCCCTGAACGCCCTGTTCGAATACGGCGTCGTCCCCGTAGTGAACGAGAACGACTCGGTGTCCGTCGATGAGATACGCGTCGGGGACAACGACACCCTGGCGGCGCACGTGGCGAACGCGATCGAGGCGGATCTCCTCATCCTGCTGACGGACACGGATGGCGTCTACACCGCTGACCCGCACACAGTAGCGGGCGCGGCTCGCATCCCGTTCGCGGCGGGGGTCACAGCCGAGATGCTGGACATCGCGAACGAGTCACCGACGCGGAAGGCTTCGGCCGACCTCGGCACGGGCCGCTTGGCTACGAAGGTGCGCGCCGCGGAAATCGTGACCTCGTCAGGCATCCCGATGGCGCTCGCAGACGGCGCGCGCGACAACGCCATTGGCGACATCCTAGACGGCGCCGATGTCGGCACATTCTTCGCGCCGACTGCGCCGAGGGCGGGCAGCCGCAAGCGGTGGATCGCGCACACGTTGTCTCCGAAGGGTTCCATCGTCGCCGACGCGGGCGCGTTCAAGGCAGTGCGCGACGGGGGCAAGAGCCTCCTCCCGGCGGGCATCAAGGACGTCGTGGGGACGTTCGCATTTGGCGACCCGGTGCGGTGCGTGACCGAAGACGGCGTGGAATTCGCGCGAGGGCTAGTCAACTACACCGCCGACGAGATCACCCGAATCCGCGGCCGGCGTACCGATGCGATACAGCATGCGCTCGGGTATCATTACGCGGACGAGGTGATCCACCGAGACAACCTCGTGCTCGTCGAGCGCGGCGCGTGCATACGGGATGCATCGCAGGACTGAGGGGAGTCGCAAGTGTCGGCGCAAGTGGACGACCTGATGCAGACGCCATTGGCCAAGCAGGTGCGCGAGCAGGTGCTCGCCGCGAAGAAGGCTGCGCGACCTCTTGCCCGCGCGTCGTCCGATCTCAAGAACGCCGCGCTGGTGCGGATGGCGGAGGAGATCGAGGCCAACCGCGAATCGATTCAGACCGAGAACGAGCGGGACATCCAGGCGGGTCGCGACAATGGCCTGACCGCCGCGCTTCTCGACCGGCTGGCCCTTACCGACGACCGCATCGCGGCGATGGCGGACGGCTTGCGACAGATCGCCGCGCTCCCAGATCCGGTCGGCGAGGTGACCGGCATGTCCACGCGCCCGAACGGCCTCCGCATCGGTCGCGTGCGCGTGCCGCTCGGGGTCATCGGCATCATCTACGAGTCCCGACCGAACGTCACGGCGGACGCAGCCGCGCTGTGTCTGAAGTCCGGCAACGCGACGGTGCTGCGCGGCGGGTCCGAGGCGATCCACTCGAACATCGCCATCGCGCGTGTCCTCCAGGCGGCCGCCAAGGAAGCCGGTCTGCCCAACGGCGCCATCGAGTTCCTCGGCACGACGGACCGGGATGCCGTGACGGCCCTGCTGAAGCATGACGATCTTATCGATGTCATCGTGCCGCGCGGAGGCAAGGGGCTCATCCGCTACGTCGTTGAGACATCGACCATCCCCGTGATACGCCACGAGGACGGCATCTGCCACACGTACGTGGACACGGCCGCGGACATGGACATGGCGCAGGAGATAGCCTTCAACGCCAAGGTGCACCGCCCCTCCGTCTGCAACGCGATGGAGACGCTGCTCGTCCACAGCGACGTGGCGAACGACTTCCTCCCGGCCATGTGCGCCAGGTTCGTCGAGGCGGGCGTCGAACTCCGAGGCTGCGAGGTAACGCGCGTCATCGCGCCGAACGTCTCGCCGGCGTCCGAGGAGGACTGGGACACGGAGTATTTGGAGCTCATCCTGTCGATACGCGTCGTCGACTCGTACGACGAGGCGGTCGACCACATCGAGGACCACGGCTCCCACCACTCCGACACGGTTGTCACCGACGACTACCGCACCGCGCAGCGGTTCCTCGCGGACGTGGACTCGTCGTCCGTCTTCGTGAACGCGTCGACGCGCTTCGCCGACGGCTACGAGTACGGCCTCGGCGCCGAGATCGGCATCAGCACGCAGAAGCTGCACGCGCGCGGCCCGATGGGGCTCGAGGAACTGACGACCTACAAGTTCATCGTCTATGGCGACGGGCAGGTCAGGTCATAGACGCCGCCGCACGTCCCCCGATCCGCGTCGGGCTGTACGGTGGGACATTCGACCCCATCCACAACGGCCACCTCCTCTGCGCGGAGGAGACGCTCGAAGCATTCGCCTTCGACGAGTTCTGGTTCATCCCTTCGGCGCGGCCGCCGCACAAGCCCGTGGACCCTTCACGCGCGACTCCTGAGGACCGCTACCGCATGGTGTGCCTCGCGACGGAGGGTCACCAGACGTTCCGCGTTTCCCGCGCGGAGATCGACCGCCCCGGGCGCTCCTACGCCGTCGACACCGTGCGTGAGTTCCGCGAGCAGTACGGCGAAAACGCCGAGTTTAGCTGGGTTCTCGGCGCGGATTCCCTCATCGACTTCGAGATATGGAAGGACGGCGACGCGTTGCTGGACATGTGCCAGTTCGTCGCCGTCACGCGCCCGGAGTACGATCTCGCCCGGGTGCCGACCCAAGTGCGCGAGAAGGCGGAGTTCTTCACGATAACAGGCATCGGGATCTCCTCGACGGACATTCGAGCGCGCGTCGCCGAGGGCCGCTCCATCCGCTACCGCACCGCAGCGGCCGTGGCCGCGCACATCGCGGAGCGCGACCTCTACCGCGTGGCCGGGTGACGCCCTCGCCTGCACCTCCATCTCCGCGCCCCTTGGACATCCTCTCGACGGACGCCGGCTACCGGCAGCGGTTCTTCGACGCCGACTACTGGACGCCGTACGTGCGCTGGGTGGTGTGGAAGCAGTTCGGCGTGAGGAACGCCGCCGTGCGGTCTGGCCTCGCGGGAACCTACCCCACGTTCATCGCCGACGACCGTTGGGTCGTGAAGTTCTTCGGCGATCTGTTCGAGGGGGAAGCCACGCACGCCGCGGAGTTGTGCGTCGGGCTTCTGCGGCCTGAGCGACACGGCATCCCGGCTCCGGCACTGCTCGCGCACGACGACATGTACGACGCGCCCGGGCAGTGGCGCTGGCCGTACCTCGTGTTCGAATTCATGGAAGGCGGCAGCATCGGGGAGGCGGGCGACAGCGTGTCGCACGGGGACCGGGTGCGAATCGCCCGGGAGGTCGCTGGCATGACGCGCGCGCTACACACGGTGCCGATCCCCGCCGACGGGCCGTTTGACGCGAGTTGGGGCGCCTACGAAGCGCTCATCGCCTGTCAGCGCGCCCAGTGCGTCGAGAACCACCGCGAGTGGGGCGACCTTCCCGACCATCTCATCGCGCAGATCGACTACTACCTTGCGCCGACAGAGGAACTCATCGACCGCGGGCGACCGCCGCATCTCATCCATGCGGACATCACCGCGGACCACATACTCGGCTTGGTGGAAGCGGCTCGGTGGCGAACGACGGCCCTAATCGACTTCGGTGACGCGATGGTCGGCGGCCACCTCTACGAACTGGTGGCGCTGCACCTCGACGTGTTCCGCGGCGACACGGCGCTGCTCGCGGCGTACCTGGACGCGTACGGCGTGGATGTCGCCTTCCACGCCGCGCTACCCCGTCTGGCGCTGTCCACGTGCCTACTGCACCGGTTCGACGTGTTCGCGTCACTCGCAGCCATCGTCGGCGACGTAGACGAAGTCGCGTCGTTAGAGATGCTCGCAGACACTCTTTGGGCCATGCCGACAGGCCACTAGCCGCGGTGCCTCCTCCGCCGGCCGGTTGGTTACTCCAGGTATCCGCGTTTCGTCGCTTCGCCGGACTGCGGGTCGAAGTCGTACACGAGCGGCACGCCCGTGGGGATGTTGAGGTTCAGGACCTCCTCCTGGGTCATGCTCTCGAGGTGCATCGCCAGCGAACGCAACGAGTTCCCGTGAGCTACGATCAGCACGTCGCTGCCCGCCTTCAGGTCGGGCTCAATATGCGCGGTCCAGTAGGGGAGAACGCGTGCCGCCGTGTCCTTCAGGCTCTCTCCGTTGGGCGGCGGCACGTCGAAGCTGCGGCGCCATATGTGGACCTGCTCGTCGCCGAACTTCTCGGCAGTCTCGGCCTTGTTCAACCCCTGTAGGTCGCCGTAGTGGCGCTCGTTAAGTGCCTCATCGTAGACGGTCGGCAGGTCGGACATGCCGGCCGCCGCCAGCGCGATGTCCATCGTCCGGTTGGCTCGCTTGAGGACGGACGTGTAGACCTTGTCGAACGTGAAGCCCTTGAGCTTGCGGCCGGAGTCCTCCGCTTCGGCCTCACCCTTGGGAGACAGGTCGACATCGACCCAGCCGGTGAACTTGTTCTCTAGGTTCCATTGCGACTGTCCGTGTCGCAGCAGCACGAGCACGCCCATACTGAATCCTTGTCTCTGTGTTGGCGTCTAGGGAGTCTGCATCTCAGCCGCGGCTATCCGGCGGCTCCGTGCACCGCGCGAGAGAATTCTTGCAGAAGCAGGGCGCTTCCGTCTCCCTCCAGCACGTTCCCCGTCACAACGAAGTGCGCCCCGGCGCGCACCTTCGCCGCGGCCATCTCCGGCTTCGTGATGCCGCCACCCACGATCACCGGGAGGTCCGTGTAGGCGCGTGTGCAGCGGATCATCTCGTCGGGCACGGCCCATTTCGCGCCGCTCCCGCCCTCGAGATACAGGAGCTTCATGCCCAGGTACTGAGCCGTGAGCGCGTGCGCCATGGCGATGTCGGGTTTGTCGCGGGGTATCGGGAAGGTCCCGCTCATGAACTGCACGGAGGTGTAGACCCCACCCTCGATGAGCAGGTATGCCGTTGGGATGGGTTCCAGGTCGTATTCGCGGATGATCGGCGCCGCGCGCACCTGCTCGCCGATGAGGAACTCCGGGTTCCGGCCGCTGAGCAGGCTGAGGAACAGGATCGCGTCGGCGTGCGCGGAGAGCTGCGTCGAGCCGCCTGGGAACAGGATCGTCGGTAGACCGGACGCCTCTCGCAGCTGCTGGACGGTGTCGTCCAGACTGTCGCGCATGAGGAGGCTGCCACCGACGAGGAACGCATCGACTCCCGCGTGCGCGCCGGCCTCCGCCAAACGGGCCACGCCGTCGGCGTCAACGCCGTCGGGATCGACGAGCACGAGATACCCCGCCCCGCGTTGTTCCGCGACGCTGGTCAGGTAGTCGAGAACGGACTGGTCCGGGGACATCCACTCGGCCTCGGTGCTGCATTCCGGCTGGCAGACGCAGTATAACGAACGTGAATTCGCGCGGCAATCCGCCTGCCGTCCCGGCGTGGCGCGCGACCCGGTGTCACAGCGCGCGGGCCGCGCGCGTATCCCTTCAGGCGCGACGACGCGTGACCCGTCTCGCCGCTCGCCAGGACAGAAGAGGCGCCGATGCGCACCGGACAAATACTCGCAGCATCCGTCTGCATAGCTCTCGCCACGGCGGCGGGATCGAAGGCGACAGACGGTATCTTGGAGTTGGCGCCCATGGGCGATCTAAGTCGCGTCGCCGGCCCGCTGGTCGCCGCGGTGGAGGGCGAGGGGTTCGCGGTCGGCGTCGCGATCGAGGACGTGTCGGGCGCCGGGATGTTCGCCCACCGCGCTGGTGAGCCGTTCGTGCTGGCATCCAACACGAAGCTCTTCACGACGGCGGCAGCCGCCGTGTCGCTGCCGCCCGACTCCCGCTGGCGCACCGAAGCGCGATGGGAGGACGGCAGCCTGTGGATCATCGGCCGCGGCGACGCCACCTTCCACATCATCGACGGTTACTCGTACCCCGACCACTTCCTCGATCAGGTCGCCGAGGCGCTCGACGTTCGGGGGATCGACGCGGTCGAGCAACTCGTTATCGACGCCCGCTACTTCGACGCCGCCTACCAGCACCCAGACTGGCCGCGCAACCAACTACGGCGGCGCTACTCCGCGCCCGTCTCGGGCCTGCCGTACGCGCGCGGGCTCGTCCGCGTCCAACGAGGCCGGTCGTCCGTCTACTCGACCACGGGCGATCCCGTCGCGACTGTGACGAACTTCCTGGTCCGCGGCCTGCGCAAACGGGGCCTCGACGTCCAGCGGGCCCGGTCCGCGGGCGCTCGTGAGGTCCAGCCACCCGAGTTTACGTCGATCTACCGTCACGAATCGCCCTGGTCCCTGGAGAAGGTGCTGCGCGAGACCAACGCCGAGAGCGACAACTACCTCGCCGAACACCTCTTCAAGACGCTCGGCGCGGAGTTCCATGGACGTGGCAGCTTCGACGGCGCCGCGGAAGCCGTTCGCGTGGCGTTGGCCGCGGCGGGCGCGTCTCTCGACGACTTCACCCAGTTGGATGGCTCCGGCCTGGCGCGCACGGAGAACGGCGGCAACCGCGCGTCCGCAGAGACGGTGACATCGCTCCTGCGCGCGATGGCCAAGCACCCGGCCGGCGGCCCGTTCCTCAGATCAATGGCAATCAATGGGCGCCGAGGCACGCTGTCGCACCGGCTCGACAAGGGGCCGATGGCCGGCGCCATCCACGCCAAGACGGGCTGGATCAAGGGCAGCCTGGCCCTGTCCGGCTACATGCGGCGCGATGAGGACCGCGTCGTCGTCTTCTCGATACTCGTGAACTACGATGCGCCCTACACGTACGACCGCCGGCAGGTCGTCCTGGGCTTCCACGAGGATCTGCTCCGCGCCGTCTGGGATCATCTTGATACTGTCGATACGGGATGGGGAGCGCCGCCTCCCGCCCTTGTGCAGGCGTTGGAACCGGGGCGCGCCGCGAACTAGCCTACCCGGGCTGGCGATCGTGCAGGTGTTTGAAGATGCGCTGCGCCACGGGACGGGTGATGTTCCGCACCGCCAACAACTCGTCGAGTGACGCCTGCCGTACGCCATCGATGTCCCCAAAATGCTTCAGCAGCGCCTGCTTCCGACGGTCCCCCACGTGTGGGATCTCGTCGAGGACAGACTGTGTCATGCGCTTGTCGCGGAGCCGTCGCAGGTAGTTGACCGCGAACCTGTGCGCCTCGTTCCGGATGTGCTGGACGAGGTGGAGCGTGGGGTTCTGCTTGCTCAGGATGATGGCGTCGGAGCCATCCGGCAGGAAGATGTGTTCGTAGCGCTTCGCGAGGCCGAAGCGCGGCTGCTGGACGTAGTCCACGTCGATGAGCGCGTCGGACGCCGCGCCCAACTGCCCCTTCCCGCCGTCGATGATGACCAGGTTCGGCATCACGGCTCCCTCCGCGATCCCGCGCGAGAACCGACGCGTGATGACCTGTTTCATGGCGGCATAGTCGTCCGGCCCTTGGATGTCGCGCACCCGGAACCGTCGGTACTCCGACCTGGCGGGGGCGCCGTCCTCGAACACGACCATCGACCCGACGATGATGTCCGCGCCGAAGTTCGAGATGTCGTACGCCTCAATGCGCGCAGGCATCCGGTCGAGGTTGCAGATGCTCATGAGTTCGCGCAGGGCGGGGTTCTCGCCGGCGTTCCCGACAACGTTGACCTCGCGTTGCGTGAGGATTGTCTCCGCGTTCCGCGACGCCAACTCCGCCATGTCGTGCTTCCGCCCGCGGGTTGGGACGTAGAGCGTCACGCGCCCCTCGCGCTTCTCAGAGAGCCACGCCTCAATCGTCTCGTGCATGTCGGGCGCGCTCTCCAGGACGACCGTCGGCGGCACGAAAGACGCCTCGGCGTAATACTGAGGCACGAAGGCGGACAGCACCGCGCCGGCGTCCGCCGCGTCTACCTCTGTTAGGAAGAAGTGCTCGCGTTCCACGAGCTTGCCGCCGCGGATCATCAGCACCTGCGCGCACGCCAGGCCAGCGACGACGGCGCAGCCGACGGCGTCGTAGTCCTCGTCGCTAACGGCGTCCATGCGCTGCTGGTGCGTGCCCCGCTCGACAGAGTCGATGCGGTCCCGCAGGACGGCGGCGCGCTCATAGTCCAGGTTCTCAGCGGCCTTGGCCATGCGCGCCTTCAGCTCATCGACGAGCGCCTTAGTCTTCCCGCTGAGGAACAGCATGACGTCGTCGACGATGTCGGAGTAGTCCTCCAGCGAAACGAGGTCTGCGCACGGTCCGGGACAACGCCCGATGTGGTAGTCGAGGCAAACACGGTGCGTGTTTCCCGTCTCTTTGAGCTGCAAGTTGCACGTGCGGATCGGGAACAGACGCGTGAGTTGCTTCAGCGTCTCGCGGGTGGCCATTGCGTGCACGTACGGGCCGAAGTACTTGCTGCCGTCCTGCTCAACATCTCGCGTCACGGAGATGGCGGGGTAGGGATCGTCCATGCTGACCCGGATGTACGGGTAGCGCTTATCGTCCTTGAGCTTGATGTTGTACCGCGGCTGGTACTGCTTGATGAGGTTGTTTTCGAGGATCAGCGCGTCGACGGCGCTCGACGCGTGCAGCACCTCGATCGCTTGCACGTGCGGCAGGAGGGCCCCGATGGTCGTCGCGTGTGGCGTGCTGGACGCCTGGAAGTACGACCGCACCCGGCTCCGCAGCGACTTCGCCTTGCCGACGTACAGGACTGTCCCCGCGCGATCCTTCATCAGGTACACGCCAGGCGACGGCGGCATATTCGCCAATGTGGCTTGCAGGTGCTCGTACGCCATGATTCCCTCCGACCCCGGCATTATACGGCGCCGCGCTGGTCGGCATCCACGCCCCATGTACGGTCGGTCGCCTGCGGCGTCAAGCTTGTGTTAAGGTACGCGTGCCGGTGTGGACGCACTGGTGACGCAAGATGGGAGCGTGCAAGATGGCCGTATCGCGAGCTGACCTTGAGGCGCTCGTCCGCGAGTTGCCGGAGGCCGAGATAGGCGCGGCTTACGAAGCGCTGCGCGGCCTTCTGGCGCGGGACAGCCAAGTCGCGCGGGAGGCGCGACGGCAGAAGCTGCGTGATGCAGGCCTCCTCGTCCACGCCGCGACTGGGGCGTTGCCCAGAGATCTCGACGGCTACGACCCGCCTGTGATGACCGACGAGACTATGGCCGACGCGGTCATCAAGAACAGAGAGTAGATGGCGGTCATCTTCCTCGACACGAGTGCGGTCGTGAAGCGGTACGCCGCGGAGCCGGGATCGCAACGCGTGCGCGACCTGACCGCGGGCGCCGACTCTCACATATCCCACGTCACGGTCGTGGAGTATGTCGCTGCCGTGTGTCGGCAGGGCAGGTCCGGCCGCCTGACCGATGATGAGGTATCGGCCGCGATACGCGTGTTCCGCGCAGACGCGGAGGCCGGGTACGACCTCCTTGGCGTCACCACCGGGGTCATCTCCATCGCTGCGGTGCCAGCGGAAAGGCATGCCGTGCCGGGTTACGACGCCGTGCGGATCGCGTCGGCTCTATCGGTTCAGGAGGTACTGGCGTCGGAACCCGTGAAACTGGTGACGGCCGATCGCCAGATGTGCGACGTAGCTCTCGCCGAGGGGATGAGCGTCATCGACCCGACCGACGCGGCGGCGTAGCCGACCCGAGGCCCGTCGCCCAACTCAGCAGGACACGCCAATGCCACATCCAGCCGAGCACATTCAGTCCAACGCAGACCGCCTGTGCGCCCTGCTACAGGAACTCGTGCGCGTACCCACGGTCAACCCGCCCGGCCGCAACTACGCGCAGATGGTCGACCTCCTCCGGGCGAAGTGTGCCGCGCTCTCGATGTCGACCGAAGTCCTGGACGTACCCACGGAGGAGGCGATCCGGGTCGTGCCGCATGCCGACGAGTTCCCGCGTCTGAACCTCCTCGCTCGCTGGGACGTGGGGGCGGCGAGGACGGTGCACTTCAACTCGCACTACGACGTCGTGCCCGTGTCGCAGGGGTGGTCGCGCGACCCTTTCGACCCAACGATCCAGGGCAAGTGGCTCTACGGGCGTGGCTCGGACGACATGAAGGACTCCGTCGCCGCGACGCTCACAGCGATCGAAGCGCTGCAGCGGTCCAACGTGGCGCCGGCGTTCAACGTCGAGTGCTCGTTCACCGCCGACGAGGAGATCGGCGGCGACCTCGGCGCCGGGTACATCGCCAAGCACGGGCACATCCAAGCCGACTACATCGTCAACTGCGAGGGCGGTACCGGGCTCGACATCGGCTGTGGACACAACGGCGTTCTGTGGCTGGAGATCACCGTGAAGGGCAAGGCCGCGCACGCCTCGCGTCCCGACAACGGCCTCAACGCATTCGAGAAGATGGCGGAGTTGGTACTGAGGCTGCGAGGACTTAACGACGCATTCGAGGAGCCGGCCAGAGCCTTCGTGACGCCGAGTGGGGCGTCGCGGCGCCCGACGATCAACATGGGTGGCGTGTTCGGCGGGTCGGAGGGCGACAAGGAGAACACGGTGCCCGCCCGCGCGACGTTCACGATCGACCGGCGCATCCTACCCAACGAGACGCTGAAGTCCGCCGAGAGCGAACTCCGCCGCGCCATCGCCGACGCGTGCGCGGCGATCCCGGATCTGCGCGTGGACGTCCGCCGGACGCTGGGTATCGAGCCCTGCCTGGTCGACCACGAGCATCCGTTCGCTGAGGCGTTCGGAGGCGCTGTGCGATCCGTCCGCCGGAGCCCGGTCCGGTACAACGTCACGACGGGATTCACGGACCTGCACTTCCTCGTGCAGGGCGGCAAGCCGGGCGTGGGTTACGGGCCGCGTGGGCAGGGCGCCCACGGCGCGAACGAGCGCGTTCGCATCGCGGACCTCGTCCAGACGGCGAAGATCTACGCGGAGTTCATGGAGAACGCGGACTTCTAAGGGGTATCGAAACCCCACTGCCGCGTCAGTCCCTCGCCCTCGACGACCTCAATGGTCTGCCCGGCCGCGACGTGGTTGTAGCTATACGCGCGTCCCGATGGAAACGCGACATCTACGCGGGTCGCTGTCTCCGCAGCTCCGAGACCGAAGGTCAGAGCCGCCTCGCTCTGCGAGCAGTAGCTCCCTCCGGCGCGCGCGGCCTGGGTCTGCGTGTCCTCGCCCGCGACGACGGTGACCAACGCGCCGATGGCATCCGCGCTCGACCTGTCACCGCGCAGTTGCACGCGAAGCGCATTCGCCGCGGAGCTGTCGTTCCGATACACGCGCGCGCGCCCACCGTTGGACGTCATCACGACATCGAGGTCGCCGTCACCATCGAGGTCGCCGTACGCGGCTCCCCGCCCTACCAGGGCGTCCGTGAAGCCGGCGGACTCCGCGACGTCCTCGAACCGCGCGCCGCCCTCCAGGTTTCGGAACAGGTGCGGCCGCTGTTCGTAGTGGACCTTCTCCTGCACCGCGTTGATGTCGTTCTCGACGTGCCCATTCGCGACGAACATGTCCGGCCAGCCGTCGGAGTCGGCGTCGAAGAAGAAGCACCCGAACGCCAACGTCAGGAACGACGCGGACCCCAACTGCGTGGGAGCGGCGACGTCGATGAAAAGGCCGTTCCCCTCGTTGTGGAGCAGGCTGATCATCTCGTTTGCGAAGTTCGCCACCACCAGACTGGGGCGACCGGACCGGTCGAAGTCGGCGGCGTCGACGCCCATGCCCGCCCGCGCGATTCCGCTCTCGTCGAAGGCGACTCCGGCGAGCATGCCGATCTCCTCGAAGGCTCCGTCGCCGATGTTCTCGTACAGCTTGTCCGGCTCGGTGTCGTTCGACACGAAGATGTCCGGGCGCGCGTCGCCGTTGTGGTCGAACGCAACGACGCCGAGGCTCTTGCTCGTGGCGTCCTCGACGCCCGCGGAGGCGCTGACGTCGGAGAACGTGCCGTTGCCGTGGTTGCGATAGAGGATGTCGCTCACGCCGTTGTACGACTCCGGCGTGCAGTAGGACTTCTTGACGCCGTCCAGCGTGCAGAAGATGTCGGTTTCCACGGACCATTCGACGTAGTTGCAGACGTACAGGTCGAGCAGGCCGTCGCCGTCGTAGTCGAACCACGCTGCGCTCGTCGCCATCGATGGGTTGCCTAGGCCAGCCTCGGCCGTGACGTCCGTGAACACCGCGTCGCCGTCGTTGCGGAACAGGCGGTCCGGGCCGAGGCAGGTCACGTACACGTCCCGGTCGCCGTCCTGGTCGTAATCGCCGACCGCCACGCCGAGCCCGTACATCGCCTCCTCGAACCCGGACCCCACGGTCTGGTCGGCGAAGACGCCGCCAACGTTGCGGTAGAACGCCGCCGTAGGGGGGTCGCCGCGTCCCTGGCTCGCCCAGTGGGTGGAATTGACAAAGAGCAAGTCGAGGTCGTCGTCGCCGTCGGCGTCGAACACGGCCACCCCGCTGCCCATCGTCTCAGGCAGGTACTTCTGGCCGAACGCCCCGTTGGTGTGCGTGAAGTCCACGCCCCACTCGGCGGTGACGTCGGTGAAGCGGATATCGGCGCGCGCGATCGTGGCGGTCAACACGCAGGCGGCAATGACCCCTATAGCCTTACGCAAGCGTTCCCCCTGGTTCGAGCGTGATGATCTCGACGTCCATCCCGGCCGTCGCGGATACGAGCTGCTCGGGCGTGCCCGTCAGCATGTCGAACGTGCCGTGGTGGATCGGGATGACCGCCTCGACACCGATGAGTTCGATGGCGCGGGCAGCTTCGCGCGGCCCCATCGTGAACCGATCGCCGATGGGCAGCATCGCCAGGTCAGGCCGGTACATGTCGCCGATGAGCCTCATGTCGCCGAACACGCCCGTGTCCCCGGCGTGGTAGATGCTGTAGCCGTTGGGGAATTCCAACACGAATCCCGCGGCCTCGCCGGCCGGGATCATCGTGCCGTCGTCCTCGGTGATGGTCGAGCTGTGGAAGGCGTGCGTCATCGTGATGCGCAGGCCGTCCACGTCGACGGTGCCACCCTTGTTCATTGGACTGAAGTTCTGCGCCCCCTTCGACTCGAGGTACTGGTAGATCTCGTAGATGCACACCACGGTCGGCTGATGCGCGAGGCACAGCGCCACCGCATCCGAGAAATGGTCGGTGTGGCCATGCGTGATCAGCAGCGTGTTGAGCTGGTCGAGCGTCTTGTGCTCGTCGGGACACACGGGGTTGGGCGTCAGGAATGGGTCGATCACGATCACGTGTCCGTCGTGGTCGATACGGAAGGTCGAGTGTCCGAGCCACGTGATGCGAATGCCGTTGTTGAGGGTCATCGCGCAGATCCTCCGGTCGGGAGATGCCGCTCAAGGGATGAACGGGAAGAGAGCGTGCAGGTTGTCGTCGGTCAGGGACGAGCCGTATTCACATCCCTCGAACGCTTCCGCGTATGCGACCGCCGCGCCGCGTTCCGCGCCGTACAACGCCATGAGCTTATCCCGCCACCGATCGCCCTCGCTGCGCCGGCCCCAGCGCTCACCGAGCCACGCGCGACGCGCGGTCTCGCCCTCTGGCACGTCATCGAGGTAGCCGCCGTTGTATGGCAGCCACTCGTAAACCTGCGACGTGTGGCAGTGGAGCATGTCCAGCTTCCGCTCGTGCACTGAGCCGATGTCCACGACGACAGTGGGCGTGAACGGCAGAGGCTTGCGGAACCCGTCGCTCAGGTACGCGATGACGGGATTCCGGCGCATGTGCGGCACGTCCGCGCACACATTCGGCACGGTCACCATGTACGCAGAGTCCTGTACGAGGATCGACGTGTATCGGTGGTCGGGGTGGTAGTCGTTCGGGCGGTGCGTGAGGATCAGGTCCGGGTCGAACTCGCGGATGAGCCGGATGATGTCTTTGCGGATGTCGAGGGTCGGCTCGAGTTCGCCGTCGTGATTGTCCAGCGTGATGTACTCGATGCCCGCGATCTCGCCCGCCGACCGGGCCTCGAACGCGCGGCGCCGCGCCAACGACGCGCCGCCTTCGTCCTGATGCCCTGCGTCGCCGTTCGTGACGGACACGAACTTCACGCGATGGCCGAGCGCCGCCCACATGATCGCCACGCCACCGGCTTTGATGTCGCAGTCGTCGGGGTGCGCCCCGAACACCATGATGCCGAGAGGGTCTGAACTCAACGCGCGTCTCCTTTGCCGTGCGCCGCGAAGGCGGTCTCGCCGTCTCGTGCTGCCCACGCTTCGGGCGACATGCCCGGCGCTTCCATGTGGTAGTGCTCGCGGATCGCCTGTCGTTCTAGGTTGAGGTGTGGATACTTGCGGCGGGCCGCGCCTGTGATCGCCTGTGATGACTCGTCCGCTTTGAACCGCAGGTACAACGCCTGGTGGCGGCGCGCCGCCTCCCGGTCACTCATGCCCTGGTAGCAGAGCATCAGGTTGTAGTGGGCCATGAGGTTCTCAGGGTCGACGCCCAACGTGGTGTTGAAGGTCTCGATCGCATCCGCGAACTCCCGCTTCAGGAATAGCGCGTGTCCGATGCTGTTCAACACGCGGCCGTCGAGCGGGTACTGCGCCAACGTTACGCGCAACTGCGCGATGGCCTCGTCGAAGTCGCCCCTGCGTCGGTGGACCTGCGCCATGAAGTAGTGCGCCTTCCCGCGGTGCGGGTTGGCTGCGGGCGTTGCGTCCAGCAGGCGGAGCGCCTCGGTCAGCCGCGCCTCCGCCGTGGCGAGATCGCCTTCCTGGAGCGCGGCCCGCGCGACGTTCACCCACCCGTCGGGGTACTCCGGGTCCATGCGTGTGACCTTCTCGAACACCTCGCGCGCGCCCTTTAGGTCACCCTGTAGCAGCAGCCCGATGCCATAGTCGTTCCACCGCTCCCGGCGCGCCTTCGTCTCGACCGTCGCCGGCGGCGCGGGGTCGGTGTCCGCGTCAAACACCCGGATCGTTGCGGTGTCCTGCGCGATGCGGATGATTGGGAGGGTTGGGATGCGCTTGATCTCCCCGGCCACGTCGCTCGTATCGCCGGTGAACTCCCACGCGCGACTGTCGTGGTCGCGGCCGTGCGACGCGTCGTCGGCCGGCACGCCGGCATACGAGAACTGCGTGTTGAATCGGTCGAACTTCCGGTAGAACAGCGTCGCCTCGACCTGCAGTTCCGAGCCGCAGTCGTCCGGGACGTCGAGCCGGAAGTGCACCGTGTCCGCCGCCCCCGGCGGGATACCCCGCGCGTACAGGAGGGTTCTCGCGGCCCACGCGTTCCGCTTGTCGATGATGTTGCCCGCCGCGTCGAGCAGCGCCGCGCGATAGAAATGCGCCCCACGATCCACGCTCCCGTTCGGTTCGATGCCGCCGGAGTGCAGGATCGTGCGACCGGTCTCGTCACGGACGACAAGCTCTACCCAGACGTCGAACGCGTCGAACGTGCCGCCGGGGAACCGATGCCCGACGCCACGCGTCCGTACCACGACCGACAGCCGCGCCGAGTCGCCCCGGCGGATGACGCCGCCGATGGCCCCCAGTGGCGCTGTGATCTTGTCGACATCCATCCCCGCGCCGCCGGAGGCGCCGCTCACGAGGCCGGTTTCGTCGCCCGAGAGCGAGAACGTCGTCTGGCCCCGGCCCTGTACCGTGGGATTCGCGCGGTCCACGGCGTCGCCGATGGTCAGCCCAAACACGTCCAGCGTTACGATGTTCGACTGCAGGAAGTCGGTCGTCGCTCGCTGCTGGTCTGGCATGCCCCAGGCGTGGGGGAGCGCCGTATTGGCGGCGGGAAAACGGTGTGAGTGCACCTGCCCGTCGATGTTCCCCGCGTCGTCCGACGGCAGCAGGGGCATGTGGCAGTCGTTGCACTTTCTCGGCTCGGCGGGGTAGTAGAACGCCAACGCGCCGCGGCCGGACACGCCGCTGGAGTGCCAGGCGTCGTACTCATTGAACCCACGAATCCAGCGGAAGTCGTTCACCGGCGCGTCGAGGTGCACCTTGTGGCACGTCGAGCAGAACTCGGACGACTGTTCAGTGTGAAACGGTTTCATGAACGTCTTCGCGTGCGGCGCCGGGTCGAGCTTCACGACGTAATCATGCAGCGCCTTCGTGAGCGGATTCTCGACGGCCGCGAAGCGGTGCATCGTGGGGTACTCGTAGACCATGGCGTTGTTGCCCATGGTGCTCTTCACGTGGGATATCGAGTGGCACGCGGCGCACCCAAGACCCGCGTGCGCCTCGGGCATGTCCATCTGTTCGGCCATAGGCTTCGTCCACCGGCCGCTCAGCAGGACCGCCGGGTCGTGGCAGCCGGCGCACCACTTGGACGGCTCGATGTCGCCCTGCATCTCCTGCATATAGGTGATAGAGCTGCGGTACCACTGGTTGTTGAACGACGAGAACCGGTGCGCCGACCCGAGCCACTGCTCGTAGATGTCCGGGTGGCATCCCGCCTCGCCGCAGCGCGCGGAGTTCATGAAGAACTCTGATGGGATGAACTCGCCGTCGGCGGTCTCAACCGAGGACGGGAAGAAGGGACTGTCCTCGCCGCGCGTGTTCTCGCCGGCCATGTCCGAGGGCGGGAGCGATGGGTTCGCGATCTCATAGGACCCGTACGCCGCGCCCGACCCAGCCATCTCGCGCGTCGCGTTCTCAGGCAGCGCGCGACCCGCTCCCGCGACAACCACGGCCGCCACGGCGGCGTACGCGGGCAGCTTCCACATGCCGCGCGTTCCGATCGCCCATGGCAGGAGCACGGCGGCGCCGACGCCGGCCACCATGTGCGCGTTGACGACGTCGCGGTAGGGGCTCGTCCCGCCCAGCACTGCGATCGCCAAGCCGCTGAGCGCCGTCAGTCCGACGACCGCCGCGGCCCCACGCGCGCCTGGGGTCCCCCGCAGCACGCCTCTCACGACGCGCCGGCCCAGCAGCACGCAGAACGCGATGCCCACGGCCCAGTGTACAAGCACCACGAGGATGTACGCGATGGTCGCGTCGTCGCGCCCGAAGAGCACCGCGGCCGTTACGAGGAGAGTGGCCCACAGGGCCCCGTGCCATCGCCGATCGAGCATGGAGATCCTCGGGAGCAACGAAGGCAAGCGGCGGTACGTCAGCGTGGTCGATGGTAACGAGAAGAGACGGGCATGGCAACGACCGGGAAGGCGTTACGACCGGCCGTGCGCCCGCACGGTCCGGCATCACGCGGGCGTGGTTGGAGCGCGGCGGTACCCAAGTTTCTCGGCGACGCGGATCATCGCGGCGTTGTGACTCATAGTCGAGGTGGTCGCCCGTGGGACGCTCCGGAGGATGTGCGCGGTGATCAACGAACAGACCGCCGTCGCGATCCCCCGCCCGCGGACGGACGCCAGAGTTCCCACCGCCACCAGGCCCCACGCGTCCGCTGAGTACGTCCAGAACCCCGCCATGCACCGCAGACGTCCATCCTCGACGTACCCGGCGTAGCGGTAGCCTTCGGCTTCTATCTCGGCCCAGCCTTCGGGCGTGTTGGGTTCCACGCCGTTGTCCACGAAGTGCCGATCCAACAACGCGGCGTCCTCGGTGACACTGAGCCAGCGCACGCCCGGCGCCGCGACGCCGCGGAACGTGTCGCAACGGCATTCGAACTCCACTACATGGCTCATCGAATGCTCCGTGGCGTTCGCGGCCGGCTGCTACGCGTGGGGCGCCGGCGATAGAGAGGGGCTACCCGCGGGACTACTCGTCGGCTGGCAGCCGCCGCGCGGCGCCATCGGCTGGACCGGTGCGGGGCCGCGCGTCGTCGACCATGAGAGTGAGGTCCGCCACGTGCTCCCGCAGTTGCTTGACCTCGTGGAGCACCGCGTCGATCCGCTCGCCGGTGTCTCCGGCCATGCGTTCCTCGGCGCGAGCCAACTGCTTCCTCTTCCGTGCACCACCGATGAGCAGGCCGGCTCCGAAATTCACCACGGCCGTGAGCAGCAGGAGAAGGAGGATGACGCCATCGGGAGGGATGTGCATCGTTGGCCTTCCGGGACTCAGTCTGCGCAGCCGTTCGCGACTGGCCACATGCTACTCACCGGGGAGACTCGCGGCAACGAGGCCCTTCTGGCGCGATTTGGTTGCCGGTCTGGACCCGGGCGAATCCCCGGTTGTGGCGTGCAGCCGCGCGCTCGCCTGGCACGCGCTTGTCGTGCCCCCCAGTGGCTCGGCCGGCGCCGTCTGCGCCGTTGTCCCCCGTACGGCCGCAGGCTATCGCTTGCGTGGAGCCCCGCCCCGGGACACGGTGAATCCTCTCTGTGTACGGCGGGAATATGGGGCGCCATCGCGGTCGGGTTGCGCTTGGCTACTCGTTGTGGAAGAACTAGGCGTCAGGGAATACACGGCAGGGCTTCGCACCGTATGCGGCAGTTGTCAGCGCGTGGTTGCGACAGAGGATGATAGGGGAGCCGATGGCGGACCAAGACGCAGGCGCGCGCATTCTGATCGTCGATGACAACACGAAGAACATCCAGGTGCTAGGCACGATGCTTCGTGAGGAGGGCTACCAACTGAACGTCGCCCAGAACGGCGTGGCGGCCCTCAAGGTAGTCGACACGGTCCTGCCGGACCTCATCCTCCTCGATGTGAACATGCCGGAGATGGACGGGTACGAGACGTGTGAGCGGCTCAAGGCGTCTGATCGCACGCGGGGCATACCTGTCATCTTCCTGACTGCGAGGACGGACACCGACGACATCGTGCACGGACTGGACCTCGGGGCGGTCGACTATCTCAGCAAGCCCTGCAATCGCAGGGAACTCCTCGTGCGCGTCCGCACACACGTCGCCTTGAGAGCGCACGAGAAAGAGGCCGAGCAGCGCGCTGAGGAGGCGATCGCGGAGCGCGACCGGAACATGAAGTGGGCCCTGCTGGGCAAGGCTACGCCCGCGTTCGTCGAGGACTACGCGGAGGACGCCCGACGGATACGCGCCCAGGCGGAGTGGCTCACCCGCGGGCTCGAGGACGACGACCCGAACAAGACGCGGGCCGCGACGATCGAGCGTCTGGTGGAAGCGCACCTGACGCGACTGATAGAGATCGCCGACATCACGCAGGAGGAGATGGGGTTGGATCTAGGCGCCCTCGACCTCCCAGGGATGGTCGACCAGTTCGTTCGCACGTGGACGTTGGAGCAGACTCCGGCCAACGAGGTGGCGATCGACACCGACGTCCGGTACGCCGGCTCCATCCGAGCGGACCGAGGCCGACTTATCAACGCTTGGAGGAAACTAGTCGACTACGCCGCACACCTCCAGCGGGACAGCGACCCGGGGAGCACGCCGGCCATACAGATCCTCACTTATGACGACGGCGACGACGTATACGTCGGTATCCAGAGCCCTGACCCCGGGATCACGGCCGAATGGCGCGAATCGCTCTTCGACGCGGAGGACGAGCACGAGGGCGAGGATCCCAAGCGGGCCCTGGACCTGTACTACGCGAAGAGGGTCGTCACTGACCATGGCGGGCAACTCGCGTACCGTTTCCGGCAAGGGCGGTCGCTCTTCGCCATGAAGTTCCCGAAGCCCTGACGCGCCGGCAACAACCGACGTGCAGCGCGTCCGGTCGTGGGCCTAGTAGACATCGAGGTGGAGGGCGCCGATGACGGTTCCGCCCCGTACGAGATCGGTGATCCAGACCGCGGCCGCGACGGTTTGCATCGCGGCCCTCGCGTGGATCGTGGTTGGATGCGCGCAGGACACCAGTCCGACGCCAATACGTGTCGGCATAGCGGCTCCGCTCACGGGCAGCGGCGCCGTGCTGGGCCAACAGATCCGCATGGGCGCCGGGTTGGCGATGATCCAACGCAACGGGCAAGGCGGGATCGACGGCCGCCGCATCGAACTGGTCCTTGGCGATGACCGCGCCGATCCCGACGAAGCCGCCGCTGTTGCGAATCGGCTCGCGGCGGACGACACCATCCTTGCCGTCATCGGCCACTACAACTCGGCATGCTCCCTGGCCGGGAAGCCAGTGTACCGCGATGCAGGAGTGCTCCAGTTCTCACCAGGGTCGACACATGTCGACGTCTGCCGCGGATCGGACTGGACCTTCCGGAACCTCTATAACGACGACTACCAGGGACGCTCGATCGCTCGCTACCTGTTCGATACGCTTGGGCTGGGACGCGTAGGCGTAATGCACGACGACGACGCGTATGGTACCGGTCTGAAAGCCGCTTTCGTCGAGGAGGCCGGCCGTATCGGGCTCACCGTCGTCGGCGTCGAGGCATATCACCGGGCCCCCGACCTCGATCTCTCCGACGCGGTCGGGGCGCTCGACGTGCTTGAGCCGGACGTGATCTTCATCGCTGGGCTGTACGCCGAGGCGGCCTCCCTCGCCAGGGAAATCAGACGCAGGGGTCTAACAACACCCCTCATCGGCGCCGACGCCGTCCTGTCGGAAGCGTTGGTCGACGTGGGCGGCGAAGCGGTCGAAGGCATGATGATGACGACACCTTTCATCGTCCATCCGGCCGTAGGAGGCGTGGCGGCGCAGGCATTCGCGCAGAGCTTCCTCGAGGCATACGGCCGGCCGGCGGACACCTGGGCCGCCCTCGCGTACGACGCGGCCACGCAGATCCTCGACGCCATCGGCGAGGTGGGCGCCGACCGCGAGCGCATCCGCGAGCGTATCGCCCAAACCGCCTCCCTCGATACGGCGTTCGGTGGCATCACCGGCGCGACCTATTTCGACGAGAACGGCGACTGCCTAAAGCCGGCGTTCGTTGCCGTCGTGCGTGACGGGCAGTTCGTTCCTGCCGACAAGCAGATTGCCACGCCCTAGACCTGCGCTGCGAAGGGCGGATCTGCGGCTCCACGGCGGGAGGTCCGTATGTGGACACCGGAGAGGGAGATCGCCCTGCGCAGTGCGAACAGGGATCTAGCCGAGCGCTCAGCTCGACCTAAGGAACACCGATGAAGCAGCAATCCCGGCTGGGCTCGCTGATCGTGATCATCGTCGCCATCGTGTCCGTCATCGCCGGCGGCACGCTGTTCGTCCTGTACCGGATGGCCGTGCGAGAACAGGGGGCCTGGCTTGCGTACATGGCGCAGAGCCAGGCCGCCATCATGGAGGCAGTCGGGCGGTTCGATGCGGAGCACAGCACGGAGGCCGTCACAGGCGGGGCATTCACCGCAACGGTGTCACAGATTCGCGAGGCGCACACGCGCTTCACAGGTTTCGGACGGACGGGCGAATTTCTGTTGGGGCAGCGTACGGGCAACCAGATCGTCTTTCTGCTGCGGTCGCGACAGATGGGGGTTGACACCTCGGTCTCATTCTCGGGACAACGCGCGACGCCTATGCGCCGCGCCCTCTTGGGCGAGTCGGGCGTGTTCATCGGCGAGGACTATGACGGTATACGCGTGCTCGCGGCCCACGAACCGGTCGCAGAGATCGGTCTCGGCATCGTGGCAAAGATCGATCTAGCGGAAATACGGGCCCCCTACGCGCGCGGAGGCGGCCTGGCACTCGCCATGATCGTCGTGTGCGTCGTCATCGGGGTGGGCGCATTCCTGCTCACGATGCGCGACGAAGAGGGCAAGATCACGACGACGCTGAGTTCGGGCCAGGATATCGAGCGACGCAAGTTGGCCGAACAGGATCTGCAGGTGTCCGAGGAGCGATTCCAGCGCATCTTCGAGGGCATGCAGGACGCCTACCTGCTTGTGGGCATGGACGGCGGCGTCACGCTGGCCAACCCGTACGCGGCGACTCTGTTGGGCTACGAGTCCGCGGACGACATGGCCGGGCTTGACCTCGCCGAGAGTCTGGCCGCAGACGCAGATGATGGCGCACGCGTGCTCGATCAGGTGCGCGAAGCGAGTTCCATACGGAATCGGGAGTTGCCCCTCCGCCGCAGAGACGGCGCCGTGCTGCCCATCGAAGGGCACATGCATCTGATCCTGTCCGACGAGGGCGAGCAGGTGGGCGTCGAGGGGGTCTTCCGGGACATCCGCGAGCGCAAAGCCGCGGAACAGGAACTGCTGGCAGCGCGAGAGGCCGCCGATGCCGCCAACTCCGCCAAGAGCGAATTCCTCGCGAACATGTCGCACGAGATCCGCACGCCGATGAACGCCGTGCTGGGATTCAGCGAAATCCTCGCCGGGCTGATAAAGGACCCCGTCCACTCCGAGTACCTCAAGTCCATCCGCACGAGCGGCGCGGCGCTCCTGACGCTGATCAACGATATCCTCGACTTGTCCAAGGTCGAAGCCGGGAAGCTGGAACTCCAGTTCGGCGGGGCCGACGTGCACGGGCTGGCAGCGGAGCTGCAGACGATCTACGGGCAGAAGGCCGAGGAGAAGGGAATCGGCCTGCTGGTCGATGTCGACGCCGATGTCCCGCACGCGCTGATCCTGGACGAGACGCGCCTACGCCAGGTGCTGATCAACCTGATAGGCAACGGCGTGAAGTTCACGGCGGAAGGGCACGTTAGACTGAGCGTCCGGCTTGAGCGGCCTCAGGGCGAAGACAGCACGGTCGATCTGCTGTTGGACGTCGAGGACACGGGGATCGGCGTACCGCCAGATCAGTTGGACAGCATCTTCGGAGCGTTCGAGCAGCAGGAAGGCCAAAGCCACGAGACGTTTGGCGGCACCGGACTCGGCCTCGCGATCTCGAAGCGGCTTGTCGAGATGATGCCCGGCACGATCCACGTCACCAGCGAAGCCGGCGAAGGGAGCGTGTTCCACGTCCGGCTGCCGGGCGTCGAGGTCGACGACGGGCTCCACGGCGACGATGGAGCGACAGCGGTCGACGTGTCGCTTGTGAGCTTCGCCCCAGCCACAGTCCTCGTGGTGGATGACGTCGACCTGAACCGCGAACTCATCAAGGGCTACCTGGCCGGCTACGACCTGACGTTCGTCGAAGGCGGCGATGGCGTGGAGGCGGTGGAGAAGACCCGGGAGAGCCGACCGGATATCGTCCTCCTGGACATGAAGATGCCCCGCATGAACGGCATCGAGGCCACGCAGGAACTGAAGGGCGATCCCGACGTGAGCGTGATCCCCATCGTTGCGATCACGGCGTCGGCCATGGATGAGGAGCGCGTCGAGATGGAACGCGTGGTAGACGGCTACCTGACGAAGCCCGTTGGGCAGGTGGACCTAGTCACCGAGTTGATGCGGTTCCTGCCGCATGAGGTGGCCACCCCTGCGGAGGATGTGGAGACGGATCACGAGGCCAGGCCGACCGGCGACCTGGCGATCGGCCTGTCGCCCGCGCAGGCGGCAGAACTGCTGCCCGGTCTGCGCGAGCTGGCGGACACGTGCGACGATCTCGCGACGACGCTGAGCATGGACGAGATCGCGGAGGTCGGCGCCAAGGTCCAGGCGCTCGGCGACGAGGCGGGCGCGCCTGCCCTCGTGGCGTGGGGGGATGATCTCACCACGAAGGCGTCACTCTTCGACATCGATGCGCTGGGGCCGCTGCTGTCGGACTTCGCCGGCATCGTCGCGCGCGTGGAGAGCGCCGCCAGCGGGGATGCCCCCGACGGGAGTGCGCCGGCCATCGACGGTGACACGGCCCGCGACGTGTTGGCGCTGCTCGAACCCGAGCAACCGGTCGCCGAGGAGTTGGCGCAAACGCTCAGCATGGCTGACATCGAAGTGCTCGGCGCGCGGATGGGAGACCTCGGCGCCACGCACGCGTATGCGCCCCTGAGCGAGTGGGGGCAGCGTCTCTGTCAGCAGGCGGAGTTGTTCGACATCGAGGGCCTTGGGGCCACGCTCGGGGAGTTCGGCGATCTTGTCGCGGAGCTACGGTCCTTGGCGACGTAGGCGACGCCGCCGGCCGGTCTACTCGTCGTCGCCCTTTACCACGCGGGCCGGGGAGTCGGCGATCGCGAGCGTTATGTCGGCGACATGCGCCCGGAGTTCCCTGATCTCGCCGAGGATCGCTTCCATCCGCGCATCGACGCCCGTGGCCATCCGTTCTTCCGCCTGCGCGATCTCCTTGCGCGTCTTGTAGCCTCGCGTCACGTAGCCGAAGCCGAACCCCCACATCGACGCGAAGAACACGAAGATCAGGTCCAACACGTCGGGGTCTACGCGCATGACGTTACCCTTCGCGGCGGCGGCCGGAGCGACCGGGCAATCGCGATGACTCATGCTACCGGCACGCGGCGACCGTCGCCAACACTCAGAGACGTCAGCGCGATGTCGAGCGTGCCCGTTGGCTACTGTGATAGCAGGAACGTCCACCGCGGCCCACGGGCGAAGCACATGCTGAATAGACGGAATCGCGGCGCGAACTACGTAGTCGTGGCGGCCATGACGGCGTCACTACTGTTGGCATCCGGCCCCGCTGTGGCAGGCGACGAGGACGTGGACGCGCTCCTGGACCACATGGACCGCCTGTACCGCAGCGACACCAGCTACGCCGAAGTCGAGATGGTCGTCACGACGCCCAACTGGACGCGCCGCCTCGAGATCGAGATGTGGACCCACGGCCTCGACCGCGTGTTCATCGGCATCAACGCGCCCAAGAAGGACGCCGGCACGGCGACGCTGCGCGATGACCGCGAGATGTGGAACTACTTCCCCAAGATCGACAAGGTGATGAAGGTCCCGCCCTCTATGATGATGGGATCGTGGATGGGCTCCGACTTCACGAACGACGACATCGTGAAGGAGAACACCCTTCGCGATGACTACCACGCCACAATCGTGGAGTCCGAAGACGACGCCGTGCAGGCCCTGCAGCTCGTCCCGAAGGAAGACGCGGCAAGCGTCTGGGGCAAGATCATCCTACGGATGCGCAAGGAAAGCCTGCTGCCGGTCGACCAGACGTTCTACGACGAGAAGGGCCGGCCGGCGCGCGTGATGCGCTTCTCTGAGCCCAGAACGTTCGGGACGCGGACGCTCCCGTCGCAGATGACCATCGAGCCTCTCAACAAGCCCGGGAACACGACCGTCGTACGGTATGTCGCCGCGACGTTCGACGAACCGGTCGACGAGTCCATCTTCACGCTCCGCAATCTACGGCGAAGGCGCTAGCTGCGATGATCGCGCGCATGGCGTTCCGCAACATGTTTCGCCAGAAGCGCCGATCCATCCTGACCGCGCTCAGCATGGGAGGCGGCGTCGCCCTGTTCGCGATGGCGTTGGGCATGAGCGACGGCAGCTACGACTACATCATCGATACGCTCACGCGCACGCACACGGGCCACGTGCAGATACACGCGGGCGACTATCTGGACCGCCCGTCCATCTACAAGGTCATCGACGCGCCCGGCGAGGTCG
Organism: Candidatus Poribacteria bacterium; assembly: GCA_018644665.1. GTDB lineage: Bacteria > Poribacteria > WGA-4E. Next base: position 147,429 of record JABGQA010000113.1, read on the forward strand.
GCGCAATCATCGACGCCCTGCAAGAAGCGCGCGCGTGGACGCCGCGCGTGTACGCCGCCGCGCTGGGGTTCGTCGACACTAAGACCTCCGGCGTGCGGGTCATGGGCGTCGACCCAACCCGCGAGACGGCGGCCACCGGCCTCGGCGATCGTGTGGTCGCAGGCCGCTTCCTGGACGCGGCGGCCAGCGACGAGGTCCTCATCAGCCCGGGTCTCGCGGCCGCGGTCGAGGCGGACATCGGCGACGAACTCGCCCTCATCACGCAGGCGGCCGATGGCTCCATCGCGAACATGCTCTACACGATCGTGGGATTCCTCGGCGACGACTCGCCCCTCGAGCGCAACGCGTACCTCCACATAGACGCCGCTCGGGAGTTCCTCGCCCTCGGCGACGCGGCGCACGAAATCGCCATACTTCTGTCCGGCCACGGGAAGGCGGAGGCCGCCGCGCTCGAGATCCGCGCCGCCGTCGGAGACGAAGCCCTGGACGTGCAGCCGTGGCAGGTCGTCGAGCGGCTGTTCTACGAGGCGATGCAGGCGGACAAGCAAGGCACGTGGGTGAGCGTCATCGTCATCATGATCATCGTCGCCGTCGGCGTCCTGAATGCCGTGCTGATGGCGATCCTTGAGCGATCGCGGGAATACGCCGTCCTGCGCGCCCTCGGTACGCAGCCGTGGACTGTCTTCAGGCTGATCGTGCTAGAGACGCTGTTCATAGGCATCGCCAGCATCATCGGCGGCACGGTCGTAGGTCTGGCGGGGAACTGGTACCTGTCGCGCAACGGCATCTCCCTGGGCGATTCGGCCGTGGAATTCGGCGGAGTGATGTTCGACCGTGTGCTCGGCGCGGTCACGTGGCAGACGATCTGGGCTCCTGCCGTCGTCACTCTCTTCACCGGCCTGCTCGCGAGTGTCGCTCCTGCGTTGCGCGCGATGCGCGTGCAGCCGGCCGCAGGAATGCGAGCGCATTAGCATGTCGCACCTCCGCATACTGATGGCGCTCGTCGTGCGCAACCTGATCCGCAACAAGCGCCGGACGCTGCTCGCGTCGTTAGCGGTCGGCGTGGGTCTCGCCGCCCTGATCTTCACCGATGGCTTCATGCTCTCCATGGAGGAGAACATGATCCGCGTGGCGACCGCGACGTTCCTCGGCGACGGCCAGATCCACGCCGCCGGGTACCGCGAGTCTCTCGACGCCGAGAAGTACATGCCGGGGTCAGACGCCCTCCTGGGCCGCCTCGACGCCGACCCGAACGTGGCGGCGTCCGCGCCAAGGACGCAAGCGTTCGCGATGGTCTCCTCCACTGCGCACGCGTCATCGGCGCTGCTTTTCGGCATCGACCCGACGCGCGAGGCGAACCTGTCGAAGGTGGACGATGCCATCGTCGACGGCGACTACCTCGACGGCGAACCCCGGCGCATACTCGTGGGCCGCATCATGGCGGAGGATCTGCAGGTCGACGTCGGCGACCGCGTGGTTGTGACGCTCTCTGAAGTCGGCACGGACGAACTGGCGCAGGCGATGTTCCGCGTCGGAGGCATCTTCGAGATCGGCGTGCGGGAGATGGATCGCAGCGTCGCCTTCGTGCCGATCGACCGGGCGCGCGAGCTGCTCGCGATCGGCGATGGAGCGCACGAAATCGCCATCAGCCTCGACGCGTCGGTCTCGGCGCCCGAGCGGGTGTGGGACGCCTACTCGACCGTCAGCCTGGAGACCCTCGGCTGGCCAGACCTGATGCCGCAGTTGGCGGCGGCCCTCGGCATGACAGACATATCCATACTGTTCGTCGCGATGGTCCTCCTGGGGGTCGTTGCGCTGGGCATCGTGAACACGTTGTTCATGTCGTTGCACGAGCGCATGTTTGAGTTCGGCGTCCTCCGCGCCGTAGGCACGCGGCCGACGCGCATGGCCGTAATGGTGCTAATGGAAGCCGGCGTGCTCTCGCTCGTCAGTATGGTCGTCGGCTCGATGCTCGCCGTGGTCGTGTGCGCCGTCGTCAACCGGAACGGCATCGACTACGGAGGGATCGAATACGCCGGCGTCACGTTCCAGGAGCCGCTCCGCGCGATACTGGAACTCAGGCAGTTCGTGATCTACCCGCTCTGGGTGCTGGCTTGCTGCTTCATCGCCGGACTCTACCCGGCTGTGTACGCGGCCCGCATGGCGCCATCGTCGGCCATGAAGGCCTACTCTTGAGGAGTCGGAGGCAACGATGACGGAGCAAGCCGACGACGTTGTGCGCGCGGAGCAGTTGACGAAGGTGTACCGCGCCGGCGAGGTCGAGGTGTTGGCGGTGACATCGCTCGACCTCACCATCTCGCGCGGCGAGTTCATGGCCATCGCGGGCCCGTCCGGCTCCGGCAAGACGACGCTCTTGAACCTCATCAGCGGCCTGGACAAGCCGACGTCGGGCCGCGCGTACCTTGCGGGCGTGCCGATTGAGGACATGAACGGCCGTCAGTTGGCGGACTTCCGCCGCGACCATGTCGGGTTCATCTTCCAGTCGTACAACCTAATCCCTGTGCTGACCGTCAGCGAGAACGTCGAGTACGTCATGATCCTCCAGCGCGTTCCCGCGCCGGAGCGAAGGCGACGGGTCGCAGAGATACTCTCCGATGTCGGGCTGGCAGGGATGGAAGGAAGGCGTCCGCCGCAGCTTTCAGGGGGACAGCAACAGCGCGTTGCCGTGGCGCGGGCGATGGTCGCCGAGCCGGACATCGTCCTGGCGGACGAACCCACGGCGAACCTCGACTCAACGACTGGTGCGGAACTCATCGACATGATGCGCGACCTGAACCGAACGCGCGGTATGACCTTCATATTCTCGACGCACGACGAGATGATTATGACGCGCGCGGAGCGCCTGGTCCTCCTCAAGGACGGCCGCCTCGACAAGGACATCCGCCGTGACAGCGGCGACGTTTAGCGCGCGACACGGCTTGCGTACACTGTCAACCGTGGGCCTGCGGCGGCCCGGCTGCCTCTCGGCGAGCGCGGACGCGTTCCCCCTGGGCAGGTAAGGGCCGGGATGCGGCCGTCCAGCCGCAACGGCGTCTGCGACCCCCGGTCGCCCGCGAGCTACTCGGCCGCGTGAAGGACGCTGACGTTGACGCTCTCGTCGCGGCCCTTAAGGGACAGGTCCCGTTGCTCGGCGCCGCCGACGTCGTACGATGCCGCCGCGCGGGCGTCGTCGCTGACGAGGACTTCGCCCTCGGCCGCGTTCGACGCCAGGCGCGCCGTCACGTTGACGGGGTCGCCGAGCATGCTGAAGTCGGTGTATGTGCCTTCTGCCCCCACGGTGCCGAGGTAGATCTCGCCGGTGTGCACGCCCACGCCGACCGGCACCCACGGGCCGCCCTTGCGGCCGTGCCCCGTCGCGCGCAGCAGTTCCTTCGCGCCGTCGATTGCCCGGCGAGCGTGGTCCTCACCGGCGATACCGGGGATATACAGGCCTATCACCTCGTCGCCAACCAGCTTGTCCACGAACGCGTCCGTGTGGACGAGCACCTGATTCGCGGCGCCGTAGAACCGCGTCATCAGCGACTGAAACTCGCGCGTGCTCATGCTCTCGGCGAGGGCAGTGGACCCGCGCACATCGGCGAACAACATCGTTGTCTCGACTTCCGCACCGCCCCGGTGCGTTTCTGCGAAGTTCTCTCAGAAGTCGCAGAAGAACGGGTTCTTGCGCGCGTGCTTCTTCTTCATGAACGCGCGTAGGAACGGGGCCGCGATCCCGTCGAACGGCACTGCGCACAGCTTACAGCGGGACGTCCCAGGCAGGCGCTTGAAAACGACGCGTCCCTCCCGCAGCTTCGGGTGGACGCCCGTCATCAGGTCGCGCCAGATGTGGTCGTGCTCGCCGTGATCGCCCTGAGACACGTCTCTGTCTTCGTCTGCCATGGTGGTCTAGTCCTCCCGTAGCAAGTCGCGCGGGCCCATCACGGTGAGGCGGCGCGCGTCCTCAGCCAAGCAGTCGATATGCACACGGAAGGAGTCCGCGGGCAGCAACTCGTCGGCCCGTTCCGCCCACTCGACGACGCAGATGTCGCGCCCGTGCAGCAGCTCGGCGCCGCCGATGTCCTCCAGTTCGTCACTGGAGTCTAGGCGGTAGAGGTCCAGGTGGTAAAGCGCATGGGATGCGGCGCGCAGCTCGTGCCGGTGCACGAGCACGAACGTCGGACTGCTTACGGCGGTGGTGGATGCCAGCCCACGGGCCAGACCACGTGTGAGGCAGGTCTTCCCCGCGCCGATCTCGCCCGTCAGCGCGACGACATCCCCCGGCCGGAGCCGCGCCGCCATCGCTTCGCCCAGCCGCTCCGTCTCCGCGGGGCCGGACGTCTCGCGGACTTGGGCCCCGCTACGCCGAGTAATTCGCCCACCCCTGCTCGTGCATGCGGTCGTTCTTCGCGCCGACGGCCTGCTCGAGGCCTTCACGGTAGTTCGCTAGCTTGCCCGCAAGCTCGTCGTTCCCGAGCGCGAGTATCTGCACCGCGAACAGCGCGGCATTCGTCGCGCCGTGCGAGCCGATCGACATTGTCCCGACCGGGATGCCCGGAGGCATTTGGACGGTCGCGTAGAGCGCGTCCACCCCATCCAGCGGGCCACCGTCCACAGGCACGCCGAGTACGGGCAGTGTAGTGTGGGCCGCCATCACTCCGGCGAGGTGCGCCGCCCGCCCTGCTCCACATATGAGCGTCTTGAGCCCACGCGCCCGCGCCGATGTCGCGTACTCCGCCGACAGGCGTGGCGACCTATGTGCCGACAGCACGCTGATCTCGAACGGCACCCCGAACTCCTCGAGCACGTGCGCCGCGCGGCTCATGACGTCCAGGTCCGAGTCACTACCCATGACGATCCCGACAACCGGCGTGTCCGCCTCCATCACGCTCCTCCGTGGGTGAGCCGCGCGAGCGCGCGGTGGCCTATGTCGCGACGGTAGTGGGCGCCGTGGAACTCGATCAGGTCACACGCTCGGTAGGCCCGCTCGACCGCCACCGAGATGTCGGAGCCGAGGGCGGTGACGCCCAGCACGCGTCCGCCGGCGCTCGCCACGTGGCCGTCCCGCAGCGACGTGCCAGCGTGGAAAACCGTAGCTCGGTCGGCCAGCGCGGCGTCCGCGAGGCCGGAGATCGCGTGACCCGTCGTGTAATCGGGGTCTGGATATCCCCCAGACGCCATGACTACGCACACGCACGAGTCGTCCGTCCATGACAGTTCGACGTCGGCCAGACGCCCGTCGACGGCCGCGTCGATCAGGTCGGCGAGGTCCGACTCGAGGCGCGGGAGTATGACCTGTGTCTCGGGGTCGCCCAGCCGGCAGTTGAACTCGATTACCTTCGGCCCGTCCGCGGTGACCATCAACCCGACATACAGAATCCCGCGGTACACATGCCCTTCCGCCTCCATCGCGGCGAGGACAGGAGCCACGATGTCCGTCATGATGAGCGCGTGCAGGGCGTCGTCTATCACCGGGGCGGGCGAATACGCGCCCATGCCGCCGGTGTTCGGCCCCTCGTCGCCGTCGAAGATGGGCTTGTGGTCCTGCGATCCCGCCAACGGAAGCGCCGTGACACCGTCGCAGAACACGGTGAACGACGCCTCCTCGCCGACGAGGCACTCCTCTATCACGACCGTCGAGCCCGCGTCCCCGAACGCGCCGCCTACGAGCATGTCGTCGATCGCCGCGTGGGCCTCCGCGAGCGTCTGGCACACCACGACGCCCTTGCCGGCCGCCAGCCCATCTGCCTTCACGACAATCGGCGCGCCGGCCTCGTCCACGTAGGCTCGCGCAGCCTCGGCATCCGTGAAGGCGCGGTATGCGCCGGTCGGCGCGCCCGCGGCCTCCATGATCCGCTTCGCGAACTCTTTGCTGCCTTCCAGCCTTGCCGACGCGGCGTTGGGGCCGAACACACGCAGCCCGCGCTCCTCGAACACGTCCACAATGCCTGCCACAAGCGGGGCCTCCGGCCCAACGACCGTGAGGCCCACGTCGTTCGCCTCTGCGAAGTCGGCCAACGCGTCGAATCCCTGCGCGGTGGAGACGTCGTGGCACTCCGCGACGTCGGCCATGCCTGCGTTCCCGGGCACGGCGAAGATGCGGTCGACCCTCGGGCTCTGCGCCAGTTTCCAGACGAAGGTGTGCTCGCGTCCGCCGCTGCCTACAACGAGTACGTTCAATTCCGCGCTCCCGGGTCTAGGATTCCGCGGTGTAAAGGCACTTGCCCAGCACCTTCCACTCTTCCAGGTAGCCGTTCTTGCGATAGAACTCCACGGCCCGGCCGTTCTGTGCGTTCACGTTGAGCTGGATGAACGCGCCGCCCTGCTCGCGGACGTGGTCCTCCGCGTCCTTCACCAACAACGCCCCGACATCCATGCCCCAATGCTGGCGCGTGACGCCGATGTCGTAGATGTAGCCCTGCGGCAGTTGCGAGAAGTCGTCCATGGCGGGCCAAAGGAGCATCAGGTAGCCGATCGCTTCGCCTGCCTCGGTCTCGGCGATGGTCACGCGGATCGAGTCGAGCTCTTCCATGCCTTCCAGGCTGCGGTCCGTCCACTCCGCCATCGACTCGACCACTTCGTCTGCCGTGAGCCCGGCGATGCGCAGGATCGGCGCGTTCTGCATGTAATTGCGGCGGCGCAGGCCGTGGATGAACGCCCCGTCCGCGTCGGTCGCGACCCGCACACCGTACTGCTCTGGCATCATGCCCCCTCATGCCTGCCGAAGGACCTGTCGGCCGCGGCCTCAGTGCCGGAAGTGTCGGACGCCCGTGTGCAGCATTGTGGCCCCCGCGCCGTCCGCGGTGGCCGTAGACTCGTCGTCGCGTACCGCGCCGCCGGGCTGCACGAACGCGCGCACGCCATGTGCGAGGCCGACCGCAATCGTGTCAAGGAACGGCACGAGCGCGTCGGAGGCCAACGCCGCGCCCTCCGCCGCCGCGCCGGCCTGAGCTACGGCGAGGCGCGCCGAATTCACGCGGTTGGGCTGGCCGGCGCCCATGCCCAGCATCGTCCGGTTCTTCGCGACGACGATCGCGTTCGACTTGATGAGCTTCGCGCACTTCCACGCGAACTTCAGGTCCGCTAGCTCGTCATCGGTAGGCTTCCGCGCGGTGGCGCACGTCCAGGCATCCCCGTCTTCCACCAGCGCATCCGCGTCTTGCACGAGCATCCCACCTTCGACACTGCGGTAACGAGCCGCCGGCGCCTCGGTCAGCGGGAGCTTCAGGACGCGTAGCGACCTGCTCTTGCTCAGCCGCTCAACAGCGGCCGGTTCGTAGTCAGGCGCCATGATGATGTGCAGGAGCAGGCGCGCGCCGCTCGTGGGGTGCTTCGCGGCCCGCACTGCCCGCGCGATCTCGTCCGTGACCGGGCGGTTGAAGGAGACGATGCCGCCGAACGCGCTGATCGGGTCGCCCAGGAACGCGCGACGGAAGGCGACCTTCAGGTCGTCGTCAACGGCCAGGCCGCACGGGTTCGTATGCTTGATGATCGCGCAGGTCGGCTCGTCGAACTCGCAAGCGCTCGACCACGCGCCGTCCGCGTCGAGGATGTTGTTGTACGACAGCTCCTCGCCCGCCAGTTGCTCCATGCGTCCCCATGGGCTGTTCGTCCCCTCGACTTCGTAGAACGCTGCGCTCTGGTGCGGGTTCTCGCCGTAGCGCAGACCTTGCAGCCGCTTCATCGGCACGAAGACCGTCGGCGCAAATGCCGACTCCGCTTCGTCCACCTGTGCGGACAGGTACGCGGCGATGGCGCCGTCGTAGGCCGCGGTGTGCTCGAACGCGGCGACCGCCAGCTTCTGTCGCGTGGCATCTGACAGCGACCCGGATTGGCGCAGTGCGCTGATCGTCTCCTCGTACTGAGACGGGTCTGTCAGGATGGCAACGTGCGCGTGGTTCTTGGCGCTCGCGCGGATGAGCGTCGGGCCCCCGATGTCGATGTTCTCGACAGCGTCGGCGTACTCAACGTCCGGGTTGGCGATCGTCTCGCGAAACGGATAGAGGTTGCTGACTACGAGGTCGATGAACCCAACGCCATTCGCCTGGGCCTGGGCGACGTGACTCTCGTCGTCCCGCAAGGCAAGGATTCCGCCGTGGATCTTCGGATGCAGCGTCTTTACTCGCCCATCCATCATCTCGGGGAATCCCGTGTAGTCAGACACATCCTGCACGTCGACCCCTGCCTCGCGCAGGAGCGTGGCGGTTCCCCCCGTGGACAGGATGTGCACATCCATGTCGGAAAGCGCTCGCGCGAGGTCTGCCGCTCCGGTCTTGTCGGAAACGCTTATGAGCGCGCGTCGGATGCCGGTCATCTGTCGCTCCCACCAATGTTGACGATGTCCACTCCTGGCGCGCCCTGAATGACTTCCCCAATCACGACGCCGTTCTCACCGTGGCGCGCCAGTCGCTCAAGCGCCGCCGTCTCTACTTCGGGAGCGACGACGACGACCATGCCGATGCCCATATTGAAGACGCGGTACATCTCAAAGTCCGCGACACCGCCGGCCGACTGCAGCCACCCGAACACCGGCAGCCGATCCCACGTCGCTGGGTCGATGCGAATCCGCGTGTCGGCCGGCAAGATGCGCGCGCTGTTCTCGAGGATGCCCCCGCCCGTGATGTGGGCCAGGCCCCTCACTCTCACGCTGCGCGCCGTGTCGAGGCACGCCTTCACGTAGCTGCGGTGCGGCTTGAGCAGCTCTGCGCCAATCGTGCAGCCGAGGTCGGCCACGTCGTCGCGCGGGTCGAGCGCCGCGGCTTCGAACGCGATCTTGCGAGCGAGCGAGTACCCGTTGGTGTGCAGCCCCACGCTCGGTAGGCCGATGACGACATCGCCCGGGCAGATGCCCTCGCCGGTGATGACCTGCGACCGCTCCACGACCCCGACGATGGACCCCGCGAGGTCGTACTCACCAGCCGAGTAGAGGTCCGGCAGCTCTGCCGTCTCGCCCCCGATGAGCGCGCACCCGATGTCCCGGCAACCCCGCGCAAGGCCGTCGATGAGGTCACGTACGACATCAGGCCGAAGCTGCCCTATGCCGATGTAGTCCATGAAGAAGAGCGGCTCTGCGCCCTGGACGACGATGTCGTTCCCGCAGTGCGCGACCATGTCGTACCCGACAGTGTCGTGACGGTCGAGCGCGAACGCGACCTTGAGCTTCGTGCCGACGCTGTCGATGCTCGACACCAACACCGGTTCGTCGTAGGAGCCCAGCGCGAACAAGCCGCCGAATGAGCCGATCTCCCCCAGCACCTCGGCGCGGTGGGTGGATTTCACGAGCCCGCGGATACGTGCGAACGCTTCGTCCTTCGCGTCAAGATCGACGCCGGCGTCCGCGTATGTCAGGCCTCGCTGGGGTTCACTCGCCATGCTTCGGCGCTCGCTCCTCGTCTACGGTGAATTGGTCGTAGAACTGGTGGCGCTTCTCGTCCGCCTCGCGCCGTGCCGCGCCCGTCGTCCGCACGGCATACACGACGAATCCGACTACCCCGATGGCTCCGCCGATGACGGCCATCACCCCACGGTCCACGCCGAACACCTTGCTCATGACGACCGTCAGCGCGACCAGGCCGAATCCGCCGTAGAGAAACGGCCGGAAGAAGCTGCTCGATGTGCCGCGGAGGAACGCGGAATCCATAGGCGAGGCGGGCCGTCGTCTGCCGGGCCGGTCTGTGATTCGGGCCATGGCGCGTCACCCGCCTGGGCGTGGGCCGCCGTTCCTAGCGATCTCTGTCGCGGCTAAAGTCGATGCTGAGCTGGTTCAGGTTCTGTTCCTCGAACGCGACTGGGTACAAGCCGTCGAAGCACGCCGTGCAGTAGTCCTTCGGCTTCGACACACACGACAACATGCTCTCCGTCGTCAGATACCCGAGGGAATCGGCCCGGATATACTTGCGGATCTCCTCCAGGCTGTGGCTGCTCGCCATCAGCTCCTGGCGCGTTGGCGTGTCTACCCCGTAGAAGCAGGGCCACTGCGTCGGAGGCGCCGCGATGCGCACGTGCACCGCCGTGGCTCCGGCGGCCCGCATCTTCTTCACGCTGGATCGGAGCGTCGTGCCGCGCTGAAGCGAGTCGTCGACGAGCACCACCCGCTGTCCCTTCAGGATCGCGCGGATCGCGTTGATCTTGACGCCCACCTTGAAGTCGCGATCGCTCTGCTTCGGTTGTATGAACGTACGACCCACGTATTGGTTACGCGCGATGCCGAACTGGAATGGAATCCCCGACTCCTGGGAGTAGCCCAAAGCCGCGACGTTCGCGGATTCCGGCATCCCCACGACGATGTCGGCTTGCGCCGGCGCTTCCTGCGCGAGCCGCCGACCGAACTCTAGGCGGCGGTCCGCCACCGACTCGCCGAAGATGACGCTGTCAGTCCGGGCGAGGTACAGCAGTTCGAACACGCAATGGGAGGTCTCCTCCTGCATCGGGAGGAACATCGACTCGACGCCCGACTCCGTAACGATCACCATCTCGCCCGGCTCGACCTCGCGGATTGCGGTGCCATTGACCGCGTCGATCGCGCACGTTTCGGATGCGAAGACCGTGCAGCCATCTACGTCGCCGATCCACAGCGGGCGGAAGCCGCTAGGATCGCGCACCGCGATGAGGACGTTCTTGCCCATGCATAGCATCGAGTACGCCCCGCGCAACTCCTTGAGCGCATCGATGATGCGACCTTCGAGGTGGTAGTGCAGCGACCGTCCCAGCAGACCGGCGAACACCTCGGTGTCCGACTCGGTCATGAAGATCTGGCCCTGCGCTTCCATTTGGCGACGGATGTGGAAGGCGTTTACGAGATTGCCGTTGTGGGCGATCGCGAGCGGCCCGCGCGAATACTGCGCGACGAACGGCTGCGCGTTCTGCAGTGTGCTCGTGCCGGATGTCGAGTACCGATTGTGGCCGATCGCCAGTGGGCCAACGACCCGGTCCAACGATCCGTCGCTAAACACCTCGTCGACGAGGCCCATGCCGCGATGCTGCGAGAACGACGCGCCCTGCGACGCGACGATGCCGGCGCTCTCCTGGCCGCGATGTTGGAGCGCGTACAGACCGACGTAGCAAAGCCGCGGCGCGTCAGGATGGCCAAAGACCCCGAAGACGCCGCATTCGTCGCGTGGCTTATCGTCGCTATCCGCCGGAAGCTGCCGCTGCATGGTCCTGCGCGTCCTCTGGCTCGTTAATGTCAAGCATGTTCTCGGGCCGTGCGAGGTACCGTACACAGAGAGCGCCGATTGGAAGGGCAAGCACCATCGGAGCCTCCGCGGGGATGCCGAGCACGTCGACCATAAGCCGCAACGGCGCGGTGGCTACGTATTGGAGGATGCCGATGGCGTAGAGAAGCACTCGGAAAACAGGGCTTGGCGCCGCCATGATCGACGGCCAGTCCATCTCCATCAGGGAAAGCAGTGCGATCACGGCGGGCGCGCCGAGAAACCCGCCCTTCCACAACTGCTTGCGGGCGCGCTCGCCCCAGTCGGGATGCTCTCGCTTCGCAAGACGGTAGATGGGCTCACCGGAGCCGATGGCAACGGCGAAACACAGAGCGGTGATGGCAAGCAGATCCGCGCCGGCGGCTATCCAATCGCCGCTCGTCCGCGCTACTGCGCCCAGAGCGAACTCCCCGAACAGGTATGCGATGCCCCCGAGGACGACCCCGCCGATGAGACCGGAGCCGTATTCGGCCGCCAGTCGCGTGTACCAACGGTCCATAGGTGGCCGCTTGCTCCTGCCGCCGAGGTGGACGCTCGCCGCTCAATCCGAATGCTATGCCGTCGCTGCCGCCGATGTCAACGCGGCGGAGTTGGGCTCCGGTTACACGTCTCCGGCCGGCTCGTCGCCGCGTCGGAAGTCGGTGAACAGATCGTCGGGACTCTCGGCGATCGTCGTCGGCGCGTACAGGGCAGCCTCGGCGTTTACGATGTGTCCGCGGGGCATGTGGTAGAGGTTCCCGCCGCTACCGGGTGCATGTAGAGCGTACGTCTTCGACAACTCATCGTCCCGACGCCGCGACTCCTCCGCCGCGTCGAAGTCCATCGTGTCGTTGACGACCTCCCGCAGGTGCGCCAACGCCTCCGCGGCGTCACCGGTCGCGCCTCGCGCGATCAGGTCGCGTTGCTCCAGCGGGTCGCTCGCGAGGTCGAACAGCAACTCCGGCGCGTCCCTGAACTGCACATACTTGAACTGCCGCCACCGTGCCGCGCGGAACTCCGTTCCGGCGCCCCAGCGTGGCGTGAGCGCGTCGCAGAACACCGGTCGGTCGGGGGCTTCGGCGTGTCCGCCTACGGCTCCCGATAGGTCGCGGCCGTCGAGGCCGTCAGGCGCGTCCGCGCCCGCGAACGCGCACAGAGTTGGGAACAGGTCCACCAGCGCTACGGGTGTGGAAACGCGCCGCGCGGCTCCGTCGTCGGCGCGCTGCCCGGGCGTCGACACGATGAGCGGCACACGTGTGCACGCCTCGTACCAGCCGTTCTTCCACCACATGGCGTGTTCGCCGGCCATTTCGCCGTGGTCGCTCGTGTAGACGATGATCGTGTTGTCGAGTTGACCGGTCGCCTCCAGCCGCGCGAGCAGATCGCCGAGCAACTCGTCCAGGTAGCTCACGCACGCGAAGTATGCCGCGCGAGCCCGCATCATCTCGTCGTGGTCGATCTCGTCCGCACGGAAGCCTTTGCGCATGCCGACGCTCATCGGGTGGTCGTGCGAGTCCCCGCCGGCCGGCGCCCTCGGCTCGTCGATCTCCTGCGGCGAGTAGCGGTCAATCCAGCGCCGCGGCGCCGTGAGTGGGAAGTGGGGTCGGCTGAATGAGGCCATAAGGAACCACGGCTTGTCCGGGTTGGCGGCCTCGTGCTCGCGCAGCCACGCGACGGCTTCCTGCGCCACGACCTGTTCCTGAAGCAGGCTTTCTGGTATCTCTGTCACGCCGACAGCGGTCGTCGTGCGGCCTCGTATCGTCCGCGCGTTGGGATCGTCGATCGGGTCGGCTTGGTGGCCCGTCTTGCCTGTGAGATCCCCGTAGGGGCGGTGCTGGAAGCCGACGTATTGGCGACTCCCGCCCAGATGCATCTTGCCGACAAGGCACGTTTCGTACCCGGCCTCCGCGAGGACGCCTGGCAGCGTGGGTACTCCGGGCCGCATCACGCTGTTGTTGCTCCATGCGCCTGCCCCACACACTTCGCGACCCGACAGAAGCGAGAGCCGCGAAGGCGTACACAACGGCATCTGACAGTACGCGTCCGTGAAGACGGCGCCGCCGGACGCCAGCGCATCGAACGTGGGCGTCTCGACATCCTCGCCGCCCATCTCCCGCGATATGTGCCCCATGAATCTGTGGCTATGCTCGTCGCTCAAGAGAAACAGGATGTTCGGGCGAGACATGGCGTCCTCCAGGGTCGTGCCGCGACGCGCTAGCGCCAGATGTCGCCGAGTATACCGAGCTTCTCGTCGGACAGGTAGCAGTACCGCTGCACCCACAACCCGTCGATGTCGCAGTCACGCAGGATGGCAAGCTTCCGCTTCCACTGCTCGGCTGGCCTGTAGCCGTGCGCCAGCGGCATGACGGGACACCGTCCGTCGACCTGCCCGACCACCTCCTGGACGCGATCCCGGAACGTGCGCGCATGCACCGGATGGTCCTCGTCGGGGCCGGGAATGTGGTAGTCGGCGAGCGTCGGGGCGCCGTTGTCGTCGCGCAGGTCGAAGCAGCGCTTCACCGCGTCCAGCACGGCACGCTCACCCAGACCGGGGTTCCAGTTCAGCAGCGTCTCACCGTACCACCGGGGCATGGCCGACCAGTGGAACGTGTACATCTTCGGCCGCACGACCTGTACCGTCGCCGCCAGGGCGCCGTAATCCATGCCGCTCGACCGGTTGAACGGCGGGGCCCACCCGTTCGCGATGAGCCTGACGTCCGCGTGGCCGTCCTCGTCGAGGGCCGTGCGGATGTCGGCGTACAGGCCGCACACGACATCGCGCTTGAATGACAGGAAGTCCAGCCATCCGGGATGCGTTACGAGGAGGTCCACTAGCCGCGAGGGACTGTCGCGAACCGCGATCGCCCGCTCCAGGGCGGCGCCATCCAGCCGGTGGAGCCAGTCCCAGAGCGCCGTGACATCGCGCGCCATCCTACCGGCGTCGTACCCAAGTTCCTCCGCATGGCGCAGCGAGTGCGGGCCGATGCAGGCGAAGTGGTCCTCCAGCAGGTACGTGGTGTATTCCACCCAATCCAGGCACACGCCATTGACTGGAGCCGAGGCTCGTACCGTGTCCAGCACGCGCGCGACGGCGTACGCCCGCACGTCCGGCGCGCTCGGGCACCCTTGTCGCGCGACTCGTCGGGCCGGGTCGGGCGCGCTCCCGTCGGGCCAACGCATCTGGTCGCCGTCCGCGAGCCCCGGCACCGACAACGGCGACGCGCTAACGTAGACTTCCCAACCGCGCCGACGCGCGTCCTCTACGAGCCTGTCGGGGACCTCGGCGTCAACCCCCGCCGGGAGGTCACGCCAGCCCGGCTGGTACGGCGTGGCTTCGTACAGCGTCATGGCGGGTCGGTCGATGGCAAACGACTCGAGCATCAGCTCGCGTTTGCCCCAGACGGGTCGATCGAACACCCGGTCGTGGCCGTCGATGTCGAGCGGCGGCACGCGGTGACCGGAGCCGCGGGCTGCCTCGCGGCTGACGCCTCTGCCGGTGGAAATCGCGGTGGCGCCCGTCGCGGCTATACGGTCCATGACGGCGTCGAGGCCCTCGACCTGCACATCGAGCGGCGTCATCACCATGCCGAGGAACTTGCCGGCCATGTGGTCGCTCCCGTTCATATGGACCGCCGGTTCGTGTACACTCAGCGCCATAGGGCGATGACATAGCACACGGCGATGCGAAGGCGGGCATTCGATGACCGATGACGCGCTGTACACGAGCACGACGTTCACGCCGCCGGGCGGGTTCACGTCCGGAATCGAAGGCCCGGGCTGCGACGCTGACGGCAATCTGTACGCCGTGAACTTCGCGCGTCAGCATACCATCGGCAAGGTGACTCCTGAAGGGGAGTGCAGCGTCTTCCTCGACCTACCCGACGGAAGCGTGGGCAACGGCATCCGCTTCGACAGCGCCGAGCGCATGCTCATCGCCGACTATACCAACCACAACGTCCTGCGCGTCGATATGGCGACCCGTGAGGTGGCAGTGCTCGCGCACGATCCCACCATGAACCAGCCGAACGACATCGCCATAGCCGACGACGACACGGTCTTCGCCAGCGACCCGAATTGGCAGGAGTCCACGGGCCAGATATGGCGGGTCGATCGCGACGGCGTCGTGACCGCACTCGAGCGCGACATGGGCACGACCAACGGCATCGAGGTCAGTCCCGACGGGCGCACTCTATACGTCAACGAGTCCGCGCAACGGAACGTCTGGGCGTACGACCTATCGCCGGCCGGCGACGTGACGAACAAGCGTCTCCTCCTGGACTTCCCAGACTTCGGAATGGACGGCATGCGGTGTGACGCCGACGGATTCCTGTACATCACGCGCTGGGGCAAGGGCACGGTCGCCAAGGTCTCCCCGGCCGGCGACGTGCTGCGCGAGATAGAGCTTGCGGGCAAGAACTGCACGAACCTCGCCTTTGGCGGCCCCGACGGGCGCACGTGCTACGTCACGGTGGCCGACATCGGGAACGTCGAGGCTTTCCGTGTGGAAGTACCCGGCCGGGCGTGGCAGATGAGACGGGCGAGGCGCGCGACGTGAGGACTCCGACCGACGGCGACGAACCGGCCGGCCAAGCATGATCCACAAGCCAACCGGCCCGCAGCGCGCTACGCGCCAGGTGACCGTGAAGGCCGTCGTGCTCGGCGCCCTGTTCATCCCCATCAACTCCTATTGGATCATGACGACTGAGATCGTGTGGTACTCGGGCCACCCCACGGTCGTCTCGCTGTTCTTCAACGCGGTATTCCTGCTCTTCGTGCTAGCCCTCGGGAACCTCGGCGTCCGGCGCGTGTGGCCGAGCGCGGCGCTCCGCGACGACGAGATACTCGTCGTCTACTCGATGGCAGGCATCGCGTCCGCGATCGCCAGCCACGACATGATGGAGATCCTGGTCCCGGCCGTCGGCCATGGGTTCTGGTTCGACACGCCTGAGAACGACTGGGAGGGCCTCTTCCTCCACCTGCTGCCGTCCTGGCTCACGATCAGCGATGAGTCCGTGTTGCGGGGGTACTACGAGGGGGATTCCACTCTATACGACGCGGACACGTTGCGGGCCTGGTTCGTCCCTACACTCTGGTGGTGCCTCTTCATCGCGGTGCTCGTGTTCGTGATGCTCTGCTTCAACTCCATCGTTCGGCGCCAGTGGACGGAACAGGAGAAGCTGGCGTACCCCGTCATCCAACTGCCTGTCGAGATCGCGAGCGACGCCGGGCGGTTCTTCGGCCGTCGGCTCGTGTGGGCGGGCATCGCGCTAGGCATCTTCCTCGAGGCGTACAACGGCTCGAAGACCCTCTTCCCGGCGTTGCCCCTCATCCCATACGCGCGGCGCAACATCGGCGCGCTCCTGTTCACCGAGAAGCCGTGGTCCGTCCTAAGCGGCATCAGCGTCGCCTTCTATCCGTACATAATCGGCCTGGGCTTCTTCATCCCACTCGATCTGTCGTTCTCGTGCTGGTTCTTCTTCTGGACCTGGCAACTGCAACGCGTGTTGGCGGATGCCCTCGGAATGCGCTCGCTGCCCGGCTTCCCGTACATCACGGAGCAGACGGCCGGGGGCTACTTGGCGCTGGGCTTCCTCGCGCTGTGGGTCACGAGGCACCACCTGCAACGCGTCGGGCGACACCTCGTCTCCGGCCGAGAGTTCGGCGACGAGGAGCGCGAGCCGTTCAGCTATCGCGTCGCCGTTGGAGGGTTGGTCCTTGGGTCGGTGTTCATCGCGGGGTTCTGCATGTACGCCGGGATGTCGGCGTGGGCCGTCATCGCCTTCTTCTCGATCTACATGTTGCTGTCGGTCGCTGTGACGCGAATGCGGGCGGAGTTGGGCACGCCGGTGCACGACCTCCACTATGCCGGGCCGGAGCAGATGATGACGATGGTCGGCGGAACGCGCGGTATCGGCGCGCGCAACCTGACAATCATGTCGCTGTTCTGGTTCCTAACGCGCGCGTACCGCGGACATCCGATGCCGCACCAGCTCGAGGGCTTCAAGATGGCCGAGCGTGTCGGGCTCGGCAACCGTAGGCTCGTTATCGCGATGACCGTCGCCGTGGTGCTCGGGGCGTTCACGTCGTTCTGGGCATTCCTTGACCTCGGCTACCGGTACGGCGCCGCGAGCAAGATCGTCGGCCCCGCCCTGTGGTTCGGGAACGAGACGTACACGCGCCTTCACGGATGGCTAACCGCGCCTCAGGACACCGACGTGATCCGCATCGTGTTCCACTTCGTCGGCGCGGGGGTGACTTTGCTGTTCGCGGCGATGCGCGCGCGCTTCGTGTGGTGGCCGTTGCACCCGGCTGGTTACGCCGTGTCCAGCAGTTGGGGGTTGCACGTGTTCTGGTCGTGCCTGTTCGCGAGTTGGGTCATCAAGTGGACAACGCTTCGGTTCTACGGCTTGCGGGCGCACGCGCAGGTGGGGAGGTTCCTTATGGGCGTCATCCTGGGCGAGGGCGCGGCCAGAAGCGTCTGGGGCTTGGCGAGTGTGTTCACGGGGATGCCGCTAGGCACGGGCCATTGGTAGCCGTCTCACCAGCGGCCCCTGCCCGCGGCTGTGACGCGACGCCGCCAGGATGCCCGCGTGTTGAGGCGCGCAGCTTCGTCGCCGGCGTTCGCCCCAGCTCCCACGATCGCGGCCCGCATGAGGCGCTCGTGCCGCTGTCTGGTCGCCTCGCGTCGCGCGGCTGAACGGCGCTGCAACGCCCACGCTCCCAGTATTCCGAGTGGGGCCGACAGGGCGAGGACGACAATCCCCCCGAAGGCGCCGGACTCGCTCAACCGCGCCAAATCGGGAACGACAGAGGCAATTGCGTTCGGCATGGGTTCCTCCTCCGCTGCCGGGACGATATAGTATACGGGAGCCGGCTGGACCCGTGCGCCACCCGCTTTGCGTAGCCCTTCAGGAGGCCGACATCGATGTTCGCCGGCGGCCCTCAAGCGGCCAAACTCATGCGCCTCCTGTTCCACCTGCCGAACTTCATCAGGCTCGTCCGCAGGCTCTGGAACGACCCGCGGGTGCCGCTCCCGCGCAAGGCGCTCCCGCTGTTCTTCGCTGTCATAGCGGGGATCGTCGGCCTCGCATACGTCGTCCGTCCGGTCGACCTCATCTTCGACTACCTGCCAATCATCGGCCGGCTCGACGACGTGGCTGTTCTGGCGCTTCTGCTCATCGCGCCTGGCGTCTGGCTGTTCATCAAACTCGCCCCGCCGGATGTCGTGCGCGACCACGTGAAGGCGATCGACGAGGGCCGCGCGGCGCCGGGCGGGGACTCGTAACGGCACGTCGGCGGGAGCCGTTCTACATCGCCGTGCGTCCTCGCCCCGACGCCGGGGAAAGAACTTTGGATATGCGCTGCCGCGCAACTATAATTCCGTGGGTCTGCGGGAATTAGGAGAGACCACCCGGCATGAACGACCGACGCACCTTCCTCGAGGACGACCAGGACCAGGACCGGTTCCTCGAAACCGTCAACCGAGGCGTGGAATTCGCCCGCGCGCGCGCCGTGCCCCTCACGTTCGTCGGTGTGGCCGCCGTGCTGCTGATCCTGCTCGGCGTGTGGCTGGTCAATCAGCGGGCCGATGCAGGCGTGGCGGCCTACGTAGACATGCACGAAGCCCTCGCTGCGTACACCGCCGCAGGCCAGGCCTCGGCCGACGCACGCGCTTCGGAACTCACTGCCGTGGTCGGGCGGCTGGCGTCCATCGACAGTGGTCCATACGACGCGCAGGCCCGTTACACGGAAGGGCGAGCGCTTCTCGACAACGGTTCCGCGCCGCAAGCAGCGCAAGTGTTCCGCGCCGCGGCGACACCCGGCAACGGCCCATTTGGACTCTACTCACAGCTCGGGTACGCGTCGGCGCTTGCCGCGCAGGAGGACTGGACTGGGGCGCTCGCGGCGTACTCCGACGCCTCCCTGGCCCCCTTCGAGGCTGTTCCCGGGTACGACGCCGCATGGGCCGAGGCGGCCCTTCGGCGCGGCGACATGACGCGCCTCCTCGGCCGTCCCGACGAGGCGAAGCGCGCGTACGAGGCCGTCGTCTCGACATACGAGCGCCGCCGCGACGCAGCTATCGCGGGTCAGGCCACGGAGTTGTCCGAGAACGCGGCGACCTTCCTGTCGGCTCAGGACGCCACCGCAACGGCGCCGGCGGACCTCACCGCCGCGCTCGGCGCGCTGCAAACGTGGATCAGCGCGACGCTCGCTAAGCCAGAAGCCGACCGAGTGGGCCTCTCCGACGCCGTGCGGGTTCAGAAGCAGATTGAGGAACACCTCGAAGCGCGCGTGGACATCGCCACCGCCGTAGCGGAGGGATCGCCCGAGTCCGCGAGTTACCGGTACACCCTCGCGATGGGTGACACGACGATCGCCCCTTCCCAGGGCGACTATCAGCGCGCGAAGCTCGAGTTGAGTCGCGTGGACGCGATGGGCGCTACGGCCGGCGAGTGAGGCCATCGTGGGCGCGATGCCCGATATGGGGCAGCGAGGGGTGTCGACCGCCGGATTGGCTTGACATCACGTTTCTTGGACACTAGACTCACGAAGAGCGAACTACCCGGTAACGGAATCTTTACAAAGGCGGTCGCATGCGCTTTGGCGACAGCACGATTCTTGAATACGGGAAGTTCACGGAAGTACTGTCAGGATACGCGGTGTCGACCCCGGGTAAAGCCCGCGTGGGCGACATGTTCCCGTCGACCGACCCCTGCTGGATTCGCCGCGAGTTGACCGCCTGCGACGAGATGGTCGAGATCCAGGGCTCCCCCTCGCCGCTCGTCCTGCACGGCCTCCACGACGTCACGACGCAGATCATGCACTTGGCGAAGGGCGGCGTGCTCGACGCCGAATCCCTGCTCGCCGTGGCCAAGAACATCGGGGTCGCCGCGCGCGTGCGCGTGTTCCTCGACAAGCTGGACATCCGCGACGCGTACCCGACGCTCGCCGGTCGGACGAGCCTCCTCGTCGGTATGCCTTCCGTGCTCGCCGTGATCGACCGCGTCGTGAGCGCCGAGGGAGAGGTGCGTGACAACGCCAGCGACGAACTCGGCCGCATCCGATCCCAGCTCCGCCGCACACGCGACCGCATTCAGAACCACCTCGACTCTATCCTGCAGGGATCTACGTACGAGCGCGCTCTACAGGAGCGCGTCGTTACGATCCGCAACGGGCGCTATGTGATCCCGGTGAAGCAGGACTTCAGCGGGACGGTCCGCGGGGTGATGCAGGGCCAGTCCAGCTCCGGCCTCACCGTGTTCGTCGAGCCGATGCCCGTCGTCGAGATGAACAACAAGCTGAACGAGCTCTTCGGCGAGGAAGAGCGCGAGGTGGCGCGCATACTCGCCGCGACGAGCGACGCCCTCCGCGAGCACGTCGACGACCTACGGAACAACGCGGACGCACTCACGGAGCTCGACTTCCTCCGCGCCAAGGCGAATTACAGCCTGGACTACCGCTGCCGCGCGCCGATCGTCCCGGATGCGCCACGCGTCGACTTGAGGGGCGCCCGACATCCCCTGCTCGAGCGGCTCTTCCGCGAGGAACGCGCCAGCGGACAGGCGCCGGAAGGGCGGGCCGTAATCCCCCTCACCGTCTGCTTCGATGATCCCGCGCGCGGGATCGTGATCACCGGCCCCAACACGGGCGGGAAGACCGTCGCGCTGAAGACGCTCGGGCTGCTGGCAGCAGTAGCGCAGTCCGGCATGCACATTCCTGTCGAGAAAGGCACGGCGCTCGGCGTCTTCGATGAGATCTACGCCGACATCGGGGACGAGCAGAGCATCGAGCAGAGCTTGAGCACGTTCTCGTCGCACATGACGAAGATCATCCGCGTGGTGAAGGAGGCCACGCCGAAGGCGTTGGTCCTCTTCGATGAGGTCGGCGCCGGCACGGACCCTGTCGAGGGCGCGGCGCTTGCGACGTCCATCATCGACGACCTCGTCGGCCGCGGCGCGCACGTGATGGTGACGACGCACCACGGCGCCCTCAAGGTCTACGCGCACGAGCATGAGCGCATAATCAACGCGGCCATGCAGTTCGACGAAGCGTCTCTCGAGCCGACCTACCACTTGATTTCCGGCACGCCCGGCAGCAGTCACGCCCTGCGTGTCACCGAACGCCTTGGCATGCCGTCGTCGGTCCTGCAAGTGGCGCGAGACCGCGTCGGCAGCGGCGCGGTTGAGATGGAGCGGCTGATCGAGGACGTCGACAGGCTGCGGCGTGAACTCGACGCCGAGCGGCGCCTGGTACACCGGACGCTAGGTCGGGCCGAAGCGAAGCGCACGGAGCACGAGACGCGCGCCGAGGAGTTGCGTGTCCACAAGGCTGACCTCAAGCGGCGGGCCTCGGAGGAGGCCGACGCGGTCCTCCGCGACGCCCGCGGCCTGGTCGAGCGTACCGTAGCCGACCTCCGCCGTACGAGCGCATCGAAGGAGTCGATTGCCACCGCGCATCGCGACATCGCGGCGGCGCGCGTGGATCTCCGTGGCGAGTTGGCACACGCGCCTACGGAGTCCGGCGACCCGGTGGACCCGCTCCGCGAGGGCGACCTCGTGCACATCAAGGACATGCGCACGGACGGTGTGGTCCTGAGCGACTACGACGGGTCCGGCGCCGTTCGCGTCCGCGCCGGGTCGCTGACTGTCACGGTTCGGCGGGGTGAAGTCGAACGGCGAGAGCCGTCGGCGCTGGAGTCGATGCTCCCCAAGAAATACCGCGCCATGGCGTCCGAGAAGCGCTCCACTATCAGCGCGGACCTACACCTCATCGGCATGCGCGCCGGGGAGGCGCTCGACGAGACGGACAAGTATCTGGACGACGCCACGCTAAGTGGGCTGGATAAGGTATCGATAGTGCACGGCAAGGGCACCGGCGCGTTGCGCCGGGCGTTGCACGAGCACTTCCGCGCGCACCCGCAAGTGAGCGAGTTCCGCCTGGGAACGCTCGATGAGGGCGGCGCGGGCGTCACGATGGTCACGCTCCGCGACTGATCGTCTACGGCGTCCAACGAGTGCGAATGCAAGGGAGGGGCCGGGTATGCCGTCCGGTAGGATTCCACAGGCGACGATCTCGCTGATTAGGTCGCGCGTCGACCTGGTCCGCATCGTCGAGGAATCCGGCGTTGCCCTCCGGCGCACCGGCAAGAACTTCGTCGGCAAGTGCCCGTTCCACCAGGATGACACCCCGTCGTTCTCGGTGTCCCCCGACAACCAGTTCTACAAGTGCTTCGGCTGTGGGGCCGGCGGCACGGTGTTCACGTACGTCGAAGGCCGCGAGCAGATCACGTTCCCGGAGGCCGTCCGCAAGCTGGCCGCCCGGGCCGGGATCGCCATCGCCGAGGAGGACGATGACCGCTCCGGTGACGAGCAGGACATCGCCGCGGCCAACCGGTTCGCACGTGAGCATTTCCACGAACGGCTCTTGGACGACGACGCGGGCAAGCCGGCGCGCGAGTACCTACTCGGGCGCGGCATCACCTTGGACACGATGCGCGAACTCACTCTCGGCTACGCGCCTGACGGCTGGGACGGCCTGCTAACGGTGATGACGACCGCAGGCTTCTCCGTGGACGCCCTCCTGGCAGCCGGGCTCCTGCGCGAGAACGACCGCGGCCGGCGCTATGACTACTTCCGCAACCGCATCATCTTCCCGATCCACGATCCAGGCGGCCGTCCCGTGGCCTTCGGGGGACGAGCGCTTGACGACTCGACGCCCAAGTACCTGAACTCCCCGGAGACCGCGGTCTACACGAAGGGGAACGTCCTGTACTTCCTAGACAGGGCGCGACGACCGATGCAAGACCAGCGGATGGTGCTCGTAGCCGAGGGCTACATGGACGTCATCGTCCTCTTCCAGGCGGGCGTGAAGAACGTCGTAGCTTCGCTCGGCACCGCCCTGTCCGACACACACGCGCGCCTGCTGAAGCGGTACACCGACGAAGTCTGCTTCGTATTTGATGGCGACGAGGCCGGCATCCGTGCCGTCGAGCGCGGGGCTCCCCAGTTCCTCCGCGAGGGGTTCAGGACGAAGGTGGTCACGCTGCCCGTTGGCCAGGATCCGGACGATTTCGTGCGCGCGGAAGGCGCCGAAGCGTTTGAAGCCCGCGTCGCGGACGCTGCGTCGTTGATCGACTTCCGCCTGAACAGGTTGGCGCGCGAGAAAGACTTCGCCGATCCGGAGACGAAAGTCGCGGTGATCGCGGAGATGGCGGATCTCCTCCGGCATGTGCGGAACCCTATCGTGCTGCGTGACTACGCGGACAGGTTACGTCGCGAACTCAACGTGGACGCCGCCGACCTGTCGCGGGAGCTGCGCGCGCACAAGGTCCAGGCGCCGTCGGGCCCGGTCGACCCGGCCAGTTCCCGGCGCCAGCAAGCCAAGCCTCGGCTACTAGTTGAGATGCAGTTGCTCACGCTCCTGATGTCGGAGCCGCAGCACATCCTCGGCGTGTTCGAGTCCATCAGCCCGTACGACTTCGAGGGAGAGTCGCACCAGGAACTGGGCAAGATCCTGTGGGAGTTGGCGCGCGACGGCGCCGACATCGACCCGCACGCCCTCATGGAGACATGCTTCGACGACAGCCTGCGCGAGTTGATCGCGGGCATGATGACGCAGTCGCGCTCGCTGCCGAACCCGGAGGAGGAGATCAGGGACCACGTAGAGAAGATGGTACGGGATTCCTTACGCAGAGCTGAACAGCAGTATCTCAGTAATCGTCTAGGCGAAGGCGACGCAGACGAACTCACGGTGGCCAAGGAAATGCTCGAGCTGTCGAAGCAACGACGTGGGGCGACAGCCGGCGGCGATGGGTGAGTCGCGAACGACCACCTTGGCGCGCATCGTGATGTTCCGAGCGAAGTGGCGTCCGGCAACAAGGAGACGGATTCAGCATGGCAATACGTAACCAAGCCTCGGGCACGGCACGGACCTACTCCCGCCGCAAGGCTGCGGGCGGGAACCGTGAAGCGCTCGTCTACGAAGAAGTAGAAGACCACGACGAGTCCGAGGAAGAGTCCGTATTTACCCAGCTGGCGGCCGGCTTGCGCGGCTTCGGCATGTCACGCATGGACGATGGCGGCGTGGACGCCGCCCGAATCGACTTTGACCGTGTGAACGCGATGGACGCCGCGGCCCCCAGCGACGACGCCAGCGACGCTGACAAGGGCGACCGCTTCCTGAGTTCGCTCCTGGAACGGGAGGCCTCCGACTGGTCCTCGGACGACCCGATAAAGGTCTATCTCCGCGAGATGGGCAAGGTGCCCCTCCTGACGAAGCAGCAGGAAGTCGCCCTCTCGAAGCAGATCGAGAAAGGCCACGACATCGTCCGGGATGCCGTCCTCGAAACGCCGATGGCCATCACCGAGATCCGCAAGCTTCTCAACGGCATGGTGAAAGAGATGCTCCGCCCCGCCGAGGTGCTCGCCCTCCCCACGCAGAGCAGATCGGGCCGAGGCACGCGCTACATCCGACAGGCTAAGGAGACGCTGGACGCCCTCAACGAAGCTCAGCTGTCCATCCGCGCCACGCGACGCCAGGGCAATGGCGAGGCCGATGAGGGCGCGCGCGAGCGTCTCCTCGATGACGCGGCTCAGCAGAGATCCGCGGTCGCGGCGCGTCTGCGCAAGCTGAAGATCAGCCGTGAGCGCATCGCGACGATGAGCGACGGCGTCAAGCGCACCGCGTTCGAAGTCGCTCGGATGCGGAGGCATCTCGCCTACATCGCCCGGGAGACGCGGCTGACGTGCGATGAAGTCGTCACGCTCGCCGGCCGGCCGAGAGCGCGTCGTTTGCCGCAGGGGTTCAACACTCAGGCGGTCGCGCAGCTCGGCCGCGAGATCATACGGACGCGCAGGCGCATACAGCACATCGAGCACCAACTCGGCTTCTCCGTGAACCGTCTCGAGGAAATACGTCGCCGGATTCGTCGGGGCGAGTCCCTCGCCGCCGAGGCGAAGCGCGCGATCATCGAAGCCAACTTGCGGCTGGTCGTCAGCATCGCCAAGAAGTACACAGTCCGCACGCCGAACCTCATGTTCCTCGACCTGATCCAGGAGGGGAATATGGGGCTGATGAAGGCCGTGGATAAGTTCGAATACCGCCGCGGCTACAAGTTCAGCACCTACGCCACATGGTGGATTCGCCAAGCCATCAGCCGGGCCATCGCCGACCAGGCGCGCACGATCCGCGTCCCCGTGCACATGACTGAGACGATAAACCGCCTGGCGCGCATCTCCCGGCAGTTCGTGCAGGAAACCGGACGCGAGCCCACGCCTGAAGAACTCAGCGTGCGCATGGAGTTGCCGCCGGAGAAGGTCCACCAGATCATGCGCGTCGCCCAGGAGCCGATCTCCCTGGAGACGCCGATCGGTGAGGAAGAGGACAGCCATCTCGGCGATTTCATCGAGGACAAGGACGTGAAGTCCCCGGTGAACGAGACCGCAGTGTCGCTGCTGAAGGAGCAGGTGGCTGGCGTCCTAGAGGGGCTCGACCCCCGCGAGGCGCAGGTCATACGCCTACGCTTCGGCATCGGCGACGGCTACCCGCGCACGTTGGAAGAGGTAGGCTCGGTCTTCAACGTCACCCGCGAACGCATACGGCAGATCGAGGCGAAGGCCCTCCGCAAGCTGCGCCATCCCGTTCGGAGCCAGCGACTGCGCGGTCACGCCGACGCGTAAGCGCCAGCGTGTCCCAGGCAGGGCTCCCTTCGCGGCTGGCGGGGCGCTGCCACGCGCTTTGCCAACGTCCCTCCTCGTCGCGGACCGTGCGACGAGGACGTCATTGATGGCTTCTGCCCGCTGGGAGTTGGGTATCGTGAGCGGGCGTTGCACCGACCGACGATTTCCGGCTCCGACGCCCCCCGAGCCGACGCCTGTCAGAGCGAACACGTGCCTGTCGCGCGTTGTCGGACGTCCCACCGGACCGTATACTTTGCACGTACAGATGCGCAGTGGCTCTGAGGTTGCGCCGAGTTCGGGACCGTTGGAAGCTGCGCGATGATGCGGTCGGCCCGAGCGTGGACACGCTGGGCGACAGGCGTCGTGGCGTACGCGCTCATCGCTGCCGGCGCCGGGATGTTGGGACCATACGGCCCTCCCGTCGCGGAGGGCGCATTCGTGGCCGTCGTGGTCCTTGTGGCAGTGGCATGGCCGGTCGGCGCGCCGGGCGGCACGGGTCGCGATCTCGGTCGCGCGCGTGCGGCGGTGGCCCAAGTAGCTTTAGCCGCGCCGATATGGGCAGTCGCGACGGGCGCAGACGCCGTGGCTGATATCGTCGTGGGCGTCGCCCTGGTGGCTTCGATCGGGATCTCGTGGGCGCTGGCAGCGAACGTGTGGCCAGCAGGCGCCGCATGGGTGGCGGCGGGCTCCGTGGTTCTAGCCTGTGTCCCGCGGGTCGGGACGCGCGGCTCGGTCGTCGCGTGGGCCTCCGCCCCGCGGGCTTTCGTCGAGGGCGTGGCGTCGACACTGGCGCACGTCGGGATCGTTGGGTCGGTGGTCGCGCTCGGCGTCCTCTGGACGCGCGTTCGCTACCGGCTGACCAGTAGTTGAGCAGCGCTGACCGGGGCGCGCGCGAGCGTCGCCCGCACATAAGAGGGAAACCACACGTATGGCGGTGACCGAAGACCAAGAGCCAGAAGCGGTCAACATAGACGACATTCTTGCGGAGGGAGACGATCCGTTCCTGCCTCCCCCTCCTCCGCCTCGCCCCGTTTTCATCGCGTCGCTACCCACGACACCTTTGGCCGAGGGCAAGTTGGCGTACCACGAGGGTGACTACGCGACGGCCGCAGAGCAACTGCAAGCCGTAATAGACAGCGACGACTACGACGACGAAAGCCGCGTGACCGCCGCCTACTGGCGCGCCGAGGCACTTGCGCGGCAGGACGAGACGTCGGGAGCCATTGCACACTTCGATGCGGTCGCCGAAGCCTACGCTGGGCATCGCCTGGCGAGCGCGGCGATGCGTCGCGCAGATAGCCTGCGAATCCACTTCGACATCCTGTCAGGCGTGGACGGCTGATGACGCGTCCGATCGACCTCCGCAGCGACACGATCACCAAGCCCACGCCTGACATGCGTCGGGCGATGGCCGACGCGGAGGTTGGCGACGACGTCTACGGCGAAGACCCCACGGTTCGCGCGCTCGAGGAGCGCGCGGCCGAGGTCACGGGCAAGCAAGCGTCGATGTACGTGCCGAGCGGCACGATGGGCAACGCCTGCGCGGTCTTGACGCACGCCACCGCAGGTCAGTCCGCTATCATGGACGTTGAATGCCACATCTACGTCTACGAGCAGGGCGGCGTGTCGGCGCTCGGCGGCATCCTCCCTCTCCTTACGAACAACGACAACGGGCTCCCAACGCCCGAAGACGTGCAGGGACACCTGGACCGGCCGGCGTGGTTGCACCCGTCCGTCGGTGTTGTGTGTGTCGAGAACACGCACAACCGACGCGGCGGCAGCGTCGCCGCCCCAGCTGACCTGGCTCCCTTGCATGGCGTCACGTCGGCAGCGGGCGTCCCGCTGCACATGGACGGGGCGCGCGTGTTCAACGCTGCGACCTTCCTCGGCGTTCCTGTCGCGGACATCACGTCGCACGTGGACTCGGTGCAGTTCTGCCTTTCCAAGGGTCTGTGCGCTCCGGTTGGCTCGATCCTTGCTGGTCCCGACGAGTTCATCACGCGCGCGCGCGCGACGCGGCGACGCCTCGGTGGAGCCATGCGCCAGGCCGGCGTCATCGCGGCCGCAGGGCTGATCGCCCTCAACGACATGCCTTCTCGGCTCCGCGAGGACCACGACAACGCGCGCCAGATCGCGGAGCAGTTGAGTCAGATAGAGACGCTCGGAATGGACCCGGGGGCCGTGCAGACGAACATCGTCATCGTTCGCACGGACGGCATCGGCGTGGCGGCGGGCGAGGTCGTCGAGCGCCTGCGCGAGCGGGGCGTCCTTGCTAGCCTATACGGGCCCACGATGTTGCGCTTCGTCACGAACCGCGACGCCACGCGCGACCAGGTGAAGGAAGCGTCGGACATCACGGTGCGGCTCTTCGAGGAGATCATCGAAGAGAAGAAGGGAACGTTGCGATGAAACAGGCCATGCCTGTCCTCTCGATCGCGCTCATCGTGCTGGCGTTTGTCGCCGGACGCACAACGTCCGGCGGCGGAGCCGGAGAACGCGACTATCAGGGCTACTACATGGGCGCCGCGGAGGCGTACGACATCGCCGTCCGCACTGACTCGCCGCCCGCGGACGCCAGCGACCCTGAGCGCTGGGCGCAGGTTCTCGCCCTTTACCGGCGCGTGTTCGACAACTACCCCGACAGCGAATACGCCGATGACGCCCTGTTCGCCGTCGCCGCGCGGATCGACGTGCAGGACCAGGCGGATACCGCCTTCGCGCTGTACAGGCGCATTCTCAACGACTACCCAGACTGCGCGCGCGCGCCGGATGCTCTGAACGCTATCGGCGTTGCGCTGTTCCAGCGCGCCGAGTACGACCGCGCGCTCGTCCTGTTCGATCGGTTCCTGCGCGAGTACCCCTCCTCCGCTCTGTACGAGGACGTCTCCCTGAGCCACGCGGTGTGCCAACTCAAGCGGGGCGCTTACGACTCCGCCCTGACCGAACTCGAGACGTTCACGGAGCGCTTCCCGTTGACGGACAAGCTGCCCGCGGCGATGTTCTACCGGGGCGTGATATTCCACGAGCGCCAGGAGTTCGACCTAGCCAGAAGTCAGTTCCGCAACCTCATCGAGATCGCCGATCCTGAGTACGCGCCCGCGTCGCAGTTCAACATCGGCCAGACCTACTTCGACGAGCGCGGCTTCGCGAGCGCCATTGAGGCGTACGAGCAGACGATGGAGCTGTACCCTGACACGGAGTTCGCGGAGGAGTCTGCGTTCCGCATCGGCTGGGCGGCTGAGCGGCTGCAGGAATACGAGCGCGCCGTCACGGCCCTGCGGGCCGCCATCGCCAAGCACCCGAATAGCAAGAACACCCCGGCTGCCCAGGTCTTCATGGCCCGGATATACCTCGACGGCCTGGACGATATGGACTCCGCTATTGCCGCCTATCGGGAAATCGTCAACGAGACGATCCGCATCGCATCCATCGAGACCGATGAGCGGTCCGGCTACGACGTCCGGCGAAACGCGCAGTACCGCATCGCCAAGATATACCAGGACCGCGATGACCCCCGCGCCGTCGCGGAGTACGAGTCGCTCCTCAAGATGTTCCCCGAGGAGCACTCCAACCCATCGCACGGCTCAAACGAGATCGACGAGGCGTACATCCTCGAATTGCGCGCGGACAGCGCCGCGTAGGGCGCCCGGCCATCCGAGGCGCCACCTCTTGCCCTCCGACCGAGTCGGGGGGCATTTCATGTTAAGGAACAGCCATCGTGGAACGCACGCTCATCCTCCTCAAACCGGACGCTGTGCAGAGAGCGCTCGTCGGCGAGATTGTCACGCGGTTCGAGAGCAAAGGGCTGAAGATCGTCGGCGTGAAGATGCTGCATGTTGATGAGGCGCTGGCGCGGCGCCACTACGCGGCGCATGTCGACAAGCCGTTCTTCGGTTCCCTGCAGCGGTTCATCACGTCTGGGCCCCTAGTTGCCCTGGCGCTGGAGGGGACAAACGCCATCTCTCGCGTCCGCTCCATCGTTGGCGCGACCAGTCCCGACGACGCGGCCCCCGGGACCGTGCGGGGCGACCTGTCTGCGGATCTGACTCTCAACCTAATCCACGCATCCGACGCCCCCGAGACCGCCCGCGCGGAACTCAGCCTGTTCTTCGCCGACGGGGAACTCATGGAATACCGACGGTGTGATGAAGCATGGCTAGGGCTCGCCGACTAGGACTCGCCGCGGTCCTCGTCGCGTGGTGCGTTCTGGGAACGGCCGGCTCCGAGGCTCAGGTCCTCGCACTCGAAATCGAGGTCGAGCCGAAGCGCGTCACCCTCGACGACATCGCAACCGCGGTCGTGCGGCTGTCCGGCCCAGCGAAGCCCGGACTCCCGCAGCCGTCGCTGGGTTGTCTGAACTTCGCAATCGAGCCCCTCGCGCCCTTGAGCGGCAGGCAGACTGCGAGAGGTCGTCAGTGGCGCTTTCTGCTCGTCCCGGTCGAGGCCGGTCCCGCGCACGTCGAGGCAATGCTGACCTACGGCGACGAGGTCCTGACGGCTTCGGCCGAAGTGCGTGTCGTTCGTGCCCTACCGGTAGAGCCGCGCGCGGCGACCGTGCGCGACGACATCACGGGCATCAGGTTCGTCACGGCCGAGGTCGACAGCGCGTCCGTCTACATCCACGAGCAGGTGACGTATCGGTTCCGCTACTACTTCGAGACCTGGCTGCCGACCGGCGAATCGCCCCAATACGGCTTCCCGCAGTTCGACGGCTTCTCCTCGAGGGCTGCGGGCCAGACCCCTGCTGACGAGTCCCGCCGAGCACGCATCGACGGGCGCGACTTCTTCGTCGAAGAGATCGACATGGCCCTCTTCCCCATCGTGAGTGGTGAGCTGCAGATAGGCCAGACGCGCCTCGTGCTCCCGCGCGTCGTGGGGCGTGGACGGGATCTACTGACAGAAGCCGTGGACGTGTCGGTCGCCCCGCTGCCAGCGCCGGCGCCCCCGGACTTCTCCGGCGGGGTCGGGGAGTTCGCCGTGACGGTGGAGCGGGCGGACGCCCGGGCCGCGGTCGGCGAGGGCGCGCGGTTGGTTGTCCGCGTTCGAGGCAGAGGCGACCTGGACACGCTCACCACCGTGCCGAGCCCGACGTCGACCGATGGTGACATCTATCGCGGCGCCGTCGACGCGGAGCACGACGTGATCGACGGCAAAGCCGGAGGCGTCCGAACGTTCGAGTTCGTGTTCGTGCCAACGTCGGTCGGCGTGGCGACAGTCGTCATCCCGGCGGTGTCGACGTTCTCGCCCGAGGCCGGTCGATACGTGGCGAGTGAACCACAGCAGCTCCGCATCACGGCCGTTTCTGCCGCTGGCGCCTCCCCGGCCGCGCCGGCCCGGTCGGCCGATCGCCGATGGGGGCTCGTCGTCGCCGGCGCCGGCGTGCTCGCGATTGCCTCCGTCTTGGCATGGCGACGGCGACGGCGCACGGAGCCACGCGGCCGCGCAGCCGCCCGCGGACGGACGGCGCGTACAGCGTCGGGTACCATTGACGCGCTGTCCGCAACCGAGTTGGGAGATGGCACGCGCGTGTGCCGCGAGGTGGACGACCTCGTACGCGCCCACGCAGCCGCGGTTCTGGGCGTGCGCCCGCAGGACGTGCCCTCTTCGCTAAGCGAAACGAGCGCACGCGGCGCCCAGGCCGTCGCAGATGTCCTGGCGACATGCGCCGAGGGGCTCTACGCGGCGTCGTCGCCCGACGCCCCAGCGCAGGGCGAGTTGATCAGGCGAGCGGTAGCTGCCGTGGAACAGATGACCGGGCGTGCAGACGCCGCCCCCGCCGAGTAGGGAGACGAAAATCGCTTCACAGTCTTTGAGCTTCGCAGCCGTAGGCCACATCTGTCGCGACGTCACACCGGACGGATACGTAGTGGGAGGGGCCGCGGCCTACTCGACGATCGCCGCCCACCGGCTAGGCGCCAGGACCCGCGCACTGACGTCGCACTCTGACGACTTCCAGGAACACAGCGCTCTGCCCGATGCGATCGCCCTGACCGTCAAGAGCGCCCCCGACTCGACGACGTTCCACAACACCTACGACGGCGGCGCGCGCACGCAGCGCCTGTTGGGCCGCGGTGGCGCGCTGGGCGGCGCCGATGTGCCGGAAGGTTGGGCGAATGTGGACGTTCTGTACATGTGCCCCATCGCGGACGAAGTGGAGCCGACGCTGCTTGATGCAAGCAGGGCCGGGATCGTGGGCGTGACGCCGCAAGGGTGGTTCCGCACGTGGGACGACGACGGCGTGGTGTCGGCCAAGCGATGGCACGCCGCCGAGGCTGTGCTGCCGCACGTTGATGTATGCGTCCTGAGCGAGGAGGATATCGCCTCGTTCCCCGAGGAACTGGACCGCTTCCGCGCCTTGACGAAGCGAGTCGTCTTCACGCACGGCGCGGCCGGGGCCACTCTCTACACAGGCGACGAGGAGAGGCACTTTCCCGCGTACCGTGCCGAGCAAGTGGACCCCACTGGCGCCGGCGACGTCTTCGCAACGGCGTACCTTCTGCATGTTGCCGCCAAGGGCGACCCGTACGACGCCATGGCATTCGCAAACTGCGTCGCCTCGTTCGCCGTCGAGGACGTGGGGACAACCGGAATCCCGTCAGCGGCCCGCGTCCTGGAGCGCTGGGGCGGCCCTCTCCCGACGCGCCTCGAGGACCTGCTGGCGAACGCCCCCAAGTAGCGCCTTCGGCAGGGGCGCGTGTAGCGCCCGGGGTCGCCGAGGCCAGCCCGCGATAGGAGACGCCTCGACGCCATGCCTGATCCGGCGCCACTGGAGCTCGCTGCGATCGGCGTCGTGTTCCTGCTCTCGGCCTTCCTGCAGGGCCTGGCGGGATTCGGGTTCGGCATGGTTTCAATGGCGATGCTCCCGTTCCTCATCGGCGCGCGTATGGCGAGCGTCGTCGTGGCGCCGTTTGCGGTCCTCAACACCGTGATGCTCCTCTGGAGCCTGCGCTCCGAGATCCAGTTCGCAGCGCTCTCGCGCCTCGTGCCGGGCGCCGTGGTGGGCGTTCCTCTCGGCGTCATGATCCTGACGGCCTTCCCGGAGGGAGCCCTGCGTCGACTCATCGGATTCGTCATACTCGCCTACTGCGTGTACGAGGCGTGGCGACGCCGCGCGAAGCTCGACACGGACATCTCCCTGTCCCTGTGGTGGGGCGTGCCGGTAGGCGTCCTTGCAGGCGCCCTCGGTGGGGCGGTGAACGTCGGCGGCCCGCCAATCGTCCTCTTCCTCTACCTCCAGCCGTGGAAGCGCGACGCGGTCCGAGCGACTCTGTGCGCCTTCTTCCTGTTTGTGGCCGCGCTCAAGGTGGCGCTCCTGTTGAAGGGTGGTATGCTTCCGACGTCACCGACCCTGTACGGGGTCGTGATTCCCCTCATGTGGGTCGGAGGCACAGTCGGCCTGCGCCTCGGCGGCGCGCTCAGTAAGCGACGGTTCACGGCTACCGTCCTTGTGATGCTCGCGGTGCTCGCGGTGACGCTGGTGGTGTAGGCGATACTCATCCGGCATGACGCCCGGGAAGGACGCGAGCGCGATGTACAAGAGCGCGATACTCGGATGCGGTGGCAGGGCGAGGGGCCACGCCCGTGCGTACGACCACGTGACTGGCGGCAAGCTCGCCGCCATATGCGACACGGACGGAGGTCGCCTAGAGGCCTTCGGCGAGCAGTTCGGCGTCGCGGCGCGCTACGCCGACATCCACGAGATGCTCGACACCGAGAAGCCTGACCTCCTGCATGTCGTGACGCAGCCCGACCTCCGCGTGCCCCTCCTGACGATCGCCGCGGACCACAAAGTCCCCGCAGTGGTTGTCGAGAAGCCCATCGCGATCCAGGGCGAGGACTACCGGCAACTGCGCGATCTCGAGGCGCGCACGGATACGAAGATCTGCATCAATCACCAACTGCACTTCCACAAGCGCTCGCTGGAGCTACAACGGAACGTCGAGGAGGGCGCGATAGGCGAGCGCCGGTTCTTAGACGCCAGCGCTCGACTCAACCTGAGCGGGCAGGGGACGCACGTCCTCGAGCTCGTCAGCGCCTTCAACGCGGGCGCGACGCCGACGTCCGTCTTCGGGCAGGTGTCGGGGGCCGCGGGACTCCACGGGGGCCACTGCGCGCCGGAGCAGTGCGTCGCCACGATCAGCTATGACAACGGCGCCCAGGCGCAGCTCGTGTGCGGGACGAACGCCCGCCCGACCAGCGACAAGGAAGCGCGCCACCTGCACAAGCGTATAGCGGTCTACGGCACGGCCGGGATGGTCCAGTGGACGATGTTCTGGTGGGAGCGCACGAGGGCCGACGGCTCCGTCGAGCGCGGCGATCACGAATACGGGGCCGAGGACGTCATCGGTCAGGCGGGGTTGACGGACGCGGTGTTCGACTGGCTGTCCGACGAAGGCAAGGTCCACCCGACGAACCTGGCAGCATCGCTCACAGAGTTCAACATCATCCTCGGCATATACATGAGCGCGCTACACCATCGACCCGTCGAGTTGCCTGTCGAACCCGACGACGGCTTGATAGACCAGCTGCGCGTGGCCCTCGGCGAGTGAACGCCAGGAACGGGCGTGCCCCCTACGCGCGTTCGGCGTCGCCTCGGGGCGCAGCTCCTGGCTTCTTCGCGCGTCCCGCGCCCGGGAACGCGGCGTGTGGCCCAGACGACCCCGCACACGGAAACCACAGATGCACAGATCCGCAATAGTCGGGTGCGGCCCGCGCTCGCGAGACCACGCCGCGGCCTACGCGGCGATCACGCGAGGCGAGCTTGTCGCCATCTGCGATGTCGACGAGTCTCGGCTGAACGCATTCGGCGACGAGTTCGGCATAGGGCCGCGCTACACGGACCTGGACGCCATGCTCGACGCTGAGGCGCCGGACTTGCTGCACATCGGCACGCCGCCGGCCCATCGGGTTGACCTGCTCGCGGCTGCGGTGTCGCACGGCGTCGGCGGCGTGATCGTCGAGAAGCCCATCGCCATGCAGGGCGAGGACTACGACCGCGTGCGGAGTCTGCCCCTCGCCGGCACGAAGGTCTGCCTGAACCACCAACTGCACTTCCACGACCGCGTGCGTGACATGCGCGCGGCGGTCGCCGGCGGCGTCATAGGTGAGGTCCGCCTGGTCGAGGTGACGTCGACGTTGGGCCTGTCGGGCCAGGGCACCCATATCCTGCAACTGGCGAGCGCCTTTGCGGGTGGAGCGGAACCCACGTCTGTATTCGGTCAGGTCGGCGGCGCCGGCCGGCTGGACGGAAGCCACCCATGTCCAGAGGCGTCCGTCGCTGTGGTGAGCCTTGCCGACGGCACACAGATTCATCTTCGCTGCGGCACGAATGGGCCGGTGCTGCAGGAAGGTAATCCGGTCCACATGAACAAGCGGGTCGCGGCGTACGGAACGCGCGGCTTGGCCGAGTGGACGATGTCCACCTGGGAGCTGCACATAGGCGAGGCCGCCACGGGCGGCAGCCACGAATACTACACCGCGGATCTGCCCGGCCAGATCGGGCTGACTGAGGCGATGTTCGAGTGGCTCGAAGACCCGTCGAGGGTGCACCCGACGAACCTGGCGGACTCGCTGACGCAGTTCAACGTGATCCTCGGGCTGTACATGAGCGCGCTGGACCGCAAACCCATCGACCTGCCCGTGGAATCCGACGCCGACCTGTTGGGTCGCCTACGGAGCAGGCTGGCGCGCGCGTAAACACAGTCGACCGCGCCGCCGTTAGGGTAGGAGGGAGATCGTGGCGAGATTAGCCCTGGAGTCGTACACATCGACGATTCGCGACGCGATACGCGCGCGCCGCACAGTCTTCCGGTTCGATCCCGGCGAGGTCCCGCGCGATGTCCTCATGGAGATCCTCGCCGCAGGCACCCACAGTCCCAACCACCATCTCACGGAGCCGTGGCGCTTCACGGTGGTTGGGCCGGAGATGAAGCGGGTGCTAGGCCAGCGCTACCGGGAGATACAAGCCGAGAAGTGCGCGCCCGGCACTGCGGCGGTACACGTCGACGCGGCAGCCGAGAAGGGCTGGGTCAAGTGGATGTCGAAGCCCACGGTCGTCTTTGTGTCCTGCGTCCTCGACGGAGACGCGCAGCAACGCCGCGAGGACACGGCTTCGGTTTCGTGCGCGATGCTGAACATGCAGCTCGCGGGCTGCGAACTCAACGTCGGCATGCAGTGGAGCACGGGCCCG
The DNA here is from genome assembly GCA_018644665.1 of Candidatus Poribacteria bacterium. Taxonomy (GTDB): domain Bacteria; phylum Poribacteria; class WGA-4E. Next base: position 183,485 of record JABGQA010000113.1, read on the forward strand.
ATCACCCGCGAGGCGAGCACCTACGACCTCCTCGGTATAGACGCCGAGCGTGAATACATCGTGGGTCTCTGCTACATGGGCTATCCCGCGGAGGTCGGCACATCAACGCGACGACCGGTCGGTGAAGTCACGCGCTGGACGGACTGACGCGACGTGTCACTGGTGCGCGGCCGCTGCCATGGCGCCGCCCGACCCGTTTCCGTCCACGGACGACGAATCGGTATAACATTACGACCGCGAGCGAGTGGCGACGGCACAGCGCGAACAGGCAATGACAAGGGTGGTGATGCGCGGAATCCGGTGGCAGGCGCTCGTGGCGACGTTCTTCGCCCCCGTCCTGATAGCCCTAGCCGCCGCCCCAACCGGCGCGACCACCGGGTCAGGTTCCGGCAGCGCGCCAACGGACGACCCTCGGGTACGGCTCCTGGCGTCGGACGCCTCCGGCGTGACGATCGAACTCAACTATCCAGCGCCTACGATTGAGCGTCTCAAAACCCCCGCAGGCCGCGTCCGCGTTCACATGGATCGCACTGTTCCGTCGATGCGCCTGGGCCACCCGGAGTTGCCCGTGGAGCGCGTAACTTTGGGTGTTCCGCATGGCGCCGAAGTTCGCGCCACGGCCGTCCCCGGAGCCGCCCGGGACGTCGGACGATACACAGTTGTGCCTACGCCGCGCGCAACGGTCGAGAGCGACGAGAGCGGCGCGCAGTACGCAGTGCCAGAGTTCGCCGAGGATCGTGATGCGTACGCCGCGCGCGGGTTCCGCCCAGGCGCGCTGGCCGACGTCGTGTTCGACGGTCTGACTCGCGACCGCCGCACTGTGACTGTCGAGGTGCGACCAGTCCAATACGACCCCTCGACGCGCCGTCTGCGTTCGTACTCCCGCATTACGGTGCGTGTAGACTTTGCCGGGGGCTCAACGCGGTCGCGCGCCCGTGCCCGCGAGTCCCAACCGTTCTCGGAGTACTTCGACCGGCACCTCATCAACGACGATGTCGCCCGCGCCTGGCGCGCGCCGGCGGCCCCGACGCAAGATGTCGAAGCCCCGGAGCCATCGACCCCGCTCGCCGTGAAGCTCTTCGTCTCGCGTGACGGAGTCGTCCGGGTCGACGGCCGCACGCTCGCGGAATACGGCATCGATTTGGCGGCCGTAACTCCCGCGAACCTCGGCGTGACGTTCCTCGGCGACGAGGCCCCGATCTACGTCCACGGCGCGCGCGATGGACGGTTCGACGCGGATGATTACGTCGAGTTCCTCGCCACGCGCCCGACCACGCCATACTCGCGGTGGAACGTCTACCGCCTGAGCGAGCAGGACGGCCGCGGCCTCCGCGTCGCCGAGGTCGAAGGCGCGCCCCGCAACGGCCTAGCGACGCTCGTCCCGAACTTCCGGTCCAAGCTCCACCTCGAGGAGAACCTGGAGCACTCCCTGCTCCAGACCGTACCGGCCTCCGTCGCATCGCCGGGCGACCCGCACCACTGGTTCGAAGCGCGCGACCACTGGTTCTGGTGGGGCGTCAAGAACGGTGTCGAGCGGAACGAGGCCCAGCTCGAGTTCCCGGTTTTCGACGTCGCGCGGACGTTCGATCTCGGGCGTATCGACGTGATGCTGCAGGGCGGTACCCCCGTAGACCACGACTTCATCCTCTCCCTAAACGAGGTCAAGCTGGGCCGCGCGCAGTGGAGCGACCAGTCTGAGCGCGTCATCGGCCGGTCCGTCCGCATCGAGGATCTCGTCGACGCGACTGATGGTATGAACACGATGCGGCTCGTGCGGGTGGACACGAATGAGGACGACGACACCGACAAGTACCCGTTCCGCGGCTACGTGAACTGGTTCGACCTGGAGTACACCCGCGACTTCCGCGCCGTAGGGGACGAACTGTTCGCCTCGACGCCGCCCAGCAACCGTCCGCTCGAGAACCGGCGCCTCCGCACCCTGGAGTACGCCATCTCGGACTTCGTCTCGCCAGAGATCGCGGTCTACGAGCACAACGGCAAGAACCTCGTCAGCCGTCTGCAAAACGTCGAGGTCGAGAACGTCCGACTCACCCCTGAAACGCGGGACCGTCTGCTGGCGGTTCAGGCGGCGTTGGGTGAGCCGCTATCGGCGCCTCGCTCGCTGCACACGGCCCGCTTCCAGGCGCAGGACACGCACGACGCTAAGTACGTCGCCGTCTCCTCCGCGGGAGCCCGCGCGCCCGACCGCGTCGAGCTGGACGAACCGTCCACGCTGCGAAGCGCCACGAATGGCGCGGACTACGTCCTGATCTATCACCGCAACTTCGAGGAAGCCGCCCTCCGCCTAGCGGAGTGGCGCGCGCAGCCGGGCGGCGGTGGCCTGCGCGTCAAGGCGGTCGAGGTGTCCGACATCTACGACGAGTTCGGACACGGCATGACCACGCCATGGGCCATCAAGGACTTCCTACGTCACGCCTTCGCGAACTGGCGCGCGCCGGCCCTGTCGTACGTCACGATCCTGGCCGACGGAACGTACGACATGTTCGGCGTCGACGAGGAGCTATATCCGGACGCCCCCGAGGTGATGGGGTTCATCCCAACTCATTACGTGTGGACCCTCTTCGGCCAAACCGCCTCAGACCACTGGTTCACGACCGTGAGCGGGATCGATCCGCTTCCCGACTTCTTCCTTGGACGCATCCCAGTCGAACGCCCCGAGGAGGCGAACGCCGCGGTAACGAAGATCCTCGCGTACGAGGGGAGCCCGCGTAACGGGAGTTGGCGCCGACAGATCATCTCCGTGGCGGACGACGACACGACGCTCTCCGGCGATTTCATCTTCAAGAAGAGCCTCACCGAGGTGAGTCAGAACCACACCTTGCTGGGGTACGTCACGAACCGGATCTTCCTCGAGGACATCTTCGACGAGTTCCCGGACGAAGCGGAAACATCGCGCGTGCGCCGGGCGTCGCAACTCGCGCGACAACGCATCATCGACTCGCTTAGCGAAGGGGCGCTGATCGCCCAGTACGCCGGTCACGGGGGTCGGCTCGTCTGGGCCCACGAGATCATCTTCGACAACACCGGCATCCGCACGCTCCGTCCGACCGACCGCCTTTCCCTGATGTTCGTTCTGAGCTGCAACAACGGCTACTTCGATGCCCCGGCCGAACCGAGCATGGGCGAGTTGATGCTCCGGCTGGAGGACGCCGGCATCATCGGCATGCTCGCCGCGACACGCCTCACGTTCGGCTCGGGCAACGACGCGCTCAACAAGCTCATATTCGACGACATCTTTGGTAGAAACGTGCGCAGCTTCGGCGAGATAGCCTTCCACCCGAAGACGCGGTTGATGGTGGACCAGGGCCTGACGCACCTGGAAGTCATGCAGCAGTACTCGCTATTCGGGGACCCCGCGACCAAGCTGCATACGGCCGACTACGAGATTCGTCCCGAGGTCACCAACCGCTCCGTGACCCCGGGCGGCACGATCACGACGGAGCCCGGCCAGATACTGTCGAGCGAGTACGTCCGCGAGGCCGATGAGAAGGTGTTCACCCCGGTCGCCGACTTCGACGGGCGTCTGTTCGTTACCGCGCAGTTCGCCCAGCGTGGCACGGGTCGCGTCATTGAGCGCGGCGCCGAGGCGGCGGTCACGCGCGGCCGTTACCCCAGCGTCACCCTCGACATACCCGCCAACACGGTGCCCGGCCGCGCGCAGATCGAGTTCTTCGCCGAGTCAGCCGACCATGTCGCTGTAGGCGGCGCCACGTTCGCGCTGTCCGACCCAGTGATCGAGGAAGTAGTGATCGAGGACGCTGGGGGGTCGGTCGCCGCGTCCGTCCGAGTGACGGACGACCGCGGGATCGACCGGATTGAGCTGGAGCACTACGACGTTGCCGCTCGCGACTGGGTAGTGACGGCCATGCCGCGCGACGCCGCTCGCGGCGCGGGTTGGTACACTGTCGCCGAGAACCCGCCCATGCCGCCAGCGGGTGAGGGCTTCGAGTACTTCGCGCGCGCCGTCGACACGGACGGAGCTGAGGTCGAAACGAGCGTGGCGACGAAGGTGTTCCACCCACTCCCGGACTGGCGGGTGCTGACGTCGGAACTGGACCGACGACCGTTGATCGCGTATCAGTTCGACGATGCGATCGGGTGGCACATAGCCCTGACCCTTGAGAACGTCGAGGAAGTTGTCACCACTGTCCCTGTCCCCGTCGCCATCTATGAGGGCAACCCGGACCTCGACGGAGACGACATCCCGGACGCGTCGGCGGAGCGCCTGGGTACCCTGACTGTCGCGCCTGACTCCTGGACGAAGAGCGACCCGCTGACCAATGACCCCAACGACGGAACGCGCCTACAGGAGACCGACACTCCGCTGAACACGCATTGGATCGGACGCGGGACGCTCCGCCACACGCTCGACCCGGGGCCGCATCTGCTCTTTGCGTGGATCGACCCGCCTGCGGGCGATGGGTCGGCGCCCTTGGAGGAAACTGACCGGCGCGACAACGTCGAGTCGGCCATCATCGAGGCGTCCGGCGCGCGCGTGCAGGGCGCCGGGGTTTCGCTGGAGAGCGTCGACCGTGCGCTCCGCGTCGACATCAGCGGGCGTGCGTACACGTCCCCCCGCGTCGTCGCCATCGCGGATGTCGGGCCGACGCCAACAGGGCAAGCGTCCCTCACGGCGCTTCCGGCGATCGGCCTGAGCGCCGCGCACAGCATCGTCCCGTCCGAAGGCGACGTAGATGAAACGCTCGCGACGCCCGCGACGATTGAGGGACGGTTTGACCTGACGGCGTTCCGCGAGGAGCTTGCCAGAAGCATCGGCGCCGAGGAGGACGCTCCCGCGATTCCGCCGGAGGTGGTCCGCAACGAGTTGAGTAGCGCCGGCCTGTACGAATGGCGCGACGACATCGCGCGATGGCGCCGCCTGTCCGACTCTGAGTTGCTGCTCGACGCTCAACAGAACATAGTGACGCGGCCCGGGTTCACGACCCCCGAGGCCCCGACCTTTGCGCCGAACGTCGCCGAGGTGATCGTCCACGACGAATCCACCGTGGCGAGCGGCCGATGGATCGCGTTCTTCACCGACGCCTTCACGTACGACCTTTACCGCGAACAGGCGGGCGGAACTCTCTCGCGGCGCGTCGAGCGGATGCCGATGGTCGTCAGAAGTTCGCCCATTCCGCCGGAGCGCCAGGAGTTCCCTCACATCGTCACGGCGAGCAACAACGAGACGCAGGCCTATGGCGACGTCCTGCGAGTTGACGTCAACTTGCCCGGCCAGGGCACGACCGCCGTCAGTCGCGCTGCCCGTCAGGGCAACGCCGGCCGCGGCGTGGTGCAGTTCCTCGACGCCGGCGCCGCGCGCGAAGACACATGGACGCTGCTCTTCCTCGACGCAACCACGTTCGAGGTCCGACGTCGGTCGGAGGACACGTCGGCCAATCGTCCTTCGCCGACTCTCGGGACCGTCGGCCACGTTTGGACCGACGCGGATTCCGGCGCACAACTGCGCGTGCTCGCCGGCGAGTCCCTGTACGGCCCAGGCGATTCACTACGCTTCAGCGCCCACGAGTTGGGTGTCGCGCGCGCCACGACAGACCGCCTCGGCACGTTCGCCGCGTTTCTGAGCGAGGACATCACCGCGCCCGCCGTTGAGTTCGCCGTGGCCGGTCAGGACTTCGCCGATGGCGACCCCGTCTCGCCGAGCCCCGAGTTCCACGCCACGATCTCTGACGACAGCGGCGTGCATCCCGATGATGTCGTCCTCGAACTCAGCGTCGACGGGGCCGAACTGGCTCCTGTAGCGGAAGAGGACGTCCGCACGCACGTCGCTCGTGACACGAACCAACTCGTGATCAACTACCGGCCCACGCTTCAGCCAGCCGATTACCTCCTGCGCGCGACAGTACACGACCTCGACGGCAACCGGGTCGTGCGCGAGGTGGGTTTCCGCGTGACCACCACGTCGATCCTGCGCAGCGTCTTGAACTACCCCAACCCGTTCCGCAGCCGCACGGACATCGGCATCGAGGCTACCGGGGAGATGGAGACGCTCACCGTCACGGTGTACTCGTTGCAGGGGCGCGTCGTGTGGAAGACCGAGCACCCCAGCACTGCCGGCTTCGTTCGCGTACGTTGGGACGGGCATGACACCGAGGGCCGCGAGGTCGCGAACGGCGTCTACTACGCCAAGGTAGCCATGACAGCGCGTGGAGAGACGCACACCGACGTCCTCAAAATGCTAAAGATGAAGTAGGAACCGCGCCATGCGTCCCGGCCGACATCCACGCGAACAGCGGGCGAGTCGCCTGCGCCTATGGGCAGCGGTGTCACTGTGCGCATGGGCCGTCGTGATAGCGCCCGACGCTGCGGCTGAGGACGCCTTCGCTGGCGAGTTCCTCACGCTGGGCGTCGGGGGACGCGGCCTGGCCATGGGCAGCGCGCAGGCGGCGATCGCATCCGATGCGACCGCGGCGTACTGGAACCCCGCCGGCCTGGGTCAACTCTCCCGACCAGATGCCATGTTCATGCACGCGACGCTGCACGGCCTGGACAGCTACGACTACGTCAACTACGCCAAGCCCATCGGCGACGGAGTGTGGAGCGCCTCGTGGTTGCGCGTAGGCGTCGACGACATCCCCGTGACCACGGTCCCGGACCGTTCGGTCCCGGTGAGTTCGACGAACAGGCCCACGCTGCGATCCACCGCGAGTTTCGCGCAGAACGCCGCCGTGCTGGGGTGGGGAACGCGCGCTGCCGGGGGTGACCGTGGCGATCTGTTCGTAGGCCTGGCGGGCAAGTTCCTGTTCGTCACCGCCCCGCAGAGCACGAACGCGTTTGGTTTCGGAGCCGACGTCGGAGCGTTGGGAACATGGCGGCTCGGAGATTCCGGCCAGCTGCGCGTTGGGGCCAACCTTCAGGACTTCACTCGCACGAAGCTCTTCTGGAACACCGTGCCGGCAGCGGGCGTCCCCTCGCAGCGCGATATCATCCTGCCCAACGTCAAGGTCGGCCTCGCGCTGGCGCACGACGTCGGCCCAGGCGACTCGACGGTGACGCTGACCGCCGACACCGACACCAAGTACGACTTCGAGATGCACTACGGCGCCGAGTGGGACCTCGCCCGCACGCTCGCGGTGCGCGTCGGTATGCTCGAACGTAAGTCCGATGCGGACACGCTTCGAGACGTCACCGCCGGCGCAGGTTTCCGGCTTGGGTTCACGGGCGGCCAGTCGTTCACGGTCGACTACGCGTTCGTTGGCGGCGACATCGGCGCGAGTCACCGCGTGTCGCTCGGGCTGCGCATGTGACCGCGCCCCTCCTGGCGGTCGACGACCTCGCAAAGCACTTCCCTGTGAAAACCGGGTTCGGAAGGGCGGACACCGTCCTCCGGGCCGTCGACGGGGTCTCGTTCGAGATCGCCCGCGGTGAGACGCTTGGGCTCGTCGGCGAGAGCGGCAGTGGCAAGACGACGGTCGGTCGCACCCTCATCCGCCTGCTGGATGCCACGGCCGGTCGCGCGACCCTGCAGACCACCGATGGGCCGCTCGCGATGCTCGATGTCCACGGCGAGGCCCTGCGCCGTATGCGGCGGGACGTGCAGATGGTGTTCCAGGATCCCTACGGCTCGCTCAACCCCCGGCTGACTGTCGGCGGCATCCTCGCTGAGCCCCTGGAGATCCACTCCCTATGCTCCCGTGACGAGACCCCTGCGCGCGTCGCCGAACTCCTGGACCGCGCAGGCCTGGACGCGTCGTATGCGGACTCGTACCCTCACGAATTCAGCGGAGGGCAGCGCCAACGTGTCGGCATCGCCCGCGCGCTAGCGGTCGAGCCGTCGCTCATCATCGCCGACGAGCCCGTTTCCGCCCTCGACGTCTCCGTCCAGGCGCAGATCATCAACCTAATGGCGGAGTTGCAGGAACGCCTCGGCCTGAGCTACCTCTTCATCTCGCACGACCTGAGCGTCGTCCGGCACATTTCGGACCGTATCGCGGTCATGTACCTCGGGCGCATCGTGGAGATCGGCCCGCGCGACGCGGTGTGTCAGGAGCCACGACACCCGTACACGCGATCGCTGCTGTCCGCAGTGCCGTCGCCCGACCCGACCGCGCGCTCCGACCGCGTTCCCCTGACCGGAGACATGCCGGACGCTGCGGATGCCCCAACGGGTTGCCCGTTCCATCCGAGGTGCCCCGAGGTGTTGCCCGAGTGCGCGGTCACGCAACAGGCCCTGTGGCCGGCGGGCGGGCCGCATGCGGTCGCTTGCCACGTGGCCACAGACGCCTACGACACGCCATAGCGTCCAACCCGACGGAGCCGCTCAGCCCGCTTCCTGTCAGGCATAGCCCGGCATCCGACCCCTTGGCGCCTTGACTACGGGGAGGCCGCGTGTTACGTTAGCCGTGGCTACGCCCGCGTGATTGGGACACTCTCACACGCACGCGCGGAACGGGGAATACGGGTGGACGACCGCTTAGGCGACTTCTACAACGGGCAGTCGGTACTCCTCACCGGCGCGACCGGATTCCTTGGCAAGCCCATCATTGAGAAGCTCCTGCGCTCGTCGCCCGACATCGGCCGGGTCTACGTTCTCATCCGACCCAGACGAGACGGCGACCGGGGCACCATCACCGCGCAACAACGCTTCGACAAGGAGGTCCTGTCCTCGGGCGTCTTCGACCGCCTGCGCGAGGAATGGGCCCCCCGGTTCGAGGAACGGCTGGCCGCGAAGGTCACCGTCGTCGCCGGTGATCTGTCCAAGGAACGCCTCGGCCTCTCAGACGAGCTATACCGCGAACTGTCCGCGCACGTGCGCGTCATCATCAACAGCGCGGCTGTCGTGGTTTTCGACGCGCCGCTCGATGCCGCCATCGAGATGAACGCTCTCTCGCCCCGCACTCTCATGCAGTTTGCGCGAGAGTGCGCGAATCCGGTGGTCGTGCATGTCTCTACCGCGTACGTGAACGGGAGCAACCCGGATCTGGCGCCGGAGGCCCTCCTCCCCATGGACGGCCAGGCGCCTGAGGGCTGGCGCGGCCCGCTGCTGCCCGCAGACCTGGACGCCGAGATCCAGGAACTCACCGACCTCTGCAATGCCGTCGATGCCGAGTCCAGACTCCCGCGGAACATAGACGCTTACCGCAAGGCCCTGAAGAGCGACGCCACGCGCGGGAGTTCCGACGACGACAGCGTTGAGGCGCGGCGCGAGCGATGGGCCAGAGAGCAACTCATACGGCGGGGAATGGACCGCGCGAAGGCGCGGGGATGGCACGACACGTACTCGTTCACCAAGGCGTTGGGCGAGCAGATGGTCGCCCGCGAACGCGGTGACATACCCACCGCGATCGTCCGGCCGTCGATCATCGAAAGCAGCTTGTTCGAGCCCGAGCCAGGGTGGATAGACGGCTACCGGATGGCCGACCCGATCATAGTCGCCTACGGCAAGGGGCGTCTGCCCGATTTCCCGTTGGGCGAGGATGTAGTCGCCGACCTGATACCGGTGGACTTCGTCGTGAACGCGATCATAGCGGCTGCCCGAGGCGCGGCGACAGAGGGTGGCCTCGGCGTCTACCACGTCGCCACCGGCACGACGAACCCCTTGACCTACGGCGCGATTACTCGGCACACGCAGGCGCACTTCCAGCGGGATCCGATGCTGGATCGGTCTGGCCTGCCGATCGACGTGCCGATGTTCACGTTCCCAGACCTTAAGACGTTCCAGAGGCGCATGCGCTGGTGGCGGCTCGCGCCCGTCAGGCAACTCAACCGTCTGATCCGCCGGGCCCCGAGCAGCGCCTCGGTACGCCGTATGAGGCTGCGTATGGGCGCCCTCGAGAATGCGCTGGAACGACTGCACTACTACTCTGTGATATACGGTCCATACATACAGCACTCGTACTGGTTCGACACGACGCGAGCCCGCGCTCTGTTCGACGGATTGCGCGAGGAGGACCGGGCCGACTGGCGGTTCGACTTCGACGCGATCGACTGGGGCCACTACTTGCAGGACGTGCACATCCCCGGTCTGAAGCGGAACGTGCTGAAGATGGACGTTGGGCAGATCAGCCCTCCCGTCGCGGAGGAGCGAAGCCTGGGCGGCCCCGCCGCGCTCGACGATGAGTAGCCGCGCCGCACACGATGGAATGAGAGTGACAGCTCCGAACTCCGGCGCCATCACACTGACGGGATTCCTCGTCGAGGCCCACAGGTCGGCCGGCGACAAGGTCGCTCTGCGCATCAAGCGCGAAGACCAGTGGCACGAACTCACGTACGCGGAACTCCTCGGCGCCTCCCAGCGACTTGCGCGCGAACTCGTCGACGACGGCCGCCAGCCCGGCGCCAAGGTCGTGCTCTTCGCCAACAGTCGTCCCGAGTGGGTCGTGGCCTACTTCGCGTGCGCTGCCGCCGGACTCACCGTCGTCCCGCTGGACCCTCAGACCCCACTGGCCGAGGTGCGCGCCGTTGGGGAATTCACAGACGCCCACCTGTACTTCACGACTGAGGTGTCGCAGGCGGCTTTGGAGCGCGAACTGCTCGGCCAGTGGGAGCAGGACTGCGCGCTTACGGTGTGCGACCTCGCGTCTGTGAACCATTATGGGGACCGGCCCCCAGACGAAGTCATGGATCGCGCGGATCCCGACGATCCCGCTTCCATCATATTCACGTCGGGCACGGCCGTGGACCCAAAGGGAGCGGTCCTCAGTCACGCCAATTTCCTCGCCAATGTCGCTGGTGTCGCCGCGCTCCTCGAGCCTCTCGCCACAGATCGCTTCCTGTCGGTCCTGCCCCTGAACGCGGCGTTCGAGTTCAGCAGTGGACTCCTGATCCCGCTGTCTGTGGGCGCGTCGCTCACATATGCCGGATCCCTCAATCCCAGACGCATCCTGGCCACGATCGCTGAGGCCGGGGCCACGGTGATGCTGGGCATACCGCGCCTCTATCAGATGTACGCTGAGATGGCTCGACGGCAGGCTGTTGGCTCCGGCCGAACCGTCCCCGAGGAACTGCACGACCTGTTCGGCGACCAAATGCGCGTGCTGGTCAGCGGCGGCGCCGCCCTCGACCCGGATGTCTACACGGACTTTGAGCAAGCGGGCATCCCAGTCCACGAGGGCTACGGGCTCACCGAAGCCGCCCCCGTCATCACAGTCAACCCGCACCATGGCACGCGCCGCGGCTCCGTCGGCCGCCCGTTGCCCGGCGTCGAAGTCGACATCGTGGCTCCCGATGAGGAAGGCGTGGGCGAAATCGTCGTCTCGGGCGCCAGCGTCATGCGCTGCTACTACCGTAACGAGGCCGCCACCACGGAGGCGATACGCGACGGGCGACTCCACACCGGCGATCTCGGCTATCTCGACGAGGACGGCTACCTGCACATTACGGGCAGAAGCAAGGACGTCATCGTCACGAGCGCCGGCAAGAACGTCTATCCCAGCGAAGTCGAACTGCGCTACAAGGGACTGCCGCACGTGCGTGAGATGTGCGTCGTTGGGGTCAAGGACGCCAGCCGACGCGAGCAGGTGCACGCGGTGCTCGTCGTCGGGCCGGACGGCGACGGCGACGACAATCGCGCCGCCATCGCGAAGGCGATGGCTGGGATCGCCGCAGATCTCCCTTCGTACCAGCGCATCCAGCACGTGCACTACCGTAGTCGTGAGCTCCCGAAGTCCGCTTCGCTGAAGGTCAACCGCGACGAGATACGAGACCTGCTGATGCGCGGCGCCACGGACGCTGGAATGCACCCCACGCCTGGGACGCCGTTCAAGGGCGTCGAGGAGTGGGATCCTGAGCCCTGGCAGGCCGACCTCGTTCGTGAGATCGCGCAGATCACCGGCGCCGATGCCGCGACCATCGGCCCGGACCACCAATTCGACCGCGATCTGAATCTCGACTCGCTGATGAAGGTCGAACTCCTGGCTCTGTTGGAGACGAAGCTCAGCCTGGCCCTCCCCGAGCAGATCGCCCTGAAGTTCCAGACCATACAGGACGTCATGGACTACGTGACCCCGCTCCTGGGCGACGCTGGTCAGACGCCGGGTGTCGGGGCGCTACACGCCGTGGCCCTCGACGCCCTCCCGTCCCGGGCGCACGAATCGCACTACTTGCGGAAGACAGCCACACAGCGTGTCATCGGGCGCACGTTCCGTTGGGGCGCGCGCCTCGGCTATCGCCTGGCATTCCGCCTGGCCGGACGCGGCGTGGAGAACCTTCCGACCGACGGCCCGTACATCATCGCGGCGAACCACGCGAGTCACCTCGACAGCGCCGCGATCATCTCGCTCCTGGGCCGATCTGCACGCGATCTCCACGTGCTGGGAGCCAGGGACTACTTCTTCGACTGGCGCCCGAAGGGGTGGCTGGTCAGCACGTGCCTGAACGTCCTCCCGTTCGACCGCCACGAGAACTTCCTGCGAAGCCTCGGCCTCTCCCAACGCGCCGTGCAGATGGGGAGGTCGCTACTCATCTTCCCTGAGGGCACCCGATCGCGCACCGGGGAGATAGCGGAGTTCAAGCCGGGCCTCGGCCTCCTCGCCCTGGAACTGGACGTGCCGGTCGTGCCGACGTACATCCACGGCACGTACGCCGCACTGCCGGTCGGGCGCGTGGTACCCAGGGCCGCGCCCGTTCACGTGACTTTTGGCGAACCCATACCCGTGGACGAGTACCGCTTGAGGCGCGATCACGAGTCGCGGTACCCGCTGTACCGGGAACTCACCCGCAACGTCCAGGACGCCGTCGCCGCGCTGAGTGAGCGGGCCCGAACCGCTCAATGACGCAGGCCTCCAACGGCTCCATCGGCGCCTTCTTCGACGTTGATGGAACCCTCCTCGACACCACGATCGTCCACTTCTACGCCCGCTTGATGACCGCTCGGATGTCCAGGTTGGGGAGTGCGTGTTGGACGGCGGCCTTCGTCCCACGGCTCCCAGTATTCCTGGCCGTGGACCGCGTCAGCAGAACGCGGTTCAACACGATGTTCTACCGCCTGTACCGCGGACGCGACGCGGGCCAGACCCGCGAAGATGCCGACGGCATCGTGCCCGGCTACGCGACGACAAAGCTGTACGCCGACGCTGGCGAAGCGATACGGCGACACATCGACGACGGGCACACGGTCGTATTGGTGACCGGGACGGCTGACTTCGTGGCGCGTCCCATCGCGGGACTACTGGGCGTGGACGACGTGCTCGCCACGGAGCTGGCCGAGAACGACGGCTGCTTCACGGGTGAGATCATCGGCGACCCGCTCAGCGGCGACGCGAAGGCCCGCGCCGTGGTGGAGTTCGCCGAGAGGCGGGGGATCGAAGTGAGCCGCAGCTACGCATACGGCGACAGCACAGCCGACGCCGATATGCTCGCCGTTGTAGGGAATCCCGTCGCCGTCAACCCGTCCCGCCGCATGGCCCGCCAGGCGGCGCAGCGCGGATGGGACATTCGCGCATGGAGCTAGCGGCCACGTTGGAGCCGACACCGGCCGCCGAGCGCTTTCTCGCCGTACGCGCGCGCACACGGCGTGCTGTCACAGAAGGCCGCGACGAGCCAAGGTCGCGTACTCGACCTCACGCACACAGCGGCAGGACGAAAGCCCCACAAAGGACGGGGGCCCAGTGAAGGCGGTCCAATACACGAAGAGCATCCCGCGTTACCTCGCCGTCCGCGCCCTCTCCAGTCGCGCCCGCGGCGCGGCGACGGGGCCGCTCTCCCTGCTGCGGCACGCCGACGTCGACCCCCCGCCCCTGCCTTCGGGGCGGTGGATACGGGTGCGCACCCGCCTGAGCGGCATCTGCGGGTCTGATCTGGCGACGGTGTGCGCCAAGGGTAGTCCGTACTTCTCGCCGTTCATCTCGACGCCGTTCGTGCTCGGCCATGAGGTCGTCGGGGAGGTCGCGGAGACCGGCGCCGACGTGGAGGATGTCAGCGTCGGCGACCGGATCGTGATCGAGCCGGCCCTCCACTGCACGGTCCGCGACATCTCCCCAGTCTGTCAGCCGTGCAGTCGTGGACGTTACGCGGCGTGCGAGAACGTGCTGCGCGGGAACCTGGCGCCGGGAATCCAGACGGGATACTGCCGGGACACCGGCGGCGGATGGAGCCCGGAATTCGTCGCTCACGAGCGCCAAGCGGTACGAGTCCCCGACGGCGTCAGCGACGAGGCTGCGGTGCTCATAGAGCCGTTCGCGTGCGCGCTCCACGGCGTGCTGCGCGCCAGCGTAGTACCGGGCCAGAGCGTGCTCATCCTGGGCTGCGGCACAATCGGGCTCCTGACTATCGCCGCGCTGCGAGGCCTCGGATTCGACAACGACATCCTGGCCTCGGCCAAACACCCGCGCCAGAAGGAACTGGCTTTGTCGCTCGGCGCGACGGCCATCGTGCCGACCGGCGCCACCCTGTACGACGAGTTGCCGCGCGCGACCGGCGCTACTGTCCTTCACCCCGAGATCGGCAAGCCTGTCCTCATTGGCGGTGTCGATGTGACCTTCGACTGCGTCGGCGCATCGTCCACGATAGACGACGCTGTCCGCATGACCCGCTCCGGCGGCGAGGTTATACTCGTCGGCATGCCGTCCATCCCAACGGGCGTGGACTGGACGAACATATGGCACAAGGAACTGCGCGTGCAGGGGGCGTACGCGTATGGCATCGAGCGGTGGCGGGACACGCACACGCGCACCTTCGCACTCGCCATGCAACTCATCCGTGACGCCGAGGAGCTTCTGGTCCCGCTGGTGGACGCGAAGTACCCTCTGCATCGCTATCGTGAGGCCATCCTGAACGCGCTGCACTCTGGCCGACGCGGCTCAGTGAAGACCGTTTTCGAATTCCCACCCGACTGAGGACACGCTGAGACCATGTCGGAGCATCCGGACCGTTCGCATCTCGTCCGGCACGTCGAGGACGCGCAGGACAAGTACCTGCTGCACTACGGCGAGGGCTTCCTCTACGAAAGCCTGCCGGTTGGTTCGCGTGTCATCTACCCGCCCGAGCCGTTCGCGGGCATCCCGGACGTCCGTGGGGCTATTGCGCAGGCAGTCGAGAACCCACTCGAGGCCGACCCGCTCTCCGCCCAACTGCGACCTGGCATGAAGGTCACGATCGCCTTCGACGACATCTCCCTGACTCTCCCACCGATGGAGAAGCCGGACTTCCGTCAGACTGCGATGGAGCTTCTTGTCGAGAAGCTCACGGCGGCCGGCATCACGGACATCCATCTCATCGCGGCGTTGGGGCTGCATCGCCGTATGACGCCGAAGGAACTCAAGGCGTGCGTGGGCCCGCGCATATTCAACCAGTTCCACCCGACAGGTCAGCTCTACAACCACGACGCCGAAGATGCCGACAACATGGAGTTGCTCGGCCGCACGGAACAGGGCGAGCACGTCGAACTTCACCGTCGCGCCGTCGAGTCCGACCTGGTGATCTACGTCAACCTGAACCTCACGGCGATGGACGGCGGTCACAAATCGCTCAACACCGGGCTGACGTCGTACCGAAGCCTCAAGCATCACCACAACCCGACGGCCCTAGAGCACAGCCGCTCGCTAATGGACCCCCCGAACTCCGCGCTCCACGGGTCGCTGCACCGCATGGGCGCGATCGCGAACGAGCACGTGAACGCCTTCCACATCGAGAGCACGTGCAATACGGCGACATTCCCGCGCGCGTTCGCCTTCCTCGAGAAACGAGAGGACCAGTGGGGTGGCGGCGATCGGATGAACTTCCGCTTCAACAAGACGGCAGCCGACGCGCTCCCTCGCAGCCTTATTCGATCCATCTTCATGGGGATGCGCGCGCCGTACGGCATCACGAGTGTCCAGGCCGGCGCGACAGACGCCGTCCACGCCAGCACGCTGGAGAGTATCCATCGGCAGCAGATCGTGCCGGTAGACGGGCAGTGCGACATCCTCGTCGCGGGCACTCCGTACATCGGCCCGTACAACGTGAACTCGATCATGAACCCGCTGCTGGTGCACTGCCTGATGCTCGGGTACATGTTCAACATGTACCGTGGCAAGCCGTTGGTGCGCCCCGGAGGCGCGATCATCATCGCGTCGCCGATGGTGTACGAGTTCCACGAAGGGCATCACCCGTCCTATGTGGAGTTGTTCGACCGGGTCTTCCCGGAGACGACCGATCCCCACGTCATCTTCGAGAAGTATGAGGAGGAGTTCGCCACGAACCCCAAGTACATCCGCATGTACCGCGAGGAGTACGCGTATCACGGCGTGCACTCCATGTACATGTGGTATTGGGGAGCCCACGCTCTCAAGTACCTGTCCAAGGTCATCGTCCTCAAGCCGCAGGACGCACGCGCGGTCGAGGCGGCCACGCGCATGGGTTTCGACACGGCCGCGACGATGGTGGAAGCCCTCGGCAAAGCGCGAGACGCCGTCGGGACTCCCGCCGAGATCACCAACTACCACTGGCCCCCAATCTTCGTCTGCGACGTCACCTGACCTGCGACGACCGGGAGCCGCTTGGGGAGCGAGCGGCCTCCCCGCCTTGATGCCAGACACACCGACGATCCTGATCGTGAACGGATCCGCGGGTAGCGGACGCGCCCGTCGCGTTGCCGGTCGAGTCGCCGACAGGCTGCGCGCTGTTGGTCCTGCCATAGATGTCATCGCCACCGCGAGCGCGGCCGACGCCTCCGATCTCGCCCAGCGCCACGCAGGACAGGGGCGGCGGGCGATTCTGGTCTGCGGCGGAGACGGCACGGTGCATCACGTCTGCAACGCGATCGCGGGCAGCGAGACGGCGATGGGGATCATCCCGGCTGGCCGCGCGAATGACCTCGCCGGCGCGCTCCGTCTGCCCCGCCGGCCGGAGCAGTTGGCGTCGCTCTACGCGCCGTTCCTTACCGGCGAACGCGAGCCGGTGGCGATGGACCTTGGCCGCGCCGGCGACCGGCTCTTCTGCACCGTTGCTGCGTTCGGCGTGGATTCTGCGATTAGCGGCCGGGCGTTGGAGCAGGGCGGCGGGAAAGCGGGGCGACTCGGGTACCTCTCTGGGGCCATAGCGGAGCTCGCGCAGTACCGGCCCCAATGGGCCAGGCTATCGGGCGACTTTGGCGCGCGCGAGGTCGACGTTCTCCTGTGCGCCACGGCGAATACGCCAGTGTACGGCGGTTGGTACCGCATCGCGCCGGATGCGTCCCCGTACGACGGCCTCTTCCACGTCTGTGTCATCCGCGAAATGTCACGCCTGCGCGCGATGACGATGCTCCCTCGTGTCATCGCGGGGACCCACGTCCCGGATCCCTGCGTCGAGATCCTCGTCACGCGCGAACTGCGCATCGAGACGCGCGAGCCGTCTCCCTTGTTCGCAGATGGAGAGCCGCTTGGCGACGCGCCTGTCACCCTCGCGGTGGAGAGGTCCGCGCTCCGCATTCTTGCCGGGCCGCCGGAGTAAACGGTATAACGGGCCGCCATCCGGCCACGCCGCCGACGCGGGAATCGGGAGGGACCGACGGGCATGAACTCGCTTTGGATAGCCCTGTTCGCCTTTGTGGGGTTCATCGTCGCGTACCACACGTACGGGAAGTTCCTTGCGAACAAGCTCTTCGGCGTCGACCCAAGCCGCAAGACCCCCGCCCACGAATTCAGCGACGGGCGCGATTACGTCCCAACGAAGGCAGAAGTGCTGTTCGGGCATCACTTCACGTCCATCGCCGGCACCGGCCCGATCGTCGGCCCCGCGATAGCCATCATCTGGGGATGGGTCCCGGCTCTCATCTGGGTGGTCTTCGGGTCGATCTTCGTGGGCGCCGTGCACGACTTCGGGGCGCTCGTCCTCTCCCTGCGCAACCGCGGACGAACCATCGCGGACCTGACCGGCACGCTCGTCAACGTCCGCGTGAAGCGCGCCTTTCTGCTGATAGTCTTCATAGCGCTGTTCGTCGTCCTTGCCGTGTTCGCCCTCGTCATCGCAACGATCTTCGCCAGGTATCCGCAATCGGTGCTCGCCGTGTGGATGGAGATACCCATCGCGATCTGGGTGGGTCACATGATCTACAAGCGTGGCGCGAACCTGGCTCTGATGGCGGTGGTTGCTACGGCGCTGCTGTACGTGTTCGTCGTCATCGGCGCGTACGTCCCGATCGCGATCCCGGCGTCGATGTCGCCGGTGGTCGTGTGGTCGGTCATCTTGTTCATATACGCCTACATCGCCTCCGTCCTGCCGGTTCAGAAGCTGCTCCAGCCGCGCGACTACATCAACGGGCACGAGCTGTTCATCGTCATGGGCCTGCTCATCGGCGGGCTCGTGGTCGCGCGGCCGGAGATGGTCGCGCCGGCGCTGAACTTCCAGATCCCGCCAGTGGCGGACATCGGATGGGGGGCTTACCTGAAAGCCCTACTCGTCCGTGGGGGTGTAGGCATCGAGGGCGCCCCTGCCGTGCTGCCGTTCGTCTTCATCACGATCGCGTGCGGGGCGATCTCTGGATTCCACTGCATGGTGTCCTCCGGGACGACCTCCAAGCAGTTGTCGAGCGAGCGGCACGCGCAGAGCATCGGCTATGGCGCGATGCTCCTCGAGGGTGCGTTGGCGACAATGGTCATCGTGGCGTGCGGCGCCGCCCTGGGCATGAAGAAGGGCGCCGACGGCGCGCAGATGGGCGTCAGCGCGTTCACGGGACACTACGCGTCGTGGACGGCGGCGCAGGGCCTCGGCGCCAAACTGGGGGCGTTCGTGGAAGGCTCCGCGCAGCTGATCATGGCCCTTGGCGTCCCGGAGACGATCGCCATCGCGATTATGGGCGTCATGGTCGCGTCGTTCGCTGGCACGACGCTCGACACGGCGACCCGACTCCAGCGCTACGTGATCTCTGAGATCGCACAGGAGATGAACTTCAAGCCCCTGCAAAGTCGCCATCCTGCGACGCTGCTTGCCGTCGTATCGGCGGCGCTTCTGGCGATGCAGAAGGGCGGGACGGGCGGGCTGGCGCTGTGGCCGCTATTCGGGACGGCGAACCAATTGATGGGCGCGCTGTCGCTGCTCGTCATCTCGGTGTGGCTGGCGAAACAGGGCAAGCCGACGATCTACACGGTCCTGCCGATGCTGTTCATGTTCGCCGTGAGCGGTTGGGCGCTGGTCGGCAATCTGCTGGGCTACGTGACCAGGGGGCAGTGGCATCTCGCGATCATCGGCGGGCTGATACTGGGTCTGGAGCTGTTCATGGTGCGAGAGGTCGTCGTTCATATGAGCGGCTACCGGCACGCTCCGCCCGGCTCTGGGGGCGTGGCTGAGGCCTAGTCAGCGCTCCCGTGCGGGGCTCCCAGCGACTGCGCCCGCTCTGGACGGGCGACTGGCGGAGGAAGGTCGACGGCCTGGGGAGGTCCGCCGCATGCGTTAGTGCAGCAGCATCATGTACAGGAAGACCGTCACGACGACTCCGAAGGTCAGGAATCGCATTAGGTACTTGAAGTCTTCGACGCCCTGCGGATGCGCCTTGATGCCATTGACGATAGATCGGATCACTTCCGTTCCCCCTGTTTCCGCGTTGCGCTAGTAACAACGACGGCCCGTTCCCACGTCGTTGCAAGATGTTACCTCTCGGGGACCCGGTGCACTATGGGGCGAAATCTGGATTTTTCGCGACCTCTGGGAGGTCAACCGACACTGTTTGTCAGGCTTGCCCCGGTAGAGCCCAGGCCCCGCGCGCGCGCGCGTGGGGACCCACGCTGCCAAGACTGTGGAGAGAATAGTCCGGCCACGGGGACGCGCGTGCCCCAGCCCTGCCAACCCTCAGCGGTACTGGCGATGACCCGCGCGGGGGATCCCGCGTTCGGCCCGCGCCGTGTGCCCCCTAGGCCCCGTGCCCGCGGGCCTCGCCTGCTACGGCCTGCTGGGACGATGGCGCGCTGAGCGGCCCGTGGCGTGGTACGCCCGGGAGTCAGCGTGCGGTGAAGGTGGGAAATGGGCACAAAAAGAAAGGCCAGATGGGAAACTTCCGGCCTCGACGGGAAAGTAATAAACGTCTCTACGCGAGCA
>JABGQA010000012.1 GCA_018644665.1 Candidatus Poribacteria bacterium
TGTCATAATTTCCAGCGACGGGAAAGCAACGCGCGAGTTGCTCGCCGTTGACGCCCGCGACCGCGCGGCAGTGACCTGGGGAGTTCTCAAGACCGGCGTTCCCGCCTTGCATCGATAGACCGAGAGTTGGCGCCGGTGGCTGCGGTCACTGGCGCCCTTCCTACCTCGACCGTCCGGTCGTGCGAGCCTGTCAGTAGTCACCTGTCAGTAGTCAGATGACCCCTGTCTATATGTCCGTAGCGCGCGCGTAGCCTGCGTCGTGCCTATCGCGTCCAACGCGTGGGCGGCGTTCGCGCGGACGTAGTACGCATCGTCCTCCAGGGCGCTCATCAGCGCGGGGACGGCTGCCGTCGCTGCCGGTCCCAACCGCGTTAGGGCCACGGCGGCGTTCAGACGAACCCACTCGACATTGTCCGTCAGGCATTCGCCCAACGTGTGCGCGGCGGCGCCCGCGGCCGCGCCTATGTGGCCAAGCGCCTCCGCGGCATTCCGGCGTACCCACGGCTCGCCGTCCGTAAGGCACGTCGACAGCGCGCCAGCCGCGGGTTCGGCGTGGACGCCGATGTCCCCCAGGATGTTTGCGGCCGCCGCTCTCACCGGCCAATGACGCGACCCCAACTCGCCCTGAAGGGCTGGCACGGCAGGCGCGCCTAACGCCGACAGAGCGTAGCCCGCAGACAGGTAACTGGGGTTGGTCATGCCCGCTCCCAGGTTCGCCTCCAAGCGGCGCATGGCTTCGTCCCGCAGGGCCTCGATTAGCGGCTCCACCGCCGGCGCGCCGAGACGCGCGAGCGCGTACCCAGCGTTCAGCCGTACCGTCTCGGACGTATCACGGAGGGCCTCGCAGAGCGCTTGCGCGTCGCCGTCCCCGCCGTTGGGCCCAGCGAGTCCGCAGTGCCAGTTCCAGACGCTGCGCCACAGGTCGGCGTGGCGGCCTGAGTCCGGGTCGTCCCATCTGCTGACATCCGGCCTGGCGACATCCGGCGTGAAACCGGGCGCGTGATCCCAACTGGGGCGCTGCGGCTCCTCGGTGCGGATGAAGAGCCACTTGTGCATGTAGCGCGGCGTGTCCCCGAGGTTGGCAGTGGCGCGGTGCCAGGAGTCGTAGTGCACGATGCACACGCTGCCGGCCGATCCCGTGAAGCACACTTCCTCGTCTGCGGGCTGCGTCGTCTGGTATTGCCCCCCTGGCACGACGGATGTCGGCCCCGTGCCCTCGTCCACGTCATGGCAGTAGTAGAACGCCATGGCCCACCGCGAGCGGTGGTGTCGGTTGTTCTCGTCTGCCTCGTAGCTGTCGAGGTGCATCGGCTGCGCATCGCTGCCGTTTTGGTTGAGGTGGCAGTGGCGGTGAGGGTAGGCGCGGTAGCCAGCGCCTAGAATGCTCGAGAGAGCGCCGGTGACGTTCGGGTGCTGGAAGACATCCAGGAGCGCCGGTACTTCGGCGAGGATGCCGTTGCCGAGGTTGCCCTTGTCGCGGAATACAGCCGCCGTGTCGCGGTGAATGCCGGCGTGGACCTCGGGATCCAGGTCGGCTTGGACCGTCGTGTAGCCGTCGACGACGAAGTCCCACATCGCCTGGTCGTTCAGTAGCTTCGGCATGCGCTCCGTCTTCCGCCCGGGTGGTAGGACCGCGCCCAACGCGCCTACAGAGTGTCGCAACCCCCTGGCGCAGACAACCCAGAGAGAGCCATCGCGAGGAGCCACGGCGCAGACCCGACGTAGCGATGGCTAACGAGATGCGCCGTCGATCTGGTATGCTAGCGGCGCGGCATACTCGGGCTGTGGGCGCCTGGCAACGCCTGTCCCGCGAACGTGTCAACAAGGCCTGCCGCGGGCGGCCACGGCACCCGGAGGAGACCAACGATGGAACGCAGACGCTTGGGACGCACGGGCATCGAGGTAGCGCCGTTGGGGCTCGGCGGACTGTTCGTGTCCAGCGTCGGCGGACGCGGCCGTGACGAGGCGAATCTCGCGATCCACCGTGCGCTGGACCTTGGGATCAACTGGATAGATACCGCGCCGACGTACGCGGACAGCGAGGAAGTGCTCGGCATCGCGTTGGAGGGGGTATCCCATCCCTATCACATCGCCACGAAGCTGGGCGGGCGCCCCAGCCCGTTCGATCCGAAGGACAAGGACCATCTGCGGCGCTCCGTAGACGAAAGCTTACGGCTACTGAAACGGGATTCCATCGACCTACTGCTGATCCACGAGCCAGAGCGACCTGGCCAATACGACTGGTGGAACGAGT
>JABGQA010000160.1 GCA_018644665.1 Candidatus Poribacteria bacterium
CCATCCTCGGTCAACCATTCATGCCAGCACCAGCGTCACCGGCTGAGTAGTCACGCTGTCGTTAAGGAACGCGAAGAACGTCACGACCATGACGGTGCTGAACAGGTCACCAAAGAGGTAGAAAGACCACACGGCCAGATCGTGACCGGCGACGGTCAGATCCTTGGGTATAAGAGGTATGAACACGAGATAGCACGCCGCGAAGAACAACGAGAAGATCGTGGTCAACTGCTGCCGCACGAATCGACGCGCCAGCCACGTGAACACGACCACCGCGACGACCGCCACCACCATGTTGAGAAGCTTCGCCAGCAGCTCCGCCTGCGGCCCCGCGAGATGCCACCCGACCAGGTCGAGGCCGTCCTGAGCTTCCTTGTGGTAGTAGCCCAGGAACAGCGCCTTCTTGATAGGCTTCAGCAGCCAGAAACTGGTGATGACTAGGAAGAAGTACGAGGCCATCAGAAGCGCGGTGGGAAGTTCCTCCCGCCGGATCGCGAAGATGCGCTTGAACGGATTGCCCATGGGTACCTCGGGTCGGACGAGCTTGACGGGAAGAATGCAAGCCGGACGATCTTAGCACGTCCCGCCGCCTATCCCAAGTGGGTTTCCGGCGCGTTCGAAGGGCTTCGGAGCTTGACCGGCCACAAGTGCCCGTGATAGACTTCGCGCACATTACAGGACACGACACATGCCCGCGCGCATCCACACACACGGCATTCTCTGGCGTCATTGGCATTGGCGCAGTGAATTGGAGTGTGCCGCGCGCTAGGTAGTCGATACGGTATCTAGTTTTCAGCGAACGCCGCAGGCACACATTAGGGCTTGCGGCGTTTTCGCGTTTGGGGACGGAGCAACGGGATGTCGATTCTGGACGAGCTGAAGTACGACGATGACGACCTGGTACCCGCGATCGTACAGGACGACGAGAACGGCGCCGTGCTGATGATGGCGTGGATGAACCGCGAGGCGTGCCGGCGCACGCTCGAATCGGGACGCGTGACCTTCTGGAGCCGGTCCAGGCAGAAGTACTGGATCAAGGGAGAGACGTCCGGGCACGTGCAGAAGGTGCGCTCCGTAGCGATGGACTGCGACGGTGATTGCCTGCTCATCCGGGTGGAGCAGACCGGCGCCGCATGCCACGAGGGGTACCGCTCGTGCTTCTTCCGGACGATCTCTCCCGACGGCGCCACGGAGGAGAACCAGGACCGATTGGTCAACCCGGACGACGTTTACGGGAGATGACGATGTACGTGCCCACGCGCGAGGAGTTCCGACAGAAAGCGACCGAAGGCAACCTGATCCCCGTGTACCGCGAGATCCTCGCGGACATGGAGACGCCGGTGTCCGCCTTCGCCAAGACCGTCGAGGGCGACTACGGGTTCCTGCTCGAATCCGTCGAAGGCGGCGAGAACATCGCTCGCTACTCGTTCCTCGGCTCCCAGCCTGCGATGGTCCTAACCGTCCGCCGCAACGAAGTCACGACGCTCCACCCCGACACGGGCGAGACGGCGACGCGAACCGTCGAGGACCCGTTCGCGGAACTCGAAGCCGTCATGGACGGGTTCCGGCCTGTGCCGGTCGCCGGCTTGCCGCCCTTCCACGGCGGAGCCGTGGGGTTCCTCGGCTACGACATGGCCAGGAACTTCGAGGACATTCCAGACACCACGACCGACGACGCAGAGATCCCGGACTCCGTCTTCATGCTGACGGACACGGTGCTCGTCTTCGACCGCGTGCTCCACAAGGTAAAGGTCGTCTCCAACGCGCACCTCGCAGACGGCATGGATGTGGACCAGGCGTACGATGAGGCTGTCGCGAAGGTCGAAGCCACGATCGACCGTCTGCGTCGTCCGTTGCCGGGGCTCGGCAAGAGCACAGGAGGAGTTGGGGAGCGCCCCGACCCACGGTCGAACATGCCGCGCGAGGAGTTCGAGGCCGCCGTCTCACGCATCCGCGAATACGTCGCTGCCGGGGACTGCATCCAGACGGTGTTCGCGCAGCGTTTCTCCGTCCCGCTCACGGTCGAGCCGTTCGACTTCTACCGCGCGCTACGCACGGTGAACCCATCGCCTTACATGTACTTCCTCCAACTCGGCGACCTGAAGATCGCCGGGGCGTCGCCGGAGACCCTGGCGCGCGTCGAGGACCGCCATGTAGAGGTGAGACCCCTCGCCGGCACGGCGCCGCGTGGCTCAACCCCGGCCGCGGACGTCGCGGCGGAAGAGGAGATGCTCGCCGACCCGAAGGAACGGGCGGAGCATGTCATGCTCGTCGATCTCGGTCGCAACGACATCGGCCGGGTGTGTGAGTACGGGTCGGTGCGACCCGACCGCATGATGTACGCCGTACGGTATTCGCACGTGATGCACATCGAGTCGACGGTCACGGGACGCCTACGGGAGGACAAGACGGCATTCGACGTCATCCGGGCGTCGTTCCCTGCCGGGACACTCAGCGGCGCGCCCAAAATCCGCGCGATGGAGATCATCGACGAGTTGGAGCCCACCCGGCGTGGCCCGTACGGCGGCGCGGTGGGGTACTTCTCGTTCAGCGGGAACTCCGACACCGCCATCACCATCCGCACGCTCGTGATGCAGGGCGACACCGCCTACGTGCAGGCGGGGGCGGGCATCGTGGCGGATTCCGTGCCGGAGAAGGAGTACCAGGAATCCTGTAACAAGGCGCGCGCCGTCCTGAAGGCGCTCGAGATGGCCCACGAGGGACTGGAATAGGAGCCGTGACATGATCCTCATGATCGACAACTACGACTCCTTCACCTACAACCTCGTGCAGTACCTCGGCGAACTTGGGCAGGATCTGCGGGTCGTCCGCAACGACGCGATGACCGTCGATGAACTCGTCGACCTGGAGCCCTCGAAGGTGGTCGTGTCGCCCGGGCCGTGCACGCCGACGGAAGCGGGCGTCTCGGTGGAAGCCATCCAACGCTTCGCGGGGAGCGTGCCGCTTCTCGGCGTGTGTTTGGGCCACCAGAGCGTGGGGCAGGCGTTCGGCGCGCGGGTGATTCGCGCGAATCGCATCATGCACGGCAAGACGTCGATGATCCGCCACAACGGCGAGGACGTGTTCGACGACCTGTCGCAGCCGTTCGAGGCCACGCGCTACCACTCACTAGTACTGGAGCAGGATTCGCTGCCCGAGTGCTTCGAGGTGACCGCGACCGCCGAGGACGACGGCGAGATCATGGGCGTGCGCCACCGTGACCTGCCCGTGTGGGGCGTGCAGTTCCACCCGGAGTCGATCCTGACCCACGAGGGCAAGTCGCTGCTGGGGAACTTCCTTGCCATCAACTGACCACGACGCGCGCGTCTGGCAATCTTCGGAGCTGGCCGCCGCGTATCTCGACGGGATCCGCGGCGCCATCCCGCTGGCGGCCGAACAGATCGACATCATGCTGCGCGTGATCGCCGCGCGCGACGCCAGCGTCCACGCGATTATGGACCTTGGCTGCGGCGATGGGTTGCTCGGGGCCGCCGTCCTCGACGCGTACCCATCCGCGACCGGCCTCTTCGTCGACTTCTCTCAGCCTATGCTAGACGCCGCCGCGGAGAGGCTTCGCGACCACGCGGGCCGCACGCAGCTTCTGCAACTCGACTACGGGCGGCACGACTGGGTCTCGCGCATCGCAGCCTATGGGCCGTTCGGCGTGGTCGTGTCCGGCTACTCGATCCACCATCAGACCGACAGCCGCAAGCGCGAGCTGTACGGGGAGATACTCGACCTGCTCGCGCCTGGCGGCGTCTTCCTGAACGTGGAGCATGTGGCGTCCGCGACACCGTGGGTGACGGGCATCTTCGACGACTTGTTCATCGACGCGCTGCACGCTCATCATCGGAACTCGGGTGGCGAGAAGACTCGGTCGAAGGTCGCGGAGGAGTACTACTTCCGCCCGGACAAGGTCTCAAACATCCTGGCGCCCGTGGACGAGCAGTGCCGTTGGCTCCGCGAGCTCGGGTACGCGGACGTGGACTGCCACCTGCGTCTCCTGGAGCTGGCCGTCTTCGGCGGTCGCAAGCCGTGACAGGCCGGCCGGACAAGGCTTGTGGCGTCGCATGCCCCTATGTGATAATGGTCTGGGTCGGCGCGTGCGGAATCGACGGGACGGGATCGGCGGATGACGCTCTCTCTCAGCGACGCGCAGACGCTGGTCGATGACTGGGTCCAAACGATAGGGGTGCGGTATTTCTCCGAGCTTACGAACACCGCGATCCTTATGGAGGAGGTCGGTGAGGTCGCGCGTGTCATGGCTCGACGCTACGGCGACCAGAGCAACAAGCCCTCCGACGAATCGGCCGACTTGGGTGAGGAGATGGCCGACGTCCTGTTTGTCCTCCTGTGCCTCGCCAATCAGACGGAGGTCGACCTCGAGAGCGCCTTCCTGGCGAAGATGGAACGACGCACGGAACGGGATCGTGAG
This sequence comes from Candidatus Poribacteria bacterium, assembly GCA_018644665.1. Classification (GTDB taxonomy): domain Bacteria; phylum Poribacteria; class WGA-4E. The sequence goes on from JABGQA010000160.1 coordinate 4,436, forward strand.
CGGCACCAATCCAACCCGAAGCTACGCGATGCCGCGCCGAGCACATAGACTCCCACGACACCCCCTGGCGTGAGCGAGCCTATCCATGGATGACCCCGCGAGTCTTAGCCTAGTCCTCAGCCTGATTCCGGTTGGGGTGCTTCTTGTGCTCTCCGGGTTCTTCTCGAGCGCTGAGACCGCGGTCTTCTCTCTTACAAAGGTCCAAGTGCAGCGGCTCCGAGAGGAAGACACACGCGTCAACCGGACGATCGTCCGGTTCGTCGACAACCCGAACCGGCTCCTGATCACGTCGCTTCTCGGGAACATCTTCGTCAACACCGCGTTCGTGACGCTGATGACCTCTATCGCGCTCGCGGCGGGAGCACGGGCGCCCTGGAGCGACGGGGTGACGCTCACTCTGTCCATGGTCGTGACGACCGTCGTGTTGCTGATCTTCGGGGAGATCGCGCCGAAAACCTACGCGATCCGAAACGCCGAGACCGTCTCGCGGCTGATCGCGGTGCCGCTGGCCGGGACGGCGTTTGTGCTCACGCCCATCCGACGCGTGATGCGGCTCGTCGTCGACCTTGTTGCGCGCACTCTGGGCTCATCCGCCGACGATGCCGACGCTGTCACGGAGGAGGAGATTCGCGACGTGGTCAGCACCGGCGAGGCGTCCGGCACCATCGAGGAGGGCGAGAGGGAACTGATCCACCGCATCTTCGAGCTGCGCGAGCTGATGGCCAAGGACGTCATGGTTCCGCGGACAGAGATGGTCTGCGTGGAGACGGACGAGCGCGTCCGAGACGTGCTGGCTCTCGCGGAGAGCGTTGGGCACTCGCGGCTGCCGGTCTACGAAGGCCGTATGGACAACGTCGTGGGCATCTTTCACGTGAAGGACTACCCGCAGTGGTACGGCTCCGACATCGCCGACGCGACGCTCGAATCGCTCATTTCCGGTGGAACCGCCACGACTGATCAGGGGACGCTGATCCGTCCTCCGCTGTTCCTGCCGGAGACCAAGCGGCTCGACGCCGTGCTGCTGGACTTCTCCAATGAAGGCACGCAGATGGCGCTGCTGCTCGACGAATACGGCGGTACCGCGGGCGTCGTCACACTCGAGGACATCGTCGAGGAAATCGTCGGCGAAATCATGGACGAATACGACGAGCAGGCCGAGCCGGAACTCGCCAGTGAACTCAACCTGGACGCGCTCACGCGTGACGGCGTGAACTTCCCCGCCAAGACCACGCTGAGGACCGCCGGCAGGCTTCTGCGCGTGACATTCGACGCGGAGAGCGGCGACACCCTCGGTGGGTACGTCTACACGCTTTTCGGCAGGCTGCCGGCTGTGGGAGAAGCCGCCGAAGACGAACACGGCTTCGCCTTCGAGGTGAGGACGATGAGTGGCACACGGATACAGCAGGTTGTCGTTCGGCGTCAGGAGCCAAGCGGAGAGGGCGGCGTGCCGGAGGGAGAGTCGTGAGGCGCAGGTCGATAGCACTCCCTTACAGCGTCGTCCCGCGCGTCGCGCTGCTCGTGTGGTGTGTTCTCGGCGCGTTTGCGCTCCCGGCCCTCGCCGCGACCGGCGTCGGCGGATCGATGTCCGGTCCTCTCTCCCTATTCGTCGCGTTGAGCATCATCGGGTTGTTCTCGACGGGCTTCTTCGCAGGCGCGGAAACTGCGTTCCTCTCGGCGAACCTGCCGCGGCTACAGGCGCTCGCCGACGAAGGAAACCGCGCCGCCCGAACCGCCGTCGCCGTCTGTGGACCCCGCGAACGGACTCAGGCCGCGATCCTCCTCGGCACGAATATCGCCACGGTTGTCGCCGCATCGTCGTCGCTTGTCCTGCTGACCCGCACGACCGAGGGTCTCACGCCCGAGACGCGCGGCGCCCTCAACACGCTCATCATGACGCCGCTGATCCTGCTCATCGGCGAGATCATCCCGAAATCCATCGGCCGCGCACATCCGGACTTCGTGCTCCTACGCGCGAGCAGACTGCTCGCGATGACCGACTGGCTGTTCCGACCGGTCGTTCACGCCGTGTTGGGCGTCTCGCTGCTGTTCATGCGACTGACAGGACAGAAGGGCGAGGTGCACATCGTCACGCGCGAGGATCTGCGTCTGCTCGCCGAGATGGGCGAGGACGAGGGCGTGCTGGAACTCGAACACCGGCGCATGATCCACGGCGTGTTGGAGACATACGAGCAGCGCGTCGAGCAGGTCATGCGGCCGTTCACGGACATCATCTCGCTGGAGGAAGGCGCGAACGTGACGGAGTTCATGGCGCAGGTCGCGGAATGCGGGTACTCGCGCATCCCCGTGTATCGCGAACGCGTGGACAACATCGTCGGCGTGGTCTACGTATTGGACGTCATCTACGCGGAGACGCCGCCCGAGACCATCGATCCAGTGATCCGCCGGGATCTCCAGTTCGTGCCGGAGACGAAGCGCGTGGCGACCCTCCTGGCGGAGCTGAGGTTCCGGCACAATCCGATGGCGTTCGTGGTGGACGAATACGGCGGCATTATCGGCCTCGTCACGATGGAGGATCTCGTCGAGGAGATCGTCGGCGAGATACGCGACGAGCGCGACGACGAGGACGACGACTACGAGGTCAACGAACTGACGCGCACCATCGAATGCGACGGCAAGACAGAGGTAGACGCGCTCAACGAGGAACTGGAGAAAGTCGACGCCGAGATACCGGACGGCGACTACGAGACGATCGCCGGATTCGTCATCCAGCAACTCGACCGAATCCCCTCCGTGAGCGATGTCGCGGAGACCGACGACGTGATGGTGATCGTGCTGGCGGCGGACGAGCGAAGCGTGCAGCGCGTGCGCATCATCGCGAAGCGCACGGGGGAACGCGACCGGAACGGAACCAACGGGAAGTAGGCACTGCGGGCGGCACTGAAGGGGACGACAATGGCTGACGAAACGGGTGGCGCGGAACGGCATCTCCGCGAGGCGGACTTCAACGCGCTCGTGGATTTCCTGGCGAGCCAGGCGTACATGGCGCTCGGCGCGATCAACCACCCGCAGACGGAGGCGCCTGTCGTCGACCTCGTCTACGCCAAGCACGCCATCGACCTGCTCACCATCATCGAGCAAAAGACCGACGGCAATCTGACCGCCCCCGAGAAGATCTACATGGAGAACGTCCTGTACCAACTGCGCATGACGTTCGTGCGTATGCAGAACGCGCCGCCACCTGTGGACGACGATGCCGGCGAGGACGCGGACGACGCCGCGAGCGAGGAAGGCGATGAGGAGTAGCGCGACGTCGGCGCCCTATGACCGACCGTGGGCGGTCGCGGGCACGTTCTACCCCGCGTCGGCCGCCCAGTTGCAGACGCAAGTGGACCGCATGCTCGACGACGCGCCGGATGTGCCGCTGACCGGCGCGCTGGCGGGAGTCGTCACGCCGCACGCGGGGTACGTGTACTCGGGCGGCGTCGCGGCCGCGGCGCTGAAGCATCTCCGTGGACGGTCCTACGACACCGTCGTGCTCGTGGGGCCAAGCCACCATTTCAGCTTTGATGGCGTCGCCGTGCACGGGCGAGGCACGTTCCGCACGCCTCTGGGTTCCGTGCCGGTCGACGAGGACATGTGCGCCGCTCTCATCGCCGCAAGCCCGCACATTGACGACAATACCGATATCCACGCCCCGGAGCACGGCCTGGAGGTGCAGTTGCCCTTCCTACAGCGGCTGCTGACCGACTTCCGCATCGCGCCCATCGTCATGGCCGACTTCTCCGACGCCAACTGCTCCCTGCTCGCAGACGCGCTGACCCGTGCCGTCGAAGGGCGCAACGCGCTGGTGCTGACCACCACCGATCTGGCGCACTACCCCGGCTACGAAGACGCGACCGCCTCTGACACCGCGATGGTCGAGGCCATGGAGTCATTCGACCCGGACGAGGTGCGCGCGCGGTCCGACGCCTACCTGTCGCGGAGCATCCGCAACCTGCGCACCGCGATGTGCGGCCTAGGGCCCGTGGTGAGCGGCATCCGCCACGCGCAGCAGACCGGCGCGACCGGCCTACAGAGCCTGATGTACGCGAACTCCGGCGATGTCGAGGGCGGACAGCGAGATCAGGTCGTGGGATACGTGGCGGCCGCGTTCGTAGACGCCGGTCGCGAGGAGACTGTCGAACTGGGCGCAGCGGAACGCTCTCGGCCCGCGCCGGTGCAACCGCTCGCTCAGGACGGGGATGTCCCGGCGAATGCGCAGCGCGCCATGCTGCACGTCGCCCGCGACGCGATGACCCGACACATCCACGGCCGCGATGCGGCGTCCATCGAGGCGTACAGCTTCACGGACGATCTCGTGGCCCACTTCGCCGACCGACGCGGCGTCTTCGTCACGCTTAAGGGCGGAGGCTCACTGCGTGGCTGCATCGGAGTCATCGTAACCAGTGAGCGCCTGTCCGAAACCATCCCCCGTATGGCGATCGCGGCCGCGACCGAAGATCCACGGTTCCCGACCGTCACGGCGGAGGAGGCCCCGCTGCTGGAAGTCGAGATATCCGTCCTGACGCGCCCTCGGCGTGTCACGGACCTGGAGACGATTGAGGTAGGGCGTCACGGGCTCATCGTTCGGCAGGGCCAAAAGCAGGGGTTGCTCCTGCCACAGGTCGCCACGGAACAAGCCTGGAATCGCCGTCAATTCCTAGCCTATACTTGTCTCAAAGCCGGTCTGGACCCACGCGCGTTCGAGGATCCGGCGACGACGATCGAGACGTTCACCGCACACGCGTTCTCCGAGGCCGATTTCGAGGAACGGGGCTCCGACGAGTGAGTATCGCGAAGGTTCGCGGAACACGAGACTTGCTGCCTGAGGACATGGTTGCGCAGCAACGCGTCGAGCAGGCGGCTCACGAGGTGTTCGCGCGCTTTGGCTACGGCGAGATACGCACTCCCATGTTCGAGCGTACGGAGCTGTTCGTGCGCGGAATCGGCGAGGCCACGGACATCGTGTCGAAGGAGATGTACACCTTCGATGACCGCGGCGGACGCAGTGTAACGTTGCGGCCCGAAGGCACCGCCGGGGTCGTTCGCGCCTGCCTGGAACAGAATCTGTTCAAGCAGTCGCCCGTGCACAAGCTGTATTACGTGGGGCCAATGTTCCGCTACGAGCGCCCACAGGCCGGACGATACCGCGAGTTCTGGCAGGCGGGCATTGAGGCTTTCGGGGTGTCCGACCCTCTGATCGACGCGGAAGTGCTCGTGTGCGCCTACGAGTTCGTGGCCGCCCTCGGCATCAAGCCCGTGGAGATCCGCCTCAACAGCATCGGGAACGAGGAGCGCCCCGCGTACATCGAGAAGCTCAAGGACTACATCCGACCGCGCCTTGCGGATCTCGGCGGCCGGGACCAGGAGCGATTCGAGGCCAACCCCTTGCGCATGCTCGACAGCAAGGACGCGCGCACCAGGGAGATGCTCGCAGACGCGCCCAAGGTCGCCGACCACCTGTCGTCCGAGTCCGTCGAGCACTTCGAGGCCGTGCGGCGGTTACTGGACAAGTCCGGCGTGCCGTATGAGGTGGACCCATACATCGTGCGGGGACTCGACTACTACACGCGGACCGTGTTCGAGATCACCACGGACGGGCTTGGCGCGCAGGACGCGATCCTTGCGGGCGGCCGTTACGATGACTTGGTGTCCGAAGTCGGCGGACAGGCGGTCCCAGGCATCGGCTTTGCCGCCGGGCTGGACCGGCTGATACTGGCGATGCGCGAGCAGGATGTCGCCATCGACGAAGGCTCGAGGCACGACGTGTACGTGGTCACCATCGGCGACGACACCCGCGAGACCGCGTTCGAGGCGCTCACCGCGCTGAGACGCGCGGGAATGCGCGCGGAGATGGATCACCAGGGACGCAGCGTGCGTGCGCAGATGAAGACCGCGAACCAACTCCGGGTTCCGTATGTGGTCGTCTTGGGCGAGGACGAGATCGCCCAACAGGAGGCGACCGTGCGGAACATGGATGACCAATCTCAGGAGACCGTGCCGTTGGCGGAGCTGGCCTCCCGCCTATCGGCACGCTCTAATCCCTGACCACCACCGGTCATCCCGTTTCCCAGTGTGTCGCACATAGAGAAAGCTCCGAGTAATGCTGATCCATCGTACGTCGTATTGTGGCGACCTCCGACGACCGGACGTCGGGTCCGAGTCCACCGTAACCGGGTGGGTGCAGACGCGACGAGATCACGGCGGCTGCATCTTCATCGACCTGCGCGACCGTTCGGGTCTCGTCCAGTTGGTGTTCGACCCGCAGATAGACGCGAAGGCGCACGAAGAGGCCAGGCGCATACGCAACGAGTTCGTCCTCGGCGCCAAGGGCGTCGTGCGCGACCGCATGGAAGGCGCGACGAACCCAAACCTGCCGACCGGCGAAGTGGAGATCGCCGTCTCGCAACTCGACATCCTGAACGTCGCCGAGACGCCGCCTTTCCTCATTGAGGACGACGCGAACGTCGACGAAGAGGTGCGGATGCGCTACCGCTACCTCGACCTGCGCCGCCCGAAGATCGCGAAACTCCTGCAACTGCGACACCGCGTGACGCAGACCGTCCGCGAATACATGGACGCGAACGGATTCCTCGACGTCGAAACCCCGGTCCTGACGAAGAGCACGCCCGAAGGCGCACGGGATTACCTCGTGCCCAGCCGTGTGAGTCCAGGGCAGTTCTACGCCCTGCCGCAGAGCCCGCAGCTCTTCAAGCAGATGCTCATGATCGCCGGCGTGGACCGCTACTACCAGATCGTGAAGTGCTTCCGCGACGAAGACGCGCGGTCGAACCGTCAGGCGGAGTTCACGCAGATCGACGTCGAGATGTCCTTCGTCACCCAGGACGACGTGTTCGCCGTTGTCGAAGGGTGTATGCGGGAACTCTGGAAGCTCATCGACGTGGACATACCGACGTCGTTCCGTCGCATTCCACACGCCGAAGCAATCGGAAAGTACGGTTCCGACAAGCCCGACCTGCGCTTTGGAATGGAACTCGTCGACATCGGCGACCTGGCGGCGACGGCGGAGTTCCGCGTGTTCCAGACCGTGCTGGAGAACAAGGGGCTCATCAAGGGCATCACCGTCCCCGGCGGCACGTCCCTGTCACGCAGCCAGATAGACGACCTCACGAAGTTCGTGAGCCGTCACGGCGCGAAGGGCCTCGCGTGGATGCGCGTCACCGAGGAGGGGATCGACTCGCCCATCGCGCGATTCTTCCCGGACGAGACGCTCGCTGCGCTACCGGAGCGCATGGACGCGAAGCCGGGCGACATGCTGATGTTTGTCGCCGACACGCCCAAGGTGACCCACGAAGCTCTCGGCGCGCTGCGTATCGAGTTGGCCGAACGCCTCGACCTCATCGAGGAAGGCCGATACGAGTTCGCCTGGGTCGTGGACTTCCCGCTCTTCCACCACGATCCCGACAACGACCGGTGGGCATCCGAGCATCACCCCTTCACGCAGCCGCGTCCCGAGGACGTGCCGCTCCTCGATAGCGATCCTGCCGCGGTGCTTTCCCTCGCGTACGACCTCTCCGTGAACGGCGAAGAGGTGTGGGGCGGCAGCATTCGTATCCACGACCGCGCGGTGCAGACGAAGGTGTTCGACCTTCTCAATATCAGCCCGGAGGACCAGCAAGAGCGCTTCGGGTTCTTCCTGGACGCGCTGAAGTACGGCACGCCTCCGCACGGTGGGATCGCCTGCGGTCTCGACCGCCTGGTGATGCTCCTAGCTGAAGAGCCGTCCATCCGCGAGGTGATGGCGTTCCCCAAGACGCAGACGGGGACGTGCCTTGTCACAGATGCCCCCTCGTCGGTGTCGCCGGAACAGTTGGACGAGGTGCACATGATCGTAGACGCGCCGGACGTCGATGACTGACGGGGGCAGTGCATGGGCAGGAGGGCGCGCGTCGGCATCCTAGTGGCGATTGCCGCGCTGACAGCGTGTCCCCTGCCCCTGCGCGCCACCACGCGGTACATCGATCGGGACGCGCCGGAGCGAGGACCGGTTGACGCCGTCAGGATCGTGGGCAACAGGGGCATCGGCGAGAACGAGATCCTGAACGCCCTCGGGCAAGGCCCAGACGACATCAAGAACGCGGTCCGTGTGATGCAGGGCGTGTTGCCGTACTTCCGCAGCGTCGAGTGGAGTGTCGAGAAAGAAGGCGACCGCCGCGTGTTGCTCATCGATGTCGTCGAGCACACGGAGTTGGAAGGGCTGACGGAGTTGTCCGCGGCGTTCAACCGCGTCTCCGGTTGGGCGTGGGGGTTGCGGCGCGACTGGTGGCGCCGAGCCGACATTCGCTCGGACCCGAAGGGCCGCTTCTTCGCCGAGGCGCGATACGCCTTCGGGAACGACCGGTGGCAGCACCGCTACGGCGCCGAGGCCCGATGGTTCGTCCGGCGGCGGCACGAGATCGTCGCGACGGCGCTCCGGCAGCGATGGCTGGCGCCCCGTGACATCGACGTCATGCCGAACAACGCGGAACAGACGTTCCTCGCGATGACCTACGGCGCCGACTACCGGGACTACCACGAACGGCTCGGCTCGGAGTTGTCCGTCCGCGCGCAGACGGAGGACACGCGGCACACCGTGACGACGCGAGTCGTCGCGGAGAGGCACGTGAGCATGACCACGGCGAGCGGGTGGAGCCTGTTCGCGCCGCGCGGTGGCTCTGAGGCGAACATGCCTGCGACTCCCGGGCGGTTGCGGGCGATCACGGCCGAGTACGAATTCGACGGCCGCAACGGGCCGGTGTTCACCGAAGGGTGGGCGCAGTCCGTGGCTGTCGAGCGGTCGCTGCCGGGGCTCGGGTCGGACTTCGCGTTCACGCGCGTGCAGTCGCACACGCGCGCGTACTTCCGTTTCGGAGACGACTTCGTGAACGCGCGTCTGCGGGTCGTCCTCGCGGGCGGTGATCCCCCGCTGCAACGGCAGGTGGTATGGGGTGGCTCGGGGTCGTTGAGGGGATACGAACGGCACGCATTCGTCGGCCCGAACGGGTGGCTAACGAATGTCGAGTATCGACGTCACTTCTTCAGCGGCACGTTTGGGCTGGTGTTTGCGGACGCGGCACGCGTCTGGGGCGCCGGGTTGGGTTCGGACACAACAGCAGTTCATGCCTCGGTGGGGTATGGGATTCTGCTGGAGAACGCGCTACGCGTGCGGGTCGCGCGCGCTCTGCGCTCAGGCGCAAGGGCGCGATGGCACGTGCGTTGGGCGCGTACGTTCTGAGATTGGGTTAGCAGTGAGTGTTCCCGTAGTAGCTATCGTTGGACGGCCGAACGTCGGCAAGTCGTCGCTCTTCAACCGGGTCGTGGGCAAGTTTCTCGCCGTTGTGGACGACATACCGGGCGTAACGCGCGACCGTCTGTACGCGCCCGTCGAGTGGAGCGGCGCTTCCTTCAAGATCGTGGACACAGGGGGTGTCATCTTCAACCCCGACGACCCGATGATCGACCAGGTCCGGGCGCAGGTCGATATCGCGGTGCGCGAGGCGTCACTCGTGTGGCTCGTGCTCGACACGATCGAGGGGATATCGCCCGCCGACCGAACAGTGGCGGAGATGCTTCATCGGATCAGCAAGCCGGTGGTAGCCGTCGCGCACAAGGCCGACCACGAAGGCATCGAGTTGGATGCCGCGGAGATGTACGAACTCGGCTTCGACGAGGTCGTGCCGGTGTCATCAATCCACCGCCGGGGTCTCCGCAACCTCATGGATGCGACGGTCAGACGTCTCCCAACCGACGAGGAGCGCGGCGAGGAGGAGGCCGAGGACGACGTCATCCAACCGTTGCGCGTCGCCATCGTCGGCCGGCCGAACGCCGGGAAGTCGTCCATCGTAAATGCGCTCATCGGCGAGGAACGCGTCATCGTCGACTCCCGGCCTGGCACGACGCGTGACGCCATCAACGAGCAGTTCGAATGGCAGAATGCGTCCTTCGAGTTGATCGACACGGCGGGGATGCGTCGCAAAGCCAAGATCGACGACGGCGGCATCGAGCAGCACTCGGTGCTGCGCGCGACCCGAAGCATCCAGCAGAGCGACGTGTCGTGGCTCGTCTTGGACGTCACCACGGAGATGTCCCACCAGGACAAGACCATCGCCGGGTTTGTGGCGCGCTACGGCAAGCTGTGTATCCTCGTCGCCAACAAGTGGGACTTGGTCGAGAAGGACAACGACACCTTCAACGAGTACTCCGAGTGGATTCGCCACGAGTTCCGCGCCCTGGACTACCTGCCGATCGTGTTCACGTCCGCTCTCACGAAGCAGCGTATCGAGTCGCTGCTGGAGCTGAGTCAGCAGTTGTACCGCACGGGCAGCACGCGCATCCCAACGCCGCTGCTCAACGAGTTCCTCGCCTCGGTTACAATGGAGCAGAGCCCGCGGGCAATAGGCGGAGGACGGCGGCCGGCGCTGAAGTACATCACCCAAGCCGAGGTGTTGCCGCCGACGTTCGTGGTGTTCACGTCGTATCCCAGGGAGATCCAGCCGAGTTACGAGGCCTACCTGATCCGCCGCCTACGCGAGGAGTTCGACTTCCATGGCGTGCCCATCAAGATGGTCTTCCGCGACTCGCGACCCGAGAGTGAGTGACCGAATGGCAATCGCTACCGTCGATACGAGCGTTGCGGAACAGGTCGCGGCAGTGCGCGGAGGCCTCGGCGTCTTCGACCTGTCGGACCGTGGCAAACTCCGCGTGACCGGCTCGGAGCGCGCGACTTGGTTCCACGGCATGGGCTCCAACGATGTCGAAGGACTGTCCGTCGGCGCGGGCAACCTCGGCGCGGTGCTCACGGATCGCGGGAAGATGCTCGGCGACTACCGTCTGATCGTCCGTGAAGAGGACCTCCTGGTCGACACCGAGCCGGGACTAGGCGCGGCGCTGGCCGAGCGGCTCGACCGCTTCCTGATCTCCGAAGACGCGGCCATCAGCGACGAGGCCGACGCGTGGTCGCTGTTCGGCATCGCGGGGCCGGCCGCGGCCGCGCGTCTCTCCGACCGCCTCTCGGTCGATGTCGGGGGGCTCGAAGAACACGCGTCGCTGACCGCCACGACGGACGACGGCGATGTGACGATCGCGTGCCGGAACCGCACGGGCGAGATGGGGTACGACCTCTGGATCGCGCGTGACGCCGGAGAAGCGCTGTGGGCCACGCTGACGGCGGACGGTGTCGCCGAGGTCGGCGCCGATGCGTTGGAAGCATTGCGCATCGAGGCGGCCATCGCGCGGTACGGCATGGATACCGACGAAGACATCATTCCTCTCGAAGCCGGGCTGTACCAGGCCATCGACTTCGAGAAGGGCTGCTACGTCGGGCAGGAGATCGTCGCGCGCATGCACTACCGTGGCCATCCCAACAAGCTACTCGTCGGGCTCCGCTTCGACGGCGAGCCGACGGTGGAGTTGCGGGCGGAACTGTTTGAGGAAGGCGACGACAGCAAGGCCCGGGGCTTCGTCACGAGCCTTGCTCATTCGCCAACGCTCGGAGCCATGATCGGCCTGGGTTACGCGCGGACGCAGTTCGCCGAGGCTGGCTCGCGCTTGCGTGCCGCGGCGGCCGACGGCTTCGCGTGGGTTGAAGTCGTTCCCACGCCGTTTGTGCCTTCCCCGTTCCCGGAAGCAAAGGCGCCGTAGCGGATGCCTAACGTCGCCTACTTCACGCATCAGGACGCGGACATCGCGGCCGAGATCACGCGACATGCCCCGGCGAGCTACCGCGTCACGACCCACGCGATGTCCCTCTCCGACGACGAGAAGTCGCCCATCGTCGCCGAGGTGGACTACCTGATCCTCTTCCCGGGGCGCATAACGGAGCCGCTCCTGCGCGCGGGGAAGAGCCTCCGCCTGATCCAGCTTGTCAGCGCCGGTTACGAGCACATGCCGCTCCCGCTCTGCCGTGAGTTGGGGATCCCGGTGGCGAACAACGGCGGCACGAACTCCACGGACGTCGCCGAGCACACCGTCGCGCTTATCCTGGCGCAGTACCGACGCATGGTCGAACTCGACCGGAAGATGCGCGCCGACCCGACCCTCGATGTACCCGTCGCGCGCTCCACCTACACGGTGGACGGGAAGACGGTCGGGATCATCGGCCTGGGGAATATAGGGACCAAGGTCGCGCGACTAGCGCGCGCGTTCGGCGCGAACGTGATCTACGCGGACGAAGCTCCGGCGGACCTGGCGCGTGATGCGGACCTGGGCATCCGACGCGTCGACCTGCCCGACCTGCTTGCCGCGTCCGACGTGGTGACGCTACACGTTCCACTCGCGCCATCGACGGACGGGCTGATCGGCGCCGCGGCGCTGGAGCGCATGAAGTCGTCGGCGATCCTCGTCAATACGTGCCGGGGACGTGTGGTGGACGAAGCGGCGCTGATAGAAGCCCTGCGCGCGGGCGGAATCGCTGGCGCGGCGTTGGACGTTCTCGAACGCGAGCCGCCCTCCACGGACAACCCGCTTCTAAGGATGAACAACGTCACGCTGACCCCACACACCGCAGGTATCACATTCGACACATGGGCGCGACGCGGTCAGTTCATCTTCGAGAACATCGCGCGCGTGGAGCGTGGCGAGACCCCGCTCGCCGTCGTGTCCGGCGCGTAGGCGAGGCGCGCCGATAGTCGGTCGGCGTGTGCGAGCGCGGACACGCGCGAAGACCGGCCCCAGCACTCCCTGACGACCTGATTCCCAACTTCCGTCCGGTCGCGAAACCGTTGCGCGTACTCCCCTTGCAGGGGTAGATGGAGATGGGGTCCACGCGCCACCAAGCGCGCCCTCCCTGCTCGCCTCGACGAGCGCCGTTGCCCCACGCGTCCCGGCCTGACAGAATGTGCTGTCCCTCGTGCGGCTGTTCCACGCGTAATCCCGGAGACGCTGATGCTCCTCATCGGCCTGCCCTACATTGTCGCCACGGTCGTGGTCTTCGCGCTGACAGCTCTCGCCGCCCGACGAGCCTGGGCGCGACCGACCGTCGCCGACGTCTTCACCGACCACATGGTGTTGCAGAGAGACGTCGACGTGCCTGTATGGGGGACGGCAAACCCGGGGGAATCGGTGACCGTGGAACTTGCCGGAGCCACGGCCGACGGGGAAGCCGACGCGGAGGGCGCATGGCGCGCAACGCTACCACCGCTCTCGGCCGGTGGCCCACATGAGATGGTGGTGCGTGGCGCGGAGTCCGTCGCTCTCACGAACGTCATGGTCGGCGAGGTGTGGATCGCGGCCGGCCAATCCAACATGGAATGGCCGATGTCGGCGTCCCTGCGCGTCGCCGAGTACCTCCCGGCGGCGACCGACCCTGACCTACGGCTGTTCACGTGTCCCCGGGTGATGTTCCACGAGCCGACCGACCGCGTCGACGGACCGTGGACGCCGTGCACCCCGGAAGCTGCGCATGGCTTCAGCGCGGTCGCGTACCACTTTGGGCGCCATCTCCGGCGGGAGTTGGGCGTCCCTGTCGGTCTTATCAACGCCTCCTGGGGTGGCTCGTGGATCGAGGCGTGGATAAGCCGCCCGAGGTTGGAGTCCGACGAGGCGTTCGCGGCGGGCCTCGCGCGCTATGACAACGCGTTGCGAGCGTACGAGGGCGGGATGACCGACATGCCCTGGCGCACGCACGAATACCGTGTAGGGATGCGCACCGCGATGCAAGGCGGCGGCGAATTCCCGGCCGCGCCCACTCCTCCCGCCGACCCTCGCGAGCAGGCGAATCGTCCGGCCGGGATGTATAACGGCATGATCGCCCCCGTGGTCCCGTACGCGATACGTGGCGCGCTGTGGTATCAGGGCGAATCGAACGCGATCAGCAGCCTATCGTACGCGTACCGTGGTCTGCTGCACGCTCTCATCAACGACTGGCGCGAGGCGTGGGATATCGGCGCCTTCCCGTTCCTCGTCGTCCAGCTTCCCGACTGGCTCCTGCCGCCCGAAGAACCCGAAGACGACATGTGGGCGGAAATCCGCGAGGCGCAGGCGGCCGCGCTGGAACTGGAGAACACCGGTCTGACGGTCACGTTAGACATCGGCGACGCCGACGACATCCACCCGCCGAACAAGCGCGATGTCGGCGCGCGGTTGGCGCTGAACGCCCTCCGCGTTGCCTACGGTAGAGATGTCCTCGACTCCGGCCCGACCTATGCGGGCATGGTGGAGGAGGCGGAGGAAGCGGCCATACGCATCTCGTTCGAGAACGTCGGCTCCGGCCTCGCCACCGTGGGTGGGAAGCCCCTTGCTGGATTCGCCATCGCGGGGGCCGACCGGAAGTTCCGCTGGGCACAGGCCACGATCGAGGGTGACACCGTGGTCGTGCACAGCGACCTGGTTCGGCATCCCGCGGCCGTGCGCTACGCGTGGGCGAGCAATCCGCTCTGCAACCTCACCAACGACAGCGGCTTGCCTGCGCGGCCGTTCCGCACGGACGACTGGCCCGGCATCACGGACGACAATCAGTAGCGGCGGCCTGTTGAGTTCCGACGTCGCCGGGCAGTATCTCTATATGAGAGCCGCCCCGACCCTTCGTGCGGACGAATCCATGTCGCTCCTACGCCGCGCCGCCGTTCTACTCCTCGTCTGGCCGTTGCTGGCGAGGGCGCAGACGGATTGCGGAACGTGGTCCCTCCAAGCGAACCGTGATCTGCCAACCGGCGGAGAGTTCCGATCCGCCCCCGCTGCGCGGCCGGCGAGCGTAGGCGACAAGGACACGTTCTTCACACACATCCCGGACGGCCGCGCGCAGGCGACACTGCGCCACGTGGGACGGCACGCCTCCTACTGGGTCGACGACGAACGCGTCAACACGCTGAACATGGCCAGACTGAGGCAACTGTCGACCGAGTTCGACAACGTCATCTATCCGCAGGTGCGCGCGTGGTTTGGTAGCGAGTGGCTGCCCGGCGTGGACGGCGACGCACGCATCACCGTCCTCCTGCACGACGTCGCCGCGAACAACACGTCTGCCGGCTTCGGCGGGTACTTCTCCCAGGTGGATGAACTGCCTCTCGAGCGCGAAAGCAACGCGCGTGAGATGATCTATATCGACGTCTTCGCCCTCCGCGACTACGATTGGTTCCGCTTCATCAACCTCGTCGCCCACGAGTTCACCCACCTCCTGAACTGGCGGCAGCGCGGCGGCACTACGGACGAACGGTGGCTCGAGGAGGGCCGCGGAGCCTTCGCCGAATGGGCGATCTACCGGAACATCCATGGCTTGTTCCTCCGCGAATACCTCAACACGCCTCCCCAGTCGCTCACGTCGGACAACACCTTCGGCACGTGGTACGGCGGCAGCTACCTGTTGCTCATGTACTTGCACGACCATTACGGAGGCAGGCAGTTCGCGGAGGCGTACGGCCGCATCCCTCTACGCGGGGTCGCGGGAATCGACGCGGCGTTGGCCGAGATAGGGAGGTCGGAGCGGGTCGCGGACATCTTCCCGACGTGGGCGTTGGCGAACCTGCTCAACAACCGCGGCCTCTCGCCGTTGGCAGGCTATCGCTCCGTGCCCGTCGACTTCTCGGTGCCTTCGGTGAGGGTGGCCAAGCGAAGCGCCTATCCGTCGGTGGGGAGCGTGGACCTCCGTGAGTGGTCCGTGTCTTACGTGGAGTTCTCGCGGGCGCCCGCAGGTCCTCTCACCTTCGGCGTCGACGGCGACGTAGGGTCGGCCTACAACGCGAGCGTCTGGCGATCACGGACACGTGACTACCTGCCTGTGCCGTTCGTCGACGATGGCGCGGCCTTGTTGCGCATACCGGACGCCGTTGCCGGGGAAACGTACACGCTGGTTCTGACAACACCGGTCGCGCAGGAGCTGTCGTATCGCGTCGAACAGGGAGACGGCGGCGTCCCTGGGGCCGGGGGACCGGTCATCGTGCGGGCCGACCCGGCCGTGACGCGGCTCCGGGTCGACGTGCCGACGCCCGCCCGGCGGGCTGGCGCGGGCGCGCTGACGCCACAGGGCGCGCTCCCGGTGGCTGCGGTCGTGCGACGCATCGCACTGTCGCCGGACGGTCTTTGGGCAGCGGCAGGATGGGGCGTAGTGAAGTTCGATCGCAGTGACCCGGCCGACCTCGCCCTCGCCCACTTCATCGGCACGGCGGGCGAAGCGCGGGACGTCGCCACGGACGGGGCAACGGTCTACGTGGCCGAGGACACGGCGGGCGTAGGCATCTACGACGCGGCCGATGGGAGTACCCTCGGGCGCGTCCGACAAGGCGGGAACGCCGCCCATCTGGCGCTGTATGGCGGTCACCTGTTCGTGCTCGACGCGCGCGCTGGACTGCGCGCCTACGACGTCTCCGCGCCGGCCGATCCGAGGCTCGTGCAGGCGCTCTTCTCCGGCACTGGACACTTCCTGCGCGCCGCCCAAGACCGACTCTACGCCAGCGATGGCGGAAACGGCTTCCGTGTGTTCTCGATCGCGGACATGCCGGCGATGCCCCAGGAGGGCCTGCTCGAACTGATCGTCCTCGGCGCAGCGCCGCATCGCGGCTTGGTGTGGGGCGGGTCCGGCGTGTTGGTCGGCATCGACACGGCGAACCCCAACGCCTCGGAGATAGCGATCAGCATGAGCACGACCGCGCAACCGCGCGACATGGTCGTACGGGACGACATACTCGTCACAGCGGAGAGCGAAGCGGGGATGCGCCTCGTCGACATCTCGGGGGAACCGAGGACGATCGGCCGCGTGCCGACGCGCGGCTCGGCGCACGCCGTCGCGCTGGACGGCCCGTGGGCATATCTGGCGGATGGCCGAGCGGGCGTCGCCGTCATGAATGTTAGCGACATGCGGGCCCCGCAGTACGTGTCACACGTGGACACGTCCGGGCTGAGCGGGAAAGCGCGCGCCAACGGCCGCCGTGTGTACGTGGCGAACGGGCCAGGCGGCTTGGCGGTCGCGGAGCGGTCAGGGGTTCTGGCTCACGTGCCCACGCGCGGGGACGCGCAGGATGTCGCCGCGCGTGGAACGCTCGCGTACGTCGCGACCACCGCGGGGCTGGAGGTCGTCGATCTCACGAACATCGCGCGACCCATCGTTGGCGCGGCGACCACGACGTCGGAGCCAGCGTCGGGCGTCGCGCTCTCCGACGACGGCACGCAGGCGTACGTCGCAGCAGGCAACGTCCTCGTCCACGACGTGACCGGCCCGCGTCCTCAGCGGGGCCGCACGCTGTCCGTTGGCGGCTATAGCGTCTCGGTTTCGGTCTACGACGACTTGCTCTCCATCGCAGCGGCCGAGGACGGCTTCGAGCTGTACGACATCTCCGCTCCCGCGGCTCCCATCTTCCTCGCCAGAATCCGCGATGCGCGAAACGCGCGAGCCATCGTGCGGCACAACGACACGCTGTTCGTCGGCGCGGGCGCGGACGTGATCGTCTACGACGTGTCCGACCCGCGCCAACCGACCGAGATGGCCCGATGGGACGCGCAGTTCGATGTCCGCGCGCTCGCGACGCGGAACGGCCGCGTCTTCGCGGGGGGTGAGACGACCGTGGCGGGCTGGGACGCGAGGAACGCCGTGTCCCCCGCACTGCTCTTCCGCGAGCGTTCGTTCCGCTGGGTGACCGGCGTGGCGTTGGAGGGGCCGAGGCTGTACGTGTCGGATGTCGACCGGGTGCACGTGTTCCGCAGGGAGGACGACGGGGCCCTGTACGTGAGCGACCCCGTGACATCGCAGCCACAGCCGCCGCAGGCCGCCGACGCGTACGTCACCGGCGTCGGGCAGAGCTTCCCGAATCCGTTCAACCCGGAGACGTGGATACCGTTCGAGTTGGCCGAGACATCGCGCGTCGAGGTGTCCATATACGATGTCGCGGGGCGGCTGGTGCGTACGATCGAGTCGGCGATACTCGCGGGCGGCCGCTACGGCGCCAGGGCGCGCGCAATCCACTGGGACGGCCACAACGAGCGCGGTGATGTCGCGTCGGCGGGTCTGTACTTCTACCGGTTCGCAGCGACGCCAGTCGGCGGTGGCGCCCCCTTCGCCACGACAGGGCGCATGACGCTCACCCCCTAGCGGTTGCCCATGCCTTCAGGAACACCGCCGAATTCGATGTACCCGAACGCGCCCGAGTCGTGGAAGTTGTGCGTCCCTATCGTGGACCACGACGTCATCTCCGGTCGGTCGACCGGCTCCGAGCGGTCGATGCGGTAGAAGTTCGCGCGCCACACGTCGCCCACCTGCGGCGGCAGTTGCTGCGCCTCTCCGAACTCCGTCATCGGCATCGCGATCTCCACAACCCAGCCGTCCTCCACCGCCCCGACTGCGTGCTGGATGCCCGCCATCGTCCAGTCGCGCAGCAGCCAGTGCTTGCCGCTGTTGATGACGAACGCGTCGAAGAGCGTGTTGAGCGGGTTCCACTCCAGTTCGATGTACGTCTTCTGGTCGTCGTCGGCGTCGATGAATACCTCGACGACCTCTTCCTCCCACAGGTTCGCGTCGCGCACCGTGAGCCGGGCGTTGGTCGGACCGTCGTCGTGGCACACGAACGCGACGTAGAGGTACTCCCAGTCCCACGTCAGGCTCAGCTCGGTCGCGCGGATGGGGGCGTCACCCGTGGCCGCGTCCGCGAGCGACGCTGTGACCGCGTTCGTCCATCCGCCGTCGCTCAGGTCGCCGTCGATCTCGATGATGGGGCCGCCTGCCGGTAGGTTGGGAATGACCAGGCGCGCCGGCTCCGCAACCGACGCGAAACAGACGCCGAGCCAGACGACGATGGCGGTTGAGAAGGCGCGCATGGGTCTTTCCTCGGCCCTTGGTGCAAGATGATGCGTGGCCGAGGTTATACAGGCCGGACACGGTCGCGACAATCGCGTCGGCGCTCGCCGCGCACTGCCCAGCCTCCAGTCGACCTGCCCGACGTGGCCCATGACGTCCCTGCGCGGATGGTCCGCACGCGACATCCACATGCCGGCGCCATTGCGCGACGGGCATGCGTGGGCGACCATGTTCACGCATGCCTTCGGGGCCCGTCCGACACGTCCGGGATTCGCATAGAGCAAGCACATGTCCCTTGGCCGCGTCGTCTCTCGCACTGCTCGACATAGCGCCGTTCTGGCGATGATGGCGCTCGGGGCCGCATTCGCCCTCGTGGTCGGGTGCGGCGAGGACGCCGCCGACGCGCCGCCCGCGGAGTTCATGCCACGCCCTGCGCGCGTGTTCCAGGTCTCCGACCTGGACATCGGGCAGCGGAGCTTCGTCTACGGCGAGGAAATGCAAATCGTCTTCGACCGAGACCCGGGCGTCGTCGAGCTGGACTATGGTGGCGCCGCGCCGTTGGCGCCGGTGGCGGGGGAGAACACGACTCGCGCCTTCCTACTGGAGCGGTCGCCGACGGTCCTCACGTGGGACAACGGGGGATCACTCGTGCTCGAATACGACCCCATCGTGGAGCGGAACCCACCCGTGCCGGAGCTTGTCGACGCCTGGCCGCCCTTCGGCTCTCGCGGGATCTCGGACGTGAACCTCAACCAGCGCACGCCCATCTGGCTGAAGTTTGGCGTCCAGGCGCGTCGACGCGGGGGGATCATCCCCAGGCTACGCGTCGACGAGGCGGAGATCACGGGACCGGACGGGATAGCATGGATTCCCGAAACGAGCGTTGGAGTGGATTTCGTCGCGCTGCTCAGTGACGACGCGCACACGTACGAGCGCGGTCAGACGTACGGCGTCCACGTGGAGGTCACGTTCGCCATCGCTCCGAATTCCCCTCGTGCGTACGACTACGAGTTCAAGGTCCACCCAACCAAGCCCTAGGCGCGCCGGCGCGACACGCGAGAACGGACGGGCGATGTACCACCAATGGGCGCGTGATTTCCCGGGAGCCGCGTGCCTACTCGCGCTAGCCCTGATGCTGTGGGGATGTGGTGGAGACGGAGATGCCCCCGGGGACGGGCCCTTGGCGCAGGTGCTCCGCGTGGTTGGCCTCGACTTCGGCCCTCAGGACTACCGGTACGGCACGGAGATACGTGTCGTATTCGACCGCGATCCTGGCGACGTGCAGCTCGACTACGACGGCGACCAGCCGATCGCCGATATCGCCGGCCGCGGCACGACGCGCGCCTTCCTGTTGGAGCGATCGCCAACCGTGCTCCGTTGGGGCAGGGGAGGTCTCCTAGTGCTGGAATACGACCCCATCGAGCCTGCCGAAACCAACCGCGTGCCTCCGGTGCCCATAGACCCTCTCCCTGGGGCCACCGACGTGGACGGGGGGCGCCTCGCGAGAGCCGGCGTCCGCATCAGGCTGGACCGCGCCTTAGTCACCCCGGGGTTGATCCCCGTGCACAGCGTGGAACAAGCGGTCATCACCGGGTCGGACGGCACGAAGTGGGAACCGGCGATGACGGTCACCGGCCAGATACTGACGCTAGTCGGCGACGCGGCTCACCCATACCGCAGCGGCGTGACGTATCGGGTGTCGGTCCGCGTGGTCAACCGCATCGCTCCCGGGCTCTTCCCACCGACAGAGTACGAGTTCACCGTCAAGTAGCACGCGGCCGCCAGGCGGCGCGGCGGGTCACATCGCAGGCGGCCTCGGAGCTACGCCGTCCAAGACTCGACCCGGCCGGGCGCGGCCCGTCGCGTCGGGCTACCTTAGGGATGAAGGAGCGGCTACAGAACAGCCGCAGGGGCGTCCTCCGCACGGCCAGCGGACGATAGGCAGCGTGGTCGTCCGCGGATGCTCCGGCACGGGACGACTGACCACCTGTCGCGACACACACGGCGCGCCAGCGAGCGCACGATCCAGCCAGGGAAGCCACAGCACATGGACATGCTCTCATTCACCGTCGCTATGAGCGCAATCGTCCTGGGGTGCGGTGTGGGCTTCGCGTGGGCCCTCGTCGAGTACTCGTCCAGAAAGCAGAAGCTGACCGCGGGCGCATCGGCGACGAAGATCGAGGAGATGCAACGCCAGATTGACGCGCTGGGCGAAGACATGCGCGGTGTGCAGGAGGCCCTCGCCGATGTGACGCTACTCGTCGAGGACAGTGCGCGCGGCCGACTGGGCCCGAGCGACGACACCGACTGAGCGCGGCAGCCGTGCGTTGGCGGCTGTCGCGAGACGAGTCCGCCGATGCCCATGCACACGCCCATAGCGACTCGAAGTCGGATCGGCGCCCACGCCGTCAGACGTCAGGCAGCATGTCTCTACGCCGTCGGCGACTGCCCGAGAGCCGTGGCGCGGCCTCGTGGATAGACCGCCGCAGAGACATCCCCTCCGTCGCCAAGGTGGGCGACATATACAGCGACTCGTATGTCTCCGTCCTGCGTCCGCTGAGCGTGGCCTGCGACGACCTCCCGGCGTGCAGTTCCACGCGGGTCAGACCTAGTTCCGCCGGCAACGCCGGTCCATACGTCTTGGCGCCCGTGCGGCCGTCGAGGCTGATGAGGAACGGCACGCCCCGGTCGAGCAGCGTCCCCAAATCCCGGACGAATCGAGGACGGTCGAACGACCGATGGTAGCGTGAGTCGCCCCCTCCGCTCGTGCCCTGATACGGAGGGTCCATGTACACGAGGTCGTCCGGCGTCGCGTCGTGGATGGCGTCCGCGTAGTCCCCCGGGACTGCCTGCGCGCGGCCACGCAACAGCTCGTGGGCCGCGAGCAGGGCGCGGCGCATCCGTGCAGGGGTCCTCCCCAGACGCCGGTTGTCCGGCGACTGGTTGAACGCCCCCGCGTTGCTGAACCGCACGGCGTTCTTCACGCACCGCGCCAGGAGGTACAGCAGGCGCGCTGCCCCTCCGTCGGCGTTGTACGCGTCGCGCACCTCGCCGTAGAAGGCGCGTGGGTCTGCCTGCTGCGCGCCCCACAGACAGGCGTAGTCGGCCGCGAGTGTTTCTGGGTCGGTGAGAATCCGCTTCCAGATGTCGACCAATGGCGCCAGGCTATCGCCTATGCGGAACGTCGCGGCGAGGGATCGACCGGCCGCGGCGAGAGAGATCGCGGCCGAGCCCACGAACGGCTCGTACAGGGTGTCCACTTGGGTCGGGAAGTGCTCCAAGATGAGCGGCGCAAGCAGACGCTTGCTGCCCTGATAGGGGATGGGGTGAGGGACGGCCCGCATCAGTCCGCCCGCCACGAGGGATGGGCTTCGAAATCGCGCGTCATACTCGCCTTACCGCTGTCGGACATCCAGGAGGTCGCGATGCCACTCAGGATGAGCGCGCGTATCTCGTCCGGGGTGAAGCCCAACTCCCGCTCCAGCGCGGCGTACTCCTCGGCGAGGGAGGTCCCGAACATCGCCGGGTCGTCCGTGTTCACGCTGACGGGTATGCCACGGTCGAGGAACTCGCGAATGGGGTGCGCCGCAACGGACGGGATCGCCGCCGTCCTCACGTTCGAGATCGGGCACGTCTCGATGGGTATGCGCCGTTCGGCGAGGTAGTCCATCAGGCGCTCGTCCTCGCTGGCGCGCGTGCCGTGACCGATGCGGTCGACGCGTAGGTCTCGCGCGGCTCCCCACACGCTGTCCGGCCCGGCGGCCTCGCCCGCGTGCGCGCTCGTGCGGAAGCCCATTCGCCGCGCCTCTTCGTACACGTCTGCGAACGGGGCCGGCGGGTACTCCTGCTCGGACCCACCGATCGTTATGCCGATGACGCCCAAGGTCTGAGCCTCCCGCAGTTCGGACAGCGTGACCGCCCCACGCTCAGGTCCATAGTTCCTCACCAGGTCCGCTACGAGCCTCACCTCGACCTCCGGCACGCGCTCCAGGCCGGCGCGGATCGCGCCAGTGAGCGGCAGCGTCGCCAGCCCGTGCTGCCGGAAATCGCCAGGCGAGTAGTACGCCTCGACGTAGCGGACGTTCTGCCGAGCGAAGTCCCGCGCGACGGCCTCCGCGATGAGAGTGAAGTCGTCGTACTCCCGCAGGAAGGCGAGCTGCCACGTCCACGTCTCGATGAAGTGCGCGAAGTCTCGATACACGAACCGGCGTCGTAGCGCATCGGGGTCCGGCGTCGAGGGGTCACCGTCGTACTTGGAGATGAGTTCCCAGAGCGTCGGGAGGGGTATCGACCCCTCCGGGTGCACGTGCAGCTCTACCTTCGGGACGCGTTCGTGCCAGTCCGACATCCGCCCTCAATCTGTCCTACTCGACGCGCGCAAGCTCTTCGAGCGCGTGTTCGGTTACGGCGTGGATGCCGATGGTCCTCTCGACCACGCTGTTCGCGAGCGGCGCGCCGTCCATCGTGACGTCTGTGACCACGAACTCGCTCAGCGCCGCCTTGGCCACCCACATGGAATCGAGGTCGACGTAGATGTCGCCGAAGTAGTGGGACGAGCCGACGGCGTCGATGCTCATGCCCGGGGCCGGCTCCATGGCCATCGCGAACGAACTCTCGCCGGAATCATACGCGACGATCGCGCAGGGCGCTCCATCGACAAGCCCGAGACCCTTCAGCCCAAGCGTGATCCTGCCGTTGCGGAACGTCGAGCCCGACTCCGTCACGCCTTCCAGGTGCACCGTCGGCTCCGACGACGCGGCCGCGTGGACGATCGTGTCACCAAGACGCTTGAGATCCTGGATACCCGCGCCATCGTGCGTAGGCTCCGCGAAGACGTTACACATCGCGTGGAAGTCCACGAAGGCGTTGTACACCGCGTACGACAGGGCCGGATCCAGAGTCTGCCCGCTCGCGTCGGCCAACTCCTGAAACTTGCCGTGGTGGATGCCGAACATGTCGCCCGTTGCGCTCGACCCTGTCTGCTCGGGACGGAACTCGTACGACCATCCCGCCAGCTCCGGAACCTCGCTCGCGTCGCCGTCCGTGCGGACGGTCATTCGTACACACGTGTATTCGACGCGGCCGCCTTCGCCGGGCGTGCATCGGAGGAGAAGACCCAACTCGTGATACGGCTTCCGCGCGCCGTCCTGCTCGTACGTGATCGAGGTGGTGCGCATCTCGTAGAAGTGCGGGGTCGCCGCCCGCGCGGCCCCCAGGTCGAACTCGGCGTCGAGGGATGTCGACTCCGCCGCTGCCCACGGAGCAATCGTCACGTACAGCATCGCGGCCACCGCGCCGAATCCTGTCCACGCGCGTCCCTGCATGATCTCGCTCCTTCTCATTCCCTGTCGGCGTCCTGTGAAAGTGTCTGCGTGGCGGCCGTTGCCCATCGAATGTGAGCGCGGTACTGCTCCAACCCGTGTGACACGGCTACCGCGGCATGTGTCCTTCCCTCGTCCTTCAGCTCCTGAGCGGTCTGTTCCAGCGTCGGGAGGTAATCGGCCATGCGGTCGCGGAACGCGCCCAGGAATTCCAACGTGGCAGGTCTGCCGAGAACGTCCCCCATGAACGCGAACCGAAGGACGAGTGCCTCGACGTGCCATATCACGTCATCTCGCCCGATAGGCCGTCGCAGTTCGGCGCGCAACGTCTCCAAGCCATCGTCAGTGAGGCCGAACACCCTCTTTGGCTTGAGCGTGTCCGCTCCCTCGGTTTTCCCCTCGACGAGCCCTCGCTCCTCGAGCCGCTTCAGCGCGGGATAGATCGCCCCAGGGCTGCTGCTGAAGTGGCCCATGGGCGTGGTGGCGAAAGTCTTCCGCAGGTCGTATCCCGAGCGCGGATGCTGAGAGACGAGACCGAGGATCGCCAGCGACAGGACCGATTCGGGTTTCGGGCTCTGCATAGTACATAGAGAATAGATCGAATCGTACTATATGTCAAGAGCGATCTGGACGCCGGCCGGCGTCCAGCGCGTTGACCCGATTCAGAGCCGAGTGCTAGAATCGGCGCTCACGCTAGCCGCGGCCACGAATCCAAGGATGCAACATGCTGCCCATGCCACCCACGGGTGTGTTCCCGCCCTCGGTAACGCCACTCGACGCCGACGAACATCTCGACGAAGAGGGCCTGGAGCGACAGCTCGAACGGCTTATCGGCGCGGGCGTGCACGGCTTCTTCATGTTGGGCACGTCCGGCGAGGGGACGACCCTCACCGACGAGACGCGTTGGGCAGCCATCGGGGCGGCGCAGCGGATCGTCGCCGGACGCGTGCCGATCATCGCGGCCGCGATGGACACGTCCACCGAGCGGGTGCTGCAGAACATCGAGCGTCTGAGTGACATCGGCGTGGATGCGGTGGCCGTTTCGCCACCGTACTACTTCATGCCGTTCCACGACCGCGACATGCTCTCGTTCTTCACCACGCTCGCAGACAAGTCCGCCCTCCCGATCTTCATGTACAACATCCCGTCCACGACGAAAGTCACGCTGTCGGTTGATGTGATCGCGCAACTCGCGACGCTGGAGAACATCGTCGGCGTGAAGGACAGCACGGGGAACTGGGGCCACGGCGTAGAGTTGTTGGACCGCGTCGCGGAGCGTGAGGACTTCTCGGTGTTTATCGGGTCGCATCTCATCGCCGGCCACGGGCTGATGTACGGCGCGCGCGGGGCGATCATGTCGCTGGTGAACATCGACCCGGCCACGTGCCTCGCGCTGTTCGAGGCAGGGCGACGTGGGGACGTGGCGGAGACGGTTCGGTGCACGCGGCGTCTGCTGCGGCTCGGGATGATCTTCCGGCACGGCGCGCAGCCGCCAGCGCTGAAGACGGCGCTGGAGTTGATGGGCGTCTGCAGTCACTATTCGACGCACCCGAACCTGCCCCTCACGCCGGAGGCGGTCGTGTTCGTCGAGACGACCCTTCGCGAACTCGACCTGCTCGAATGACGCCCGTCCTCGCCGTCGACTTCGACGAGACGATCACAACGCTCGACACCGTCGCGCGGCTGCCGAAGCTCGCCGCCGAATACCTCCCACGGGCGGAGGCCGCGGGACGCGGACGCTCATGGGAGCAGGGCGTGTCTTCCTACGTCGCCCAATGGCGGGAGACGTTCGAGGCGGTGTTGGCCTCGCCGCCCGACGGCCCGACCGCGGCCGACCGCGTGGACGCGTTCTCCAGGCGTTTCTCAGACATCGAGAACGGCTCTCTTACGGCCATCGAAGACCGAAGCCTGTTGCACGGCATACCGCGCGCGGCGCTGACCCGATGCGGCACGGGGATCCCCAAACGCGACGGCGCCGATGAGACGCTGGCCGAAGCGCGCCGACGCGGTTTCGACGTCCACATCATCTCCGCGAACTGGTCGGCGGACATGCTTCGGGGCGCGGTGGGAGATGTCGGGGACATCCACAGCAACGACCTCGAGTTCGACGCCGAGGGACTCACGACGGGCAGGTTCCTGCGCAGGATGGTCTCCGCGCGGGACAAGGGCGTCTGTCTGCG
Source organism: Candidatus Poribacteria bacterium (assembly GCA_018644665.1). GTDB lineage: Bacteria > Poribacteria > WGA-4E. The sequence continues at coordinate 30,655 of JABGQA010000160.1, forward strand.
AGGCGTCGCTGATGGCCGCGGCCGGGTGGTCTACGTCGGCGATGGCATGAACGACCTAGCGGCGCTGCTGGAAGCCGACATCGGCATCGTCATCGGCCGCAAGCCGGATATGCAGCGTGTGTGCGAGGCATTGGGCATCCCCACGTACGCGATGGCGGAGGCAGGCCGGGTCTCAGCGGGCGAGTCGCTACTGCGCGTCGATTGCTGGGACGAGATCGCGCAGTGTCTGTTTGAGCGGGAAAGGGTGGGAGTCGAACCCACCGCGGACGGTTGACGCCCGCATCTGGTTTTGAAGACCAGTAGAGCCACCGGACCCTATCCTCCCCCGCATAGTCGGGCGCCGAGAAGTATACCCGCCGTGGCGACGGCTCCCAAGAGACCTCGCGATGGCTAGTGCGTCGCGGTGACCGTCAAGCGCCTTCGTTGTCGGCGAACCCTGAGTCGCTGACGCCGAGGTACAGCGCCTTTCCTGCGTAGGCGGCGACCCGTCGTAGGCGTCTGGCATTGGACAGAAGCGCCGTCCGGAGAGCGGAGGCGAGACCGGCTCTGAGCTACGTCGCGCCCCAGAACGTGTGCCCGCAGGCGTTGCAGGAGCTTTCCCGTTGGTCCGCAACCGCCACATCGACGGCTACGCCGTCCGAGCCATTGGCCCCCGCCCATTGGCGGGTTTGGCCCGTGGGATAGGCGGCGCGCTTGCCGCAGTCGGCGCACGCACGCATGTGGTGGGCGGCTCCCACGAAGATGACGGTCAGTAGAACGCTCCACACGGCGATCCATATCATAGCGCGTGCCTTCCTTACATCGGCATCGGATTGAAGCGGCTGACGCGAAAGGCGTGCCAATAGGTCGTGGACCGTAGATCCCCTTGAATAGAGCGTTTGTGCGTGCTGTGCGGCCTCCGGTGTCCACATCCTCTCACACCGCGCGACGACGGCGTGCGCCGGAGGATACGGCACGCGAGGCCTCCGACCAGGGCGGGCGCAAGGCTGGAGCGGCTCGTTTGCGCTGCTTCGGAGGCGCTTCTATCATAGGGCGCAAGTAATGGGCGTCCGGCGTCGCGAGGGAGTGCGATGAGAAGCGTAGTGCTCGGTCGAGGCTTCCTCGGCGAGGAATACGAACGTCACGGTTACGAGGTATGGGGACGCGACCGCTTCGTGATCAAGGACGCGAACACGATCCACTTCGACGACGCGCTCCTCGATTACGACGTCATCATCAACTGCATCGGCAAGAGCGACACGCGATCGTGCGAGCGCCCTGAAAACTGGGAGGGAACGCTCCTCGTCAACGGCATCCTGCCCTCTCGACTCAGCGCGCTCTGCGAGGAGCACGGCAAGACCCTCGTCCACATAAGCACGGGGTGCCTATACGACCGCAACGACTACCCGCAGACGGAGACGGATTTCACCGTCAGCCACTGCCGGTACACCGTCGCGAAGTGGGTCGGAGAAAACGGGCTGAACCCCGACCGTGACCTTATCCTACGACCGCGGCTCTTCTTCAACGACCAGGACCACCCGAAGAACCTGCTGCGGAAGCTCCCCAGGTTCACGTCCTACCTCGACGAACTGAACAGCTTCACGCACACCGCGGAGGTCGTACGCGCGACATCGGCTCTTGTCGCGGCGGGATGCGCCGGCGTCTACAACGTCGCCTGCGAGGGGTTCCTCACCGTCTTCGACCTGGCGCAACTCGTCGGGTTGCGGGGCGGGAAGATTCACGCGGACACGTTGCACCTGCGCGAGGGACTGTATCTCGTCAACAACATCCTCAACCTCGACAAGCTGAAGCGGCATTACGTGCCAGCCAACCTGGTCGACAGCGTTCTCGAGGCGAACGCGAAGCTACACGGCGAGGCCGCCTCATAGTCGGTTCCGGATGCCGCCACCCGGGTCACGGCGCGGAGAGCCTGTGGACGGCGCCCAACACGGGACAAGCCACCCGCGCGGCCATTAGTGAGATGAGCACACGATGATCCGTTTCGCGGACCTTCCGGCCGAATTCCAGGCCATCAGAGACGAAGTGTTCGAGGCGATCACGCCGGTGATGGAATCCGGACAGTTCGCCCTTGGGTTCGCCGTGCAGCAGTTCGAAGAGGACTTTGCAGCGTACTGTCGCGCTGAACACGCCGTCGGGGTGAATTCCGGTACCAGCGCGCTGCATCTGGCGCTGCTAGCCGCGGGCATCGGCGAAGGCGACGAAGTCATCACCGTCTCCCATACGTTCATCGCGACCATCGCCGCCATCCGATACACCGGCGCCACGCCCGTAATGGTCGACGTGGACGCCGACACGTACAACCTCGACCCGGGCCGGATCGAAGAAGCCATCACGCCACGCACGCGCGCGATCATCCCGGTGCATCTATATGGTCAACCCGTGGACATGGACCCGATCATGGAAATCGCCCGTCGGCGCGGCCTCGTCGTGGTCGAGGACGCCTGTCAGGCGCACGGAGCGGAGTACAAGGGCCGTCGATGTGGGAGCATCGGCGACCTTGCGGCGTTCAGTTTCTATCCGGGGAAGAATCTCGGCGCATTCGGTGAGGCAGGCGCTGTCACCTCGAACAACGCCGAGTACGCCGACAAGATTCGCTCCATGCGGCACTGGGGGCAGACCCGTCGCTACTACCACGACCTGCCCGGATACAACTACCGCATGGACGGCCTGCAAGGCGCGGTGCTGAGCGTGAAGCTGCGACACATCGAGGCCTGGACCGGCCAGCGACGGGAACGCGCTGCCTGGTACGACGAACTCCTCTCGGACAGCCCTTTCCGGCCGCCCGTCGTCCAGCCAGACGTTCGCCACGTGTACCACCGCTACGTCGTCGAGACTGACGAGCGCGAGCCGCTCCAGGAGTGGCTGACGCAGCACGACATCGACTCGGGAATCCACTACCCGACGCCGGTGCATCTCCAGGCCGTACACGCGGACCTCGGCTACTCCGTCGGCGACCTTCCCGTCACGGAGCGGGCCGCCTCACGTGTGCTCTCTCTGCCTCTGGCGCCGCAACACACGCGCGAGGAGATTGAGGCGGTCGCGGCGTGCCTGAACGCGTTCGCAAGCAGAGGAGACGCCTGACACATGCTCGGACGGACGCTCATCACCGGCGGCGCCGGGCTCATCGGGTCGACGATCGCGGAGCATCTCGCGGCCGCGGGCCATACGGACATCATCGTGCTCGACAACTTCGTCCGGGGACGTCGGGACAACCTGGGCGATCTCGTAGAGCGGGGTGTCGTCGAGCTGGTCGACGGCGATGTCCGCGATCGTGACGCGCTGCGGGACGTCATGTCCGGCGTAGACGTCCTGCTCCACCAGGCGGCGATCCGTATCACCCAATGCGCGCTGGAGCCACGGCTGGCGCTGGAGGTGCTTGTCGACGGCACGTTCAACGTGCTGGAAGCCGCCGCCGAGGAGGGCGTGCGGAGGACCGTCGCGGCGTCGTCGGCGTCCGTGTACGGCATGGCCGAGGCATTTCCAACGACGGAGCGGCACCACCCCTACAACAACGACACGTTCTACGGCGCGGCCAAGGCGTTCAACGAGGGCATGCTGCGCAGCTACAAGCAGATGCACGACCTCGACTACGTCGCGCTGCGCTACTTCAACGTGTACGGGCCGAAGATGGACGTGTACGGCAAATACACCGAGGTGCTCGTGCGCTGGATGGAGCGCATCGAGGCGGGCGAGCCGCCGCTGATCTTCGGCGACGGGACGCAGACGATGGACTTCGTGTACTCCGAAGACATCGCGCGCGCGAACATACTCGCCGCCCAGGCTGACGTTACGGACACCGTGTACAACGTCGCGTCGGGGTCGGAAACAAGCCTGAACGACCTGGCGGCCGCGCTGCTAGACGTCATGGGCTCGGACCTGACACCGGAGTACCGAGCCGAACGGGCGGTGAACAGCGTGCGACGTCGGTTGGCGGACACCTCACGGGCCACCGAAGAACTTGGCTTCACCGCCCACATCTCGATCGACGAGGGATTGCGGAGGCTGGTGGACTGGTGGCGGGAGGCCCGCCGCGCGTGAACATCCCAATCACCAGACCGTATCTCGACGAGCGGGAGCAAGAGCTGGTCGCCGACGTCATCGCGTCGGGATGGGTGACGCAGGGCCCGCGTGTCGAGGAGTTCGAGGAGACGTTCGCTGCGTATGTCGGCGCGCCGCACGCGGTGGCCGTCACGTCGTGTACGACCGCGCTGCATCTCTCACTGCTCGCCCTCGGCATTGGACCGGGCGACGAGGTGATCATCCCTTCAATGACATTCATCGCGACGGCGAACGCGATACTCCACGCGGGAGCGACGCCCGTCTTCGTCGAGGTCCATCCCCGCACGGTCAACATCGACCCACAGTCCGTCGAGGACGCGATCACGCCGCGGACAAAGGCGATTATGCCCGTGCACCAGATCGGCATGCCCGCCGGAATGGCCGCGCTGCTCGACATCGGTGCGCGGCACGGCCTGAAGATCATCGAGGATGCCGCGTGCGCGGTCGGAAGCGAAGTGGATCTGGGCGACGGGTGGGAGAAAGTCGGCAGGCCGCGCGGTGATCTCGCCTGCTTCTCGTTCCATCCGCGCAAGCTGATTACGACCGGGGAAGGCGGCATGTTGACCTGCGCCGACGAGGCTACGGCGACACGCCTGCGCCGCCTGCGTCACCACGGCATGTCGGTTAGTGACCGGACGCGGCACTCATCGGGTCGCGTGGTGGCGGAGGAGTACGTCGAGGTCGCCCACAACTACCGCATGACGGACCTGCAAGCGGCGATGGGGCTTGGACAGATGGAGAAACTGGCCGGCATCGTCGAGGCCCGTCGCCGATTGGCCGCGCGCTACACGGAGCATCTCGCCGAGGTCGAGGCGTTGACACCTCCGTTCGAGCCTGCCTACGCGAGGAGCAACTACCAGTCCTACTGCGTCCGCCTGGCGTCGGACGCGCCCTGCTCCCGCGACGAACTCATGCAGAAGATGCTGGATCGCGGCATCTCGACCCGACGCGGCATCATGACGATCCACCGCGAGCCCGCCTACGCGGACATGTGCGCCCACGTTGAGCTGCCCATCACCGAGCGCGCGAGCGACGAGACGCTCCTTATCCCGCTATACCCGCAGATGACGGACGACGAGCAGGATGCCGTGATCAGGGCCCTGAAGGACTGTGCGGGCAGGGAGTGACGCCCGCTTCGCTCGTTGGACGCGATGGCGGCCGCGCGGACGCCCGCCGGAGGCCCTAGTGGTTGCTGGCGAACTCCGCGGAGTTCAGCAGGCTCCAGTACAGATCCTCGAACGCCTTGTTCTTGTCCCGGTACCCGCTGCTTTGCAGGTAGGTGCGGAAGTAGCTGCGTTCCTCGCCGGTCGGCTTCCGCGAGAGGATCGAGAGGAAAATCGCGTCGATGCGCCGCTGCGCGTCCGTCTGCGTGCGGAGGATGCGGTCGAGGCGCGTCCCCTCCTTGGCGATACTGCCGTCATTCACGATAGCGCCGTTGAGCAGCATCAGCGCCTGCGAGATGGTCGCCTTGTTTATCTCGTCCTCTTCCATCTCGTCGTTGCCGAACACGAAGCGGAAGCGTCTCAGGTAGTCGCGCTTCATCGCCTCGACGTTCTCCTGGCGCCGCCGCTTGCGGCTCTCGATGTTCGTCGCCTCGAGCAACGAGTAGAAGAGTTGCTCAGCCGTCAGCGGACGGATACGGGCGTGCGTCAGGTACTGCGTGTCGTTCTTGTTGCGGTCGGTGGTCTTGGCGGATCGCTGGTACATCTCGGTGTTTAGGATGCTTCGCGTGAGATAGCGCAGGTCGTAGCCATGCGCTACGAAGTCTTCCGCGAGCCACTCAAGAAGCGCGGGATGCGTCGGCCGCGTGTTGACGCCGAACCAGTCGATCGGGTCGACGATCCCCGCCCCGGCGAAATACGACCAGACTCGATTGACCGTGGCCTTGGCGAAATACGGGTTCGACGGCTCGGTCATCCACTCGGCATAGCTGGCGCGGGCGGACCTGGCGGACGAGGCGCTGAACGGCGACTTGTCTAGGAACGCCGCATCGACCCTGACTCCGGTGTCCGGCACATTCGCCTGGCGGATGTCGCGGTCTCTCAGGTACGAGCCGATGTACTGCTTCTCCGTGCGCCCGTTGCGTTCGACTTCCTCGTATATCTGTTCCCGCTCGATGCTGTTGAAGAACGCGACGACGCCGTAGAAGTCCTCCTGGGTCCACGGCTCGGACTTGTGGTCGTGGCACTGCGCGCACTGCATCGGGAGGCCCAGGAACGTGCGCGATGTCCGCGCCGCAAGCTCCTCGGGGTCGAGGTCGTACCGCATCATGTACTGCGCCGAACCTACCTCGTGCGTCGGCCCCACGGTCGTGAGCAACTCGCGGACCATCTCGTCGTACGGCGTGTTCTTGGCGAGTTGGTCGCGGAACCAGGCGCGCAAGAGCATGACGTCGTTGTTGCCCGAGTCGAAGCGCCCGGCGAGCCACACGGTCCACACATCCGCCCAATGATCCAAGTAGTCCTCGGACCCGACGAGTTCGTCGATCACCTTGGATCTGTCGGCCCCGCCGCCCGCGAGAGTGAACTCCGCCGCCACGGTCGATGGTGGGATGACGCCCGTAAGATCGAGCCACGCCCGTCGAAGGAAGGAGCCGGGCAGGGCGCGCGGCGACACTTCGAGCCCGACGGCCTGCACCTTGGCGTTCACGAACTCGTCGATCCTGCGGGCCGTTGCCTTCACCGCTGCGTCGGTCACGGGCTCGCCGGTCCGCGTTGCGCCCTGAGAAATCGCGCCGCCGGGCGTCAGCGGGAGGAGGGCGACCTCAGCCGGCATCGCGATCGGGTCGCGGCGTCTGGAGGGCCGCATCGCGTTCATCGCTCCGCCGCCCGGCTTCACGATCTCGACAGCCTCTCCGGCATCCTCGGTCGGAGCGTCGATGGCTGCGCCCGCGGGCATCATCGCGTCGCCCATGGCGCTGCCCGCCGCAGGATCGACGGCGACCGGGGCATCACCTGGAGTCAGCGGATCGACGAGCGTCTGTCCGCCAGCCGGCCCTCCATTGGGCAGAGCGGCCGGCCGCGTATCAGTGGATGATTCGAGGGCGTTCTTGGGTTCCTTGCCCGTCACGGCGCGATGCTGGAGCGTTTCCAACCCGCGCAGGGCCGCTTTGCGCACGGCCTCGGAATCGTCGGCGACGGCGATCTCGCGCAGGATGGACTTGTCGGCCTGTTCGCCCGCGCGTCCCAGGGCCAAGGCGGCTTCGCTGCGCACGCCCCAGTTGTCGTCACGTAGCGTCGCGCGGATCGCGTCCACGGCGACGGGTGACCCCTTTGTCCGCGCGAGCGCCGAGACGGATTCCCAACGCAGGTTCGCGTCCTTCGAGGCGAGCATGTGCACGAGGCCCGAAACGCCCGGCTTCCCGGCGCTCGCGAGCAGCTTGAGGTAGTCGGCGCGCATCGCGGCGGGCGCGGCCTCCACCTTCTCGATGATGCCGACGATCGTCGCGGGGAGATCCTTCCTCGCGATCTCGGGCAGCTTGGGGAGTCGCTCCAGGACGGACTCCGACTCACCGTCGGCGGACATGGAATCCGCAGACATCAATGAGCTACACATCGCCAGGCTGAGAATGACGGCGGAGAGCCACAACGCGCGTGGAATGCTCAACATAGGCGCCTGCTTATCCCTGTTACGACCCGCTTGCGTCCCGACGGCGTCCATAACGCGTCCGCTCTCAGCGGGTTCATTTCGCGCGCGCCCTCCGACGACCCTGGAACGGTCACCGGTTCCCCCGCGCCGACGTCGCGGCCCGAGTCTTGTTGGGCCGTCCATCCCTATGCTATCACTGAGTCGCCATGCGGCAACAGACGACACGGCCCACACGGCCTGACTACAGGAGCGACTCGATGGCCAACGTTGGTTACGACGACACGCCACAACTACCCGATCAGGAATGGCTTGTACACGACGGAAGTCGGCCTCAGCCACGCGTCGTGACGCCTGGCACGGACGGGGCCGCCCCATCGGACGCCGTCGTCCTCTTCGACGGCACGGACCTCTCCAAGTGGAAGGGCGGCGACGGCGCCGCCGCGTGGAAGGTCGAAAACGGGTATATGGAAGTCACCCGGTCGGGTGATATCCAGACGGTCGAGCAGTTCGGCGACTGCCAGCTTCACCTCGAATTCCGTTCGCCGGACGTCGTGAAGGGCGATAGCCAGGGACGCGGCAACAGTGGCGTTTTCCTGATGGGGTTGTACGAGATCCAGGTGCTGGACAGCTACGACAACCCGACCTACGCCGACGGCGGCGCGGGCAGCATCTACGGTCAGCACCCGACGTTGGTAAACGCCAGCCGCAAGCCGGGCGAGTGGCAGACATACGACATCATCTTCATCGCGCCGCGGTTCGACGGGGACAAGCTCGTCAGTCCGGCGTGCCTGACGGTGCTGCACAACGGCGTTCTCGCTCAGCACGCGCAGGCGTCGGACGGGCCGACGGGGCATCGCTCCGTGTCGTCGTACAGCTCGGACCATCCCGCCGCCGGCCCGCTGAAGTTGCAGGACCACGGCGACCTCGTCCGCTTCCGAAACATCTGGATGCGTCCGCTGCCCGCGAGCGACCAGACGTAGGCAAACTGGCATCGTTCGAGTGAGACGCGGCGAGTTGGGTGGGCGACCCGGCTCGCCGTGTTCCACGCACGGCCTTGGTGAGCCCTCCCTAATGTCCAGGTCGCGCCCTCCCCAACGAGACACCAGAATTCTGTCTCGTTGCGCGATAGGCTGCGGCCCCAAGACTCGCGTCGCGTTCTCCGGAAGACCACGACAGCCCGCCGTAGTCCGTGTCGCCGCTACCCGATGCACACCGACTTCGAGAGGGTAGGGGAGAGCAGCGTGTCGCACCTTGGGGCAGAAGACACCACGACCCCTATCAGGTATTTCCTCCGCCCGACTGAGCAGAACAGGGAAGCGCACACGCGCCAGGATGCCGCGGACTCGCATGGCCACACGCCCTGCCTCCGTGGCATGGGGCAGTGTGGATATAGTGTGCAATCGGTCAGAGCGAAGTTGAGGCGGTGGAACGAAGTCGTCTCCATCCGCTGTACGCCCCTTGGCCGGTGGAAGGAGTCTGCCGGCAGGCGGTCGTTCGGCGACGCACTTAGCTGGCTCCGTCGAAGAACGCGGGCGGTTGCCCGTGTCAGACGCGATATGCGTGACGCCACGAGAACGCGGTGTCAGAACAGATCGAAAGCGTCAAGGCGCCTAAGCTGTAAGGTCGGGAGTGTCGATCCCCCGGGCGTGCTGGGAGACGTATATCACCCGGGTCGAATTGGTCCGTTCCGCTGCGCGGCCCAATCACTGACGGTAGGCATGCCAGTGTCGCCGTAACTCCCCGCACAGCTCTGCCTTCCGGCCTGGTCGTACGACGCCATGCATCGTCGTCTCCCCCGTCACATGGCGTGATCCGCAACCTGCTCAGCTTGGGTCAGCGCACTATAATCTCGATGGTTGTGGTAACACACCGCGACCCGCCGCATCTGTATATTCGAGGAGCCCAACACAAGAATGAACGACCGGGGCCTAGCACCGTTCGACCAACTCGTGCTATCGCAGATCGAGGTGATCCGCCGAATTGGGCTGTCGATACTGTGGCGGCGCTGGGAGTTGGACGATCTCGTTCAGGAGGTGGTGGCGCGTGTCTACGAGTACCGCGATCACGTACGAGACGAGGAGCGCGTGAAGGCGTGGATTGCATCGGTTGCTCGGAATACGGCACGCATGTGGAACCGGAAGCAACGCCCCGTCCTTACCGACCAGGTGTTCGAGATTCCGGTTCCCAGCGAGACAGTGACCGGCAGGCTGGAGGCGCAGGAGCATTGGATGTCGCTCGTCACTGCCCTGAGTCAGTTGAGCGAGACCGACGAGGAGTTGCTGCGTGCCTACCACCTAGGCGAACGCAGTCACACGGAGCTGCAGGACGAATACAACGTCTCATACGGAGCTCTGCGGACCCGGCTCACTCGTGCGCGAGGCCGGCTTCGCTGGCTCCTCGCCCAGCCGCTGGATGCGGCAAGTACCTGCGAGAGAGGGCATGACGCCCGCGCGGCACCGCCCATGGAGGAAGTGATGTCATCCGCCATTGTGCAGACGGAATGCCCTGATCTGGATCTCGTGCACCGGGGTAAGGTGCGTGACATCCACGGGCTGGACGATCGCCTGTTTCTCGTGGCGACGGATCGCATCTCGGCGTTCGATGTTGTGTTGCCCAGCGGAATAACGAACAAAGGGAAAGTGCTGACGGCGCTCTCCACGTTCTGGTTCGACTACACGAAGGAACTCGTGCCGAACCATCTGCTGAGCACGGATGTGGCTGAGTTCCCGGCGGTGGCGCAGCAGTACGCCGACACGCTGTCCGGGCGCACGATGTACGTCCTGCGTACGGACCGCGTGGACATCGAGTGCGTCGTCCGCGGGTACATGAGCGGGTCGGCGTGGAAGGAATACCGGGAGCACGGCACCGTCTGCGGCGCGCGGATGCCGAGCGGACTCGTGGAGTCGGACCGGCTATCGGAACCGATCTTCACGCCAGCGACCAAGGCCGACACCGGACATGACGAGAACATCTCCATCGCGCAGATGCAGGACATTGTGGGAGCAGAGCTCACGGAGCGTCTGCGGAAGGCCAGCATCTCGATCTACGAGGCGGCGTCTGCGTACGCAGCCGAGCGTGGGATCATTATCGCTGACACGAAATTCGAGTTCGGGGAGCGGGACGGCGAGATCATCCTCATCGATGAGGTGTTGACCTCGGATTCGTCGCGGTTCTGGCCCGCGGACGAATACGAACCGGGGCGGCCTCAGCGCAGCTTCGACAAGCAGTACGTCCGGGACTACCTGGAGACGCTTGACTGGGGTAAGACGTATCCGGGGCCGGAACTGCCGGCAGACGTGGTCGCCGGGACTAGCGCTCGGTATCAGGAGGCGTACGAGCAGTTGGTTGGCGAGCCGTTCCTCGCCGACTAGGACGTCGGTCCGCGGTTGCGTGGCCCAGACTCGTACGTCGGATGCGCGGCCAATGGCCCGGTGATGGCGACCCCATCCTATCCATCCCCTGCGAGGGAAAGGCATTCACGCGTAGCGCAGACGCCATCCTATCCTTGCCCGACGAGAACGGGTTGGCCTAGATCCCCGGGTAGTGCTTGACTGAACACTTCGGCGCTTCTGTTCAGTTGGGCCCGAGCCGTTGAGTATGGCGGGCGTCTCGTTCCAAACGCTGGAAACGGGCCGCAGACAGGCCGCCTCCTGAGCGGTTGATCTGCCCACCTGTCAGTCGCAGCACAGCGACCCGGCGGGCTCATCGACGTCGCCCAACCCGTCAGCAGACGTGATCACTAAGCACATCCAAGGCCGTGGCGATCTTCCGCGACGATGAACATGCCGCCGATCTGGCCGACCGCAGTATTGGCGAATGCGAATGCGAGTCGGGGGCTACGTATGCCAGGGCGGTGGACGCGCACCGGCTGTTCTACGTTGAGTGGCTAGGGGTGTCGGACGAGTTTCAAGGTCGTGCGTGGGGTGCCTATCTGTTGCTCCAAGCACTACTGCGAACGAGACACTTTTGGGATAGTGTCTCGTTCAGAGCGGGTGCGTTCCAAGCGCAGTAGGGGTCTGTGTCGCATGGTCGAGGGTAAGGCCAGCCGACTAATGTCTCGTTCGCCTGGATACGACGTGCAAGACCTTCGCCGGGTTCGCGGCTGACCCAACTGCGTCCGCCAATGCGCCGCGCAGGACGTGTCACGAACCGCGCGCGGCCAGCACGCATACTCCTTGCCGCTGACGGTGGAGCTACCGTCAGTAGGTGGGAAGATTCGTCCGTCTGCTTCCCTCCAGTTCTCCGCATCGCCTCTTCTGCACGCGTCCGCCGTCCCTCCGCATCGACGGCACTCACGGGCCGATTCCCGTCACGAGTGCATCCACCCCGCCGTATTAGCTAGTAGCGTGCGCGGAAGACACGATCCATGCGAGGGGTTGACGGGGTCTTCCTGCCGTGCGCACTACCCTCAAACACCCGCTATACGTCGTATGGACTCTCGGCCTACGCGCGTCCACGATTATGTCCGGCTAAGACGGCCCGAACGAGAAACAGGAAGCTCCGGCAATGCGAACTATCGCGTGGTTCGTCTCGGTAGCGGCGCTAATAGGCTTCGGCATCGACGCGGCCCACGCCGATGCCGAAGACGAAGACGACAATCCCTACATACAGCGGCAAATGGCCGCTCGGAAGCTGGCCGAGCCCCCCGTCATAGACGGCGATCTGTCCGACTCCGTGTGGCAGGAAGCCGCCATCGGCGACCGATTCACCGATCAGAAGACGTCCGAGGAACCCCCGGACAAGACGCGCTTCTGGCTCGGCTACGACGAGAACGCCATCTACCTCGCCGCGTACTGCTACGACTCCGACCCCGACCGTATCCTCATGGAAGAGACCAAGCGGGACGTCGGACTGTGGCGGGACGACCACATCACGTTCGAGATCGACACCTACCACACGCACAACTGGGGCGACTTCTCGTCGTTCTCGGTGAACCCGCGCGGCACGCAGAACTCGGAGATGGGCGGCGGACGCTCCGGTAAGACGGAGTGGAAGGGCGACTGGCAGGCCGCGTCCAAGGTGACCAAGGACGGCTGGGTAACCGAGATGTCCATACCCTGGGCGATCCTGACCTACCCGGGCAAGGAAGAGCCCACGACCCTTGGCTTCAACGTCCGGCGAAGCCACGCGCGGGATCACTACGAGTCGATGTACTCCAACATCGGTAGGACGTGGCGCAACGAGTGGGCCGGCGACTGGGTCGCCGTGCAGCTCCCCGCGAGCGCGTTCGAGCCGGAGTTGCTCGTGCTGCCGTTCCTCGCCGCCGGAGCCACTGAACGCGACGACGCCGTCAACCAGACCGCGCGCGGTGGGTTGGACATGCGCTACCGGCCGACGCCGCAGCTTACCGGGCTCATGACGGTCAACCCCGACTTCCAGAACGTCGAGGGCCAGGTCGAGGGCATCGACTTCACGCGTGGTGAGCGCTTCGTCGACGAGTCGCGGCCGTTCTTCGAGGAGGGCCGCCGCATGTTCCGCACCTGGTCGGGCATGGGCGACTACTTCTACAGCCGTCGCATCGAGAACATCGACATGGGCGCGAAGCTGTATGGAAAGCTCGCGCAGCGCACGAACCTGGGCTTCCTCGGCGCGTACGACTTCGCCGACCAGCGCGGCGACCCGTGGGCGGTACACCGTCAGGACTACATAACGACGCTGTCGCAGGGCTTCGGCGAAGGAGCGGGGGCGTCCGTGATGGCGGTGCGTCGCGACTCCGAGCGCGAGCAGAACTCTGTGTGGGGTTACCAGGCGAACACGCGCATCACCCGCAACACGTCCGTGCAGGCGCGGTACGGCTCCAGCGCGTGGCGTGGCGTCGAACTCGACGAGGAGACCGAGGCCGAGGTCGATCCCGACAACGCTCCGCTCGTGTATCGACGCGGCGACCTGGCGCAGTTTTCGGTGGACGCGTGGAACGAGCTGTTCTTCATGGAAATCGACGCCGGGTTCCTGAGCCCCGGGTTCAGGTCGAGCAACGGCTTCTTCGAGTACCAGGGACGGCGCAACACCGGCATGTACTTCGGCGGAGGTAACGAGTTTCGTGAATCGATCGTGCGCCGCGTGGGCGTCGATCTGTTCGCGAGCTACTCGGAGCGCTACTCCGAGGGCAGCGGGTTCGAAGGCATGGACGCGTTCCTAGGACGCGCTGTCTCAACTATCGGCGACCGTGACTCAAACGACGCGTTCTTCCGCGACAACGTCGGGTACTGGACGGGCGTCTGGCTGCGGAACAACCTGTCGTTCAGGCATTCCGCGAGCGTCGGCCACTTCCGCGAGGAGGGAGCCGACACGTCCGACCGCGACTGGTCGATGAACTGGAACGTGAACCTGGAGAGCGAGGATCGCAACCGGCGCATCCGCGTCGGCTACGGCTTCGGTCGCGCCGACGAGGCCCGTCGGCACTTCCCGTCGGTGGGCGGGTCGTGGAAGGTGGACGACTTCTCCATCAGCCTGAACGCATCGTTCCTGCGGCACATCGAACGCCGGCAGCAGCACATCCTCGGGCTGAACTACGACATCACGGAGACGATTGGGATCGGCGGACGCCTCGTGTTCCGTCGCGACGACATCGCCGACGAGAACACGTGGAACCCCTACATCTCCTTCCGTCGCTCCGGGGAAACCGGAATCGAGACGTTCCTCATCCTCGGGGATCCCAGCGGAGATACTTTCACTCCGCGTATGGAGGGGAAGGTCCTGTTCCCGCTGTAGGGCCGGAATCCAGTCGCGCTGCCGGTTCGGCAGCCGCAACAGAATGCCTCGCCAGGGAGGGCCGGGGCGGCTGTGTGCGCAAGGCGCTACGTCGGCTCAACTGGCGCCGTGACGCCGGAGGAGTTCCACGACCGACTCGTGCCGAGCATCTACTGCCCATGCAAGAGGACGCGCCCACAGTTCGCGCGGGATGTTGGGGTCGGCGCCACGCTCCAACAGCAGGTCGGCCATTTCGACGTGTCCCTCCTTGGCCGCCTCCGCGAGTGGCGTGCTTCGGTACTCCGCTTCGATCGCGTTGACCGCCGCGCCACGTTCCAGCATCACTTCCGCCGCCTCGACGTCGTTCTCCGCGGCGGCGAGGTGCAGCATCGTCTTGCCCAGCCAGTCGCACATATTTGGGCTGAACCCGCGTGCGAACATCATCTCCAAGCCCTCGCGGGATGGAGGGTACTTCTGTCCCAACACCGGCAGGCATCGAACGACGTCGGGGTATCGATCAAGTAGCAACTCCAGGACGACGGTGTCGCCGCACGCGAAGACCTGCTTCACGAACTCCTCGTCGCCGCGCACCCGCGGATCGTCGTTCTCAAGCGCCGCGCGGAGCTCCTTGGCGGCCATCGTGAAGATCGCAGCTCGGGCTCCGTATTGGCGCAGAAGCTCCTGTATTTCCGGGGCCTCGTCGGGATGCCCGTATTCGGCGATCGTCAGACAGGAGCCGGAGGAGTCGACTTGGGCGTTCGGGTCGGCGCCATGTTCCAGTAACACCTTCACGACTGCCACGTGGTTCATCGCGCAGGCTTCGAAGAGCGCTTTCCCACGCGCCGCGTTTTTCTCCGGCCGATTCGGGTCGGCCCCGCAGGCCAACAGGAGCTTGACGATCTCTTCGTGACCCCACATCGCGGCGTAGTACAGCGGGCTCTGGTTGCAGGCGCCCAGGCGGCTTCCAGCGTCGGGGTCGTCGTCCAGGATGCCCCTGACCCGCCGCATGTCGCCCAGGACGCACGCCGCCGTCAGGTCGTAACGCGCCCCACGTCCGAGAAGATAGCCCGCGACGGCGGAGTGACGGCGTTGAGCTGCGCGCGACATCGCCAGCTTCTGCTGTAGGTTGCCCGGCCCCGCCGTCAGTGCGACGAGCAGCGGCGTTTTGCCGTCCGACCGTTCGGCGTCAATGTCCGCGCCGTGATCGACGAGACAGCCGACTAGAGAAAGGTCGCCGTCCGATGCGGCACGATGTAGCGCCGTGGCGCCGTAGACGTCCGCGGCGCGGATCAACGCAGGCTTCTCCGCGAGCGTCCATTCGATCTCATCGAAATCGCTATCTCTGACGGCGTGGCTCAGATCGGCGCACTCGGGGTCATAGCCGTACCGCTCCCTCAACGCCGATGTCAGCGCCTCGCGGACGTCTTCATACCCACGGCGGCGGGCCTCCTCGAGCGCCCACTCCGTCGAATACACGCCCGCTCGCGATCTCTCGATCTCGGCGCCCTGATCCAGTAGATACCTCACGACCTCGGCTTGGCCCTCTCGGACGGCGAAGTGCAACGGCATCTGATACCACCGTTCCGCGTGGATCAACCGGCAGTCCTTCTCGACCAGTCGACGCACCTCGTCCATATCCCCCGCGGCTGCGGCGCGCATCAGCGCCCAGCCGTCGTTCCCGTCGATCGGCTCCACGCCGTATACGTAGTGCGTCGATCGCATAGACATGGGCTGCGTAAGCGCGCTGATGCGTTCCTCGAAGGCGTCATCGCGGGACGGGCGGCGGTCGCGAAGGGTATCTCGGGCCATAGAGACCATCCTTTCGGTGAGACGTTGTCGAGAGCGATGCAGCCGCGTCTTGACCACGTTGACGGAGACGCCGAGGAAGTCGCCGATCTCCCGTTGGGAATGGCCGCTGATGTAGAAGAGCGTCGTGACGGCGCTTTGACCCGGGGGCAGTCGGTCGATTTCGGCCAGCACGCGGTCGCGCAGCTCCGCGTCGATAAGGGCGTCTTCCGCGGAAGGCTCTGGCGACGGAGTCTCGGCCGCTGCCTCGATGGGGATGACGTCGCGCGTCCGACGTCGGATGCGATCGGCCGATTTGTGGACGATCCGGCGGAACCAGCCGGCGAACGCCCCGACGTCTTGCAGGCTGCCGATGTCGCAATAGGCTTGCACGAACGCCTCCTGCGCAGCGTCCTCGGCGAGGTGGAAATCCCGCAGTTGCGAGTAGGCATACCCGACCGCCATGTCCTGAAAGCGACGCACGATCTCGCCATAGGCGTTGGGATCGCCCTGTTGCACGCGCGTGACATGGCGTGCCAACGTGTCCATTGCCTGCCCTCTCTCGGTAGTCACAGGTAAGCCCCAGTTCGAGCGGGGAAGGTTACGGCGAATCGGCGCCGTCATGGCGGCGCCGACACTACCCACCCAAATCTACGGTTGTCAGCCGGCTTCCGACACGGGCGCCGTGTGGTATCAGCGGCCTCAGAGCCCCAAGACTCCGGCCCTTGAGTCGCCCGTGCATGCTGACGGCGACCGGGTGCGATCATCGGCCGTCGATGGGTCGGAGTCGTGGGACACGCGGGTCGGTGCTGCGTAGATACGCGGCCGTCTTCTGACAGGGGCAGACGGACCTGGCGTCGCCGCCACTTCACCCCCTCAATGCCCTGCACGCGTCGCCTTCCCGACTGTCCGTGACGGCGCCCCGGACGATCGTCCCGATTGACCGTCCGACCGCTGTGGGGTAGACTCGAAGCGTTCCCGATTCCCGCCTTACGCTAAGGAGTTCCCGGCTTGCAGAGCGCAGATCAAGCCGCCACAGCGGCGGCCGATATCGAGTTTTTCGCCGACCTGCGCGAGCGGCTGCTCAAGGAACTACGCAAGGTCATCGTCGGGCAAGAAGAGATCATCGACGACCTTCTGACGGCGTTGGTGTCGCGCGGTCATTGTCTGCTGGTCGGCGTCCCCGGTCTCGCGAAAACGCTGCTCATTAGCACGCTGGCGCGAGCGGTCGATCTGGACTTCAAACGCGTACAGTTCACGCCCGATCTCATGCCCACGGACATCATCGGCTCGGACATCCTCCAGGACGACCCGGAAACCGGGCGGCGCGTATTCCAGTTCATCAAGGGGCCGGTGTTCGCGAACGTCGTCCTCGCCGACGAGGTGAACCGGACTCCGCCGAAGACGCAAGCGGCGCTGCTCCAGGCAATGCAGGAGCAGGAAGTCACCGCCGGCGGGACGACCTACCCGCTGCCGAAGCCGTTCTTCGTCCTCGCCACCCAGAATCCCATCGAACAAGAAGGCACGTATCCCCTCCCTGAGGCGCAACTGGACAGGTTCATGTTCAGCCTCTACGTCGACTACCCATCGGCGGACGAGGAGAAGGAGATCGTGCTCACAACCACCTCGGCGCTGGAGCCGGAAATCGACGCCGTCCTGACGCGTGACGACATCGACCGCGTCCAGAACATCGTCCGACGCGTGCCGGTCGCTGAATACGTCGTGGAATACGCCGTCGATCTGGTTGGGAAGTCGCGGCCGAACACTCCCGGGTCGCCGGACTTCGTGAACGACTGGGTCAGTTGGGGTGCGGGTCCACGCGCTTCTCAGTACCTAGTGCTCGGCGCCAAGGCGCGCGCCATCCTGCGCGGCCGACCCAACGCGACCGAGGAGGACATCCAGGCCGTGGCGCGCCCCGTGCTACGACATCGCGTCCTCGTGAACTTCAACGCCGAAGCGGACGGCATATCGAGCCTCGAGATCGTCCAACGGCTGCTGGACACGGTTCAGGTGCCCCACCACGGCGTATAGTCCACCCACATAGGCCACCCACGCGGGCCAGCCGACGAGGAGCGCGCCCAATGCAGTCCCGCCGCGGACGCAGACGCGATTCCAACGAGGATGCACCGGGGTTCCTACGTAACGTCCAGGACATACCAAAGCGCATCAAGAGCGGCGACGTCGCCACGGTCTACGCGCTGTGGGGCGAGGAGACCTACCTCCTTGAGCGCCTGCTGGATGACATCGTCGGCGCGCTGATGGCCGACGCGGGCGCGATGCGCGACCTGAATCTCGACATGCTGGACGGCTCGGCCGCGTCGGCGGCGGAAGTCATCACACTCGCGGAAACGATGCCGATGGGGTCGCCACGTCGCGTGGTGATCGTCAAGAACCCGCCCTTCCTCACGACAAGCGGCGAGCCGGACGCGGCCCAGCGTCTGAGGCAATCGTACGATGCGCACGAGTCCGGCAACCACGACCGCGCCCTGCATCTGCTGTTCCGCGCGCTCGACATCGCGCCGGTCGCCCTTGACGCCCCCGAGGCGACCGACGCGCTCGCGAAGCTCCGCGCTGCCGCCGTCGAAGCTGCTCCCGATCTCGTGGCCTACGTAGACGACGCGCCCGCCGCGTTCATCGAAGTGTCCCTCCCGGAGGGATCGGGAGGCGCCACGGATCAGGAACGGTTCCTCGGATGGGTGAAGGACGGGCCGCCCGAGAGTGTGTCCGTGGTGCTGCATGTCCAGGGCGTCGTGCCGCGTCGCGTCATGCGCGCTCTCGGCGAGGATGTGGTTCTCGCGGACGTGGACACGCTGAAGGCGCGCTCAGTCGGCGGCAAGGACGCCGTGGACGCGTTCATAGCCAAGCAGATGAAGTCCGCGAAGCGCACCCTCGACGCGGATGCTAACCAGGAGTTGCGCGCACGCACGGGCGACGACCTACAGGCGGTGGTCGACGAGATAGAGAAACTGCTCGCGTACGTCGGGGATCGCGAGCGTGTCGGCGTGGACGACGTGCGCGCGGCCGTGTCGGACGGGTCGGGGTTCACCGTGTTCGACCTCACGGACGCCATCGCGGACGGCAACTCCCCGCGCGCGCTCATGAGCCTGCACAGCGTGCTGGGGCAAGGCGAACCCCCGCTCAAGATACACGCCCTGCTCGTGCGGCAGGTGCGCATGATGACCCAAGCGGCGCTGCTCCAGGAACAGGGCGCGATCGCGACGTTCAAGCGAGGGATGACCTACCGGGCATTCATGAACACCGTGCACGGGAAGTGGGAAGACGACGCGCCCGGCATGCTCCCTCAGGCGGCGACGCTAAACCTGCTCAAGCAGAAGCCCTACGCGATGTACAAGTCGCTCGTGCAGGCGTCGCGGTTCACGCCCCCGAAGCTCATGACGGCGTATCAGCAGTTGATGACGGCCGAGGAGAAGATGAAGTCCGGCGTCGGAGCCGACGGGTTGACACTCGAAGACACCGTGACCGAGTTGCTGCGTCTGGCCCGAAGCTAGGCGTCCGGGAGGGAGGACGGGATGTTCGACGTCAGGATGTTCATGCTGCTCATGTTCTTCCTGCTCAGCGTAGGGGCGTTACCGCGATCGTCACACAGCTCTCGGGACGCCGTCGCAGACAGCTCGAAGGCGACATGTCCCGCATCCTCGAAGAACTGACAAAGGTCAACGACCGCCTGAACGGCGTGGACGAACGCCTCGCGGACCTGACGCTGATGGTCGACGAGACGTCCCGGCCCGCCGTGGGCGAAGGGCGTTCCTCACGCGACTGATGCCGCTCCGCGCCAGCGGCCGCATGGAGCCCCGGGACGGAGGACGACATGCTCGGACTGGCCGAGATATTCGTGCTGCTCGTGTTCTTCCTGATAGGCGTCGGGGGCGTCACCGCAATCGTCGCCCGGGCCTCGGGACACCGTCGGCGACACGTCCAAGGCGACATGGCCCAGGTGCTCGAGGAACTGTCCAAGGTGAACGATCGGCTGAACGGCGTCGACGAACGGCTCGCAGACCTGACACTCATGGTCGATGAAGTGTCCCGCCCCTCCGTCGGCGATGGGCAGCCCCCGCCCGATTGACGACGACATTCCACACGGGCGGCGTCACCGTGAGCAAGCCATGCGTTTGCGGTCTGCGGTAGGCATCGCGATTGGGCTCGCTGCGCGCAGGGAGGCCTCCTCATGGACGGCATTGCCTACTGCTGGCCCGCTGGCGGGCGTTGACCCGGCTGTAACGCCGCACGGTTCACGCTCGTACCCATCTGCGTGTCTCGCCTCTACGAGGTGGTTGTTTCTTCGCGGAAGATGAACGCTCTTCGGTCGCTCGTCGCCTCCGCGGCGGGCGACGTTCTTGTGCCACCATCACAAGCGGGAACGACCCACCCCAGTCATGTCGACGTTCCCTGCCGATCCGCGTAGGCGCCCGTGCGCAGTAATGGGCGACCCATGTTGTGCGGCCGCCCATTTTACGCGGAAGACAAACGTCTCGATCGTTCGTCAGATGGTCTATTGGGCCGGTCGGCCGCGTGTCAACCACCGGCCGAGCTTACTTCAGCACGACCATTCGTCGCAGCGAGCGTTCGCCGGCCGCCGCCAACTCGTACAGCTCCACCCCGCTCACGGCGGGTTCACCCTCGTCGTTCGGGCCGACCCTGAAGTATAGGGGCGCGTCGCGCGAGTTAACTGCCGGCGGGCTCGTCCGGCAGACGACCGCCGACGGCCCGTCGCACGACGTCCTGATCGAGGGACCACACGCGGCCGCGTTCCGGGTCGTCCCGCACCGTTACCGCGTCGGGGAAGAGGCCCTGGATCTCCGCCTCGTACCGACGGATGTCCCCCGAGATGGGGTCCATCACGTGCGCGCGGTAGGCGCGGAACGCCTGTCGGAAGGCCTCCTTCTCGCCCTCAGGGGCGCCGCTGCCTGGGAACTTCGGGCGCGTCTCGATCGACTGCGTATAGCGCGCTAATGCGTCGAGGTACAGCGGGTAGACGTGGGCGAAGTCATCGTACAGACGTTGACTGCGCCGTTCGGCGTCGCCGGGTGGGCTTGTGGCCGCCGGCCCGGCGACGCTCAAACCGGCCGACGTGGCGGCACCGGCTGGGTCCGTGGCGGGAGCCGGCCGCGCGCCACCAGCGCCAGATGCGACCGGCGCGGACACGCGCGTTGCGCGCTCCGCCGTCGCAGCCGTCGAGGGCGTTCGAGCGCCGTTCACGGTTACGGAGTTGGCGACGCCTCCCGGTGTGCTGCCTAGCTGCGTCGACCCGTCGCCGCCGAAGTCGGTGAGATATACGACGCCACCGAACGTCAGCGCGCCCGCGAGCAGTCCTACCCCGATTCCCACCGTCCATTTGGTCTTCATCGCCAATGCCGCTCCCAGTGCGTCGCGTTCCGGCCATCCGAACAGGGCGCCCACTCCCGCCAGCGCCTCGCCGATCCGCCGACGCAGTCGCTTGCGCGCCCGATGCAGCCGCACGCCCACTGCGGTGCGCGACATCCCGTGACGCTCCACGAGCGTCGCGTACGGCGCCTCCTCGACGACGTGCGCGATAAGCAGCGCGCGATCCGTCTCGTCGAGGGCATGCAGCGCGTCGAGAAGCCGCGCCCAGCGCTCCTCATCCTCCACGGGACGCGAGGACGACGCGTCGGGATCGCTCACCTCGGGAAGCACGGCATACGGCGTCGGGCGTCGGCGAGCGTTCCAGTTGCGCGACGTGTTCCGTGCGATCGCGCGCACCCACGCCCCGAGTCGGTCGGCGTCGCGCGCTTGATCGCGGTATGCGTAGGCGCGCATCACGACTTCCTGCGCGAAGTCGTCCACCTCGTCACGGCTGCGAAGACGTTCCCGGCCGATCGCGCGGATAGTGTCGATCTCCCGCAATACTGCGCGGTCGAACGCGTTCGGTTCCCTGTTCAGGTTGCTTCGGTCCATCGTCTGTCCAGACAAGTGACCGGTCGGATGTTTACAGGAGTTTCGCCGCCACGCCGGGTTCGGGTCAGTGGTCGGCGCGTGGTGGCGCCCAGTATCGGTAGTATGATGTCCCGCGGCCGAACGCGCACGGTCGGTCTCGTCGCGCGGGTCGGCCTGCGGAATGGAGGTGGGCATGTGGGGAATGTGGATCTTCCTGAGCGTCCTGGCCGTCGTGTTGGGCGGCGCATGGATCTACTACATGGAGGAGCACTACCAGAAGCGACCTAAGCCGTTGCGCGGGTCGGCTCAGGAGGAGCTTGAGGAGATGCGCCGCGACATCGCCGCGTTGCAGGAGCAGGTCGCGGAGGTCACGCTGGAGACGCACGCCCTCCGGGACGCCAACCGGCCCCCGCCGCTTGCCGGCTCTGAGGAATAGCCGCCGCGTCATCGGCTCGCAGATTGGGTGGGTACAGCGGCGCTGTGTCGCGGCCGCTCGTAGAATGCGGCCGGCCCACGAGCGGACCGGGCTACGAGTCGAACTCCATCTCCACCTTGCCGCCCTTCAGGACAAGACGCGCGTCGAACGAACTGCCGCGCTTCGACTTGAACCCCTTGAGGACAGATGTCTGCCCCTTCGTCAGAAGCGCGCGAGCCATGGTGACGCTGATGCGCTTCTTCGCGACCGTCTTCCACACGACGAGGTCGCAGCTTGCCTGAGAGCAGGAGAACGACTTGGGACGCTCGACGACGACGGCGCCGCACAGGGGGCACTCCCCGACCGTCGCGTCGTCGCCCGCTTTGGTCGTCCTCGTCCCGCATGGTTGGCTGCCGCCTTTGCCTCTGGCGCGGCTACGCGCGGGACGCTTCCCTCTCCCGCCTTGACCAGACGCGTCCGGTGGAGCGATGTCCATCACCGCGCCCGTCTGCGAGAGGTACAGCACGACGGTCCGACCGTCCGGCATGGTCACTGGGTCCATGAGTAGGCGTCGCTGCAGCAACTCCCGCGCCTGCGCCTCGGTGAGCGTCAGCCCCTCGTAGTCCCGCCAGAGAACGAACCCGCACCCGTCCTGCCATGCGGAACAGCCGTAGCC
Organism: Candidatus Poribacteria bacterium; assembly: GCA_018644665.1. GTDB lineage: Bacteria > Poribacteria > WGA-4E. The sequence continues at coordinate 53,781 of JABGQA010000160.1, forward strand.
GCGTGTGCCCTCGATGACGTGCTTCCCACACCTCGGACAATCGCCCAACCGCCCCTCGTCGACGGGCGCGTCTGCCTCCGCCCCCACGATGCGGCGCGTATATTCGACGACCTCCTGCCGGAATCGCTCGGGGTCCGACCGGCCGCCCTCCATCTCCCGTAGCCGTCCCTCCCACTCGCCGGTGAGTTCAGGCGACTTGAGGCTCGGCTCGTGGATCAGCGCGATGAGGTAGCGGCCTAGGTCCGTCGCCGATAGCGCCTTCCCCCCGCGCGCGACATACCCGCGTTTCAGCAGCGTCTCGATGATGTCGGCGCGCGTCGCGGGCGTTCCCAGGCCCTTCTCCTTCAGGGCCTCCTTCAGCTCCCCCTCGTCCACGAACTTCCCGGCGGTCTCCATCGCCCCGAGCAGCGAGTTCTCCGTGAATGCGGGAGGCGGCTTCGTTTCGCCCTCCCTCACAAACGGTTCGTGCGGGCCGCTCTCTCCCGGCGTGAACCGTGGGAGTTCTCGGTCGTCCTGGTTCTCAGTGTTCGACGGGGCGGGGTAGAGAGCCGTCCACCCGGGGTCCAGCACGCGCGTGCCCTTTGCCTGGAACGGCACGCCGTTGGACACGCCATCGACGGTCGTTATCTCCTTGACGCACGCCGGGTAGAAGACGGCTATCAGACGTGTGAGGACGGCATCGAACACCTTCTGTGCGGCGGACTCCAGCGCGTCCGGCGCCTTGCCCGTGGGGATGATGGCGTGGTGGTCCGTCACCTTCGCGTCGTTCACGATCCGGCGCGTGTACGTGAGGGACGTCGTATCCAGCCGGCCGATCTCGTCCCGCTTGAGATCGCGGAGTTGGTCGAGCGCCTTGCGAACGGCGGGCTTCATGTCCTTGCTCAGGTAGCGCGAGTCGGTGCGCGGGTACGTAATCAGCTTCGCCTCGTACAGGGACTGTGCCGCCTTGAGCGTTGCCGACGCCGAGAGACCGTGCCTCCGGTTCATCTCGCGCTGCAGTTCCGTGAGGTCGTGCAGCAGAGGCGGCGGCTGTCGACGCTCCCGCGCGTCCACTCCGGTGATGGCGAGCGGATGTCCGACCACGCGTTGCAGGATCTCTTCAGCCTGCCCTTCCTCCGGCAGACGTCCCTTCGCGTAGCGGAACAGCACGTCACGGTAACGGGTCATCACCTCCCAGAAGGGCTCCGGCTCGAAGCTTCGGATCGTGTCGTCGCGCTCGACGATCATCGCGAGCACCGGCGTCTGTACTCGGCCGACACTCCACAGCACCCCGCTCTCGCGGCCGTGGCGCACGGTGAAGCTGCGCGTGGCGTTCAACCCGACGATCCAGTCCGCCTCGCTACGGCATCGCGCGGCGTTGTGGAGGTCGTCGTAGTCGGACAGCGGACGCAGGCTTCGAAAGGCGGCGCGGATCGCATCGTCCGTCAGCGAACTCAGCCATAGACGTCTCACAGGCTTCCTCGCGCAGCCGCTCATCTGCAGCGCACGGCGAAAGATAAGCTCGCCCTCGCGTCCCGCGTCCGTCGCGCAGATGATCTCGTCAGCGGCCTTGAACAGCCGCTTGATGGTCGCGAACTGCTTCGCGATGCCTTTGCCCTGGGTCGTCTTCAGCTCGAACCGATCCGGGACGATCGGAAGCGTCTCGAGCGACCACTTCTTGAAGGCGGGGTCGTACTCGCCGGGCTCCTTGAGCGTGAACAGATGCCCGAACGCCCACGTGACCTGGTAGCCGCCTCCCTCGAGGTAGCCGTCATGGCGCGCACGACAACCCAGGCACGCGGCGATGTCGCGTCCGACGGACGGTTTCTCGGCGAGTACGACCTTCATTGAGGCTCCAAGGCCCTTCGGTGTCGGCTGGGAACGCCCAACTGTCTGTGTGACCATCCCCACCGCGGGGTCAAGCGCGTAGGCCGAGATAACGCGTCTGGGAGGCGGCGCGTTCCATGCCTCCATGCCTAGGAGCGATCACGCGCAATCCCGCTCCCTGCCAGGCTTGTCCGCGATTCTCCGCGTGTGGGATACTTCCTTTACACCTGGCTCGGTTTCTGCGTCCCCGACGAATCATGGTCTATTTCAGCGTTCCGCTCATCGTGGCGCTCGTCGCGCTGTTCTCCGTCGAGGGCTCGGGAGTCCCTCCCGACCACGCTGGGATGCGGCTGCTCGGCTTCCTGATCACAATGTGGGGTCCCGCGGCAGCAGTGATCCTGTTCGCCGTGCTTCTGCGCCGCCGCATCGAGGGCGACGAAGACCTGCGTGAGCGGTGGCTCCGGCGGATGCGCCGGCTTGTCATGGCCGTTGAGATGTCGCTCGTGGCCGTGTTCGTGACGCACGTGATCCGGGGCGGTCTCGCGGATCTCGCAGACGGTGCCCTGTCGTTCGTCGGGATGCTCGGCGTGCGGCGCGTCCTCGCGCTTGTCCCGCTCGTTGTGGGGATGTTGGCGTGTCGCCTGGCGACCCACGAAATCCAGCGTCGCGACGCAGGACATCGCGTGCGCTTCCTGCTGCTGCAGTCCAAGGTCGCCATCATCCCGCTCGCCCCCGTCCTGATCTACGTGGCGCTGACGGACCTGTTTGAGTTCGCCCCGATCGAGCTTCGTCTGATAGCCGTGTCTCAGCCGTGGCTCGGGTATCTGATGCCGCTGGCTTTGGTGATCGTGGCGTACATGTTCGCGCCCAAACTGCTGCGCCTCCTGTGGCGCACGCGCCGCCTCGGCGACCTGTCGATAAACGCGCGCGTGGAGGTCATCGCCCGCCGAGAGAGCATTCGCTATCGTCAGATATCCGTGTGGTATACGCGTGGTGTACGGATCGCGAACGCGGCGGTCGCCGGCCTGATCCCCAATGGGCGCGAGATATTCGTCACCGACTGGTTGCTCCACCAACTCGACGACGACGAGGTCGAGGGCGTGCTCGCCCACGAGCTGGGGCACATCAAGCACCGACACCTGTGGGTATATCTGCTGTTCTCGTTCACGTACTTCGGCGCCTACATCCTACTGTTCGGGGCGCTCCGCACTGTCCTTCCCTCGATCGTAACGGAGGGCGTCCTCGGGCCTATACTGCTCGTCGCTTCGTTCTTCTATCTCTACTTCGTGTTGCTGCTGGGGTTCGTATCCAGACGCCTGGAGCGGCAGGCAGACCTCTTCGCGGTGCGTAACATACGCGACCCCGAGGCGTTCCCACGCGCGCTGACGAAGCTCGCGGCTCTCCATTCACTGCCCGTGCGCATGCGGCGCATCTTCGAGTGGACGCGGACCCACCCGTCGATTGAACGGCGGGTCGAGTTCTCCATGCGCGCGATCCAGGGTCGGCCCGAAGAGATGAGATACGCCAACACGCTCCACACCTCGCGCGCCCTTGTGGCCGCCGTCCCAGCGATCGCGATCCTGCTCTACGCCCTACGCGGCGCGGTGCTGCCGACCACGACGGACATCGCGGAAATGCGCGCGATGCTCCTCATACGCGAGGCCGAGCGTGTCGACGCCCACCTCGAAGTGGCCGTGGCGGGATCGACCGCGATGCGCCGCCTACGTCTGGAAGAAACGGACCTGGCCGCCCGCGCGGGAGAGCACTTCCAGACGGTCCTCGCGGAACGGCCGGACGACGCGGAGATACACTATCTACATGGGGTGACGGACGTATACCAGGAGCGGCCCGAGCCCGCGCTCGCATCGTTCGCTCGCGTCCTGCGCGTGGACTCGACGCATGTCGGGGCTTTATACGCGATCGCGGAGATACACGCCGACAGGGGCGAGTGGGACACGGCGCTCAGCTATGTCGACAGAGCCGCCGCGAGCCAACAGGGCCACCCACAGATAGAAGAGCTGCGGGAACGGATACGCGCGAAGACGGACGGGCAGGAGACCGCCGGGGAATGAACAACGACATCGTCGCGCTGCGCGAATTCATCGAGACCGAGCGCGACCGGATCATGACCCGCCACCGGTACCGCGTGGGCGAAGCGCCCGTCGCAAGCCGCGAGATCATGGCGGACCACACCGAACTCGCGGACACCGTCATACGCCGCATATACAGCCGAGCCCGCGACGAGGGCGAGGTCGATCCCGAGGCCGCGTTGGCGGTTGTCGCCCTCGGCGGTTACGGCCGAACGGAGCTGAATCCGCACTCGGATCTCGACTTACTTCTCCTGCACGATCCTCGGAAGAGTCGCGGCACGAACCTCGAGGCATTCGCGTCACGCCTCATCACCATGCTCTGGGATGTCGGGTTCGAGGTGGGGCACGGCGTGCGCACGATCGGCGAGTGCCGCAACGCAGCCTTTGCGGACATGGACTCACGCACGGCGATGCTGGAGGGTCGCCTGGTCGCGGGGAACGCGATCTTCTACCGACGCTACGAACACGAGGTCAAGACGCGCGCGATGCGACGCGGCGTGCGCAAGTTCATCTCCGACAAGATCGACGACTGGCAGGCCGAGACCGGCGACCCGAGGGCGTCAGTGTACGTGCAGGAACCGAACCTGAAAGAGGGCGTCGGCGGCCTGCGAGACGTCCACGTCAGCCGGTGGGTCGCGCGCGCGCGCTTCGGAGTGTGGGAGCTTGGCGACCTGGCCAAGCACGGTCTGGTGCCGGATGCCGCCGTCGACGACTACGAGACCGCCTTGGACTTCATCTGGCGCGTGCGGAACGAACTGCACTACCTCTCGCGACGCAGAGCGGACATCCTCAGCTTCGACATGCAGGAGCGTGTCGCCAAGCAGCTTGGCTACGAGGACATCGGCCGCCACCTGGCCGAAGAGCAGTTGATGAGCGACTACTATCGGCACGCCCACTGGATTCACGAGTGCGCACGCATCGTCATCATGCAGAGCCGGTGGGAAGGCACGCGCCTGCGCAAGTTCCTGGACCGCGTGCAGTCCACCACTGTCACCGACAACATCATCACGCTTCGCGATCGCCTGAGGCTGACTCCCCGCGCTCTGTCGCGTTCGGTGCGGGACGGCTCCGCCTCCGCCCTGCTCCTGGATCTGTTCCGCAAGCGCGCGCGGTTGGGCCTGCGGTTGAGCGTCGCCACGCGGCGGCAGATCGTCGAGGAGTTGCCTGCCATCGAAGCGTCGATCGGCGCCGACGGCAGCGCACACGAGGACTTCCTCGATCTCATGGGGCAGGACGACAACCTGGGCCCGGTTATCCGGGAGATGCACGAACTCGGCGTGCTGACGGCCTTCATCCCGGAGTTTGCGGGTTTGCGGTCGCTCGTGCGCTACGACCTATATCACAAGTACACCGTCGATGAGCACACACTCTTCGCCGTCGGCAATCTCGACACTTCCAAGATCGCCGACGCGCACACCTCCGACACGCTCGCCGAGGCGTACGCGGCGCTCAGTCGAGACGACCGCATTGCCCTGAGGATGGGCATGCTGTTGCACGACGTCGGCAAGGGCGTGCCGGCCGACGGCGAGCACATCGACCGCGGCAGACCCCTGTGTATCGAGGCGCTGAAGAGGTTCCCGACACTGACCGAGGAACAGCGCGACGACATACGCTTCCTGTACGAACAGCACCACCTGATGTCCCACACCGCGCAGCGGCGTGACCTAGACGACCCCGACATCATCGAGCGGTTCGGCGCGCAGGTCGAATCGATGAAGCGCGCCCGGATGCTCTACCTCCTCACGTATGCCGACATCCGCGCGGTGAATCCCGACCTGTGGACCGACTGGACCGCGCAGTTACTGCTCAAGCTGTTCATACGCGCAGACGGCCGGTTCCGGGGAGAATTCGTCACGGGGCGCGCCACCCTCGAAGGACTGCGATCCAAGGCAGTCGACATGCTGGGCGCCGCCTGGACGGATCGTGTCCGCGAGCACTTCGAGCGCATGGGCGACGAACGGATGGGCTTCTTCGCGCCCGAGGAGATCGTGGCGCAGGTACGCACGGTGTCGGAGCTTGGGGACGACGAGCACTGCGGCTTGCAGATATTCGACCGGTCGGAGAACTACTCCTCGGCCGTGTTCGCCGCGCACGATCGTGTGGGACTGTTCGCCCGCATCGCCGGGATCCTCGCCGCGGCCGACATCAACATCCTCTCGGCCGACCTGAACACGCGTAGCGACAGCATCGCCGTCGACACGTTCCACATAAGCCACGCGGTCTCCGGCAGGAGCGTCAATCCGAACCGCGCGCGCGAGCTTAGCGACCTGATCGCTCAGGTGGCGCAGGGCGATACGACTATTGAGGAACTGCTGGCGGAGAAGACCGTCAGGGCGGTCGGCGAGAAGGGCCGGCGCACGGGGCGGACGGCCCCGATGGCGCCTGTCGTCCGCATCCACAACGACGACTCGGCAGACTATACGATCATCGACGTTGGGGCTCCGGACCGTGTTGGTTTACTCTATGCTGTAGCCCAGTGCCTCGGCGACATGCGGCTCTCCATTTCGCTCGCGAAGATATCGACCGAGGCGTATCGGGCCGTGGACGTGTTCTACGTCACGGACGAGAACCGGTGTAAGATACTGGACCCGGCGCGGCGGGATGTGATCACCGACGCTCTCCATCTCGCGCTCAAGGACGACGACTAGGCTAGCGGAGCAGGGCAAGTCGGATGGATTTCATCACGACCGCGATCATCTGCATCACCGTCACGGCGCTCTTCACCCGCTACTTCGACTACCGCAAGGCGAAGGTCAAAGCCCTGGCCGACGAGGAGCGGAACGCCGAGTTCGCGACGGTGCTCGAGGAACTGGCGTCGATGCGCGAGACGATGGCCGACATCATGCTGGCCCTCGACGACCAATACCGCCTGCCGCCGCCGTCTCCGTCCGCATCGCTGCGGGACGCCAGGGACGAGTAGCCGGGGTCGGGATGCAATGATGCGCTCCGTGTAAACCTCGCTCGCGCCGCGAGTGTCGTATAGGGGAAGGCCCTCGGCGCGCGCGCTCAGTCGATGCACGTGACCGTCGGGCGTTCAGCGTCGTGTGCGTCACGGGAAGCTGGAGGACAGCGTGGAAGAATTCCTGGCAGTTATGTTTCTCCTGGAGAACATGACGTTCGTGACCGTCGGGTTCATCGTCCTGATGGTGCGGCTATGGCGCGGTCGGCAGGAGAAGCGGCTGGAGGAAGAGCAGAACCGATCGCTCAACGTCGACGATCAGCAGCGACAGATATCGGACATGCGCGACGAGATGACGCAGATGCGCGAGATGATGGCCGACTTCCTTCTCGACATGCACTCCCAGCAGCGCCCGACCACGTCGGCCCCGACGTCGCAGGAACGGCTGAGCGAAGGCACGGATGCGGACCGATGAACGACCGCGCCGTCGCGCTCGCCTGTCCGCGCGGCTGGAACCCGTGCGAACGGCCTTGGCCGCGGCGGCCCTCTCAGCGCTGACGCTATCGACCTTCGCCCAAACCCCTGGCATCACCTCTTCTGAGTTGCTGCCCACGGGTCCCCACCACATCGGGGATTCCCTGCGGGTGCGGGTCCGTATGACCGTGCCGCGTGGAATCACCCCGGAAGTCGCCGTCGTGAGTAACCCGCCGGACGATGTCGTCTGGGGAACGCCGAAGCTCTCCAAGTCGGCTGAGTCGGCCGATAGCGCGCTGGACGCGTGGGCACTCGTGTGGCCGGTGCAGGTGTTCCGCGTAGATCCATACGAACTTCCCCCGATCGAGATCGGCATCGGCTCCGACGTCCTGCTGACCGAGCCGTTTCCTGTTGAGACTGTGTCGGTGCGCGCCGGGCCGGACGCCGCACTCCTCCGCGATGTGCGCCCGCCCGTGGCCGTGTATCGCACGATCTGGGCGCCGGCGATCCTCGGGGGCGCGGCGTTGCTGCTGTTGGCTGGATACGCGCTCTACCGGCGCCGTCCCCGTATGGCCAGCACGCCGGAGCCGGTGGCGCCTCGGCAACCGAGCGCCCTTGAATGGGCGGAAGCGGAATTCGCGCGGATGGAAGGCGTCACGGTGCACGACGAGGAGGCGCTACGACAGTACATCGACGACACCTCGGACGTGGTGCGGGAGTACCTCTTGCGGCGCGTCGGTGTGGCCGCGCCGAGGCTGACAACGCTCGAGACGCTCATCGCGCTCCGCGACGCTGTCACCGACGGCACGCGCGGCGCTCTGCGCGAGACCCTGGACGGCGCGGACTATGTGAAGTTTGCCAAGCAGATACCAGCGCAGTCGGCCGGACGCGATTTCCTGGAGCACTCACGCGAGACGTGCCGCGCTTGCGAGCGCGAATGGGCCGCGGACGCCCGCAAAGGCTCCACGCCGCGCATGTCGCCTACCGAGCAATCCGCCTGAGCGCCGTCAGCGTGGAGAGTTGTGGAGTCTGCGCCCAGCGACGGCCGTCGCGCCGTCGGTAGTGGCTTGCCTCGTGCGGGCGGCGGAAGATGCCGATGTAGTCGAAGCGTGTTTCCGTTGGCGGAATGCTGCCGGGGCAGAGCGCGTGTAGACCGACGTGCACGGGGTCGCGCATGCCCTGTACCGTCTCGCCGCAGGAGAGCCATCGGACGGCGTCATCGCTGGCATAGCCGGTGAACCGGTTGCCCCTTCGTTCCAGTCGCAGGTAGAGGTGCTTCGCGTTTTTCAGCCCCGCGCCCCGGCCGACCAGTTGGTACCCGCCCGGGAAGTGGCGCTCGAACCGCACGTCACCGTTGAACGAGTGCGGACCCGACGTCTTCTCCAAGCGCACGAACGCGCCGCGGTCCTTCCACACGATCAGCCCGCCGTGCTCCTTGAGCTGCGACGTCACGGGCATACGCGTCTCGACCGCGAAGTCGCCGTCGATGCGTTGTAGGAGCCGTGGGGCATCGAAGTTCTGCCCGTGCCACAGGTCCACGCCCGCGGCGACGTTCATCTGCATGTAGCCCTGGTTCTCGGTCCACTGGCCGTGGCCGCGTGGGTCGCGCCACTCCCATCGACGATGCAGTTCATGCTCGTCGAACTCATCGTAGAAGACCGCCTCGGAAAACTCGGACGAACCCGTCCACCCCTCGATGCGCACGGACGATATCTTCGCCTCGAAGCGTTCGGGCAGCGCGCGCATGTCCGGGACTTCGATCACCGCGTCACGCGCCATGACGTCGATGGGTAACGACGCGCCCTGGAAGTCGATATGCTCGTAGAAGATGACCTTGCAGCCGTCGCGTGGGAAATCCGGCCCCTTGAGGATGCGGAACGACTGGATGTTGTCCTGCATCCCGATGTCCTGCGTGAACGCGATGTCCCGCAGGATGACTCCCTTGCGTCCCTGGAAGCCGGGCTGTGGATATACCTCGACGACGACCGGGACCGCGCCCCACTCTGGGCCGGAGCTATTCAGGTCGGAGCCGAAGTTGATGGACGAAATGCGATCTGGGAAGCTGTAGCCGACGTCGTGCAAGTTCGGGTAGAAGCCCGGGCCGAGGGCGAGCTTGCGGCCGCGGTAGTCGCGGTGCTCCCAGAGGATCACCTTCTGGTTCGGCGCGGACGCGAACGCGGGGCCTCGGTACACCTTTACCGAGGAGATGTTGTCCTGAAACGCGATGTCCCGCGTGAACCGGATCGGCTCCAGGATGGTGCCGCTACGGCCCCGGTAGTTCGTGTGCTCGAATACTTCGACGACGAGTCTCGGTACGGTGGCGGACATGCCGCAGCCTCCACGGACGACACCTGCTCGATCACGCGCTGGCCCGGTCGCGCGGCCGCGCATACGTTAGCATAGGCCCGCGAGCGGGAGAAGGCGACGCCGAGCGGGTTAGCTCCCATCGGGGCGAGCCGAGGGCGGCGCTGGGCCTACCGTGACAGCAGCCGACTCCACGCGGCCAGCGCCTACGAGCTCTGCGTGAAGCTCCGAACGTCGTCATCAGGTTGGTCGAGGAGTGATACGGCAGTCGAACCGGCCTTGTCGCCCATCCCGCGGTGCAACGGGCCGCCAGGCCACAGTCACCCCTGGTCGACCGCGACCTCGGTATACGTGGCCTCGCCATCGCGCCACTCGGCGTATGAGAAGCCTTGACGGGTCGCGTAACCACCCGCGCGGCCCTGCGGGTCGAGCGCGATTACCGCCGCCATGTGCTCTGCGGTCTCGGGACGACGCGCCAGCATGCGGGAAGCGGCGGCGCGACACGCTTCCGTGGGCGGCAGGCCCGCGCGCATGAATTCAACTACCTGGAACGACATGCAGAACTTCAGGATCTCCTCGCCGAGGCCCGTAGCGGCCGCCGCGCCGCCCTCGTTGTCGGCGTAAAGCCCGGAACCGATCAGCGGCGAATCGCCCACACGACCGACCTCTTTGAACCCGACGCCGCTCGTGGAGCACCCGGCGGCGAGATTCCCGGCGGCGTCCAGCGAGAGAAGGCCTATCGTGTCGTGCCCTTCGCTCTTGCGCTCCGAACTGTCGCGCCACTCTTCCCACTTCCGCCGCGCCTCGTCCGTGAGCGTTTCCTCGACATCGAAGCCGTGGTTCCGCGCGAATCGCCCCGCGCCCTCGCCGACCAGGAATACATGGCGCGAGTCGGTCATCACGCGTCGTGCGACGGAGATCGGCGCGCGCACGCCCTCCAGCGCCGCGACCGAACCGACATCCAGCGTCGCGCCGTCCATGACCGCGGCGTCCACCTGCACGACGCCCTCTTCGTTCGGCAGGCCGCCGTAGCCTACGGAGTGCTCCGACGCATCCAACTCCGCGACGCGAATGCCCGCCTCGACGGCGTCCATCGCCGAGCCGCCGCCCGACAACACGTCGCCGGAGGCCGCGACAGCCGCCTGCCCGAACGTCCATGTCGCGATGGCAACGCCCTTACTCACCGGCTTCCCCCGCGGCCGCGATGGCGGCGTCCCGATAGTCCTCGCGCACCGGGCTGAATATGTCCAGCGCCACGGCCGCCTCGCCGATCGCGCGTGCGCTGTGCCGCACGCCGCCGGGGATGAGATACGCGTCGCCGCTACGCACGACGCGCGCCTCGCCGTCGATGACGAGTTCGAACGCGCCTTCCATCACTGTCCCCATCTGCTCGTGGGGATGGTCGTGCTCCGGCACGACGCCGTCCGGCTCGAACCGAACGAACGACATCATCGCGTTGTCGCCCCAGAGCGTGCGCAACTCGACGCCCTTCATCAGATGCAACGGCGTCATCTCATCAATGGTCGTGAACGGCATGTGCATCTCCCGCGCCCGGTCGGCCGCGTGTGTCTGTTGCTTGCAGGTCTGTGTCAGGCATCGCTGGCCTCGAGGAACGACCGACGGGCGCGCCTGGCGTTTCCGTCTCGGTAAGTCCAGTTGCGCATGTCGCAGTGTTCCAGAAACGGCACCGCGTACTTACGCGTCGCGCCGGTAAGGTCGCGGAAGTCGCCGATCGTCACCGAGCCCTCTGCGCGGATGTGCTCGCGGAGGCGGTCGAGCGTTTCGCGGTAGGAGTCCGCGTGCATCCAGTAGTCGTCGGCGATCTTCACCAGCGTGCCCAACTGCGTGAGCGTCTGGATCACCGTCGCCAATCGGCGCTGTGGGACCGACGCCCCCAACTCCGACACCGACGGGGCCGACACCCCCGCGCCGAGGAACGCATCCTCCACCTCGCGGCGGATGTCCTCGTCCTGGTTCGCGAACTGCACCTCGTGCTCGGTCAGGCTCACGAGACTGCCTTCGCGGCGTATCGCGCCGGCGCTTTCCATCCGGGCGAGAAGCCAATCGAAGCCCGGTTCACACACGGGCCCGTCCAGGGACGCCTTCAGTTCCGCGGCCCCCTGGCCGACTTCGATCGGGTTCGCCTCGTGGTAGCGCCCAAGCCGCTCGACAATCCCCTCCCACAGCGCTAGGCGCCTCTCGCTCGCGATCAAGTACGTGCCGGTGTCCTCGACGATCGCCTCGCGGGCGAGTTCGGCGACCCAGCGATTGCGCCTAGCCGCCGGTATCGGGAAGTACGGCGCGAGCCTCGTCTTGTCGAGGAACGGGTCGGCGTCGCGCTGCAGAAGCCACCGCATCAGCGCCTCGTCGTCCGCGTCCCGCATCGTGCCAAGAGCCTCGCGCGTGGCGTCCGTGAACCGGCGATGCCGAGCCGCCGAGGGGTCTACGATGACACCGCCTCCGAGTGTCTTCTGCACCGAGTCGTCCCGCAGGATGTATCGATCGCCCCGAGTCAGCGGGATCGGCTCCTCCAAGCGCAACTGCACCGTGCCTTCGCCGCCGGGCAGAACGCCCTCGCGCTCCTCCAGCATGACGACGCGACAGAAGGCTTCGCGCGTGCCGATGTGCATGCGCGCCCGCAGCCAATGGTCCACGACGCGCGGGTAGTCGCTCACGACGCGGAGCGTCACGTCGATGTTCGTCGCGGTGTGTGTCAGTTCGGGCGTGGTAATGACGTCGCCGCGGGAGATGTCGTCTCGGTCGATGCCGGCAATGTTGAGCGCGGTTCGTTGCCCCGCGTGCGCTGCGCCCGGAGACGCCCCATGCACCTGGATGCCGCGGACGCGCCCTTCGGCTCCGCCGGGCATGACCTTCACGTTCTGGTCGACGTTCAAGCTGCCGCCCCGCAGCGTGCCGGTCACGACGAGGCCGAAGCCCTCCATCGTGAACACGCGATCAACCGGGATGCGCGGTATCCCGTGTGGTCTCTCCTGCTCGGAAACGGCCCGGCCCGCCACTTCGACAAGCAGTTCGCGCAGGGCGTCGATGCCGTCGCCGGTAGTGGACGACACGGCGACGTGTGGGACGTCCTCGAGCGTCGTCCCCTCGAGCGTCTCGCGCGTTTCCTCGATGGCGAACTCCAGCTCCTCTTCGTCGACGATGTCGGCCATCGTGAGGACCAGAATCCCGTGTCGGACGCCGAGAAGATCGAGTATCTGGAGGTGCTCCACCGTCTGCGGTTGCACGCCCTCGCGCGCCGAGACGACGAACAGCACGACGTCCATCCCGTGCGCCCCGGCGACCATCGTGTCGAGGAAGCGTTCGTGTCCGGGGACGTCGACGACGCCCGCGCGCGAGCCGTCGGGCAGGTCGAAATACGCGAAGCCAAGTTCTATCGACAGGCCGCGCCGCCGTTCCTCCTCCAGCCGATCCGTCTCGATGCCCGTTAGCGCGCGGATCAGGCTCGTCTTGCCGTGGTCCACGTGTCCCGCCGTGCCGATGATGATGTGGCGCGCTTCGTTCATCGTGGGTCACGCAGTTCGCCGGCCAGACCGGTCATCGCCTCGTCCAGCGGCTCCCGATCACGAACGAGGATCGTGCGCGTATCCAGCCAGACCATGTCGTCCTCGACGCGCGCGATAACCGGCGGGTCCAGGCTGCGTAGCATCGCCGCCAACGCGTCCGCGCCCATGCCCTCGGCGTCCAGGGTCACAGCGACGCTCGGGAGACGCGTCGCGGGCTGCGCGCCGCTGCCTACCTGCGCCGTCGAAGCGGCTCGGGCGACAACCACACGCGGGGCGAGAAGGTCGGTCCACCGCTCCACGCACTCGTCCGCGTACCGCTCGAGTTCGGCGACGTCACGCGTCATCATCTCGAGCATTGGCAGGCGCAGTTCCGGGCGCGCGTCCGTCTCGAAGATGTCCAGCGTCGCGGCAAGCGCCGCGTAGGCGTATTTGTCCACCCGAAGCGCGCGCATCATCGGGTGGCGCCGGATGCGCCCGACAGCGTCCGAATTCCCGACGATCAGCCCCGCCTGCGGCCCACCGAGGAGCTTGTCGCCGCTGAACGTCACGACATCCGCGCCCGCAGCGACGCTCTCGCTCACCTGAGGCTCGTGGGGCAGTCCCCATCGACTCAGGTCCAGCAGCGCGCCGCTCCCCAGGTCCTCGACCACGGGCACGCCTCTGGCGCGGCCGATGTCGACGAGGTCCGGCAGGGCGACCTCCCCAGTGAATCCCTCGACGCGGTAATTGCTCGGGTGCACCTTCAATAGGAGAGCGGTCTCCGGGCCGATCGCGTTTTCGTAGTCTCTCGCGTGCGTGCGGTTCGTCGTGCCGACCTCGCGCAGTCGCACTCCCGCGGCCTCCATGACGTCCGGCAGCCGGAACGACCCGCCGATCTCGACGAGTTCTCCGCGCGAGACGACCGCTTCGCGACCCTCCGCGAGCACGCGCAACGTAAGCAGCACGGCCGCGGCGTTGTTGTTGACGACCGTCGCCGCTTCGGAGCCAGTGAGCCGACGCAGCACATCCTCTATGAGCGCGTCGCGATGTCCTCGGCCCCCGGCTTCGATGTCGTATTCGAGGTTGACGTAATGCCGCGCAGCCATGTTCATGGCCTCGATCGCCGGCTCTGCAAGGAGCGCGCGCCCAAGGTTCGTGTGCGTCACGGTGCCGGTGGCGTTGATGACGCGGCGTATGCGCAGACGGTAGCTGTCCAGAACGCGGATCACCGCATCGGCGATGGAAACGGCGTCGGGGCATGCGGGGTCGTCGTCGGAGCCGAGTATGCGTTGGCGCGCGCCGACTAGCGCCTCACGGGCGCGGGAAACCATGTAGGCGTGGTCGTAGCGATCGGCGAGGTCCACAAGGCGAGGGTCCGACAGCACGGCATCCACGGACGGCAAGCGGCGGAGCGCGTCTTGCTGCGCTGATGAAAGGCCCGCCATGACGCCGGGGCTCCGTGTTCGGCTAGCGCTTCCACAGTTGCGGGGCGAACAGCACCAGCACCGTGTATAGCTCGAGCCGACCGACGACCATGCAGAAGCTCAGCACGCACTTGCCGAGTGCGGGGATGTGCGCGTAGTTGTCCGTCGATCCGACGGTCCCCAAGCCAGGACCGATGTTGAATATCGTCGCGACGACGCAGGTGAACGCGGTGACGACATCCAGGCCCAGCGCGGCCATGACGAGGGTCGCGATCGTGACTGAGCCCAGGAATAGGAAGAAGAAGCCGAGGATGTTGCGGATCAGGTCTGGAGCCACCACGCGGTCGCCGAGACGGATAGGCAGCACCGCGCGCGGCATGATCAGCCGCTTGATCTCCGTGTACCCGTGCTTGATGAGCAGCAGGAATCGGACGTGCTTCATTCCCCCACCCGTCGAGCCCGCGCAGCCTCCGAAGAACATCATCATGACGAGCAGTACCTGGGACAGCGCCGGCCACACCTCGAAGTCGGCGGTGCCATACCCGGTCGTGGTAACGATGGCCGCGACCTGGAACGTCGAGTACTGGAGCGCCTTGCCACCGTGGTCGTAAACCGGTTCCGCGCCGCCGACGGAAGTCAGCGTATTCCACATGATGAGGCCGACGCAGAGCGTGTACATGAACGCGTAGAAGCGGAACTCCGTGTCCCGCCAGTAGGCGCCAATGTCGCCCCTCAACGCGCGGTAGTGCAGCGCAAAGTTCGTTCCGGCGAGCATCATGAACACCGTGATGACCACGTCGAAGTAGACGCTGTCGTAATGGCCGATGCTGGCGTTCTTCGTCGCGAACCCGCCTGTCGCCATCGTTCCAAACGCGTGGCACGCGGCGTCGAACGCTGTCATGCCGCCGATCCAGAGCAGCAGGAACTCGACGCCTGAGATCAGCACGTAGACTCCCCACATCAGCTTCGCGGTCGACGCGATGCGTGGGGTCAGTCGGTCGGTCTGTGGGCCCGGGGCCTCGGCGCGGTAGAGTTGCATACCACCGACGCCCAACATCGGCAGGATCGCGACGGCCAGCACCACGATGCCCATGCCGCCCAACCAGTGCGTCAGGCTACGCCAGAACAGGATGCCGTGCGGGAGCCATTCGATGTCCTCCAGCACCGTCGCCCCGGTCGTGCTGAAGCCGGACATCGACTCGAAGTAGCAGAAGACGAACTCGTCGACGACCCCGCGGCCCTCGGCGCGAAAGGCGCCAAAGAAGAAGAATGGCAGCGCGCCGAACAGCGCCGTCACCATCCAGCCCAACGCGACTACGGCGAACCCCTCGCGGTTGTGCAGGTCCGGCTCGGTGCGGCACGTGTAGCGGAGGATGAGACCGGCGGCCACCGTCACGACCACGGTCCACACGAACGCCATCAGGTCGCCCTCGCCGTGGGCGCGGGCGTAATACGCGGCGATCAGCAGTGGGGCGAGAAGGGCAACGGCGACACACAGGAGCAGATTGCCGAGCGTATACGCGACAGCTTTTTTGTTCACGGAGGCGCTTACCTACTGGCGAATAGCTTCTCGACGTTGCCGACAGCCTGCGGGAGGCAGAACACCACGACTCGGTCCCCGGCATGGATCTCATCGTGCCCGGAGGGCATGATCACCTCGCCGTCGCGCACGATAGCTCCGACGAGGGCATCCTTCGGGAACTTCATCTTCCCGAGCGGGTGGCCCAGGACACGCGCGTCCTTGCCAGCGACGAGTTCGATGGCCTCGGCCTCGATCTCGTGGAGCGACGCGACGGAAATCACCTCGCCCCGGCGGATAAGGCGCAGGATGTGACCCACCGCCGTAAGGTGTCGGCTGACCGCGCCGTCGAGCGACGGCATGGCGTCCAGGACCGGAAGATACCGCGGCTTCTGGATGAGGGACAGCACGCGCGCTGCGCCCTTCTGCTTCGCCGCGACACAAGCCATGATGTCGTGTTCGTCGTCGCCGGTAGCGGACACGAAGCCGTCCGCTTCGGACACGTTGGCTTCCTCGAGCACATCGTCGTGCAGCGGTTCGCCGTGGATCACGGTGGCGCGCCGCAACGTCTCGGACGCGCGCTCGGCGGCGCCCAAGTCGCGATCGATGAGCGTGACATGCGCCCCGGCGTCCTCGAGTATCCGCGCGAGGCCCACGCCGACGCGGCCGCATCCCGCGATCACGACGCGGTGCAACGGGCGCTCCGTCACACCCGATCGGTGTAGCAGTTCGTGCACTGCGTCCGGGCTGCCGAACGCGAAAATCTCGTCGCCGTCGTGGATCGTGTCGTGACCGCTTGGCACCACGGTTGACCCGTCGGGTCGCTTGATAGCGGCGATGAGCAGCGGATGCGTGAACACTTCCTGCCGGAGTTCGCGCATCTCCCGGCCGCAGAGGGGATTGCCGGCCTTCATCTGGAACGCGATAAGCTGAACCTGCCCGTGCACGAAGTCCACGGCTTCGCGGGCTTCAGGCGTATTCAGCAGGCGGAAGAACTCCTGCGCGCAGAGTTCGTCGGGATTCACGACGAGGTCGATTCCGATGTCCTTCGGCGCGAGCGTACTCGCCTCGGCGAAGTAATCTGGTGAAGACACTCGCGCCGCGGTGAGGGGGATATTCATGCGATGCCCCACAAGGCACGCGAGGATGTTGATCTCGTCGCTGTTCGTGACGGCGATGAGCAGGTCGGCGTCCGCTGGCCCGGCCTGTTGCAGCGTAAGCGGCGACGCCCCGGACCCGTGCACGGTCATCAGATCGAAGTGCTCCTCCGCGCGTCCGAGCGACTGGAGCGACTGATCGATGACAACGACATCGTGCTGCTCGGCGGTGAGGACGGCAGCGGTGTGATAGCCGACCTCGCCGGCGCCGATGATTATCGCCTTCATACTGCCATTTCATCGCTTTGGGTGAAGCTGCTGGCACGTCAACCCGCCGGGTCAAACCCCCTAGCCGGGCGCGACTAAGTTACGCCGTTTCGTCCGCGTCCGCAAGATGTCCGATGGGCGCGTGCCGTGCGGGTGCTCTCCTGATCCTGCGGGGTATTGTACCCGAATCGTACTGCGGTGGGCGCATCCAACGAGGGCCGTCAGCGCGCGCCACCGCGACGGACGAGAAGGGCCACTCCACGAAGTCGCAAGCTCCCGGAGAGCAGGTTCACTCCGCCCCGCCGACTTTGACGGGATGTCTTGCCGACGCGCAAGCCAAGCGGCCTGTTCGGTTCCCGCTCAGGCGGCCTTGCCTCGTTATGCGGCCCTGGTGTCCCGAACCCATCGACCCACACGCAGTCTATCAGGCGGCCCAGGCGGGCCGAGGAGGCGCTCCGGGCGTCACTACGGTATACTGATGACGCGTCGATTCCGTACGGTCGACCACGGCCCGGACGTCCGGTCTCTCGGGCTCCCGTCAACACGCGCGAACGCACGCCTGCACGCGATCAGGATAAGGACGCACGTATGCCAAAACCAGTGACCACCTTCTGTCTTGCATGGGCCGCCGTCGGCTTGCTGGCCGCCGGGGCGGCCTCCGCCGCGATCGACTCGAACGCCGTCGTCGGCATCTGGCTCTTCGAGGACAACGCGGAGGACTCCTCCGTTCACGGCAACGACGGCGAATTCATCAACGGCGCCGCCATCGCCGACGGCGGCAAGTTCGGGAAGGCCCTGAGCCTAGACGGCGACGACGACTTCGTCCTCGTCCCCGCGTCGGCCTCGCTGGAATCGG
>JABGQA010000103.1 GCA_018644665.1 Candidatus Poribacteria bacterium
CATCCTCGGTCAACCATTCATGCCAGCACCAGCGTCACCGGCTGAGTAGTCACGGCCACGGAAGGGAATCCGTGCCCTGCCCATCGTCGATGAGACGGCCGATGACGAGAAGGTCGCCGCCCGGCGCGACGAACTCCGCGATGCGCCGGAGCGCGTCACCACGCAGTTCGCGCGGGAACGCCTGCAGTGTGTAGACCTCCAGCACGAAGTCGAAGCGTCGTGCCCAGCGGCCGGGTGGGTCGAAGAGGTCAGCCAACTCGTACGCGACCGGGGAGTCCGGGAAGCGCCCGGCGCACCACTCGATCGCCGTGGGCGCGATGTCGAACGCAGTGACATCGAAGCCCATGCCGGCCAGGTACTCGGCGTCGTCGCCTAGGCCGCACCCTATCTGTAGCGCGGTCTTCCCCGATCCGTCGAATCCGCGCCGGTCGCGCCATTCGACGAAGTTCGGGTTGGGACCCATGTCGCCCCAAGGGATGAGGCTCGTGTCATCGCCCGCGGCCGTGTAGAGGCGCTCGAACCAGCCGAGCGGGTCGCCGCGCTGGACGTGCTCGGCGGCGAGCCGGCGAGCAAGCCTGCGGTCCTTCTTCTGCATGACCAAGGAATCCTCTGGCGGCGTGCGGGGTCAGTCGGCCGAGGGGGATGGGTGTTCCGCGCGACAGACGGTGTGGATGCCGCCGCGGATGTTGTAGTCCGTCTCGACTACGAGCCGCTTCGGCTGCAGAGCTGCGACGAGGTCGCGCAGGATCCGATCCGTCGCGTGCTCCTGGTAGATCCCCACGTTGCGGTACGACACGAGGTAGTACTTGAGCGACTTCAGCTCGACGCACCGGCCATCGGGGGTGTACGTGATGGTAAGCCGCGCGATGTCCGGCAACCCGGAGAACGGGCAGACAGCGCTGAATTCGTCGGTCTCGCAGCGGATCTCCTGCTCGACCCCGTCGTATGGGAACGTGTCCAGCAGGTCGGCACGAACCGCCTCCGGGCCGTCGAACGGGAGCTGCAGTCCTTCCGCCTCGGGCATGCCGTGCACCGCCTCCCTAACGCCGCTTCACGCGCGCCCATGTCGTCGCGAGCCGTTCCTCCGCCGACACGGCCCGCGGCGCCCCGCGGCCTCCAGTCGGCACGCTCACGCCTCTGATCTCGAAGTCGTCGAACTCGGCCTCGGCGTCCGACACAACCAACCCCGCGATGCCCGAACCGAACGGCCCCGTCGATGTGATCGCCATGACTGGCCCGCCGTCGATGCGAAACGAGATCGACTCCGTCGCCCCTGCGGTGCGTACGCTCGCCTCCAACTCGTACCACACGTCCTCCTCAACCGGGAACGGAAACGGGATCGCCTGCCATAGTGCGTCGGTGCCACGCACGATCAGCGCTTCGGCCGTCTGGAGCTGCAGCATGCACAGGTAGCGTTCGCCGTCGAATTCGTGATCGTACAGAGCAATGCCAATGCGCGATTCGTCGTCATCGCCCTGATGGCCCGTAAGGCGGGCCCGCACACGCACGGTGTAATCGGACCAATCCTGCGGCCGAGAGTTGGTGGGCTTCAGGAGCAGGAGGCTGAAGAAGTCCGGCTCGTATATCTCGCCCGCGACGACGCCGTCTTTCGGCTTCCAGCTCTCGATGTCCCGGTCGAGGTTGAATATCTCCCAGTCGGGCAGCGCGGCCAGCGAGAAGTCGTCGTGCCACACACCGGCGCCGGCCGATGTCGCGACGGTCAGAGCTAGGACGATGCTCACCGCCACCACGGCAGGGCGAACGCCCCGTCCGGTGTGTGCCGCGTCGGTTTCGACCACGCTCCCCCTCCGCGATCTCGAGTCATCTAAACTAGGCAATACCGACATCCGTACGCGCCAGCCCTGCGCCCGAGAACCGATAGCCCGCCCGCAGCTCAGAGCCTAATTGCGCGCCCATTTTTCCGATAACGTATTCGCCGTCAGACTTCGCGCGGCACCGACCCGAATGCCTGGCAAGTGATCCGACCGGCCTTCCGATAATAGGCATTATGTAATACTCTCGGCAACCCTCTGCCACGACCGTGAAGAGCCTACGCAACACACGCCAACGCAGTCAAGAAGCGGGTTCCCGCCCTCCAGAGGGGGCCACGACCACCGAGACCATCCTACCCGTGCCTTCGCCGTCGCGACGGTACGAGTAGAACCGGTCAGAGTCACAACTCGTGCACGTCTCCTCGACCCGTATGTTGGGTGCGCCCACTCCGGCGTCGGTTAGGATGCGCGATGCGGTTCGCCAGAGATCCAACTGCCGACCGGCCGCGACGTCCCCGCCGAGTCGGGCGCGGAACGTGTCCGCGATCTCGGAACTCACCTCGTAGCAGCACGGGCCAATCGACGGCCCGACAACTGCGCGGCACTCGGCCACGTCGACGTCTGCTTCGTCGCGCATCGCGGTCAGCGCTTTCGAGATGATGCCGTTGTACATGCCCACGCGTCCGGCGTGGACAGCGGCGACGACCCCGTCGCGCCCCGACCAAAGCAACACGGGCACGCAGTCCGCGATCATCACGCCGACGGCAACGCCCGGAGTACCCGTGACCAGCGCGTCTACGCGCGGCCCCTGGGCCGATGGGTCGAGGGCGCCGCCGCCTGCCGTCACCATGGCGATCGCTGTCGAGTGTGTCTGATCGCAGAGCGCCAGCCGCTCGGCGTCCATGCCATGGGTGGCCAGCAACCGCGACCGGTTCTCGGTGACGGCCGCGTCATCGTCGCCAACGCCCCGCCCGACGTTCAGAGACGCGTACGCGCCGACGCCGACGCCGCCCCGCCGTGTGCTCGTGAACGCCAACGGCCCGTCGCCATCCGCGACGCCCGGCCAAGCGTGCCGTACGAAGCCGGCATCACTCATCGTGCCCAGCGGCCTCCTGCCATGCGTCGAGGTCGTTAGCCCCGAAGGCGAGGACCGCTACGCCAATCGCCTGCGCCAACGCGCGCTGACCCGCGACCGTCGCGAGGCGCGCCTGCTCATCGCGATTCGTGAGAAAACCCAACTCCACCAGAACCGACGGCATCGCACTAAAGAAGAGGACATAGAACGGCCCGCCCCGGACGTCCCGGTCCGCGACGTGGGCGCCCGCGACGAGTTCGTCCTGAACGCGCACCGCGAATTGCTCTGTCAGGTCGGCAATCGCGCGTTTTCGCATGTCCGCGAATATAAAGTCGAGGCTGAAATCCTGCCCCAGATTCTCGCGGGCGGCTACCCTCGCCGCGCGGCGGTCGGTTGCCGTGGTGTTGTAGACATAGGTCTCGGCGCCGACCGCGTGGATGTTCGCAGCGGCGTTGCAGTGGATGCTCACGAACACGCTTGGCTGCCGGCCGGCCTCGTTGCCGACGTAGTCGTTCGCCAGCTCGGTCCGCTCGTCCAACGTCAGGTACATGTCCGTGTCGCGCGTCATGACAACGGGGATGTCGCTCTCGCCTTCCACGTAGTCTCGGAGCAGGAGCGCCACGGCCAGGTTCACGTCCTTCTCCCGCACGCCCCAGCGGTTCACGGCGCCCGGGTCCTTGCCCCCGTGCCCGGCGTCGATGATGACCGTACCCAGCGAGGCGTGCTGCGCCGCGGTCTCGGGGTCTTGCGCGAGACAGTCACGCGGAGCGAGGCATACGAGCAGGAGCGCGGCAACGTGGCAGTGGGTCAGGCGCATGGCGTCGCGCATCCGTTACGGGTCAAGGACACGCTTCATCTGCCTGACGGCCTGGCGGATCCGGTTCTCATTCTCCACGAGCGCGATTCGCACGAAGCCTTCGCCGTGGGCGCCGAAGCCCACGCCAGGCGACACGCACACGTCGGCCTCTTCGAGCATCTTCGTGGCGAACGCCATCGAGCCCGCCTCGCGGTGCGCCTCCGGGATCGGGGCCCACGCGAAGATCGTCGCCTTCGGCGACGGAATCTCCCAGCCGATGCGCGCCATGCTCTCGACGAGGACGTCTCGACGGGTCCGGTACGTGTTCACCGTCTCCTTGAGTATGTGCTCCTCCGTCCTCAAGGCCATGATCGCCGCGATCTGCACGGGCGCGAAGATGCCGTAGTCGTAGTAGCTCTTGATGCGCGAGAGGGCCGACAGGATGTCCCGGTTGCCCACAGCAAACCCGATCCGCCAACCCGCCATGCTGTGGGACTTCGACAGCGAGTAGAACTCGACCGCGATCTCTTTGGCGCCCTCTACCTGCAATATGCTGGGGGCGGCATACCCGTCGTACGCGAGGTCCGCGTACGCGAGATCGTGGACGACCAGGATGTTGTGCCGCCGCGCGTAGTGGACGACCTCCTCGAAGAATGCGAGGTCCACCACGGCGCCCGTGGGGTTGTGCGGGAAGCTCAAGACGAGCAGCTTCGGCTTGGGGTAGATGTCCTGGACGATCTTCGCGAGGCTCGGTACGAAGTCGTTTTCTTCGCGCAACGGCACGCTGATGACGCTGCCACCCGCCGTGACGATGCTGTACATGTGGATCGGATACGTCGGGTCCGGGATGATCGCGACATCGCCCTCGTCGATGATCCCCAGCGCGAGGAGGCACAGTCCCTCCTTCGTCCCGATTACCGCGACCGCTTCGTGCTCGGGGTCGAGGTCCACGCCGAAGCGACGCTCGTAGTGCCAGGCGATCTCGCGTCGGAGGTTGTACACGCCCTTGGACTGCGAGTAGCGGTGGTTCCGCACGTCCTGCGCTGCCTCGCACAGCTTGTCGATGACGGGTTGGGGCGTGCGCAGGTCCGGGTTACCCATCCCCAGGTCGATGACGTCGGCCCCTTCGCGGCGACGCTCCAACGTGCGGGAACGCAACGTTCCGAGCATATAGGTGGGCAGCCGCCGTAGCCGCTTCGACGCTACATCCATCTCCTACCGCCATTTCCGTCTATGCCGCGCCAGCTTCGTCCGGTAGCAGCAGTATCGGTATGCCATCTCGAATCTCGAAGGAGAGCCCGTCAGCCTCGCAGTGCGCGGCGCCCGACTCCCACCGGAGCGATCCCTTGCAGCGAGGACAGGCCGCCACATCGCGCAGGTCGACCCGACGCCTCGCCGAGCGGGCGCCTCGCGTGAGCAACCCCTTGGAGCCCGCGCGCCACGAGTCCGGCATGCGCGTCCAGATCGCCGACTTCACCCTCGACATCGGGCCCGGCCGGGCCCCGCCCTGCAACATCGCCGTCGCCACAGCTTCATCGTCTAGGTCGAACGGCGCGTCGCCGGTGTCGCGTACCTCGTAGTCGATCTTCGTGCGCCACTCGTGCTGTACGAGGAAGACGTGATGGTACCGTCTGTGAAGCGCCATGAAGTCGGCGTCGGTCGCGCCCATCTCGTGGAACAGCCGGCCGAACGGCCCGCGCTCCGTCTTCCTTCTCAGAACGAGCCTGCCGTCGATTCGGTTCACGAGCCAGCGGTGGTATTCCCACCCGTAGAGCCATTCGCCCACTTCCGACGGCGTCTCGATGTAGCCCGCCGTTGCGACCCGCTGCAGTTCGGCGATGAACCGTTCGACATCCTGCGCGTGTTCCAGAACGTGCGTACAGATGACGTAGTCGAACGCTCCGTCGCGGAAGGGCAACGCCTCGGCGTCCCCTACTACAAACGGGCGGTCGGCGACGATGGCTCCACCGCGTTCGGTGTCGTCCAGGAGGTACTTGTCGCACAGGACATCCGCGCGGACCTTCGGATTGTGCCCGCTGCCGATCTCGAGCACGAGGTCGTTGGGAGCGATGTTCACGGCGTGTCCTCAGCAGGCGGGATTGACTACGATGGTACCGCCCGCCTGCGGCCGATTCAAACTCCCGTCGCGGTCAGACTGCGACCACGCGCTCATCGCGTATGTGCGTCTTGACGCCGTCGAACGCGTTCTCGTCGCACGTGATCTCGCTGACGTCGCCGCGGATGCGGATACCGCACTCCATGCGCCCGTCCACGCCTTCGAAGCGGTTGCGCACCACCGCCACCCCACGCACGCGCGAGTCCACGTTGACGCCGATCGGCGCTCCCGAGATGACGTTCTCCTCGACGACGTTCCGGTGCGGGCCGCGCGCTGGCGGGTCCTCCGGGCGGAAGTAGATGCCCGTCTTGCCGCAGTCGCGAATGGTGTTCCGCCGCATCACGTTGTCGGTGTCGCGATGGCCGATACTCATGCCGTGCGAGCCAATCCGAGCGATGTCGTTCTCCTCGGCGACGCCGTAGCGCACGCCCCAGCACCAGAAGAGACCTATGTTGCAGTCGCGCACCGTGTTGCGACGCATGACCGGGCGCTGCGATCCGCTCCCCGGGTGCAGCCCGAGGTTCGCATGACCCTCGCTGACGCAGTCCTCGACGGTCACGTCGTCACACACCTGCCAGGAGATGCCGTCGCCGTTGTTGTTGACCCCGCGCACCCCAGCCACGCGCACCCGCTGGCAGTCTTGGAGGAACACGCAGCCGGCGTAATTGCCGTCGAGCAGAGCGTTCTCCGCTCGGTTCCCGTCCAGAGTCAGGTCCTCGATCGCGATGTCCCGCTCCCAATTGGCCGTGAGAAGCGGATGCAGCGTCGAGGCGGTGGGCTCGTGCGTCGTCCAGAAGTTGTGCCGCGCTTGGTTGTGCGGCGTCCGCGTGAGGCGGATACGACGCCCATCAACCGCCGCCACGGTGAACTTCATCACCGACCGGCCCTGCCCGTGCGCGTGCTTCGCCTGCAACGCCACGCCGACGCCCACGTCGAACCCACTGGGGTCGTCAACGGTGATGTGCCCGTCGTACCAGTCCATGTCCTCGGTAAGACGAGTCGTCACCGAGGCCGCCTTGCGCAGGACCGTCGTGGGTCCCTGGCCCACTATGCGAACGCCGCTCCGCAGATGCACGGCGTCGCGGAGAGTGTAAGTCCCGGCAGCGACCTCGACGACACCACCTCCGCGGCCGCCGACGTAGTCCACCGCCGCCTGCAACGCGAAGTGAGTCGAGCCGACGAATTCGCCGCCCTCGGGCCCTACCCGCACGCGCAGAACGTCACGCTCGACGGGCCGCCCACTTGAATACATTACAGATCACTCCACTGTCGTCACCGAAGCATGGTCCGAAAGCACTCGTGTAACAGCCTGGATATTACCGCGACAACGTTATCAGATACCAGCGTCGACCTCACCAAGGACATCTGAGAACAGAAGCAACAACGCCGTAAAGCTGTACCCGTCCTTCATATCACCCCTTCGGATGAGTCCCCGCACTTCCGCAGGCGACGCCCACCGGGCCGCAGCGACCTCGTCCTCGTCGGGTGTGCCAACGAGATCGCGCGCCTTGCAGAACACGACGTGGAAGACCTGATTCGAGATGCCAACAGATGGGTAGTACGTGTAGACGTGCCGGTGATCCGTCGACGTGTAACCCGTTTCCTCGAGCACCTCGCGCGCAGCCGCGCCCAAGATGTCATCGTCGTCCTCAATCCTCCCTGCCGGGATTTCCCAGTGCTCGCGGTCTACGGGGTACCGGTGAATGCGTATGAGGAGGATGTCGCCGTCCGCGTTCTCGACGACCGCCGCCACGCATTCCCGCGGGAAGTCGAGCACGTGATACTGCTCGAGGATCGTCCCGGACGGCAGTTCCACGCGGTCACGGTGCAGGCTCAGCCAATCGCTCTCATACAGCGTGTCCCGCTTGAGCCGCTTCGGTCGTCCTGCGCTCATGTGCGACCTACTCCCAGCGCGTCGGCGACACGGTTCACGTAGTTGAACCACGCAGCGATGAGTGTCGCCTGCAATATGGCACGGTCGTCGAAGCCGTAGGCGCGCAACCCCTCGATGGTTGCTTCGGATGCCGTCGTGGCGTCGTCGGTAATCTGGCGCGCGTAGTCCAGCAGGGCCCGATCCGACTGCGATAGCTCCGCCTGTCGGTAGTCGGCCTTGAGTGCCACCACGAGATCATCGTCCAGCGTGACGTGACGCAGAAACTCCGCGTGGGCGCCGATTCAGTATTCGCACCGGTTCGCGGCGGAGACGACCGTGGCGATCATCTCCTGTTGCGCGCGCGACAGGGGCAGGTCCTCCGACATCAGTTCACCGAACGTCGCGAACGCGTGGTACATGACGGAGGGAAGCAGGCTGTGGGAGCCGACGATGCCGTCCAGGCCGAGCGGGCGGTATTCCGCGGGATAGAGGGCGGTGAGACGGGCGAGCGTGTCGACCACCGGCTCGTCGGCGTCAGCCATATCCGCGGTGCGTATCCATGCCACGTGCTCTTACTCCTCGCCTTTCTCGGCTGACGCGATAGCTTCGAGCGCGGCGCCTGCCACGTCCTCGGTCGTCGCATCGTCGGCGACATCGACCCACATCACGCGCGAGTCGGAGCGGAACCACGTAAGCTGACGCTTCGCGTACCGGTGCGTGTTGCGCCGGAGCAGTTCGAGCGCCTTCTCCTCGCTGTGCAGCCCGTCGAGACAGTCCCACAGTTCACGATAGCCGTACCCGTTGAAGGCGGGGGCTTCGCGGTCGTATCGGTCTCGCAGGCCGCGCACCTCGTCCACGAGGCCGTCCGCCACCATAGCTCTGATGCGAGCGTTAGCACGCCGATTCAGCGCCTCGCGGGGACGGCGTAGACCCACGATGACAGCTTCATGGCGAGGCGTTCCGCTGGCCCATTGGCTCTGGAGGCCGGAGATGGGCTCGCCAGTGGTCTCGTAGACCTCCAGCGCGCGCACCAGCCGCAACGTGTCGTTTCGGTGTATGCGGTGCGATGCCACCGGGTCGACCTGCGAGAGGCGCGCGTGCAACGCCTCGCCCCCGTCCAGTTCGGCCTCCGCGCGCAGCCGCTGGCGAATCTCGGGCTGAGCGGGCGGCCCCTCGAACAGCCCGTCGAGCAGCGCGCGTAGGTAGAGCCCTGCCCCGCCGACGAGTAGCGGCCGCTTAGACCGCGTCTGGATGTCCGCGATGGCGGCGTCGCCCGCGCGCTGGAACGTCGCAGCCGAGAAGCGCTCAGTCGGGTATGCCACGTCGAGAAGGTGATGGCGCGCCGCCGCCTGCTCCTCGGCCGTGGGCTTCGCCGTGCCGATGTCCAACTCGCGGTAGATCTGCCGCGAGTCGACGGACACGATCTCGCACCCGAGCTCGGCGGCTACCCGAATCGCGACCGCCGTCTTGCCCACCGCGGTCGGCCCAACGATCGCGGGAACGCGGTCACCGCCCGGCTCGCGCATCAGCTCGCGCGCTGATAGACGACCGGGAACGCGTCGCCTTCCAGGATCGCCCCCTCCGGCACGGTCACGTACTCGTCCATGACGTGGCGGCCGACCGGGTCGTGCCGAATGTGCGCGGGCATGTAGTGGACAGCGATCGCCGGCCGGTCGTCCTCCGACGGGTTCGCAGGACTGCCGTGCCAGGTGAGGCAGTGGTGCAGGTGACACTCGCCTTTCATCACCTCACGTGGGACGCGCGTCAGTTCGGCCCCCTCGGGCAACTGCTCGGGCTCGCGATGGATCGGCTCGAAGGGTTCTCGCGACCCGATGTAGCGCTGCTGGTTACCCCACTTGTGACTGCCGGGGACCATCCACATGCACCCGTTCTTCTGCGTAGCGTCCTCGAAGGGCACCCACGAGCTGATGAGGTCCGCGGGCTGGATGGTCGGCCACAGAGGCTGATCTTGATGCCAACCGGTAGGCCCGCCCTTCGTCGGCGGCTTGTACTGGACCTGGTCGTGCCATATCCGCAACGTCTCGGTGTCGCAGAGTTGCGCCACGGCCTCCGCGACCTTTGGGTGTTCCGCGTGTCGGAGGTACATGTCGCTGGCCTGCCACATGTTGACGATCTGGACGACGGCCAGCTCGTCGTTCCCGCCCATGTTGCGGTTGAGTACGGGCTTCCGCTCGGTTTCGTCGCGCATGACGCGGAACATCTCGGCCCGGAACTCGGCGCACTCGGCGTCGTCATAGATCCGGCCGAGATTGAGGAAGCCGCTCGTATGGAACTGCTCGATCTGCTCGTTTGTGAGCATTCCGCCTCCGTGTCGTTGATACGGCCCGCTGGCTAGTCGCGGCCGACGTGTGATACGTGGGTCCCAGGGTCGGCATCGAAGCTGGTCGCGTGCGCCCCGACGTAGTGGCAGATGAAGCTACGGCGCCACCGGTCGGCACTGCGGTTCGCGTAGGAGCCGTGGACGATCTTCGCGTGGAAGAATACCACGTCGCCCGGCGCCATGAGCAACGGCGTCTCCACCACGCTTGGCGGCATGACGGCCTCGACATCGGTGAACGACTCGGACGTGTCCGCGGCCTGCACCGCCAGCATGCCCAGCCTATGCGTGCCTGGAGCGACGGTCATGCACCCGACTTCCTCGTCGGAGGGGTCGAGAGCCATCCACATGCCGACGAGCGGGTCTATCGTGATGTACTGCTGGTCCTGGTGCAGGCCCTGACCACGCCCGCCCGGCGGCTTGAAGTACAGCATGCTCTGCTGCAGGACGGCGCTGTCGTCGATAAGTGTCGCTATGTAGCCCAGGATCCGAGGGTCCGCGGCCCACTCCTTCGACGCCACGTCGTAAGCGTGCATGTTGATCAGGCGCGGGTAGCTGTGCGTAGGGTCCTCCGGCTGGTCGGCAGTGCCACCGAAGTCGCCCGGCCGCGGCCCTTCGGCCCGCAATGACATGTAGTGCTCGCGCATCGCGGCCGCCTCGTCAGGCGAGAACAGCTCGCGCGCAACGACGTATCCGTGCTCGGCGTAGGCCCGAGCGTCCTCCTTCGACGCCGCCATATGTCGTCGCCTCCTTGCGAGGGTGGCCCCTGGCGTCCTGCGAGACGTCAGCGGGAATTCCCCCGTGTCCCAACCAGTATGCTAGGCCGCCCTACGACCGGCCGCAACCGTTCCGGCGGGTTGCTCATGCGAGACGCCGTGCTATACCCTCAAAGGCCGCTGGCCGACGGCACAGGGGTTCACGAGACACGGGAGGCGCGCCGATGAAAGCCGCACGCGGACTAGGTTTGATCGCCGGAGTCGCCTTCGTCGCGGTGGGCGTATGGCAGGTGATGATGTACGCCGGGGCGCCGGAATCTGGACGCGCCATTGACGAGTGGTTCACGTTCATCCACCGCCACGAGATGCTCGGGAAGGCGTGGGGCGCGCGGATCGCCGTCATCATGCTCGCGATCGCGCCGATCGGTTGGTGCTGTGAGCGCGCGCAGGGCGGCTGGGGTGTCGCCGCGAGGTCGTTCCTCTACGTATGGATGCCCGCCATCCTGCTGACGAGTGTCTTCCAGACGGTTTCGGTAGAGCGACTTCGCATGCTATCCGACGCGTCCGGCCTCGCGCCAGAGACCGCGCGTACCGCGTTCGTGATGTGGCACGCGCTCGTGGAGCCGGCCGCCGCATCCACGGCGGTCGTCGGAGCGTTCGGATTCTGCCTACTGCTCGCGAGCGTAGGTGGGCGCATGCCGATCGTGGCCGGTGCAGTGCTCATCGCGATGCTGAGCGTTACCATTGTGAAGCTCTCACCGATGACCGAAGCAGTTATGATCGCCGCGTTTGGCGCGTTGCTCGCGTTTACCGTCATGGCTACCCCACGCGATCCTGAGCCACGCCTGTAGCCGCGTATGCGGCGTCCCGGCCGCCTCGGATGTCGTCGTGAACCCGGACACTGCGTACGGCGAACGCGACGCCGGCGACACGTGCGCGTTCCGCGCGCAGTTGCTCCGTTGCCGCTTCACCGGGTCGCGTCCGAGGGCCCAGCGGGTTGCCCCTCTGGCGCCCGCGTGCCACAATGCCGCCGCTAAGCCCCAAAGCCACAACACCGTTGGGACCCAACCATGCGCGAGATCATCTCCACGAAACCGCCCGGCACGCCGCAAGGCCCGTACTCTCAGGGCGTCAAGGTCGGCAACCTCGTATGGACGGCCGGGATGGCCGCCAACGACGCCGCCACGGGCGAGCTGCTGTACCCGGACGATATCTCCAAGCAGACGACCAAGACGCTCGAGAATCTGCAGGAGACGCTGGAGAAGGCCGGCACGTCGCTCGCCAACGCCATCAAGGTGAGCGCTTTCATCCACGACATCGACGAGTGGCCCACGTTCAACGAGGCGTACAAGGCGTTCTTCGCGTCCGACCCCCCGGCCCGCACCACGATCGCCGTCTGCGGACTGCCCAAGGGCATGTGCGTCGAGATCGACCTCGTCGCAGTTGTGCCTGACTGAGCCATCGCGCCGCAACGCGCGGTACGGGAGCCATTGTGAAAGTCCTAGTCACCGGCGCGAGTGGACGACTCGCGCCCTTTGTTATTCGTGACCTGCGCGACGACTACGAACTCGTTCTGACATCACGGCGTCAGCCGGACGAGGAATTCGCCGACCTGCCGTGGGTGGACGGCGACTTCACCGAACCCGCCGTCTGCGCAGAAGCAGTCAAGGGCGTGCAGGTGATCCAGCATCTCGGCGCGCAGCCGCACCCCGTGGATCACCCGGATCAGAGGGAGCAGTCCCGCGAACGGGGCATCGCCCTGGACGCGACCTTCAAAACGAACATGCTCGGGACGTACTACCTGATGCAGGCGGCCGTCGACGAGGGTGTGAAGACCGTCGTCATGGCAGGCAGCAACTGCGCCCTGGGTCATGGCTTCCGCATCAGCGACGACCCGTTCCCGTTCGCGTCGCTCCCCGTCGACGAGATGCACGCGTGCCACCCCGAAGACTCGTACAGCTACTCGAAGCGCTCTGGCGAGGATCTGCTGGCCATGTACGCGCGCGCGTACGGCATGAGCTGCTACACGACGCGGCCGGCCGGCATCTGCCCCCCTGAGCGCGTGGCGAGCATGCGCGAGAACGCCGGGCCAGCGGGCGGGTGGTCAGACTGGCTATGGTGTTGGGTGGGCAGCGAGGATGTCGCCTCGGCGCACCGCCTGCTCATGGAGGCCGCAGGCGAGTTGCCGCCGTACGACACGTACTTCCTCAACGGCGACGACACGACATCCACCGACGAGTCCCTCGACATCGTCCGCTCACACAAGCCGGAGCTTCTCCCGGTCGCGGAAGGCATGAGCGGCCACCAGTCGTTCATCTCGAACGCGAAGCTCAAGGCCGCGGTCGGGTGGGAGCACAAGACCTCGTGGAGAGACGCGGAATGAGCGACATAGTACGCATCGGCGTCGTCGGCACGGGGAGCATTGCCCTGCGCGGCATCCTCCCGCACCTGACGCAGGACGACCTGGGCGATCGCCTACAGGTCACGGCTGTATGCGACCCTGTGCCTGGGCGCGCGGAGGCCGCTGCGGAGAAGTTCGGCGTCGCGAACGCGTTCGTCGAATACGAGGAGTTGCTCGACTCCGGGACCGTGGACGCCGTATCCATCGCGTCACCCATCGGCTTCCACTACGAGCAGGGGAAGCAGGCCGTAGCGCGTGGCGTACATCTGCACTTCAACAAGACGATGACGACCACGGTGGCCGAGGCGGACGACCTCATCGAGTCTGCCGAAGCCAAAGGCGTCAAGATCGCCGCGTCGCCCGGCGAAATGCTGCGGCCCATCAACCGACGCATACGCGAGCTCGTCAAGGAGGGTGCCGTCGGTATCCCGACGTGGGCGCACACGGGGTCGGCCTTCGGGACATACCACGAGGACGAAGGTGTGCGTCACGGCGGCGACGTGCTCACGAACATCAACCCCACCTGGTATTACAAGCGGCCAGGGGGCGGCCCGCTGTTCGACATGACCGTCTACGGCCTGCACCGCCTGACTGGGATTCTCGGGCCGGCGAAGCGCGTCGCCGCGATGTCGGGCGTCCGCGTCCACGAGCGCGTATTCCGCGGCGAGAAGATCGAGACGGACATGGACGACAACACGCTCATCACCCTCGACTTCGGCGACGCGCTGTTCGCATTCGTCTACGGCGTGGCGGCGGGCGGGATCGGGCCTGTGTCCATCTACGGCACCACGGGCCGCATCGCCGGAGACAAGCTCAACGGCGAGTCCATCGACTACCCGGGCCGCGAGGAGATCGAGAACTCGCCGGGACAGTCGGAACTCCCGCACGTCGTGGGGCCGCATCGTGAAATCGAGGAGGCGCACGTCTACGAGGACGTGATGCAGCTCGTCGACTGGATCCGCGAGGACAAGCCGACAGTGTCGAACGCTCACCACGCGCGCCACGTGGTCGAGATATTCGACGCAGCGTACCGCTCGGCCGAGTCGGGGCAGGCGCAGGATCTGACCTCGACGTTCCCAACGGTCGATTGATGGTGGCCGGTGGCAGGTGAAAGTGTCGTCGCGATCTCCGCGCGGTTGGGCGTGGTGGCGGGCCTGTGTCTACGCGGGGCCCGCGTAGCGGACGTTGGCGCGGACCACGGCCGTCTCGCCGAATACCTCGTGCTACAGGGGATCGCGCGCTCCGTCATCTGCACCGATCTCAACGATGCGCCCGCCCGCAAAGCTCGCGCTCGTGTCGCGTACCTAGACGGTCGCACCGAGGTGCGGCAGGGGGACGGCCTGGCCCCGATTCGGCCGGGCGAGGTGGATGTCGTCTGTATCGCTGGGATGAGCGGGCGGCTGATGGCGGACATACTCGACCGCGGCCTCCCCGTTCTCGCCGAGGTTGCGCGCGTCGTGCTACAGCCGCTGTGCCACGAGCGAGCGCTGCGCGAATGGCTCGCGGCGAATTCGTGGCGTCTGATCGGCGAGGAGACCGCGGAGGAACGCGGACGCCAATACGACACCCTCGTCGCTGCGCATGGCGACGGCCGCGCTCCCTACACCGGCAACGATGTCGACACGCTCCTGGAGATGGGGCCGTTCCTAAGCACGCGCCCAACCGACGCGTTCCAACGGAAATGGAACGGGAAACTACGCCATCTGCGGGAGGTGGCCGCCGGCCGCGCGCGCGCCGGTGACGGTGTTGGCGCCGCAGTCGCGGACGGGCGCATCGCGATGATCGAGGGCGTCCTCAGCAGAGAGGGCCGGGCGCCGGCCCCTCAGGCCTGAGGGGCCGGCGGGCACAGAATCGGTTCCCGGTCGCCCCGCGTCCGCATGACCGTCCGCATCTCGAACTCCGAGCCCATGCGGAACACAGTGTCGGCCGACGTGTTGTGGATCACGTAGCACGCACGATCGCGGGCGCTGTGGTTGTGTGAAGACCGGTGGAGGAGGCGCCCGTCGAAGAACAGGCAGCTTCCCGACCTTAGTGGCACGGGGATCTCGTCCATCTCCGCCGCGCCGGGTACTTCGCGGAACTCCTGCTGGAGGTGATCCGCCTCCGGTAGCACGTGCTCTTGGATCGGCAGGCGATGGCTGCCCGGCACGACCCAGAGGCAGCCGTTCTCCTCGTCCGCGTCGTCCAGAGCCATCCATATGCCGCACGATCGCTGCATGTCGTTCCCCCGACGGAAGTACCACAAGTCCTGGTGGTACGGGAACGGCAGGCCGACCTCACGCGACTTGAAGATGACCAGACCGTTGAACGTGATGACGTCGGGGCCGAGAATGTTCGCCAGGCGGCCGGTCAGCGCCGGGTCGCGGCAGACCTCGGCGTAAAGATCACTGACCACGTGTGGACGGAACAGGCTGTGGAGCGCGGCCGCGCCGGTGCGTTCCACCTGCCCCGAAGCCACGAGCGCGTTCATCTTCACGTGGCCGGCGGGGATCGCCGGGTCGAGACACAGTTCGATCGCGTGCGCCTTGAGGGCCTGCGCCGCGTCGCGGTCGTATACGTCGGTGGCGATCACGTAGCCGTGTTCGGTGAAGTGCGCTTCCTGCTCCGCCGTCAGGGCGGCGTCGCGGCCACTCGCACTCATTTCGCGCGCCGCACCGTCCCCGGCGTTACTCAACGGCCATCAGCCCGTCCACGTCGCCCAGCACCTTGGCGATCGCATCCACGTACTGGTCCATGAGGTCTGTGTCGTTGGGAGGGCCAATGCCGAACACGTACAGCGCCGCGTCGATGAACTCCGCGGCACGCGGGTAGTCCTCGGGGTGATAGACGACGTCGCGGGCCTCAGGGATCGCCCACGGGTACCCCTTCCCGAAGCCAACGCGGCTTTGGAACACCGTCTGGCTAGGCACGGGCATCCTCTGCCAGAGCCCCACGTCTACGCCCTCGGCGCGGAGCGCCGTATCGAGCTTCGCGCGCATCGCCACGGGCGCGATGTCGAGCCCCAGTTCGTCCGGTCGCACGGTCACGACGTAGTTGTAGTAGGTGTGACGCACGTTGTCCGGCTCGAACGGCGCCGCGATCCCGCTCACGCCCTTCAACCCGCGCGTCAGGCGGTGGCAGTTGGCGATGCGGGCGTCGTTCATGTCCTCCAGCCGGCGCAGTTGGCTCCGCGCGAATGCCTGCCCGAACACGTCGCCTCGGTACATCCAGCCCATGCCGCGGGCGTTGTATTCCTGCTCGGCCCGCTCGCGGCCAGGGACCACGATCTCGCCGAGGTATTGGAGGGTCTCCGCGCGCTTCAGAATCACGTCGTCGTCCGTGACGAAGAGGCCGCCCTCGCTGCCTGTCGTCAGGTTCTTGGACATCTGCGTGCTGAATCCGCTGCACGCGCCCATCGTCCCGCACATCCGGTCGCGGTGGCGCGAACCGTGCGCCTGGGCCACATCTTCGATGACCTGCAGCCCATGGCGTTCCGCGATGTCGAGGATCGCGTCCATGTCGCACGGCATCCCGTGGATGTGCACGGGTATGATCGCGCGGGTGTGTGCGGTGATCCGCTCCTCGATGAGCCCAGGATCAATACAATACGTGGCGGGGTCGACATCGACGAACACGGGGATCGCTTGGTGGTGCAGAACGGCCGCCGCAGTGGCCCAATACGTGTGCGCGGTCGTGATGACCTCGTCGCCCGGTCCGATCTCCAGGCCCGCTACGCACATGTGCAGTGCGGCCGTGCCGCTGTTGCACGGCACGCAGTGCTTCGTGCCGACGTATTCTGCGAACTCCGCCGCAAGCCCCGTTGACTCCGACTCGCGCGAGCCGGCGATCCGCTCGCCGTCCAGAACGCTTGCCACGGCGGCGCGATCGTCGTCGGTGATCCACGGCCACGGCTTGATCTGCCCAGACGCGACCACGGGGTCGCCGCCGTGCACGGCCAACTTCGAAGCCATCCAATGCCCTCCCACTTCTGTGTGGAGCGTGTGTCGCACGCAATATACCACCCATCCGAGCTGGAGGCGTCGCCAGCGCGCGTCGCTCGCGTTGCGAGCCGATGGTCTTTCGGGTATACAGGCCGACGCATTCCCGCCCACGACCGGTATGGAGGTGTTCGGTGAAGATACTCGTCCTCTCAGGCGCTAATCACGGCTTCGAGCAGAGCGCGCCGATTATCCACGACTTCCTGAACGCCGCCGACGGCGTGACGTCCGTCCTCACGGATGACGCTGGCGTTCTCGCTAGCTCCGAGCTTGGCGATTACGACGCGGTTGTACACGGCTCGGGCTTCACCAGGGCTGTGCGACAGCCGGACGGGCCCGTGGTGTGGGAGTCCGTCCTGAATGACGCTGAGGAGGACGGCCTCTTCGACTTCGTCGCCAATGGCGGCGGGTTCGTCGGGATACACGGGACGGCATGGTGCATCGGCGGGCGCGCCGTCGGTCTACTGGGCGGCCACGCCAACTGGCATCCGCCAGGCGACACGTTCACGGTCGACATCGAGAACGCGGACCACGCGATCACGGCTGGCGTCGAGCCGTTCGAGGTCGAGGACGAGATCTACATGAGCGCGTGGGACCCGACCATAGACATCCTCGCGACCGCGGAGTGGTCGGGGCGTAACCACCCGTTGGCGTGGACGAAGTCACACGGCGATGGCCGCGTGTTCTATACCGCGCTCGGGCACGGGCCAGGCACGTTCGAACGACCGGCGATGCAACGCCTTATGACCCAGGGCGTGGTGTGGGCCGCCGGAGGCGCCGCGTAATGCCCTCGCTCCCTCAGGTGCCGTTCTGCGACACGCAGGTCAGCCGCCTCATCCTGGGCGACAATCCACTCTACGGGTATTCGCACTTCAACCGGCTACTGTCACAGCACCAAACGGAGTACCACACGCCGGAGCAAGTCCTGGGGACGCTCGCGCGCGCCGAGCAAGTCGGAATCACGGCGTGGCAGAACACGATGGACGAAAGGTCCATGGCCGACCTGAGAGCGCACCGGGAGGCCGGAGGCGTCATACGGTGGCTGTGCCTGAGCACGTCTAGCTGGCTGGACGACCGGGCCGGCATCTCGAAGGCGGCCGCACTCGATCCCATCGGTATGGCGCCGCACGGCGGGGGCATCGGCGATCGCTGCTTCCGCGAGGGCAGGATCGACGAGCTGAAGGACATCCTCGCGCGCATCCGGGACACCGGGAAACGCGTGGGTCTCTCCGTCCACAACCCCGACCTACTGAAGACCGCCGAGGACGAGGCCTGGGACGTCGACTACTACATGGCAGGGCTGTACCACCTCCAGGGGGCCGCGCGGGAGTTTGAGGAGAAGTTCGGGCACCGACCCCTGAGCGAGGTGTACCTGCGCGAGCACCGCGACGTGATGTGCGAAGTCGTCCGCCAGACGGCGAAGCCGTGCATCGCCTTCAAGGTGCTCGCGGCAGGGCGCGCGATCGGTTCGTCGGACCAGATCCGAGCGGAGTTCCGCTACGCTCTCGAACGCATTAAGCCGACCGATTCCATACTCGTCGGGATGTACCAGACGTTCGGCGACCAGGTGGGCGAGAACGCGGCATTGGTGGCCGACATCTGCGCGGAACTCGACGCTGCCTAGCTCGTTGCCTGGAGGGAGTCGGGGAGGACCTGCATTAGCTCGATGCGGTTGCCGTCCGGGTCCGTGACCCAATACTGGACGCAACCCGACCGGCCCTTGCGGATCGTGTCGGAGGGCTCGTGCCCTCGGGCCTCCATCTCGCGGACCGTCGCCTCGAGGTCGTCCACGCGGAGGCATGTGTGGGCATATCCGACGCCCTGCGGCGGGGCGGCCTGGTCGCCCTCATCGATGGGGAACAGCTCGATGAAGTCGCTGTCCGAGATGCGCAGGTACACGATCCACAGCTTGCCGTCGTCGTTGTGCATACGGAACGCCTCGGTCAGGCCGAGCTGGCCGCAGTAGAACCCCAGAGACCGCTCGAGGTCGGCGGTGCGGAACGCGACGTGACCCAGGCCGGCAATCATCTCTCGCTCCCAGTCTCCGCGGAAAGACGCCCGTGAAACCCACGAACCTGCTCTTCATCTTATCAGACCAGCACAGTCGCGACATGCTCGGATGCTACGGCGACCCGGTCGTGAGGACCCCGAATCTCGACCGTCTCGCGGCACGCGGAGCGCGCTTCAACGCCGCATACACGAACTGCCCTATCTGCGTGCCGGCGCGCGCGAGCCTGGCGACGGGGCGGTATGTCCACCAGATCGGGTACTGGGACAACGCGTTCCCGTACGAAGGTCGGGTCACCGGATGGGGGCATGAACTGCGAGCCGCCGGGCATCGGGTCGAGTCCATCGGCAAGCTGCATTTCCGGGGCCATGAAGGAGACGACGTGGGCTTCGGCGAGACACACATTCCCTTGAACGTAGTGGACGGCGTCGGCGACGTGATGGGCTCGATCCGCGAGGAAATGCCCGTGCGAGAGGGCGCGCGCGCGAGCATCCTGTCAGCCGGCTCCGGTGATTCCACATACCTTGGCTACGACGCGGACATCGCCGATCGCGCGGCCGAGTGGCTGCGAGAGGCGGCCACGCGCGAGGACGACAAGCCGTGGGTGCTGTTCGTGTCGTTCGTCTGCCCGCACCCGCCGTTCATCGCCCCGCCGGACCTGTACGCGCACTATGTCGACGCAGACCTTCCGGCGCCCGTGCAACACGCACACGACGAGCGGCCAGATCACCCGATCCTGAACCACTTCCGACGCGTCTTCCAGCACGAAGAGCCCTACGCACCTGACGAGATTCGGGCCGTCACCGCGGCGTACTACGGCACGTCCGAATACCTGGACCAGCAGGTCGGAAAGGTCACCGGCGCCCTGAGCGCCGCGGGCCTGGAGGGCAGCACGCGCGTTCTCTACACGAGCGACCACGGCGAGAGCCTCGGTTGTCGCGGGCTGTTCGGGAAGTTCACGATGTACGAGGAATCCGCTGGCGTCCCGCTCATCGTGGCAGGGCCTGATGTGCCCCAGGACGCCGTCAACGACGACCCCGTGTCGCTGGTCGACTGCTACGACACGATCGTGGACTGCGTGGGCCCAGCGTCGAAGCGCGACGCCAGTCGCCCCGGCGGTTCACTCTGGCCGCTGGCCGCGGGCGAGACGCGTGACGGGTACGCCTTCTGCGAGTATCACGCGGTCGGCGCGCCAAGCGCCATCTACATGCTGCGCGACCGACGCCACAAGTACGTCCACTACGTCGGCCACCCGCCGCAACTCTTCGACCTGGTTGCGGACCCTCAAGAGCTTGACGACCTCGCCGGTAAACCGGAGCGCAGGGACGTCCAAACGCGGATCGAAGGAGCGCTCCGCGACCTGCTCGATCCCGAGGCCACTGACGCGCAGGCGAAGGAGGATCAGCGGCGGCTCGTGGAGCGGTACGGCGGGCCCGAAGCCGTCATCGCGCGGGGGACGTTCACGAATTCTCCCGCGCCGGGCGAGACGCCGAAGTTCCAGGCTGGCGTTGCGGCCGACGGCTGACGCGCCTCCGCATGTCCACGAACACGTTATCGGATATAGTGGGCACCGTCGACGCCTCCGCCGAGAGCGTATGTCGCGACATGGCGGTATCTTGATTGAGAGCCTACATGAACTCCCCGTACCTGCGCGCCCCGCACTCGTCCGACGTCGGGCTGTCCAGTGTCTCTCTGATCGTGTGTCAGCCGTCTCGATCTGAGGACTGCGCATGATAGGCACGGACTCCCGGACCGGCCGCACTCTCGCCAGCGCCGCGGTGTTGTGCGTCGTCGCCGCCGTCGCGAGCGTCATGTATGTGGCGGGCGCCGTGCCGTTCGTGGCGCACGCCGCGGTAGGCGTGGTGTTGGCGGGGGTCACGTGGCGCATGTTCGCGGCGCCTACGCAGACGAAGGAGGCCGATCGCAACGGGTCCACCCAAGCGGAGTGGCGACTGTCGGACACGAGCCCTGCCACGCCGTGGCCCGATGTGTGTGTGGCGGTGTTCGATGGCATCTTCGGCAGGCGCATACTCACCGGTCGGTTCGTCGCCGCGTGCATCGCCACGTGCCTGCTGGCCGGCCACATCGGCGTGCTGGTAATCGGCCAATCGCACCCGGCCATCGTCGGGGAGGCTGGAGGCCTCATGCTCGCCGTCACCGTGGGGATGCTGCTCCCAACAGCTGTCTCGCTCGTCAAGACCCGCATGGTAATGACGGCAATGCCGCGCCGCCGTTCCACAGCGCGGGTGGCGCTACTCACAGCGGCCGACTTGCTCCTTACGCTGGCCATCTTCCTCAGCCTCAGGTGGGTGGTGGTGCGGTCGATCTCCTCACGCACGAAGGGCCTCGTTGAATACTCGCTCTGGCTACTGGAGGAGGTCTTCTACCCGTCGCCGATGGACGATACACGTGGGTCTGAGTGGGTCCTGTTCGTCGGGGCGGCCCTAACCTCCGTCTGGGTCTGGCTGTACGCCGCGTCTCACGGGCTGTCAGCCGTCGTGGCCCCGTTCCCTCGGCTGCGCCGGCGGCTGGACGCCCTGGCGCCCGACCTGTCGAGGCCACCCCGCGCACTTGGCGTTGTCGCCGTTGCAGCCGTAGTGATCGTGTTCTTTGGTGTGGCGCCGCTGGTCCGCCTACGCCGACTCACGGGCGCATAGGCGGCCTCCGACGCTCCGAGCAACCGTCCTGGCAGCGCTACGCCGCTGCCGGCCCGACAGTGGGTCACTCGCGATTGCACTCGTTCCAGGGCGTCTGCGTGCCGCCGGGCACAGAGCCTGCCGCGGGGTGTCCCTGGGCCTGTAGGCACTGGGCTAGGGCTGCGTTTCCGGGGTCCCGGCGTCGAGGTCCTCCCCGCAGTAGGTGAGCCGCGACCCGCCAACACGGAAGGCGCGAACGACATCGCCGTTCGCGTCGAGGCGCACGACGGCGAGATCGGCGTCAGTCCCGACGCCTTCAGCTTCCAGCGCGCCCTCGCCCGTGCGCCGCAATACGATCGCGCGTCCGTCAGACAGGTCTACCGGCGACGCCACGCCAGCGCCAGCGTCCAAGGAACCGAACATCATGGACGTGTCTACCATGTGGCCATGGTCGGCGTCGGGGTCGGCGACGAAATGCTCCAGCTTGATGAGCGTCACGAACTCCTCGCGCCGCCGCCTCTTGACCGTGGAGGCCGTGGCGTGCCACTGCGTGAGCTTGATTCGCGGGCGCGGCGGCGGATCGAACTGGTCCGTCTGCGTGATCCGCAACGACTCCCCAGCGCCCCCCATGGCCTCCCAGAACCCCGAGGGCATGATCGTCGCGGACGCCATGACGGGGCCGCTCACGGCATGTACCGCGCTACGCCCGAGCTGCATCTCGTTCGGCGAGTGCAGGAGCCACTGGAACGTCGACGGCTCCGGCGCCTCGAGGTCGTCGAGGATGATGACGACATCCGGCTTGAGGAACAGGATGCGGCGCGTGAACCGGTCGAGCTTGCCGCCGTATGCGTCCCCCGCCTCCCCCGCGACGTAGTCGAACTCCTTGGACGTATAGAACCCCAGGATGCGCCCCTGGGCCGACTGGGAACGCGGCCCCTGCCCCTCGTTGTTCACGAGCACGGAGTTGACCGACTTCGTCTGCCACTGCCAGTTCTTGTGGTGGTCGCTGCCGTAGCTGTCGCGGCGGCCGGTGCGGATGAAGACCGGCTCGCCGTAGGCGTACAGCACGAACGAGTTCTGCGCGTCGTAGCCGTGGCTGTGACTGCCGAACGGGCTGCTCTTGAACTCGATGAAGACGTCGTTCTTCGCGTTGGTCACGTCGCTGTGCAACATGGCGAGGCCGGTTCCCCAGAACACGCGCGAGTCGGGGAGATCATCCGGCGGCTTCGCAGCTACCGCCGGGAGCGCGCCGCGGATGAAGTCCGTGTAGTCGTCGCCGACGAATTCCTTGCCGTGCGCGTCGACGTACCACTGCCAGTACGGGTTCTGCGCCTGCGCCGCGAAGATCCGCATGAGATCGACGTTGCCGTCCGACTTCAGGTGAGCGGTAAGGTCGCCGAAGCCGCCGCGCGTCGCGCCGGGAGCTTGGAGATACATCGGGTAGAAGCCCGCCTGGCTGAAGAACGGCTTCTTGTAGGCGTCGACGTCCATCGCGGAACGCATGATGTCCGCCCACCACAGGAATCGCCCGACATAGCTGCGCCAGTAGCCGAGCCCTTCATGCCAGCCGCCGTCGTCGTCCGACCAGACCGGATAGGCGTTGTAGAACACGTTCATCGCGAACCACAGCCAGTCGTCCGCGCCCTCGACTTCGCCGTGGAAGGCGACGGCGATTTCGCCGAGGAAATGCCATGCGCGGTTTGCGTGGCTGCCGTAGGGCTTCCACAAGTGGCGCGGGTGCAGGTGCGCGTACATCTCGTCGCCGCGTATCTTCATGACCTCGCGGCATTTGGCGCGCTCTGCCTCGGTCAGCGCGTCGTGGAGGAAGGTGTACGTGCGGGAGAAGTAGTAGTTGTACGGCATCCCGGCTTCGTCGTTGTAGCGGTAACCGGTCGCACCCGTCGGGTCCCACTCGGCGGCCGCCATGAGGAGCCGCTTCGCGAGGTCGCCGTACGCGTCGTTCCCGTTTAGCAGGCGCGTGAACGCGAGGGTGGCGGCGGCGTTCAGCAGAGCTGTCGTGTACCTGCGGTTCCCCCACCATATCTCGCGCCACGGGTCGCTGCCACGTTCCATGCCGTCGGGGTACTTGGCCGGCTCCTCAGTTGGTGGCGGCTCCACGAGCAGCTTCTCACACGTCCGTACAAGCCGGTCGTACGTCGCCCTAAGGTCGGCCTGCGACAACTCCTGGAGCCCCGGGAGATCCTCTGGCCGCAGGAACAGCCGCGGGTGCGCTGTGGGGATTCGCGAGAGCAGTTCGTCCTTCACCGGCATTGGGAACTCGGTCGCGTCCGGCGCGATGCGGAAAGGACGCGCGCGGCTCCAATCGGAGGCGTCGCCCTCAACGGTGGAGTAGCCGAAGCGCCAGTGCCAGTCGCCTTCCTCGAAGGACTGCGGAGGGCAATGAGCAAACAACGCGAGATCGGTGGCTTCGTACGCCACGTCCACGAAGTCCACTGTGCGCGACAGTTGGAAGCGGTAGCTCGCGGCGTCGCGTTGCGGCCGCCAGACGAACCCGGGAGGGTTCACCCGTGTTGCGCGGCCTTCCTCCGGGCGGAAGCCCCACTCGCCGGGCTCCGCGGGAGATTCGTCGATCGTAGTCGCCGCGAGAGCCGTGCGCGCGAACAGACCCCCGCACACGACCGCCATCACCAGTAGCGTCACCGGCGCCATGCCGTGTCTCCTCTCCGTCGCCGTCACGTGGCTGCTCGGACTATCCGAAGCGCA
Source organism: Candidatus Poribacteria bacterium (assembly GCA_018644665.1). Classification (GTDB taxonomy): domain Bacteria; phylum Poribacteria; class WGA-4E. The sequence continues at coordinate 24,433 of JABGQA010000103.1, forward strand.
ACCTCAGCGTCGTACACCGGCGAATCCAACGCGACCGTACCATCGCTCTGGACGCGCTCCCGCTTGTCCGTGCCGCCGTTGCGCGTGTCGATCCACGTCACGTCGTACCTGCCTGGCGGCAGGGCAAGAGTCAGCGTCACGCTAGGCCCGCCGAACACGTACGCAGCGTACGCGGCGCCGGGCGCCGACAGCACGGTCGCGCGAGCATCCGCGTCGCTAACGCCCACGGCGACATCGACGTCGGGGCTCATCGCCAGGAAGCCAAAGCCGTGGATGAAGTCCTTGAGGATGCGTAGTTGCTCGCGCAGCTCCGGGGAGCCGCTCCCTGGTTGCGAGTCCGGGTACTCGAACGAGCCGTCTTCGTGGCCGACCGCGAACGAGTAGTCCAGGTTGTTGTACAGCGCGCCGCCGGCGAGGATGAACTCCCACGCCTCCATGCGGTAGTGCGCCGCGTCCGTCCCACGAAAGCCGGTCTCGTTGTCCCCGATAGGGCGGTTCAGATGGGCGTTCTCTGCGACCGCCGTCGGAGGGCTCGCGTAGTGGAAGTTGAAGACCGAGATGGCGGGATGCGGGTCGTCGACGCGGGCGCTGCCGTTGGAGACGTTCCGCGCTATGAGGTGTCGATGGGGGAAGTCGGCCTCGGCCTCTGTGAGCACGTCCGCGATGCGGTGCTCCCATGCGAGTGGGATGTCCCGTGCGTACGGCTCGTTGCAGATCTCGTAGTACAGGTTGTCGTGGTCGCGGAGCGCCGTCACGATCTCACGCGTCATCGCCTCCTGGACTTCGAGAAGGCCGCCGCGGCCCTTGGGCGTGTACACGTCTTGCCGGTCGACATCGCCGATGCCGTTCACGTTGTTCACGGCGTTCATCGGGCTGATGGCCCACTGCTCATCCGTGTAGAACGGGCAGAAGAGATCCAGTTCCACGACGATTCCGCGCTCGCCTGCTTTGCTGACGAAGTCCGTCAGCCGGGCGAAGTATGCCTCGTCCCATCGCGTCAGATCGAACTTCGGCCCCCGTTCGCGTAGCCGTCTTCCTCACTACGCGCCCACGGGCAGATGAACGACCCACGCGCTGGCGCCAGCGTATTCCGCGCGATGTTGAACGCGCCCGTCGGCTCGACGTACGCCCCAGTGAAGGTGCGCGTCATGTTCAACCCGTCGGCGTGGAGCGCGTCCAGGTAGGTCACATAGTCGAAATCGCGGTTGAGGACCGCGCCGTAGTGCTCGCCCGACGTGACGAACACGGTCGGGGCTCCGCGGAACAGGAAGTACCGCGGATTGTCGGGATGCAACGACAGCGGCGCCGTATCGTCAGTCGACATGCTTGGGCCTCAGATCGTGTGCCTGCGACGCGTTCATACGACCACGAACCGATTATCGGAAATACTCGCGTGCCAGGCACTCCTGGAGGACGCTACGCGGTACCCCGAAGGGTCGTCTCATCCAGCCACGGACGCAGGTCAGGTCCGTCGCCATAGACCCACTCGACGCCCACCTCTACGTGGTCGATCGTGCGACGGTTGTTCGTGAACGTGAGGTGCAATTGCCCGGCAGCTCCCTCGGTGACGGCGGGGTAGTGGAAGCTGCCCTCGCCAGTGATCACGTCGCGGGTCGCCGCCCACGTGTCGCCGTCATCCTCGCTGACCGCGAGCGTCAGTGGGTTCCGGGCGTCGGCGTTGTTGTTCCACGCGAGCGCGACCCGGCCGTCGGCGAGTTTCACCGCGTCTATGGCGGCGTGAGGGCATGGCAAGTCGGTCACGACGGCCTCTGACCACGTGCGCCCGCCGTCCTCCGAGACGCTTCGCAACACACGCGAGTGCTTCCCTGACGGTCGCAGCAGGGCCAGCACGCTGCCGTCCGCGCGCTCTATCAGGGTCGGGTGTTGGTTCATCTCGCCGAGCAACGGCCCCGTCTGGATCCACGAGTGGCCCTCGTCCTCACTGCTCCAGAAGCACGAGTATCCACCCTTGAACTCGGTGCCGAAGATGATCGCGCCGTTGGCCAGCCGGATCGGCTTAGAATGCGGCACATGACCGAATTCGGTCTCGATCATGCGATCCTCGGACCACGTCGCGCCGCCGTCGCTCGACACCTTCATCTTGAGGTCGCACGTCACCCAGCGGACGCCCGGGCCGTAGGGGCCGTCCAGCTTGCCGTGCATCGTCCCCCAGACGAGGATCACCTCGCCTCGGGCGTTCTCGAACACGATGCCGTTGCCTTCGGGCTTCCCGGGCTCGTCGGCTACGATCGCGAGGGGCCCCCACTCGGCGGAGCCCGCCGCGCGTCGAGCCAGCACCCAGGCCGCGTCCGGCCGCGCCTCGCCCTCGCCAGCGTAGTAGCCGACGAGGAGGTCGCCGTTACTTAGCGATAGCACTGTGGAACAGTGGCAACTTGGGAATCGCGCCGACGGCTCGGCGATGGGTTCCCACAGGGGTGAGGACATCCGATGGCGCCTCCGATAGGATGGAATGCCGCGTCGCGGTCGTGTGGCGGGAGCGTATGCCGTCCGTGGTCGCATGTCAAAGCCGCTCCGTCCTCGATCCACGCCACGGCGCTACCCCGCGCGGCGCCTGGTGGCTACACTCAACACGGAGGTCGGCCCGCGCTGGCCGTTGCCGGGAGTGGAGCCGTTGCTCGAAGCACGCCGTCACATCGCGTCCTCCGCGATCGTCGCCGTTCTCTGCCTGCTGTCGCGCCCGGCTAGCCCTGCAGTCTCGCCGGAGCCGCTCGTTACCTACGGCGACTTCGAAGCGGGCTCCTCGCTCCCCGACAACGGCTGGACGTGGTGGTCGAGAACCGACCATGGGTCCGCCGCGTACTCGGACAAGTCAAAGTCCGGCGAGCGTTCGGCGCGCCTGACACATGATGGGCCCCGCGACTGGGCGTTCCACAACAGGGCGCGCATTGACGCCGCGCCGGATCAGGAATGGCGCGCGTCGGCGTGGGTGAAGTGCGAGGACACGGACGAGATCGAACTCGCAGTCGTGGCGCTGGCCGGGGGCGAGACGCTCCGGTGGGACATCGGATCTGACTCGATCGGCGGAACACACGACTGGACGCAGCTCGAAGCCTGGGCTGCCGTGCCGCAGGGATGCGACCAGATATACGTCCGGTTCATCGGCAGCGGCGACACGTCCGCGTGGGTCGATGGCGTCACGCTCGAGCAGACCGAGAGGCCTGCGCGGCCGCGGAAACCCAGCGTGAACGGGTGGGCCGTCGCGCCCGTGCGGGAGCGACTCGGCCGGAGCCTCGTGGCCGTTCCCGCCGGGGACGGAGCGGTATACGTCGGCTGGCGTCTCCTTGCGGGCGACCCCAGTGACGTCGCGTTCAACGTGTATCGCGCTGGCGGAGACGGCGCCGCGACCCGCCTGAACACCGCTCCCGTCTCCCGCACGACCGACTTCGTCGACACGACGGCGGACGCCTCGACTCGGCCCGAGTACTGGATACGCCGGATCGAGGGGACAACGGAGGGGCCCGACTCCCGGCATGCCGTCGTCGACGTAGCGGCCCACGCGGGCGTAGACGGCGCCGCGTACCTGGCGCCGCCACTCGACGGCGACCACACATTCCAGAAAGCAGGCATCGCCGACCTCGACAGCGATGGCGAGTACGATTACGTCCTCAAGCAGCCGAACGCGAACGTCGACCCCTACGTCAACTACTGGGAGCCCAGCCCAGGCACGTACAAGCTGGAGGCGTACAAGGGCGACGGGACGTTCCTGTGGCGCAGGGATCTGGGGTGGTCCATCGAACAGGGCATCTGGTACTCGCCGTACGTGGTCTACGACTTCGACGGTGACGGACGCGCGGAGGTCGCCGTCAAGACCGGAGAGGGCGATCCACGCGACCCGGACGGACGAGTCCAATCCGGCCCCGAGTATCTGTCCATCCTTGATGGCCTGACGGGCGACCGGTCCACGCGGATCGCATGGCCCTCTCGCGAAGGCTATACCGGGCAGTCCGGCTACAACTACAGCTCGCGCAACCAGCTGGGAGTGGCCTTCCTCGACGGCAAGACGCCGTCTCTCCTCGTCGCGCGCGGGACGTATACGCTCATGAAACTGACCGCCTACGAGTTCCACGGCGGCGCTCTGCGAGAGCTGTGGACCTGGACAAGCCGTGAAGAGGGCGGCCTCTACCGGGGCCAGGGGGCGCACTTCATGCACACTGCCGACGTCGACGGCGACGGCCGCGACGAGGTGATCCTGGGATCGAGCGTCATCGACGACAACGGCCAAGGTCTGTGGTCCACCGGCATGGGTCACCCCGACCACTGCTACGTCGGCGACATCGATACGACCCGGCCCGGATTGGAGATCTACTACGGCATGGAGACCGCGCAGCTCCGCAACGGCGTCTCGCTTGTCGACGCACGAACCGGCGAACTCATCTGGGGCCTCGACAGCCGAACTCGCCACGTTCACAACAGCGGCCTGTGCGCCGACCTCGATGCCGAACATCCGGGGATGGAGTGCTACAGCGGCGAGCGGGACGAACCCGGCCGTTGGCTCCACTCCGCCCGCGGAGAACTCCTCGCCGACGAGACCGCTTGGGACGTTGGATTGAGCCCCCGCGCCGTCCATTGGGACGCCGACCCGCAGCGGGAGTTGATCCACAAGGGCCGCATCCGGGACTACGACGGGGACACGGACCTGGGGTCGATCCAGGGACGCCAAATCGCGTGGGCGGACATTTTGGGCGACTGGCGCGAGGAGATAGTCACAACGGTCGCGGGCGAGCTACGCATATACACCACGACCATCCCGGCGTCTGACCGCCGCGCGTGCCTGATGCAGGACCGGCTGTATCGCGCCGACGTCGCGCACCTGGCGATGGGATACGCGCAGCCGCCGATGTCGCCCTACTTCGGCGCAACCGCCCCTGAACCTGGGCCGGAAGCTCCCCCGGTCACACCTTGACTTTCCGAGGGCCTCCCGGCGACAATATATCGGCGTGCGTGGCAGGCGTAGGGTTGACACCTTAAGGGAACCGAACATGGCTCGTAAGTGCTACATATCGGGCAAGGGCCCGAAGGTCGTTAACAACGTATCGCATGCCAATAACCGCACGAAGCGTCGGCAGTTGCCGAACCTCCAAGTGATACGGGTATACGACGAGGAATCGGGCGAATACCGGCGTCGCCGGGTTTCGGCGCGCACGATCCGCACGCTCGACAAGCAGGGCGCTCTCGCCCGCGCTCCTCGGCAGCATGCCACGGACGAAGACGACTTCTAGGCGACCATCCGTCGCCGGCGACCGACCGCTACATTGCCGTTCCACGGCCTCTCTGCTACACTCGCCCGGCGCTGCCGCGCGGGTGTTTTGCATTCCGTACACCGGACTTCAGTGGAGACTGAACCGTGAGTGCTGACCGATACCGCTTCTCCTTCGGACCGTGGAACATCCATGAGGGCGACGACCCGTTCGGGCCCGAAGTGCGCGACCCGTTCACGTTCGCCGAGAAGCTCCCAATGTACAAGGCGATGGGCTTCGACGGCGTACAGTTCCACGACGACGACGCCGTCCCCGATGTCGACTCCAAGTCGCCATCGCAAGTGGAGCGCGAGTGCGCGGAGCTAAAGAAGCAGCTGGACGACGCCGGCCTCGTTGCCGAATTCGTAGCGCCTCGTCTCTGGTTCGACCCGAAGACGATCGACGGCGGCTACACCTCGAATGACGCTGGCGAACGCGCCTACGCCATCGAGCGATCCCTGCGGACGGTCGACATAGCCAGGGCCCTAGGCACAACCGAGATCGTGCTGTGGCTCGCGCGCGAGGGAACGTACATCCGCGAGGCCAAGGACGCCCGGCTCGCGACCGAACGCATCGTCGACGCCATCAACGCGATGCTCGCGCACGACCCGGACACGCGCATCCTCGTCGAGCCGAAGCCGAACGAGCCGATGGACCAGGCGTACATCCCGACCATCGGCCACGCCCTGTCTCTGTCGTACAAGAGCGCCGATCCCAGCCGTGTCGGGGCTCTCATCGAGACGGCGCACGCGCTGCTCGCGGGCCTCGACCCCTCCGACGAGATGGCGTTCGCGCTCTATCACGAGAAGCTCTGGAGCGTGCACCTGAACGACCAGAACGGCCTCAAGTTCGACCAGGACAAGGCGTTCGGGTCGGTCAACCTGCGCCAGGCGTTCAACCAGGTGCGTGTGCTTGACGACAACGGCTACGGCGAGGACGGCGCGTTCGTCGGCCTCGACGTCAAGGCGATGCGCACGCAGCGACGCGAGACGGCGCGACAGCACCTGTCGAACAGCCGGGCGGTATTCGTGCACCTCCTCGAGAAGGTCCGCACGTTCGACCGCGAGCAGGAACGACAGTACATCGAGAACCGCGACTACGAGGGGTTGGAACTCTTCGTCATGCGGCATCTCATGGGCGTTGAATAGCACAAGACGGCGACGCACATGACCCGCCGGTCAGGAAGGGGATCGCCGTGAGCGAGCGCCCGAACGTCCTCCTCATCACCAGCGATCAGCAGCACTGGAACACGCTGGGCAGGTCGAATCCCGAGATTCACACGCCGAACCTCGATCGCCTGGCGGAACAGGGAACGACGTTCACGCGCGCCTACGTCCCGAACCCCACATGCACCCCCACGCGCGCCAGCATCATCACCGGGCAGTACCCGAGCCAGCACGGCGCGTACTCCCTGGGTACGAAGCTCATGGAGGACGTCCACACGGTTGGGGAGGACTTCTCGGACGCCGGGTATCGCACGGCACTCGTGGGGAAGGCACACTTCCAGCCGCTCCGTGAGGTCGACGGGTACACGTCGCTAGAGTCGTACCCGATCATGCAGGATCTCGACTTCTGGCGCGACTTCCACGGGCCGTTCTACGGGTTCGAGCATGTGGAACTCGCGCGGAACCACGCCGACGAGGCACACGTCGGGCAGCACTACGCCATCTGGATGGAGGAGAACGGCTGCCACAACTGGCGCGACTACTTCCGCCCGCCCACCGGGAACAACTCGGACCAACGGCACAAGTGGCTCATCCCCGAGGAGTACCACTACGACCGGTGGATCGCAGAGCGGACGAACGCCCTCATCGACCGGTACGCCGACGACGACGAGAGCTTCTTCCTGTGGGCGAGCTTCTTCGACCCGCACCCGCCGTACCTCGTCCCCGAGCCTTGGGACACGATGTACGACCCCGACGAGATCACCGTGCCGGAGATCACTCCCGGGGAACACGACAAGAACCCGCCGCACTTTCAGATGACGCAGGAGCAGAAACCGGACTTCTCCGCTTGGCGCGAGAGCGGACAGGGCATCCACGGCATGTCGTCGCACCTGTTCAACCGGGACGCGATGGCCAAGAACATCGCCATCTACTACGCGATGATCACGCTCATGGACAAGTACATCGGCGTCATCCTCGACCGGCTCGAGGAGCGCGGCCTCGCCGACAACACGGTCGTCGTATTCACGACGGACCACGGCCACTTCTTCGGTCAACACGGGTTGACGGCCAAGGGACCGTTCCACTACGAGGACCTGGTGAAGGCCCCGTTCATCGTGCGCCACCCCGGGCGCGTGCCGGCGAACGCCGAGAACGACGGTCTGCAGACGCTCGTGGACCTCGCGCCGACTTTCCTGTCGACCTGCGGCATCGACGTCCCTGGGTGCATGACGGGCGTCGACCAGACGGACGTGTGGGCCGGCGACGCGGACGCCGCGCGGGACCACGTGATCGTCGAGAACCGCCACGAGCCGACGACGATCCACGTGAAGACGTACATCGACGAGCGGTACAAGCTCACGGTCTACTTCGGCCGCGACTACGGCGAACTCTTCGATCTGCGCGACGACCCCGGCGAGACCGACAATCTGTGGGGGAATCCCGCGTTCTCGGCGCTCAAGGCCGGGCTGACGACGAAGCTGCTGTTTGCCGAGATGGGCAAGGAGCCCCTGCCCATGCCCCGTATCTGGGGCGCCTGAGGGCCTGACGTCGGCGGCGTGATCAGCGGAGCTATCGTCGGCGCCGCGGACGGCGTTGTGCGACGTGAGGACCCCGCGTCGACCCTCCCTGCGAGGCAAGCAAGTTCGCGCCGGCTCGCAGCGGCCGCCCAGACCACGTCCAGCACGTCTGAACGCGTTTGCCGAGTGAGACACCGTCAGGTATAGTCAGACGGCCTACGGGCTGCGTGCGAATACCAACCACGGGAGACAGCGTGTGCGTAACGTGCAACTGGGTCGGACAGGCATCGAGGCATCCTACCTGTCCATCGGCACGGGCACAGGCGGCTGGAACGGTGTCTCCAACCAGACCCGCCTCGGATTCGACACGTGCGTCGACATGATCCGATACGCCTACGACCGGGGCGTAGCGTTCATCGACACCGCCGACCAGTACGGCTCGCATCCGCACGTCGGGGAGGCTGTCGACGCCATCGGCGCCGACAACGTCGTCATCTGCACGAAGACCTGCGCGGCCGACAAGGCGGCCATCGAAGCCGACGTCCCACGATACCTGCGTGAGTTGCACGTAGAACGACTCGACATACTGCTGATGCACTGCATGACAAACGCGGACTGGCCGACGGCCCGCCGCCCGGTGATGGACGTCATGGACGACTACAAGCGCAAGGGCATCATCCGCGCCGTCGGCGTGTCGTGCCACGACTTCGGGGCCATGCGCGCGGCTGCGGAGGAGCCGTGGGTCGACCTCATACTCGCGCGGGTCAACCACGACGGCGTCCACCTCGACGCCACACCCGACGAAGTGCGTCGACTGCTACAGCGTATGCACGACGACGGCAAGGCCGTCTACGGCATGAAGGTCGTGGGGCAGGGCCACCTCGTCGACGACTACGCCTCCTGCATCGAATACGTGCACGGCCTCGACTGCGTGGACGCGATCACCATCGGGATGGAAAGCCGGGAGCAGGTGGACGCGAACGTGGCGTGCATTGAGGCGCTCGATCGCGGCGAGACGCCGCCCGCCGCAGCGACCCTGACCGGTGGCGACGGCGTCTCAGGTCACGCTTCCGCATAGGTCAGAGCCTCCCATGTCGAACGTCAGTCGATACGTAGCGCTCGTCCGGCGTCCTTTGGGCGTGCCGGCGGCCCACGACTTCAGGCTCTTAGAGGGCGAGATCGGGCCTGTGGGCCAGGGCGAGGCGCTCGTGAGCAACCTCTACGTGTCGGCGGACCCCTACATGCGCGGTCGGATGCGGGACACACCATCGCATCTTGGTCCGTTCGGGCTCGGGGAGCCGATCACCGGGTCGGCCATCGGCCGCGTCGAGAAGTCGGAGAATGTGGCGGTGCCGGTGGGCGCCACGGTTGTCTCGTTCTCCGGCTGGCGCGACCTGTTCATCACCGACGGCTCGGATGTGGAAGTCGTGGACACCGGTGACGTGCCGGTGCCGGCATACCTGGGCGTGCTCGGGACACCCGGATTCACGGCGTGGTATGGGCTGAACCACATAGGACGGCCCGTGCGGGGCGAAACAGTGCTCGTGTCCGCGGCCGCCGGCGCCGTGGGTTCGTTGGTTGTGCAGTTGGCCAGACGCGTGGGATGTCGTGTCGTAGCCGTCGTCGGCTCGACGGAGAAGGGCCGCTACGTGACGGACGACCTCGGCGCCGACATCGCCGTGAACTACCGCGACGAATCCGACATGACCGCCGCAGTCGGCCGCGCCTGCCCGCCCGGCGTGGACATCTACTTCGAGAACACGGGCGGGCCCACGCTCGAGGCGGCGCTCGCCAACGCCAACCTGGGTGCGCGGATCCCCGTCTGTGGGATGATATCGACATACAACGAAGCGACGGGCGCTCCCGGGCCGCCCAATCTGACGCAGATCATCGGCAAGAGGATCACTATGCGTGGCTTCCTCATACGCGACCACATGGAACACCGCGCGGAGTTCCTCGCCGAGGTCGCGCCGCTCGTTGCCGACGGGTCCATCAATCGGCGCGAGACGATCGTGGACGGCCTGGAGAGCGCGCCGGAGGCATTCATAGGTCTGTTCCGCGGTGAGAACATCGGGAAGATGGTCGTCAACGTGCGGCCGGGCGGCTCCTAATGAAGGCGCGCGCGGCGCTCGCCGCCCTTTCCGTCTTCCTGATGGCTTCAGCGGCCCTCATGGCGCAGGATGGCATCGAGGACGTGGGTCGCGCCGTGAACTTCCAGCTCTCACGAATGACCGCGCTCAACCCCATGACGCGCGCACGCGCGTCGGACGAACTGAGGGCATACGCTGCCCGGCCGGACGGCGCGGAACACGTCCGAGGGAAGCTCGACCAGATCCTCCCGCTCCTCGAGGACGCCTTGCCCGTCGTACGATGGAACGCCGCGGTAATGACCGCGACGCTCGGCGACAGCGAGCAGGCGGCTCTCGCCTACGACGTCCTGCACGCTGACGCTGCCAGCGAGGACTACTCCATACGCCTCGGCTTGGTCGACGCCGTCACTGCCATCGGTCCGACGCCCGAGGTCATCGCGCTCCTCGAGGATCTGGCGCAGAACGACGACGATGAGGAGGTACGCGGCGTCGCGGAGGAAGCGCTGTGGAACATCGAACGCGCACCGCCCGAGGAGAGCCCGGACGACGACTGGGGATTCGATCCGGTCGAGTTCTTCGGGGGAGGCGATGACGATGAGGATGGCGGCGACGGCGAGCCCCGAGAGGTCATGTTGACCGGCCAGCAAGCGGCCGACCGGATAGCGTCGGTGGTGAGACGGTTCCCGCAACTCGACGCCATCGAGACCGCCTCCCAGTTGACGAACTGGCGGCGCGACATGGACTTCGACGGTGACCGCAGACCGGTGTCGGAGTTCCTGGCGCCAGGCGTGCCGAGGCTCGTCGAGTTCATCCGGTCGGAGCCCGCGCCGCCTGCGCGGTACCTGCGCTACGCGGCGCGCGTGCTCGGCGTCGCCGGCGACGAGGCGTTCGAGGCCCTCGTCGTCGCGCTGGAGGATGAGCGCGGGTACACGCGGGAGGCGGCTGCGTTCGGCCTCCTGTGGTCGATCACGACCCAGGACGGACGGCTGGACGAAGAGTCGCGCTACCGCGACGCGGCGGCTGCTCTCGTCTTCTCACTCACGGATGAGGTCCCCGCCGTGCGAGCGCACGCGGCAGTGGCCCTGGGACGCGCCGCGCTGCCGACATACGGCCGCGACCTCGCCTTCGCGCTGGAGGACGAGGACTGCCGCGTGAGCCTCGCCGCGGCGCAAGCGCTGACGTCCCTCGAAGACGGAGCACGTGCCGAGGACACGCAGTCGGCCCGAGAGCGCCTCGCCGCCGCGTCACAGTCTGAGGACGAGGCAACGACGCTGCGCGTACTGGAGGCGGCCGTGTGGCGAGGTGATGACGCCCACGAGGCGAGGGCGATGTCGCTGTTGCTTACGGATGCCCCTGCCATGGCGTTCATCGCGGGTCACTACCTGCGCGAAGAGGGAGGACCGGATGCCCGGGCCGCGCTCCGAAGCGCGCGGGAAGACGAACGACCATGGGTACGCCATGCCGCCGGAGCGCGCGTGCCAACGAATGGCGCGGCTCCCGCCCACGAAGCCGGCCTGCACGGGAAGGTGGTCCGCGGCGAAGGCTGGGGATACTTCTCGCCCCTGGATGCGGAGATGCCGCTCGCGGGCGCCCTGCTCACATACGAAGGCCCAACGGCCGGAGCGGCGACCACCGATGCGCTGGGACGGTTCCACGTGCCGGGCCTGCCGGCGGGCCGCTATAATGTCGGCGTCGCGGCAGACGGCCACCTGGCGGACGCGTTCGTCGTCGTCATACCCGACGAGCACGATGAGGGCGCCGGGGAAGAAGCCCGTCCTACGGTCGTGCGGCTACACCGTCACTACTGACTCGGCGAGGATCCCATGCTACGAGGCATACCGCGCGCCATATCTCCGGAACTGATGCACGTGCTGCTGTCCATGGGGCATGGCGACGAGATCGTGCTCGCGGACGGCAACTTCCCCGCGGCTACCCACGCCAAGCGCCTTGTGCGCGCCGACGGCCACGGCGTGCCAGACATCCTGGCCGCGATCGCGCCCTTCTTCCCCCTCGACGCGTACGTGGACGACCGCGCCGTCGTGATGGCCACTGTTGAGGACATCGCGGAGCCACCGATCTGGCAGTCGTTCCGGGATGTACTCGCCGACGCCGAGGGCGAAGCCGTCGCGCTGACGCCCATCGAGCGGTACGCCTTCTACTCGCGGTCCCGGGACGCGTTCGCAGTCGTTGCCACCGGGGAGTCGGCGGTGTACGCGAACCTGATCCTGAAGAAGGGCGTCGTCGTCGAGTAACCCGCCTGCCCATGGAGCATCGCCTATGCCCTCCTCAACGCTCGAGATCGCCCGGGACATCGTCCTCGCGTACATCGAGAAGTACCCGACGGGCTCGTCGGCCTACTCCGCCAACATCGACGCGACCATGCAGCGGATGCGCAGCGACATCCTGGGGTTCCTGCGGGAACTGCACAGCGAGCTGACAGCCCTGGAGTCTGGTACGGACGCGTCCCCCATCGGCCTGGCGGCGGATGACGCCGAGTAAGCCGCGCACGCCGATCCCGCGCGCCATCCTCGGCACGTTCGGCATCCTAACGCGGCCTGCGCTCGCCGGGTGGATTCTCCGCGCGTTGGGCATGCTGCTGCTCGGGATACTCCCGCTCGCCGCGATATCCACGTACGGCGCGATTCCGCTGGAGTCTCGCCTCGCGTTCGCCGGGGCGGTCCTGGTCGCTGGCGCGGCTGGAGGGGCGCTCTACGCCGCGGGAGCCTGGCTCAGACGGCGGGGCCGGTAGCCCGCGCTACTCGGGGCCGATGCGCGTCTTCCACAGGTAGCGCCATGACGTGGGGTGGAGCGTGAAGCCCTCGACATTCGCGCGCACCACGGCGACGCGCGTCGCGTGCGCCACGATGACCCACGGCGCGTCCTTACGCACGACCTCCTGAGCCGCGCGGTAGATGCGCGCGCGCGTCGCTGGGTCGGCTACACGCTGACCCTCAAGGAGGAGTTCCTCAAGCTCGTCGCTCTTGTACAGGGCGATGTTGCTTGCGGGAGGAGTCGCGTTCGACTTGCTGAGGGTGAAGTAGAGGAAGTTGTCGGGGTCCGCGTAGTCCGCGATCCAGCCGAGCATCGCGATGTCGTGGTCTCCCTGGCGCACCTTCTCCAGGTACGTCGACCACTCGAACGTGTCGATTCGCGACGGGATACCCGCCTTCTGTAGGTCAGACTGGATCGCGAGGCCGATGTTGCCCGGATTGGGGAAGTACGGGCGCGGGTTGGTAGGCACGTAGAACGACAGCGGCTCAGCAAAGCCGCCGGGAAGCGCTTCCGCGATGAGCGCACGCGCCTTCTCCGGGTCGTACGTGAAGTCCTCGATGTCGTCGTTATAGCCCCAAATCGTCGGAGGGATGGGGTTCTTCGCCTTAAGTGCGCGACCGTTGTAGAGCTGATCGACGATGGTCTGCTTGTCGATGGCGTGGTTGATCGCGTACCGCACGCGCGGGTCGTCAAGAGGCGTGTGTGTCGTGTTCATCGCGACGTAGCCGACGTTCATGCCTGCCTTCTGCACGACGACGAGTTCGGCGTTGGCCCGCATCGCGTCGATGTCCTCGGGGTCGGCGCTGTCGAGGACGTGGATGTCCCCCTTCTCGAGCGCCACCCGGCGGGCGTGCTTGTCTGGGATGGCGCGGAAGATGATCCGCTCAAGCTCTGGCGTCCCCGCCCAGTAGTCCTCGTTGCGCTCCAGGATGATGCGGTCGTCCCGTCTCCATTCGCCGAATATGAACGGCCCGCTCCCGACCGGATACGACCCGAAGTCCGCGCCGTGCTGCGCTACGGCCGACGGGCTGACGACGGCGAAGGGAGGCGTCGCCAGGACGTTCAGTAGGGGCGAGTACGGCTGCCGCAGGCGTATCTCAACGCGCATCGGAGCGACGGCAGTGACCGACTCGATCTTCTCGCTCATGCCGAGCGAGATCCAGTAGACGTAGGGGTCGCCGACGTTGTGGAACGGGTGCTTCTCGTCGCGCTGGCGTTCCAGCGAGAACGCGACTGCGTCCGCGTCAACGGGCGTGCCGTCGTGGAACTTCACACCCTCGCGCAACTCGAACTCCCACACCAACCCCTCCTCGCGGCTCGTCCAGGACGTCGCCAGACCGGGCTCTATATCCGTGCTCTCCTGCGTGTACTGCACCAGCGTGTCGAAGATCAGTTCCGCGACCTTGAACGACTCGCCGTCCTCTTCGTGCGCAGCGTCCAGCCCCACGGAATCCGCCCCACGCCCGAACACGAGCACTTGGCGCTGAACTGGATCCACCCGCTGGCAGGCCACGAGCCACAACGCGGAGACGATGGCGAAGGCAACGGCGACAATCTGCCGATTCACGGCGCGGCGCTCCCGAGTTGTACTGTGCTGTGCGGATGGCAGGAACGCGGCGCATGCTAGCACGCCGTCTTCGCGGCTCTCAAGCTTTGGGTTCAGTCTGCGGCCTTGGCGGTCATGGCGTTGATGCGCGCCGCGGCGCATCCGGCTCCGAACCCATTGTCGATATTGACGACGGTGACCCCCGACGCGCAGGAGTTCAGCATGCCCAGCAGCGCAGCGATTCCGTTTAGGCTGGCACCGTAGCCGACGCTCGTGGGAACAGCGATCACCGGGGCGCTCACCAGGCCGCCGACGACGCTCGGAAGCGCCCCCTCCATGCCAGCGACGACGACGACGACGTTGGCCTCGGCGAGTGTCGGGGTATGACTGAGCAGACGGTGGATGCCGGCGACACCGACATCGTACAGGCGCTCGACCGCGTTGCCCATGATCGACGCGGTCTCGAACGCCTCCTCGGCGACGGGTAGGTCGGATGTGCCGGCGCTGACGATGAGGATGCCCTCGCGGGCCTCCACGGCTTGTTGGGGGAGACTGATCGTCCGTGCGCGAGCGTTGTATCGCGCGTCGGGAAGCGCGACGCGCACGGCGTCGGCGACTTCGGAGGCAGCGCGCGTCGCGAACAGGTTCGAGCCGTTGCGCACGATCGCCTCGGAGATCGCAACGACCTCCTCGGTCGCCTTCCCCTCGCACAGGATCACCTCCGGCGCGCCGTTCCGCAGCGCGCGATGGTGATCGACCTTGGCGAAGCCGAGGTCTTCGAAGGGAAGGTCCCGGTACCGAGCGACCGCGTCCTCAATGGGCACGGAACCGTCGCGGACACCTCCGAGAAGCTCGCGTAGCGCGTCTGCGTCCATCAGGCGGCACGCTCCACGGACCGCGGCGTCACGTGGTCGTGGCCTCGTCGGACGCCGCCGCCTGCGGGACGGTCTCGGACTCTTCGTCGCCCTCTGTCACCAGCTCACGTCGCCGGCTGCGGTACGCCTGCTTGCCTTCGTCGATGATCCCGCGGATCCCGGAGGCAGCCTCGGCGATCTCTTCCTTGCCGTCCTTCACGAGGTCGGAGACCTTGTTGCGGCTTTCATCCATGAGGTCCGCCATACGCTCGCGGCTTTCGTCGATGAAGTCCAGCGTGCGGTCCTTGGCATCCGCGCCGGTATCGGCGATGCGACGGCGCGTCTCGCGGCCGGAGGCCGGCGCGAGCAGTAGACCTGCTACGGCACCCATCACGCCGCCAACGAGCATCCCGAGTATTGCCGCGCCTGCGGCGCTGGCGCCGCTGTTATTCCTTGCCATCCTTCTTACCTTTCCTCAACCGTGGCAGGCGCCAACGCCCGCGTTTTGGGAGCAGTCCGGCTACCGTGCGAATGCCGTTCCACAGGCTCACGATCTCGATGATCGGGCGGAAAACCGTGTCCCGGTAGTGCGTCGCTCGCCGCAACGTGCTGTGAGAGAAGCGGCTGCCTTCCTCCACTATATACGACACGTTGCGAGCGGTTCGGTTTACCTTATCTGTGATCTCTTCAACGTTCTGCAACGCCGGCGCGATTGCCTTACGGTGCGTATCGTTCAGGGCGTCGGTCAGGGCGCGCGCGGAGATGATCGTGTCGCCGAGGACCTTCATCTGCACGTCGAGTTGCGCCACTGCGGCGTTCGCCGTCGTCGTCAGCTCGCGAAGCGTGGCCAGCAGCGGCAGCAGATGCCGCACGAGGATCACGAGGACGACCGCGGTGACGCCGCCGAACGCGATGATGACGATGTCGCGGATGATGGGCACTAGTTCGGCCAACTGAACGTCCCTTCCCCGCGGCCAGCGCAGCTACGCGGGCAGGCGCCGACCCACGATATCCGCTGCCGCCTCGATGGCTGCCTCGAGCTTGCTGATGTCCCCGCCGCCAGCTTGCGCGAAGTCCGGCCTGCCGCCACCGCCACCGCCCGCAACTGCGGCGACTTCCTTCACTACATCGCCAGCCTTGACACCCGCGCTCTTGACGAGGTCTGCCGTCACGGCAACGATGAGCGCCGGCCGACCATCGACGGCCGCGCCGAGCACGACCACGCCAGAACCGAGCTTGTCCCGAAGCGCCTCACCCAGATCCCGCAACTCGTCCCGGCCGATGTTCTCGACGACCGTCGCCAGCACCTTGACGCCGTTCACGTCGCGCGCGACGGCCAGATAGTCGTCGACGTCAGCCAGTGCGGCCGTGGCGCGCAAGGCTGCCGTCTCATCCTCGAGCCGCTTCACCTCGGCCACGATCTGCTGAGCGCGGTCCAGGATGTCTTCGCGCCTGCGCGCGCCAACGATCCCGGCCAATCCCTCAACGAGCCGCTCCGATTCCGAGTAGTGGGCAAACGCCGATACGCCAGTGACTGCGTCGATACGTCGCACACCGGACGCGATGCTCTGCTCGCGTACGATCTTGAACGGGCCAACTTGCCCGGTGTTCGATACGTGCGTGCCGCCGCACAGCTCCATGCTCGTGTCGCCCATGACGACGGTGCGCACGCGGTCGCCGTACTTCTCCCCGAACAGCGCCATCGCGCCGCGTTCGCGGGCGTCCTCGAGGCCCATCCAGTTCGTCTCTACCGCGTGGCTCGCGAGAACATGCTCGTTGACGAACGCCTCGACGTCGGCCAGGACGGCGTCGGAGATGGCCTCGTAGTGGGTGACATCGAATCTCACGCGGTCTGGCGCTACCAATGACCCCGCTTGCGTAACGTGCGTCCCAAGGTACTTGCGCAACCCAGCGTGTAGTAGGTGCGTTGCGGAGTGCGCTCGGAGCGTCGCGCCACGTCGGTCGCCATCCACTCGCGCCACGACTGCCGCGCCCAGGTCCGCAGGCAGGCGGGCGACGACGTGCACGATGCTGTCGTCCTCCTCCTTCTGCGTGTCCAAGACGGCCAGCTCGTCGTCGCCCACGGTCAACGAGCCGTGGTCCCCGATCTGCCCACCCGACTCGCCGTAGAACGGCGTGCGATCGAGGACGATGTGAACCGCCTGCGCGCCGTCCTGCGCCTCCAACATACGAACGCGGCGGATCGACGCCTCTTCCTCCAGCGAGTCGTAACCCGTGAAGAACGAGTGTGCGCCCTCCGATACATCCTGCCACTGCGCAACGGCGGCGAGATCCACGGCGAAGCTCTGCGCGGAGCGTGCGCGCTCCCGCTGCGCCGCCATCAACACGTCGAACTGCGCGGTGTCTACGTCCAGGCCCCGCTCGGATGAGATGAGCTGCGTCAGGTCCAGGGGGAACCCGAAGGTGTCGTACAGCTTGAACGCTTCGTCGCCCGGGAACTGGGCGCCGTTGTCCTTGCTGAGGCCACTGGCCACTTCCTCGAAGATCTCCAACCCGCGATCGAGGGTGCGCCCGAATGCCTCCTCCTCGGCCCGGATGACGCGTTCTATGTGCTCCTGCCGCTCGACGATCTCTGGGAAGATGTACCCCATCGTGTCGACAAGGACGGGCGACAGCCGGTGCAGAAAGGGCTCGTCGAAACCGAGCATGCGGCCGTAACGCACCGCGCGCCGGAGGATGCGCCGCAGGACATAGCCACGACCCTCGTTGCCGGGTAGCGCGCCGTCACCGATCGTGAAGGTGAGCATCCGCGCGTGGTCCGATATCACCTGCATCGGGATGCGGACCTGCTGCTCGTCGCCGTCCGCGTACCCCTTGCCTGACAGTTCGCTGAGCCGGTCCAGCAGGGGCGTGAACAGGTCGGTCTCGTAGTTGGACGTCTTGCCCTGCATGATCGCGCACACGCGCTCAAAGCCCATGCCGGTGTCCACGTGCTTGGCGGGCAGCGGCTGCAGCGAGGAATCCGCAAGTCGGTTGAACTGGATGAACACGAGGTTCCAGATCTCGATCACGTCCGGGTGGTCGCCGTTAACGTGGTCGCCACCGTTGCCATCCGGCGTCATGTCGATGTGAATCTCGGAGCAAGGGCCGCACGGGCCCGTCTCGCCCATCTCCCAGAAGTTGTCCTTCTTGCTGAAGGGCAAGATGTGCGATGTGTCGATGTCCGTCACTTCGGCCCAGAGGTCCGCGGCTTCACTGTCTGCGGGCACGCCGTCCGCTTCGTCGCCCCCAAACACAGTCGCGTAGAGCCGATCCTTGGGAAGACCCCACACGTCCGTAAGGAGGGTCCAGGCCCATGCGATGGCCTCGCGCTTGAAGTAATCGCCGAACGACCAATTCCCGAGCATTTCGAAGAACGTGTGGTGGCTCTTCGAGTATCCCACCTCTTCGAGGTCGTTGTGCTTCCCGTCCACACGGACGCACTTCTGCGTGTCTGCGGCGCGCACGTACGGCCGTGTACCCGTGCCGAGGAACACGTCCTTGAACTGGTTCATGCCGGCGTTCGTGAAGAGAAGCGTCGGGTCGTTGCGCGGGACCGTCGACGCGCTGGGGACCACCGCGTGCTCAAGCTCGCGGAAGTATCCCAGGTACCCGTCGCGTATCTCTCTCGCGCTCTTCATCGCCCTTCACTCCTCAACGGTCACATACGGCTCAGTGCGGTCCTGCGCGGGAGCTTTGGTCACGTCCCGACACGCCCTCCATGGTATATCACCGACCTCCGACTGACTACCCCCGGGGCCGGCCTAAATCAGGCGTCAGACCGGCGCGATGGGACGCGTCGGGCCTCGTTGCTCCGCGCCGCGCGCCGCCGTAGAATCCTCTCGATTCGCCACCCACATGCCGCCGGCAGCGGCAGGAGAGCGCCATGATACGCGTCGGCCTCGTAGACTTCGACACGTCGCACGTCGTCGCCTTCACGCAACGCTGGAACCACGTCGGGTGTTCGGAGGACCAGTGGATCGAGGGCGCCAAGGTCGTTGCCGGGTGTCCCGGTGTGTCGTACCTGTCCCCTGAACGAGTGCCCGGGTTCACGGAGGATCTTCGAGGCTACGGGGTCGAGATAGTCGACCGCCCGGAAGATCTGATCGGTCAGATCGACGCCGTGTGCATTGAGTCCGTGGACGGGAGTGTGCACCTCGAGCGCGCGGTGCCGTTCCTCGAGGCCGGACTCCCCACGTTCGTCGATAAGCCTTTCACATGCTCCCTCGCGCACGCCAAGGAGATTGCGGCGCTCGCCGAGAAGCATGGGGCGGCGCTCTTCTCCAGTTCCTCACTGCGTTTTGGGCGCGAGGTAATCGCGCTCCACGAAGACTCGGAGGAGAACGGCCCGGTGATCGGCGCCGACGCGTATTCCCCGGCGTCCCTCCACCCGCGCAACCCCGGCCTGTTCCACTACGGCGTGCATGGCGTCGAGACGCTGTTCGCCATCATGGGCAAGGGCTGCGTGGCTGTGAACTCCGCGACGACAGGCGACGTCGATGTCGTGACCGGGTACTGGGACGATGGACGCGTCGGGACCGTCCGAGGCATCCGGAAGGGAGCCGCCGGGTATGGGTTCACCGCCTTCTGCGAGAAGAAGGTCGTGCAGTCCACGATCAACGCGGGCTACATCTACGCCGGCCTTCTCGGCGCCATCACGACGATGTTCGAGACGGGCGAGGCACCCATCGACATCCGCGAGACGCTGGAGATCACCGCCTTCATCGAATGCGCCCTGGAGTCGGTCGCACGGGACGGCGCGAAGGTGGAAGTCGCCATCTGAATAGACTACGTACCCAGACACTGGCTGGCTCTCACGGTCGAACGTAGGTGAGTTGTGGACGCGCCCGGGCCGGCCGCGCCCATAGGAGGCCACTACGCGACCATGGGGACGTCCACGCACGGCTCTCCTGCCCACGTTGGCCAGCCTCGTCGCCATCGCTACTATGGCACGGGTGTGCCTGGCCCAGCGTCCCGGCGGCGCTCGCGCCGACGTCGAAGAGTACATCGGGCGGCCACTGCCGGACGTAACCGTTGTCGACGCTGACGGACGGCCGTTTACGCTATCCGCGTTGCGCGGATCGTACAGCGTCGTCACATTCGGCTGCCTGACCTGGCCGCCGTTCCTCAGGAACGTCTCCCGGGTGGATACGGTATATCGAGACTACGCCCCGAAGGGCGTGCGGGACTACTACGTGTACAGGCGCCTCGCGCACCCCGACCTCAACGGCTACATCGACCCGCACACGCTCGAGGAGCGCCCCATGCACGTGCGCGAAGCGCGCCGCACGCTCGGCTCCGAAACCACCTGGTTGGCCGACACGATGGAAACCGACGTGGAGCGCGCTGTGTGGGCATCCGAACCCTGAATTCGTCGTGCACCCCGCCAACGCACCGTCGTAGCGCGCCAGTGGAGCGACCCTGGCCCCTCCGCGCAGACCTAGAACGCACCGTGGGGGCGGTCGAGAAGCCGACCCACGTGGACGATCTCGACATGCCGTCTCGGCCGCTCCCGGCCATAGCGCCGTCAGGAGTCGTGGCGCGCCTAGATAGGCCGCAGCGGATGCGCGCCGTGCAGGCCGCCGCGGCAGCCAGCGGCGACCCGTACTATGTGAAGCTGCGCCCAGAGGCCGATCCTGCCCTCATAGGATCCGGCTCCGGCGAGTTGTGCCTCGGCTTCTTCGTCGATGCCATCTACCGTGTCCGCTGGAACAGCCTGGTCGAAGCGGGCCGCGTCGAGGTGACCGCGTCGGATGGCGTCGTGGTGACGCCGCCCACGGGCGTCGGGCCGGACGTCGGATCGCCGTCCGACGTCGACCCGCGTGAGTTCCTTGTGACCGTCACCGGCGCCCGTGCCTCGACGACCTTAGCCATCGCCATCCACTACCACGGCCGCAGGGATGACCAGGGGTGGCGCCGCGCGATCACGCGGCGATACGCGGTGCGCCTGACCCCGGACACCGTTTCCGGGCGGGTCATGGCGGGCGGACGCCCCGGCCTACCATCCGGGATGTCCCCGTTTAGGCGCGACGTCGCGCCGGACATCGCGCGCGTCGTTGACCTCCTCTTCGCAGCAGACGAGGACGGTGATGTCCGCCTGAGTCGGGACGAGGCGCCCCTGCGCTTCCGTGCGGCTATCACCGCAATCGACACGAACGGAGACGGGCACATCGCCCACGACGAGGCCTCCGCGCGCATGTCGAAGCGCATCGCGGACGCCCCGTAATCCCCCTTGTAGGGCGGCCTGGGGCCGCCTTGCCGCCCTTCGCGGGCGAGTGCTACCATCGTGCCGGACGCGCGCTAGGGGCGCCCACACCCGAGGAGCCGGCGCCATGACCCCAGTTCTCCAGGTCGCGCTCGACTTCTACAACTGGTCTAGGGCGATGGTCGTCGCCGACGAGGCTGCGGCCGGCGGCGCGCAGTGGCTCGAAGCGGGCACGCCGCTCATCAAGAGCGAAGGCCTTGAGGTCGTGCGCCAGCTCCGGGCTCGGTTCCCGAACCACACGATCGTAGCCGACATGAAGACGATGGACGCGGGTCGCGCGGAGGTCGAACTCGCCGCGAAGGCCGGCGCCGATGTCGTCGGCGTGCTCGGAGCGGCGTCGGACTCGACGATCAGCGAGAGCGTCGACGGAGCCACGAACTACGGCTGCAAGATCATCGTCGACCTCATCGGTGTGGCCGACCCGGTCACGCGCGCGCGGGAGGCCGAGGCCCTCGGCGCGGACTATGTTGGTATCCACGTAGCCATCGATGATCAGATGCGGGGCATGTCGCCCTTCGCGATCCTGCGCGATGTCGCCGGCGCAGTCGGCATTCCCATCGCCGTGGCGGGGGGAATCCACTCGGAGAACGCCGCCGAGGCCATCTCGGCGGGAGCGAGCGTCGTCATCGTCGGCGGCTCGATCACGAAGGCGCCCGACGCCAAGGCGGCCGCGGAAGGCATCCTCACGGCGATGCGCACGGGCGCGGTCGTCGAAACAGAGCACTTCAAGCGGACGACCGAAGAGGACCTGCGCGAGACGCTTCTGACCGTGTCCACTGCGAACCTTGCCGATGCCCAGCACCGCGCTGGGGAGCTGCCACACATCTCCGCCGTCGTTCCCGGCGTGAAGATGGCCGGCCGCGCCGTGACCGTCCGCACGTACCACGGGGACTGGGCGAAGCCCGTCCAGGCCATCGACGTCGCGGAGCCCGGCGATGTCGTCGTCGTCGAGGCGGGTGGCCTGCCGCACGTGGTGTGGGGCGAACTCGCGACGCACAGCGCCGCGGTCCGCAAACTCGGCGGGGTGGTCGTCGACGGCGGCATCCGGGACGTCGCCGAGATACGGCGCATCAAGTTCCCCGCGTACGCGAAGCACATCGCGCCCACGGCATGGGAACCGAAGGGCCTCGGCGAGATAAACGTGCCAATCAGAATCGGCGGCACGCACATCAGCCCCGGTGACTGGGTTGTGGGGGACGATGACGGCGTGGTCGTCGTGCCCGCGAAGGTGGCGGTCGAGGTCGCCAACCGCGCCATGGGTGTGCTGGAGCTGGAGAACCGGCTGCGCCGCGAGATCGACGCGGGCGGCACGCTCAGCGAACTCACGGAGATGGTGAAGTGGGAGAAGCGCTAGCTTGACCTCCTGCGTCATCGTCGGCCCCGGCGCGATCGGCCTCCTCTTCGCGTGCCGACTGGCTCCGGTGTTGCCCGAGATCGCCCTCCTGGACCATCGACCCGACCGGGCGGCGCGCCTGACCGAATCAGGCATTCGGCTTGCCACGGACGCTGAGACGACAACCCACCGTATCGGCGTCTACCCGACCGCGCGAGACGTTCCGTTCGCTCCAGAGTGCGTCCTGTTCACGACTAAGGCATACGCGACATCAACCGCCGCGGAGCACGCGCGGCCGCTCGGGCGCTCCGCGCGCTCGGTCGTGTCGCTCCAGAACGGTATCGGTAACGTCGAGGCGCTCGCGAACGTCTTTGGCCGAGAGCGATGCATCGCCGGGACGACTGCGGAAGGCGCGACGCTCGTGGGCGAGGGCTCCGTGCGCCACGCGGGCGATGGCGTGACCCGCCTCGCGGCCGTGTCTCATGAGTCGGCTGCGGCCACGCGCGACATCGCGCGCACACTGACCGAGGCCGGGTTCGCGACCGAGGTGTCGGGCGATTGGGAAGGCGTAGTGTGGGCGAAGGCGCTCGTGAACAGCGCGATAAACCCGCTGACCGCGCTCGTCGGCGTGCGCAACGGCCACTTCGCGGCGTCGGCGTCAGGGCGTGAGCTAGTCACACGCATTGCGACCGAGGGATCCGCCGCCGCCGCGGAGGCAGGCATCTCGGTCCCGCCGGACATGGCGGCGACGTCGCTCGCCGTGTGCGAGGCGACGGCGACCAACATCTCGTCGATGCGGCAGGACTTTGAGCGGGGTACACGCTCCGAATTGGACGAAATCAGCGGTATCATAGTCGACAGGGCCAAGCGCGCGGGGGTGCAAGCGCCCGCGTTGAGCGCGGTCACGCTACTGGCGCGGGCCAAGAGCGCCGCTACACGCGGTTGACCGAAGGCGCGGGACAACGAAGGGCTGGCAGTGGACGCGATATTTCATAGGCCGCTACGCGAAGCAGATCCTGCGGTCGCCGAGTTCCTGCACGAGGACCTCAAGCGGCAGCAAGACAACCTGGTCCTGATACCGTCGGAGAACTACGCCAGCCCTGCCGTACTGCAGGCGCAGGGCAGCGTCATGACGAACAAGTACGCCGAAGGGTACCCGGGTCGCCGGTACTACAACGGCTGCGAGTTCATGGACGCTATCGAGTCGCTCGCCATAGGGCGGGCGAAGCAGATATTCCGCGCCGACCACGCGAACGTGCAGCCCCACTCGGGCTCGCAAGCCAATGTGGCCGTATTCCAGGCGCTCCTTGAGCCGGGCGACCGCATCCTGGGGATGGAACTGACCCACGGCGGACACCTAAGCCACGGCATACCCCAGAACATCGCCGGTCGGGTGTACGACGCGGCCTTCTACGGGGTCGAAGAGGGCACCGGCCTGGTAGACCTGAACCGTGTCCGCGACATTGCGCGGAAGCACAAGCCCCGCTTGATCGTCGTAGGCGGCAGCGCGTATCCGCGGACGATCGACTTCGCGCCGTGGCGGGAGATCGCGGATGAGGTGGGGGCGTATCTCCTCGCGGACATCGCGCACATCGCGGGGCTCATCGCTGCCGGCGAGCACCCCGACCCCGTGCCGTACGCCGACGCCGTGTCGCTCACGACCCACAAGACTATGCGCGGCCCCCGAGGCGCGATCATCCTGTGCCGTGAGGAGCACGCCGAGGCCATCGACAAGGCGATCTTCCCCGGACTCCAGGGCGGGCCGTTCATGCACGCCATCGCGGCTAGGGCGGTGAACCTCCACGAGGTCATGCAGCCGCAGTTCCGCTTCTACATCAGACAGGTGATGGCCAACGCGCGGGCCCTCGCAGATAGGCTGTTGAGCCGCGGGTTCGACCTTGTCAGCGGCGGAACGGACACGCATCTCATGCTTGTCGATCTCGCGAACCGCCCGTTCAGCGGCCGCCGCGCCGCGGACCGTCTTGAAGAGGCGGGGATGATCGTGAACCGCAACACCATCCCGTTCGACAAGCGTTCGCCGTACGTGACGAGTGGCATCCGGCCGGGCACGCCAGCGGTGACGACACGCGGAATGGGCGTTGAGGAGATGCACCTCATCGGCGACTTCATGGCCGAGGGCGTGAAGAAGAAGACCGGCGAGGCGGGTCGGGCCGCGATACGCGCCCAGGTCACAGAGTTGTGCGCTCGCTTCCCGATCTATCCCGGCAGAGACTGCTAGGTGGCGCTTCGCTAGGCCCGGCTCCGCAACTGTCGCACGCTCAACACTCCGAGCGTGACGAACGTCAGTGGCGCGACGAACGTCAGCATCACCCATCCGTACAGCGGCAGCGCGGTATGCGCCCTCGCGTGCAGCCCAAGGTACGCCAAGTACGCGGCGTAATACGCCAAGAACAGCCCGCCCTCCCAGCGCGCGATCCGGTGCCCCGTGAAGAAGATCGGCAGGCACGCGAACGACGCCGCGAGCAGCACCGGGTAGTCGAACCCGAGCGCCGCGCTGCTTACCGCCACGCCGTCGGGCGCGCTCGCGGCCGCGAGTCCGAGCACGACGAGCAGGTTGAAGATGCTGCTCCCAACGATGTTCCCGACCGCGATGTCGCGCTCGCCCCGCATCGCCGCCAGGAGCGACGTCGCCAGCTCCGGGAGCGACGTGCCGCCCGCCACGATCGTCAGACCGATCACGAGTTCGCTCACGTGAAGGGCGCGCGCAAACGTGGTGGCCGCGCCCACTAGCCATCGCGACCCCAGAATCAGCATCGCCAGGCCTGCGAACACGAGAGCTGCGTAGAAGAACAGGTTCTCCCGGCCGACGCCCTTGCGACGCATCGCCGCCGCGTAGTCTTCGCCCTGGTCGTCGGAGCCCCGCGCCGGTCGGCTCGACCGCACGAGGAACACGGTGTAGCCCACCGCCGCGACGAACAGCACGAGTCCTTCCCAGCGCTCCACGCGGCCGTCGAGGCTGAACGCGTACGCCGCGATGGCAGCGCCGACCATCAGCGGCGCGTCGATCCAGACGAGCCGACGGGACACGATCAGCGGGGCCGCCAGCGCCGACACCCCTAGTATCAGGAGGATGTTGGCGATGTTGCTGCCGAGGACGTTGCCAACAGATAGGTCTCCCTGCCCGTTGGCGAGCGCCATGAGGCTGATGGTCAACTCCGGCGCGCCGGTGCCGTATGCCACGACCGTCAGGCCGATGATGAGCGGCGGGATACCCAGGCTGCCCGCAAGCCTGGACGCCCCGCGGACGAGCGTCTCGGCGCCCAGGATGAGCAGCGCGAGACCGAGAACGAATAAGCCGACGTTGACGAAGGACAAGAGCTACGCCCCTACGGGAACCCGCCTGCGTGCTGGTACACGCGGGCGCCATGCGCCTCCAGCGACTCCATCTCGCCTGGCGTCGGAGGCCGCCAGTCGTCGAGAAGCGCCACATTGGCCTCCAGTTCCGCTCGACCGTTCGGCGCCATCAGGGCGACCGCGACCGACGGGTTCGCCAGCGCGTAGCGGTACCACTCCGGCGCGGCGGGTGGCGCCCAACCGGGCGGGTCGTCCGGCGTCGCCTCCATAAGAGCGCCCCACCGCAAGCACGTGTACGCCACAAAGGGAATGGCCAGACGATCGGTCGTCGGGAACACGTCCAGCTCCGCGCCACGGTGCGCGGCGTTGTACCGCAGCATGAGCATGTCCAGCGGCCGGCCAGGGGCCGACGCGATACCCGCGGCCATCGCGCGCTGATGGCTCGTAAGACCCAGCATGCGGATCTTGCCCTCTTGGCGGGCCCGCTGCATGGCGTCGAACGCGCCGTCGGGCTCGCGCAGGCGCGCCCACTCGGATGGCGTCTCCACGTAGTAGAGCGTCACGATGTCTATCGCGTCCGTTCGTAGGGTCGTCAGGGCGTCCTCAAGGCTGCGCGTCGCGTCTTCCGCCGTGCGCGCGGACATCTGCCACGCGACGACGACTTCGGATCGGCGCGATCCCATGTCGCGGATCGCGTCACTCATGCCGTCCGCGCGGCCGCACCAGTTGAGGTAGTTGACGCCCCTGTCGACCGCCCATCGAACGTCCGCAGGATCCAGCGACGTGTTCCCGCGAGTTGCCAGACCGAGGCGACATACCGGTGGCACGTCGTCCGCGAGCTTACGGTGACGCTGCACGGAGCGCCTCCTCGCGGCCCCGATTCGAGCGCGCGAAGTACTCGCTCGTCGTCTCCAGCGAGAACTCGGCGATGATGTCCTTCACGGACAATTCGGCGTGGTGCGAGTAGAGGATGAACCGCGCCTCGGGAGACAGGATGTCCAGCTCGACCGCGTCACCGTACTTCGCCTTTATTGCGTCGCACTGCCGGTGGTTCTCGTCGATGTGCATGTCCGCGTAGTCGAGGTTCACGCGCCGAGAGATGATGGGCTCGTACCGGTCGGACTGCTCCAGGACGTTCC
This sequence comes from Candidatus Poribacteria bacterium, assembly GCA_018644665.1. Classification (GTDB taxonomy): domain Bacteria; phylum Poribacteria; class WGA-4E. Next base: position 51,688 of record JABGQA010000103.1, read on the forward strand.
CCAACGGGTCGACAATCACGCTGCCCTCGTCCGGTGTCGCGGAGGCGAAGTACACAGCATGGTCGAACGCCCATATGCGGGTCTGCAGCCCGCCTCGATACATCGACGCGAAGCATACAAGCTCGGCGCCCCCGCGCGCGAGATCGTCCACGACGTCGCGGAAGTTCAGGTCGAAGCAGATCGCGAAGCCCACGCGCCCGAAGTCCGTCTCGAACACGTCAGCCGACGCCCCCGGCGTGATGCCCACCGACAGCTCGCTTACGGTCGGGTGCATCTTGTCGTAGACGCCGATGACCCCGCCGTCGCGGCCGATCAGTATCGCGGAGTTGTAGGTCCGAGGGCCGTCCTGGCGGACGATCGGGCATACGATGTGGCAGTTGTGACGGCGCGCGCGTTCGGCCAACCGCTCGTACGTCGGGCCAGGTACCGGCTCGGCGGTGGCAAGCCACATCTCGGTGCCGCACCCAAGACCCGTGAACGTCTCCGGCAGCACGATGATGTCGGGACTGTCGGCGGCGGCTCGGTCGATGTTGGCGACCGCACGGTCGACGGCCGTGCGTGTGCGCTCCGCCACCGTGTCGCCGGAGCCGCCGGACATGCTGATAGTCGCGATCCGCGCGTAGCGTGCCATGCCCAACCCTCCGACGGACGCCCGAGTAGCCGCGCTACGCCACGCAGACGAGACCCCGGATCTCGCCGAATTCCCACCCGAGCTTGCCCCAGTTCTCGCCGCCGTCCGTGCTGCGATATACCTGCCCTAGCACCGTCGACGCGAGCATCCACTGGCCGCTGGCCGCGAACTGCCACACGCAGCTGTTCGTACGCCCGTTAAGGTCGGCTTTCTCCCACGACTCTCCGCGGTCGCGCGTGCGGTACACAGCGCCGGTGTGCCCGGGAGGGCCGCTGCCGTTCCCGACGTATAGCACGCTGGGATCTGTCGGGGAGAACCCGACGCCGCGGCAGTACGTGTTATCGAAGTGCTCCTTGATGCGGAGCGGGACCCACGAGTCGCCCTCGTCGTCGCTGCGGAACACCTCGAAGTTGGAACTCAGGTAGAGCGTGCCATCCGGCGCCATCTTGATGTCGTGAACGTCGACGTCGTCGAGGCCGATGCGCTGCCAGGTGCGCCCGCCGTCGGTCGAGCGGCGTGGGCCGTCCGCCTCGACACCTGCGAACATGATGTCCGCGTTCGTGGGATGCATGAGCAGCGACGTCACCCGGGTCTTCATCGCGCCACCAAAGCAGTCGTGCGCGATCGGATCGCCCGTGCCCTGCGTCCACGAGGCGCCGGCGTCGCGCGACACGTACAGCCCGGCCGGGCACGTCCCTGCCAGTATGAGCCCGGAGTCCAGCGCGGAGACGGCAACACTCCATATCTCACGGCCGGCGAGTTCGGTCCCGCACGCGTCCCAGCCATCGCCCCGGTCCGAGGAGCGGAACACGCCGACGTTCGAGCCTGCATACAGCGTGTCGGCGGCGCCCGGGACAGGAGTCAACGCGCGTATGTCGCACTCCGCCCACATTCCCTTGGTCGTGATGCGGAACGTCGCCCCGCCGTCATCGCTGCGCCAGACGCTCTGCCCGATCGCCCCTACGTGGATCGTCGCCATCTATCCCTCCTCCTGAAGTGCTTCGATCGCAAGCGCGAGCACGGTAAGGCCCCCGCCGGCCGGTGTAAAGCCGTGGCGTTGGCCCCAGGCGCTTGCGGGTTGCCTAACGACGCAGGGCCGCCGTGGACGAAAGTGGCGGCACGTTGTGCGTCTTGTCGACGTACTGAGGCTCAGTTCGCGCCGATCGGGGGTCGCGTCCGTCTTTGATGAGCTGCTGCACATACCGCACGGCGTCGATGAGGTCCTCGGGCCGCGGCGGACAGCCGGGGATGTACACGTCGACGGGCAGGAACTGGTCGACGCCCTGCACGAGAGTGTACGTGTCGAACACGCCACCCGTGGACGCGCACGCGCCCATCGAGATCACCCACTTCGGCTGGGGCATCTGGTCGTAGATGCGCTTCAGGACCGGCATCATTTTTATCGAGATGCGGCCGGATACGATGAGTAAATCACACTGACGAGGCGTGAACCGGATCGCCTCGGAACCGAACCGCGCCAGGTCGTACTTCGTCGCGAGGGTCGCCATCATTTCGATCGCGCAGCACGCCGTACCGAACGGCATCGGCCACAACGAGTTGCCGCGGCTCCAGTTGAGGAACGCGTCGACCTTAGTGGCGAGGAAGTCGGAGTTGCCGGTCTTGGGCATACTGCGCGAGGCCTCCCATAGTGGGCGATGTCTTCGGCGGGGACGTTAGGTGTCCAACCCCCGCACGAAGCGCCCGCGATTCAGCGTGGCCGTGGGGTCGAGTCGTCGCTTAAGTTCTCGCATCAGTTCCAACGGAGCTGTCGGCGCGCCCCACACGTCGACCAGGCGTCGGACTTCGACGGGAGCCGACTCGACCACCGCGGTTGCGTCGAGCTTCGCCGTCTCCCTACGCAGCCGACCGAGGACATCCGCGACAGACGCGGCCGACGGAGACGATAGGACCGCGTACACCACGCCGCTCGTGTAGTGGCTGAGCCATTGTACGTCCATATCTCGCGCGCCGACAAGATCGCTGACCGCCCTCATCGCAGGCAGTATCGCAGTCATGACGCCGCCCACCCTCACCACGGTGTCCCCGCGTGCCGAAGCGCGGTGCGCCACCGCGGCGAAGAGCGCCCGCCAGTCGGCGTCGTCTTCGTCAACGCGCACGTCGCTGGCGCCTGCCGACGCGAGGGCTTCCGATGTCCGTTCGACCTGATGCTCGACCTGCGCCTCCGACCCGCCGAAGCCCACCACGACGGCAGGCGCCAGGCCGTCCACGCCTTCCACTACCCAGTGCGCGTCACCCAGGTCCAACAGCTCAACGAACCGTGGCTCGACCCGGCCCTCGACGACGCGCCTCGCAAGGTCGACGGCGTCCGCCCAGTCCGCGCCGACACCGACCACCACGGCGGTCTTCTCGGGCACGGGGTGGAGCCGGAACGACGCGTCGACAACGACGCCGAGAGTGCCCATGGAGCCGACGTACAGCCGCGTCGTGTCGTAACCCGCGACGTTCTTCACAACACGGCCGCCGCACTTCACCACGGCGCCGTCCGATAGGACAACGGTCGTGCCCAAGCAGAGGTCACGCGGCGTCCCATACGCCTGTCTTAGCGGCCCACTCGCGTTCGTTGCGACGAGTCCTCCAACGCTCGTCGAGGCGCGGTTCGGGGGGTCGAGAGCCAGCATCTGGTGTTCGGCGGCGGTCTCTTCCTGTATGGAGGCAAGTGTCTTCCCGGCCTCCACGATTGCCGTCAGGTCACGGGGTTCGTAGTCGAGGGTTTTGTCGAGCTTGCCGGTGCTCAGAAGGACGACGTCACCGCGTGGGAGGTTCCCCAAGGACAGCGCGCTTCCCGATCCGGTGGGGACGACCACCGCGTCATGCTCCCGGGCGATGCGCAGCGCGTCGGCGACCTGCTCGACCGAGTGTGGGGCGACCCGAACGGTCGGAACCTCAACGCCGAGAGCGAGGACGCCATCGGCATCGACGGTGACTGCATCCGAGCCGAGGGCTCGCGCAAAGGCCGGCTCGATCCGGTCGGCTACGTCAGCCATCGGCTGCGGTCCCCTCTGCGCCGACGATGCCGCCTGGGAATACCTTGCCCGGGTTGCACAGCCCGTTGGGATCGAACAACGACCGCACGTCGCGCATGATACGTAGGTCTGCTGGCGTGAAGAGGAGGTCCATGAATCCCAGCTTCTCGATGCCTATCCCGTGCTCGCCGGTGATCGTGCCACCCAGCTCGACGCACTTCGTGAGGATCTCGCCGCTGGCCTTGAGAACGCGCTCGGTCTGCTCCTCGTCGGACTCGTCGAAGAGGAGGATCGGGTGGATGTTCCCGTCGCCTGCGTGGAAGACGTTCGCGATGCGGATGTCGTACTTCGCGCTCACGTCCGCGACCGTCCGCAGAACCTCGGGCAGCTTCGTCCTGGGGACAACGCCGTCCTGCGTCAGGTAGCTCTTGGCGAGACGCCCCAGGGCGCCGAACGCCTGCTTTCGTGACTTCCACAGGAGCGTGCGCTCTTCCTCTGAGGCCGCTACCTGCACGTCGCGAGCGTTGTTCGCCTTGCAGATGTCCACGATCGCCGACGCCTGCTCTTCCATGCCGGCATCTACGCCGTCGAGTTCTACGATCAGCACCGCTTGCGCGTCGTCCGGAAAGCCGAAGTGGAACGCCGCCTCGACAGCGTCGATGATGAGCCGATCCATCACCTCCAGCGACGACGGGATCATCCCTGCGCCGATGATCTCCGACACCGAAGTCGATGCGTCCTCCAAAGACGCGAATACGGCGAGCATGGTCTTGTACGCTGGAGGGTTGGGTGTCAGCTTCACCACGATCTTCGTCGCGATCCCGAGCGTTCCCTCGGAGCCGACGACGAGCCCTCGGATGTCGTACCCGACGCCGTCATCGGCGGCGGCGCCCAGGTTGACGATGTCCCCGGTCGGCATCACCCATTCCAGGCCGGTGATGTGGTTCACCGTCACGCCGTATTTCAGCGTGTGCGGCCCGCCGGAGTTTTCTGCCACGTTGCCGCCGATCGTGCACGCCTTTTGGCTGGACGGGTCCGGCGCATAGTGGTAGCCGTCGGGGGTGGTGCGGTCGGTGATCCAGAGGTTGACCACGCCGGGCTCGACAACGGCGCGCTCGTTCTCGATGTCGATTTCGAGGATGCGGTCCATGCGGTTCAGGCCGATGAGGATGCCGCCTGCCAGCGCCATCGCGCCCCCGCTCAGACCGGTGCCTGCGCCACGCGCAACGAACGGAGCGCCGACGCGGTTGGCGTACCTCACGACCTCGGAGACCTGCTGCGCCGTGTCGGGCAGCACGACCACGTGCGGCGTGGCCCGGTACAGCGTGGCGCCGTCGCACTCATAGGTCATGAGGGACGCGTCGTCCGTGAGCACGTAGTCCGCCCCGACGATGGGCACGAGGTCTGCCGCGAGTTGGGCGACCGAAAGGTCCGCTCGTGGGATGTCAGCTGCGTGCACGGGCCGCTCCTCGGAGCCTCGCGCGCGAACGCCATGCGCGCGGCGGCATGATACGGCCGCTCCCGGGACATGTCACCGACGGCGCGCCGGTTAGTTGCTCTCGATCACGGGTCCCGCATCGGCGGACAGGTTCTGCACGGAGATGAGCTTCGCCACTTCGCCCGCCACGGTCATGAAGGCGTCGCGCTGCGGCGACGAACTGAGGCTGGAAGCCGCCGGCACACCGGCGTCGCCACCCTCACAGATAGTCATGTCGATCGGGATCTCCCCGAGCAGCGGCACGCCGAGTTTCTCGGCGGCTGCGCGGCCTCCGCCCGACCGGAAGATGTCGTAACGCGTCCCCGTGTCGGGCGCGATGAAGTAGCTCATGTTCTCGACGAGGCCCAGGATTGGCGTGCTCGTCTTGTTGAAGAGTGTGACCGCTTTGCGGGCGTCTTCCAGCGCCACCTCCTGCGGCGTCGTCACGATGACCGCGCCCGTGAGAGGGATGCTCTGAGTCAGCGTCAGGTGCGCGTCGCCCGTGCCGGGAGGCATGTCCACCACGAGGTAGTCGAGCTCGCCCCAAGCCGTGTCGCTAAGGAAGTTCCGCAGCGCGCTGTGCACCATCGGGCCCCGCCAGACCATGGCCGTATCCTTGTCCGGCAGTAGGAAGCCGATGGACATCAGCTTCACCCCACAGCTCTCGATGGGGAGCATCTTGCGATCTTCGGAGACCTCGGGTTGCCGGTCCACGCCAAGCATAATTGGGATCGACGGGCCGTAGATGTCCGCGTCGAGCAGGCCGACCGACGCGCCCTCTTCGGCGAGAGCTACGGCAAGGTTCACAGCTACCGTCGACTTCCCGACTCCGCCCTTGCCGCTGGCGACGGCGATTGTGTTACGTACGCCGGGCAGCATCGCCTGGCCGCCGAGCTTGCTGTCTCGCGCTGTATCGGCGCCCATAGTGATTTCGACTGTCTCCACGCCGGCGACAGCCTTCACGGCGTTGTCGCAATCCGCTTGGATCTGCTCGCGCATTGGACACGCCGGCGTTGTCAGTTGCACGGTGAACCGAACGGTAGAGCCTTCGATCTCGATGTCGCGGATCATGTTGAGCGACACGAGGTCGCGGTGCAGGTCCGGGTCTTGTACCGTTCCGAGCGCCTTCAGGATGGCGGCCTCGGTTACGCCCGACCCGTCCGTCGCGGGCGCGTCGTCTTGCTTCGGCTTGCGCTGAAAGATCGGCATCGTATCCCCACACAATATCGGCTATGTCAGGAACGCCCCGCAGCCGGCGCGCTGGCGTGGATTGGCTCACAGAAAACGACAAGGGCGACGCGCCTGCGCATCACGCGGCGGCCGCCCTGTAAAGCATTCGGTAGTCGTCGTGTGTCGGGTCAGACGGCAAACGACTCGCCGCAGCCGCACTGCGAGCGGACGTTCGGGTTTTCGATCTTGAACCCGGCGCCCATCAGGCCCTCGACGTAGTCGACCGTGCTGCCTGCAAGATAGAGTGCGCTCTTCAGATCGACGAAGACGTTCAGGCCGTGCTCCTCGATGACCTTGTCGTCGTCGCGGGCCTCGTCGAATCCGAGACGATACTGCATGCCGCTGCACCCGCCGCCCACGACCTGGACGCGCAACCCATGGCCGTCATAGCCTTCCGCCGCGATAAGTTCGGCCACCTTGGACGCTGCGTGCTCGGTCACTGTGATCATTGCCATTGCATCCCCCGTACGTTCGATTCCGCGCCCTGTTGCTACCCCTATATTGAGCCCCGAAGTGTCGCTCTGTCAAGGGCTCCGACCCGATCCGAGCCCCCGTGGCTTGTGCGTACAGCGGCGGTGGGATACGGTCGCCGGGGACGCCCGTGAGTTCCGAACGCGTCGCAGTCAGACCGGAGAGGCCATGTCCCTGAACATGATCGGCGCCTATGGCCCGTGGGCAGCATCGCTAGTGGGCGACGAGCCGGCCGATTTGTCGTACCGCAGGGGCGCCTGGCCGGACGTCGATCGGTGGCGAGACGCGGCGCGCGGCAAGTTCTCCGAACTCGTGGCGCAGCCTGACCGTGGACCGACGCCCGAGGCCACGATCGAACGGGAGTACGAGTACGACGGCCTGAAGGTCGAGGAGCTGACCTGGAGCCTGCCGTACGGCCCGCCGACGAAGGCGTACTTCCTGAAGCCAGCCAACGCCGTCGGCCCATTGCCCGGGATCGTAGGCCTGCACGACCACGGCGGGCGCAAGTACTTCGGGCGGCGCAAGATCACGCGCGTCTCCGATGACCCCCACCCGATGATGCTCGAGCACCAAGACGACTACTACGGCGGCGTGCCGTGGGCCAATGAGATGGCGAAGCGCGGATACGGCGTGCTTGTGCACGACACGTTCACGTTCGCCAGCCGGCGCGTCCTCCTGGCCGACGTCTCGGAGCGAATGCGGCAGGGCCTCGACGATCTCGCGCCCGAGGATCCCGCCAACATCGAGGCCTACAACAGCTGGGCGGGCGGGCATGAGGACATCATGTCCAAGTCGCTGTTCTGCGCGGGCACGACATGGCCGGGCGTCTTCTTGGCGGACGACCGCGCCGCCCTAGACGTACTCTCGGCCCGCGACGACATTGACGCGGATCGCATTGGATGCGGTGGACTGTCGGGCGGTGGTCTGCGCACGGTCTTCCTCGGCGGGGCGGACGACCGGATCAAGGCCGCAGTGTGTGTGGGGATGATGAGCACTTGGCGCGATTACCTCCTGAACAAGGCCTACACGCACACGTGGATGTGCTACGTGCCCCTGTTGCCGAGGTACCTCGACTACCCCGAAATCCTGGGCATGCGGATGCCGCTGCCAACGCTCGTTCAGAACGACATCGAGGACCAGTTATTCACCATGCCGGAGATGGAGCGCGCCGACCGCATGCTGCGCGAGGCCTACGACATGGCAGGGGCGGGCGACCGGTACCGTGGCACCTTCTACCCCGGGCCGCATAAGTTCGACCCGGAGATGCAGGACGAGGCCTTCACGTGGTTCGACACCTGGCTGAAGGACGCCTAGCGCCATGGAGACCACTACAACGGACATCGCAGTCATCGGGGGCGGGCCCGGCGGGTACGCCGCGGCGTTCCGGGCCGCCGACGCGGGCAAGCGGGTCATCCTCATCGACCGCGAGGAGCGTCTCGGCGGCGTGTGCCTCAACCGGGGATGCATCCCGTCGAAGGCCCTTATACATGCGACGAAACTCATCAAGGAAGCCGCCGCCGGAGCGGTGCGGGGCATTCACTTCGACCCCCCGCGCGTCGACTTAGACGAGTTGCGCGCGTGGAAGACGTCCATCTCCGAGAAACTGGGGAACGGCGTTCGCGCCATCGCCAAGGCGCGCGGCGTTGATCTCGTGCGGGGACGCGCGTCGTTCGAGACGTCGAACGCCGTCCGGATCGACCGTGGGTCTGGCCCCACGTGGGTAGAGTGTGAGCACGCCATACTCGCAACGGGCTCGCGGCCAGCGATCCCGGCGGCGCTCGGCGTAGACGACCCGCGTGTGATGACCTCGGCGCAGGCCCTGGAAGCGCCGGACGTACCCGCTGACTTGCTCGTGATCGGTGGCGGTTACATCGGGATGGAGCTCGGCACGGTCTACGCGGCACTTGGGTCGCGGGTCGTTGTCGTCGAGGCCCTGGCCTCAATCCTGCCGGCCGCCGATGCGGACCTCAGACGCTACGTCGAGCGGGTCGCCCGGAAGTCGTTCGCGGACGTCCGCGTCGGGGCGCGTGTGGAGGCACTGGACGTCAGTGGCGACCGTGTCGACGCGACCATTCAGGTCGGAGACGGCGACCCCGTGACGGAACCGTACGACCGCGTCCTTGTCGCGGTAGGCAGGACGCCGAACACCGGGTCGCTCGGGCTCGACCACACGAGCGTCGAGCTGGACGACGACGGGTTCGTGAGCGTCGACACGCAGCAGAAGACGTCCGACCCAGCCGTGTACGCCATCGGCGACTGCGCAGGCGGCGTGTTGCTCGCGCACAAGGCGACCGCGGACGCGACGCGAGCCGTGCGAGCCATATGCGACGAACCCGCGTCCTCGGACGATGCCCTCATACCCGCGGTCGTCTTCACCGATCCAGAGATGGCGTGGGTAGGGCTCAGCGAGGGCGATGCGGAGGCGTCCGGCACGGCCGTCGCCACGGCGAAGTTCCTGTGGGGGGCGTCCGGCCGCGCCCTCACGGGCGACCGCCCCGACGGCGTCACCAAGCTGGTCGTCGACCCCGCCACGGAGCGCATCCTCGGCGTGGGCATGGCCGGCGTCGGCGCCGGAGAACTCATTGGAGAGGCGTGCGTGGCCCTGCGCGCGGGTATGACGGCGTCGCAACTGTCAGAGGTCGTACATCCTCACCCTACGCTGTCGGAGACGCTGATGGAGAGCGCGGAGGCGTACCTCGGGAGGTCGATCCACGCGATGCCGAGGACCCGCGCAACGCGGCGAGGAGAGAAGTCGTGAGATACCGCACCCTCGGGGCGACTGGTCTGCGCGTGTCCGAGGTCGGCTATGGCGGCGGTCGCGTACGTGGCGATGCCGACCCAGCGGCCATCACGCACATGCTCCATCACGCGTTCGACCTCGGTCTCAACTACATCGACACCGCCCCGTCATACGGCGGCGGACTCAGCGAGACGTTGATCGGCCGAGCCATTGAGGGCAGGCGCCACGGCCTCGTGATCGCCACGAAGACGAAGTCACGGGACCCCAACGAGATCCCCGCCGAGGTAGAGGGCAGCCTCAAGCGTCTGGGCGTGGACGCGATCGACGTCCTGCAGTTCCACGGCGGGTACATCCCGGGCGACGACGCCCCCGCAATCCTCGATGAGGGCGGCATCGACGCATACCGGCGCCTGCGCGACGAAGGCAAGGTACGTTACCTGGGGTTCTCCACCGACGGCCCGTCAGCTGGGGCTGAACGGCTGGTGGCATCTGGCGTCTTCGACGTGATCCAAGTGCATTACAGCCTCATGTACCAAAGCACGCACGACATGTTCGGGGACACCGGGTTGATACCGTCGGCGGACGCGCTTGGGATGGGCGTCGTGCTGATGCGGTGCACGACGAGTGGCGTCTTCCCACGCCTGATGCGCCGAAGCTTCCCGACGGAGCTCGCGGACATCGACATCGACGCGTTCTTGCTGAACTACGCGCTATCGAACGCCCTGGTCGATTGCGCCCTCATGAGCCTGGCGTCGGAGGCTGACGCCACGTGGACGAACGCCGTCTCGGACGACGTCGATGGGCGGATGGACTTGCGAGCCCTCCACCGCGGGTAGTTCGTCCTTCGTCACCCGTTGGCGAAGATCATGCGATCGCGATTCGCGCACGGCAGGTCGACCCGCGCTCCCGTCATTCCACTCTCGATCGTCGCGAACCCAATCTCGTTCACAGCGACCCAGTCTGAGCCGGCGCAATGGGGCGGCGGCCCGCCGTCCAAGTGACCCGTAATCTGCTCGTAGGCGATCTTGAACGGCCCTACGTTCCCCGGAAGGTCGAGCGTGGCGTTGTCGACGACGGCGCCGTCGGCGTTCCGTAGGGTGGGCTGCAGATAGAACCCGGCCCGCAGTTGGCCCTCGCTTCCGAGCACGTCCACGGCGAACGCCGGCGCCTTGCCGTGATTACCCACGTGGAAGCCCTGCACACCGCTGGCGAACTCAATGGTCGATGCCAGCGGCGCCGGCTCGGGCTCGTAGCCATCGGGCGCGTCGCCTCCCCCACGGATGGACGCTGAGACGGCCGTCGGGTCGTACCCGGCGAACTGGCAGATCATGTCCGTGTTGTGGATCGAGAACGACAGCACCCCTCCGCCGCAGTAGCCGATCACGGACTGCACCTCGCCGACGAGGCCGTCCTTCACCATATCCTGCAACCGCAGAAGCGCGGGCGACCAGTGCCGCGTGTAGTCCACGACTATGTGGATGTCCCTGTCGTTCGCGATGCGAGCCATCTCGTCGGTCTCGGCGAGAGAGCAGCCGGCCGGCTTCTCGAGGAAGATCGCGCGGAGGTCCGCCTTCAGGACGTCCTGCATGACCGCGAAGTGGTGCGGGCCGCGTACGCACACGGCCACGATGTCCAGATCCTCGCTTTCGAGCATCTGCGTGTCGGTCTCGTAGTAGTTGATGGAGCCGTCGGGGAACGCGGGGCCCCAGGTCTGGGCGAACTCATCGCGTCGCTCCTGGGACATGTCCGCCACGGCGACCAACCGCGTCGTGTCGCTGTGCCGGATGCCGCCGACGTGGCAGTACGGGTGTGCGTCCTCGGGGTTCGAGTACCGCGCCGCGATGGCGCCGAGACCGATCACTCCAACGCGATACATGCGCATCTCCTCGCGATCAGGCGGCGCGGGCGGCTGCCAGTATGTCGTCGTAGTTCGCCAGGGCTTCGGCCAGCAGGTCGGCCAGCCCGTCGGGCGTGAAGCGCGTCTCGTATACGAAGGCGCCGCGGAACTCGACGTCCGCGAGGGCGTTCGCGAACGCGGCCCAGTCCACCACGCCACGGAACGGCAGCCAGTGGCGCTCATCGATGCCGTTGTAGTCTGATACGTGCAGCGTGATGAGCCGATCCGCTAGAGAACGGACGACGCCGGGCAGAAGCGACGGGTATACGAGGTCCCCGCCCAGGGCGTCCAGCAGTTCGCGCTCCCGATCGGTGTCAGGGCGCACGGCGGCCATCCACGGCGGCGTCAGATGGTTCGTGTCGAGGCAGAACCCGGCCTGCTCAGTCGGGACGCCGTCGAGTAGGCGTCTGAGGCCCTCGGGCGTGTTCCCAAGGCACGTGCGAGGCAGCAACTCCACGGCGATGCGCACGCCGGCATCGGCCGCGCGGGCGCATAAGCCCAACAGGCTTGCCCGCGCCAGCGCCTCGCGCTTGTCGCGATCGGCAGGCGCGATGGGCTCCATGCTCCCGTGCACAACCAGGATGGCCGCGCCGACGCCCTCCGCATAGCGGATCGACGCCTCCACCACGGCCACGCCGGTCGCACGGACGGCCTCGTCCTCGGAAGAGATGTCCACTGGCGCGCCGAAGGGAGCGTGCACGGTGTTGATGTTGACGCCACCGTCCGCGAGCGACGCGCGCAGCTTCGCCTGCCAGCCGGGGTCGTCGCAGGGCGGCCGGTACGTCACTTCGACGTACGGGATGCCGCTTCCGGTCACCGCCGCGAGCATCTCGTCTTCGGCGGGGCCGGGGGCCAACGGAACGGACGCGCCCGGACGGAACAGGTATTCCCGCAACGTGTTGCTCCTTGGATCAGGCCGACTCTGGCGGCTTGTATGGCCGGCCGGTCACTCCGCGTCGTCTGTCCAGTATCGGCCGTATTCGGGTAGGAACGTGAGGGACAGCATGTCCGTCATGCGGTCCAGGAACAGGACACCGTCGAGGTGGTCTATCTCGTGCTGCATGATGCGCGCGGTGAAGCCGCTCACCGAGTGCGTCTGGTCCCGGCCTTTGCGGTCCTTCGACTCCACGACGATCTGCGACGCGCGCGGGACACGGCCACGGATGTCCGGGATGCTAAGACACCCCTCCCAGTCCTCCTCGGTAGCGTCGGACGCTTCGGTGACGACGGGGTTCACGAGAACCAGCATCCCCCCATCAGGATCCTCACCGGCGCTACGGTCGACGAGGATGATGCGCTTGCACTCGTGGACTTGTGGGCCGGCGAGGCCGACGCCGTGGTACTCGTACAGTGTGTCGATCATGTCGTCTATGAGTTGCTGCACGGGCAACGACTTCAAGTCACGACTCGTCACCGGTTCCGCCTCGTGCCGGAGGACCGGGTTGCCCATGTTCGCCACCTTCAGGATCGCCATCTATCCCTCACACCCATCCTCGGTCGTCGTCGAACCCGCCCGCCGCCGCTGTGCGCGCGGCACGCTAGGAGGCGACGCGCTGCACCCGCAGGTCGTGTGACCCGTCGGCGCGCACCATCTCGTAGTAGTAGAGCCAACTCTCCCCGTCGGCGAGCACATCCATGTACCGCACCGATCCCGTGCCGTGGGGCGACATGACCCATGGGCCGGCCACCGTCAGCCGCCGCCACGTCCGCAAGTCCGCGCTCGTCGCCAGACCGCAGCGCTCCTCGTAGTTCTCGCTGACGTCGTGCGAGCCGTCGTACAGGCCCACGAACACAGGCGGCGTCCACACGATCGTGCCGAGACGCGCGGCGTACTGGTCCCAACCCTTGTCGGGCGGGGACATGATGTCACCTTCCCACGTCCAGTTGTAGCCGTCGTGGCTCGTCGCGAGGCCGCTGTGGGACTTCGTAATGCCGGTGTTGTATACATCGCCAGTACCGTGCATATCGCCGCCGACTGTACGCTGTGACGGCGTGGGAGCATAGCTGAGAAGCATGACGTACTGCCCGCCGATGCGGTAGACGTTCGGATCCTTCACGCCCTCGCCGCCGATGTCGTACGCCGTCACGACGGGAAGCGCCGCGCCCGTATCGAACCCCGACGGGTCGGCTGCCGTCAGGACGTCCGTGCGCCACTTCCTGTCGGCGGGATCGACGTAGCTGACCGCGTAGTGGAACTGCCCATCATCCGTTCGGTACACGGAGCAGCGCTCGATGGACTCCGTGCCCAGGTCGTCCTTGTGAAGGCGGTAGATGTCGTCGAAGGTCACGCCATCTTCGCTCACGGCGATGCGGTTCTCGACACCGCGGTCCGGTCGCGGGCGTCGGATGCGGTAGGACATGTAATAGCGGGCGTCGGCCGGATCGTGGTACACGGTAGGCGCCCCGACCCAGTATCCCGAGCCGGCCCCGTCGGGTTCTCTGACCACCGTCCCTGCCTCGGGGTCGAAGGTCGGCAACCCGCCCCATACCTTGCCGCTGAGCTGTCCGGCCACAGAATCCTCCCGGCGTCGTGCGTCGCGTTCGAGACGTCAAGCAATTCTAGCGGATGCCCCCGGCAATATCACGCACGGTTGACACGTCTCCGGCCGCGAGCTATCCAACGACACGGAGACGGCCGGGAATCACAACGAAGTTGACGCGGCATCGGCCCCGCCGGCTGTAGGGAGAGCACATGATGCGAACGCGGTATATCGCGGTGGCAGTAGGAGCGCTCGTGGTCGGGTCACTTCTCGTGAGCGACGCGCGCGCGCAGCGGGACTTCGTCTACGAGGCGCGACAGGTCAGCGCCCTGAAGATCGACGGGGTCTTCAACGAGTGGTTCGACGCGCAGGTGATCGTGTTCGATCAGCTCAAGGACGTCGGCGCTGACCTGCCCGACGCCGACGATTTCTCTGGCACAGCCATGATCGGCTGGAATGCCGGCGACCCGGATCGCGTCTATTTCGCGGTGGATGTCACCGACGACGAACTCGAGGACAGCCATCCAGCGGGCGACGCGTGGTGGGAAGACGACAGCATGGAGTTCATGTTCGACGTCGAGAACTCCATGGTCCGCGACGGCCTCCAGCAGTTCACACTCGGCGCCAACGGGAAGGACATGTCTGCGGAGGCGACGATCGACAACACCGAGTGGATCCTCGTCAACGAGGGCGATCGCTACATCTACGAGGTGGCGATAGACATCGCGTCGACGGCCGTTGGCAAGAACTTCCACGCCGAGGACGGGCTGCTTGTCGGACATGCGATACACGCCAACGAATGCGAAGGGGGAGCGCGGACGCACCAGATCGGGTGGACCCCCGGCGGAGCCTGGGACGCGCTGGCGTATGGCGACCTGGTATTCAGCGAGGAGTCACTTGGCGTCGACCCCAAGGGCAAGCTCGTCACCGCCTGGGCGGCCATGAAGCGCTAGTGACGTCGGCCTGCTTGCGTCGGTGGGTCGGGCGCGTGAAGATGCGCCAGCGCGCTTCTGCGCCGTTCCCGCCGATTCGAGTAGGAGACGACACCATGCAACGCACGTGCATGACGGTCCTCGCGACGCTCATGGCGACGTGGGCCGCCGCTGGCGCGCTAGCCGGCCAGGCCGACGCGGTCAAGGAGGCGAGCGCCGCGTTGATGGCCGCCTGGAACGCCAACGATCCCGACGTCCTGCGTCACTTTCACCCGGACGCATCTGGGTACGGCGGCGACGGCGGGGTCCTCGGAACGGTGGACGCCGCAGCCATCGCCGAGCTGGTCGCTGCCGGCTACGATGTCAACCTGCGCCTGGGCCAGGAACACGTACAGGTCCTTGGCGACGTCGCCGTAGGTACCGGGTACATGTCAGGCACGGTTTCCGTGCCGGGCGCGCCCACGCAGCAAGGGACGTGGCGCACGAGCGCCGTGTGGGCCCAGCACGACGGGGCGTGGAAGCTGCTCCATTGGCACCACTCGCCGCTCATGAGCGAGGTGCGCTCTATCGGCCGCGAACGCCCAGGCCGTGGCTCGCGCGACCGGATGGACGGCCGCGAAGCACGGGACGAGCCGCGCCGCGACATGGACCGCGACGGCGGCGAGCGCGAACGGCCGGGCGCGGTGATGCTCGCGCGACACACCGTCGAGAACTTCGACCACTGGACCGAGGTGTACCGTGAGCACGCCCGCCTCCGCGCGGAGTACGGCTCCCTCGGTTCGCACGTCTACCGCAGCGCGGACGACCCCAACGACATCGTCGTCGCCGTGCAGTGGCGCGGGATGGAAGGCGCCCTCGCGTTCGGCGCTTCCGAGGGCCTACGCGACGCGATGGCCGAGGCCGAGGTCGTCGGCGAGCCCGCCGTGTGGGTCTTCGACACCGAGCACGTGAAGCCGGTGGTCGATCGCGAGGGGGTGAACGTCGGCGGGCCTTCGGACTTCAGCCTGTTCGTGCGGCACAAGGTTGAGAACCTGGAACGCTGGATGGGCAGCTTCAACAAGCATGGTCACATGCGCGCCGAGGCCGGCTCGCTGGGTGGCTTCGTCCTATTCCACCCGCACGAGAACGACGACGTGATTGGGTTCCTGGGGTGGGAGAGCATCGACGCGGCCCGCGAGTTCGTAGAGGCGCCCGATCTGCGTGAGGCGATGGAAGCCGCAGGCGTCGCCGACGAGCCGGATGTGCTGTTCCTCACGCACGCGTACTCGACCGACCGGTAGCACCACCGGGTCCGCCGCGTGGGGCCGCTACGTGCGGCCCCACGTTTCCCGTCGACGCTAGTGGGTCACGGAGCCCGTGGCCGCCCATTCGCACCCGCGGATGAGCAGGCGCTGGAACTCAGCGCTCTCGAACGTGTCCATCCCGCCACCGGCCCACACGTGGCCGAGTATGTCGTGGAATACGCGCCCTTCGCCGTAGTTCTTCACGATCACCATCGGCTCGATGTCGCCCGTTCCGCCAGTCGCGGGATCTGAGTAGGACGCCGCCAGCGTTCGGTACGGCGCGTCGTGCAAGTGGACCATGCGGTGGTAGAGTTCGTCCGGGTGACCGACCATGTCGGGCAGGCCGCGCGTCACCACGTGCTCCTTGTCCAGCATCTTCACGGTGAACTTGTGGTAGGCGCCGTGACCGGTGCCCTCGCGCCAGAGAAGGGCGCAAATCTCCTCGTACTCCACCCATCCGGGAAAGCCGTTGTCCGCGGCGTGCAAGATCGTAACGCCCGTCCCACCACGTATCGTCTCGATGAAGTTCGTCTTCGCGACTTCGGACCAGTGCGGCCCGTTGTAGTCAACGAAATAGAGGGCGTAGCTGTCGAGCTTCGCGCGATCCTCTAGCACTTCCTCTGGGTTCTCAGTCAGGTCGACTTCGAAGGCCCCGGTGGCCTCGAGCAAGTCCTTACAGAACGGCGCAGAGCGCGCCCAGTCGTGGTTGTTTGCCCCGGTCAGCAGCAGTGTCTTGATCACGGATCGGCCCTTCCCTGTTTGTGCCCGCGCAGTCTACCATGCCGTGTATTCCTCGTCGAAACCCGCCTACCGTGAGGGGTACGCAATGGCCAGCGCCGCCGATGTCATCGCCCAGACCGAGAACGCCTTCTTCCCCGTTTTCACGCGGCACGACGTGGTCGTCGACCGCGCGGACGGCTGGCGCGTGTGGGACACGGACGGGCGGGAGTACCTCGACCTGACGTCGGGGTGGGGCGTGACGTGCCTGGGACACTGCCACCCAGCCCTTGTGGAAGGCATCTCACGCCAACTGACCCGGTGCCTGCAGGCCCCCAACTGCAACCTGTCGTACACGCCCATACAGGCGGAGGCGGTCGACCGGCTGGTCAAGGCCGCTCCGGCGGCGCTGACGCGCGCGTTCCTCACGAACTCCGGCACGGAGGCGACGGAGAGCGCGATCAAGCTCGTCCGGCGAGCCACCGGGAGGACCGGGATGATCGCGACGCACGGCGGATTCCACGGCCGGACGCTCGGAGCCGCGTCGATTACGAGCGGCGAAGGCTACCGCGTGCCGTTCGGTCCTCTGGTACCGGGAGCGAAGTTCGTCCCGTTCGGCGACGCTGCCGCCGCGGAGTCGGCGATCGACGGTGACACCGGAGGCATCATCGTCGAGCCGGTGCAGGGCGAGGGGGGCGTCAACGTACCGCCCGACGGATACCTGGCCGCGCTGCGCGAGATCGCCGATCGGCGCGGCGTGTTCCTCGTCCTCGACGAGATTCAGACTGGGATCGGCCGGACAGGCCCGCTGTTCGCTTGCGAGCGAGAAGACGTGACGCCCGACATCATGCTTTTGGGGAAGTGCCTGGGTGGCGGGTTCCCGGTCGGCGCGGTCCTCGTCACGGAGGCAGTGTCTGACACGATCCAGAAGGGCGACCACGGCGGCACGTACGCGGGGAACCCGTTGGCGTCGGCGGCCGTCGTGGCCGTGCTGTCGGAGCTGGAGGACGGCACGGTGTTGGCCAATTGCCGCGCGATGGGCGAGCTGGCCCGCGACCGCCTGACGACCATGCAGCGCCAGGATCCGGGCAAGGTCGCCGATGTCCGCGGAGTCGGGCTGCTCATCGGCTGCGAACTGAGGTCAGCGGAAGTCGGGTCGGAAGTCGCGGGCCGGTGCCGGGCAGCGGGCGTGTTGGTGAACGTGGCGCAGCAGCGCGTCCTGCGCGTGTTCCCGTGCCTCAACATCGACGCCGATGCGCTCACGCATGGCCTCGACGTGATCGGCGAGGCCGTGCGGGCCGCCTGACGGTCACGCCCACTACGGCGTCTGGAGGCCGGGCTGGCGAAGCGTCTTCAGCCATCCCCAGTAGCCACTGTGCGTGCCGAGAGGCGATACCGACAGGATCGAGCGCGGGATGTACCAGTCGGCGCGACGTGGCCACAAGTCGTCGTCGGTGACCTGGCTGACGTGCGCCCCATCGGTGTCGAGGACATGCAGGTCGGCGCCATCGATGAGCAGGTACTTGCCGTCGGGCGACACGGCTAACAGGTGGCCGACCCCGCGGTCGGGGGCGACACGCCGGACGTTGCTGCCGTCCGCCTCCATCACGTAGATCCCGATGCCCGGGTCGCGCTGCGAGACGAAGTAGATGCTCTGCCCATCCGCGGACCAGTGTTCATCGTAGTTCGGCAACGCATGATTCGTGAGGTTCGTCAGGCCCCTCCCGTCGGCGCCAACGGAGTAGACGTCCTGCCGAGCCCCGCCGCCCGCACGCGCTGAAAACACGAGCTTCCGCCCATCGCGCGACCACTCGATGCTGTTGATGTGGCCGAACCGCTCATCGGTGAGCATCTGGTAGTCCGACCCGTCAGCGCGGCGCTTCGCGACGTCGACCCCTGGGCCGCGCGTGTTGTGCACGGTCGCGAACCACTCTCCGTCTGTGGACCAGTCTCTGGGGTAACCGCCGTCCGGGACGCGCTGTCGGCCCGTGCCGTCGGCGTTCATGGTGAACAGGGCGTCATCCTTGTTCAACCAGGCGGCTACGCGGCCGTCGCCTGACCACATCGCGGTGAACGCTGTTTGGTCGTCGACTAGGGCGTGCTGATTGCTCCCGTTCGCGTCCACCATGTAGACGTTCACCACCTCGTCCGCGCCGAACTCGAGCGCACGGTACACGATGCGGCCCTGCGGCCCCACGGCCTTGGCGGCGCCCACGCAGGCGATGACCGCAACCAGGCGCATGGCCGTACGTGGAAGACGGCGCCCGCGCGTGTCGCGGCCCGTTCGCCGCATGTCGAGGCCTCCGAACGGATGAGTTCCGCAGCTACGGACCGGCAGGCCCGCCCACCGGCGACCTATGCCAAGTAATGGCATACATTGCGGTAGCACGCAACTTCTGACGCGGGCGAGCGCAGTGCCGCCCGTGGTCGTTCACTCGGGGTCAGTACAGGAAGCGGTACATCGGACGGTTCACGATGCAGCCGATGATGCTCCACACGCTGCCCACGATGAACTCGCCGAGAATCAGGCCGAGGAAGAACGGGATCGCGCGCCGGTGCAGCACCAACCCGCCTTGACGGAGGATCACCCACTTCACGATCGTGCTGACGAAGATCGAGAACCAGAAGACGTTCATGGACCAACTGCTGCTGATGGCGAACCCGGCCGGATGGAACGGCCACCACACGAACTTCATCCGCATCACCATCAGGAAGATGGTCTGGATCAGCCCGGCCGAGGCGGCAACCGAAGCTCCGACGTCGGGCGCGCGCGGCGCGGTGAGCCAGCTCTGCAGCCTGTCGAACGGGTGTTGAGCGAACCACGCCCGCGCGCCTTCCTGGTACGACAGGTGGTAGTACGCCCAGAAGGTCGACAGGATGCCGAACAGCATCGCGAAGAGCATGGCGTAGAAGAGACGGCGATAGTTGACGCCCGACCGCTCCGCCAGTTTGAACCCCTCCAACTGGTGGGGCATCGGATGGCCACGATGCGCGCGGTTAAAGAAGAAGTAGAACGCGAACATCGTCAGGTTGCGCGGCCCGAGCACGCGTGTGCCGAAGATGCGCGGCATCATCTCGTCGGGGCCGATGAAGTGCAGGTCGTGGACAGGCGACCCCAGCTCAGCGCGCATCCTCGTGACGGCGACGGCGATCGCGAAGTAGACCACGAAGAACGTGGCGATCACCCACCATGACATCCCCGCGGCGCGGCTGAATGCGGCAAGGTACGCGCCCCCCAGAGCGAGCACGACGAGCATCATCCGGTACCGGAACGGAGATATGGTCAAGAGTTGTGTATGGCGGTCAGGCGGCTTCCTCGGTGGA
>JABGQA010000124.1 GCA_018644665.1 Candidatus Poribacteria bacterium
TTGGCGTTGCCGGCGAGCGGCTTCTCGCAGATGACGTGCTTGCCCGCCTTCAGCGCGGCGATTGTCGGGTCCGCGTGGAACGCGTTGGGCGTGCACACGCTGACGGCGTCGATCTCGTCCATCTCCAGCATCTTGTTGTGGTCTGTGAACACGTGGTCGACGCCGTTGCGCTCCGCGAACACCTTCGCGCGCTCCTCGGCAATGTCGCAGCAGGCGACGATCTCGACGTTCGGGACGCTCAGGTGCCCCGGGACGTGTTTGCCCTGGGCGATGCCGCCCGAACCGATGAATCCGACGCGTATCTTCTTGGGCCCGGCCATGGGAAATCCTCGCGGTGCTGGCGTGGGTCGTGTGGGTCGGGAAAGCTGGGGCGTATCCTACGGAACATGTGGAAACCACGCAACGAACCGGCGCGCGTCGGGCGCCGTCCCGTACAGGTGGTCAGCGAGGACGAAGCGACGTCCACGGCGTGCGGCGACGAGCGGACCCATCTCAACCTTGCCGTGCCAGGAGAAGATGTCCACGCGTCCATTTGGCAAGGGCGTGCATGGCGCGCGATTCGCACATCTGTGTCCAAGCTCGCGTGCGTCCGCTCAGTCGTTCAGGATGTACCAGGACCCATCCGGTTCACCGAGCCGGAGCGCACGCAGACGTTCATGCACTCTCTGCGGGCGAGAAGGCCCGCACAGACTCCCTGTGGATAGAAGATACTCGGCGTAGAATCTCAGCGCGAGTCGGCGGTAGCCGTCGGCGCGGCTCGCGTCGTGTTCGCGGTCGGCTGTCGTGAATCCGGTCGCTTCATCGGTAGTGTAGTTGTGCGTGAGCATCTCCCACAGGTCGTCGTAGATTGCGGCGACCGTATGCCGCGCTCGGGCCGTCTCGATCGTGCTGATGTTGCCATGCCGATCCAGATAGTCCTGAAGTGCGGCAAGCCACGGCTCGATCTCTGGCCACGTGTTGTATCCAGGAGTAATCGCGTAGAACTCCGCAGCGGCGCGGTGACGCGTATTGGGATATCGGGAGAGCAGCAGCCGCGCGAAGCCGTGGCCGTATGCGTAGCCGCCGCCCAAGTTATCCCACGCGAAGTCCGCGCCGAGGCCATTCAGCCGGCTGACAAAGGCCCACTCTTGGAGAGCCGTTTCTAGACCAGAGCCCCAGGTACCGCGAGCGGGGTCCGTCGGGTTCTCCAGGTCGTACCGCATGTAGAGCCGATCGCTGGCTGCAATGTGGGCGCACAGCCGTTCAGCAAGCCACAGTGCGCTCTCCTGACTGTCGGAGCACTCTCCATCGGTAAGGAGGGGCTCAAGAGCGAGGTACGCGTCAATGAACCGGTCTTCGTAGACGAACGCGTGGGACTCGGCGAGCGGGTCTGGGACGCCGTACGTGGCGAAGACGGGTGCCGCGAGCGCCGCGACCGCGAGCAGGAGGTGGCGTCTCATGGCATCTTCCGACAGGTTGTGCGGACGTTCCTTCCGGCCGCTCCGCCGTGGCCAATTGGACTCCCCGGGATGGCACGACGCCTATGCCGTCGGGCCAACGGTCGGCCGCCGGGCCGCCGGGCCGCCGGGCCGCCGGGCCGCCAACTGCATCGGCAGTGTGCACGTTCTCGGCCAACGGACGCCGCCACGTCGGCTACGGCCCCTCGGCGCCGAACTGAGGAAGCGACCGCGCGGGGAACTGCTTGTACGCGTAGTGCGCCAACGCCTCTTCGTCCAATTCGATGCCCAGGCCTGGCTCCGTCGGCAGGGCCACGTAACCGTCCTCGACGCTCCAGGGGTCCACCGTGATGGCGTTCCCGACCTCTGCGAAGTTCACGAAATACTCGGTGATAAGGAAGTTCGGCATCACCGCGCACGCGTGTACCGTGGCCGCCAGTGCGACGGACGTGCTGTTGTAGTTGTGCGGCGACATGATGACGAAGTACGGCTCCGCCATCGCGCCGATCTCCTTGAGTTCCAGGATGCCCCCACAGTTGCAGACGTCGGCGTTGAGAATGTCCGCCGCCTGCTTCTCCAGCACCTCGCGGAACTCCGCCTTGGTGTACAGCTCCTCGCCGGTGACAACGGGCAGGTCGATGGCGCGCCGCACGTCGGCCAGCGCGTCTATGTTCATCGACGACACTGGCTCCTCGTACCAGAAGGGGTCGAACTCCTCAATGCGGCGAGCGAAGCGTATCGCGTGCATCGGGGCGAGTCGTCGGTGCACCTCGATGAGCAGGTCAATCTTCGGGCCGACGGCCTCGCGAATGCCGCGCACGCAGTCGACCGCGGCGTCCTCGTCCTCGCGTGAGATGTGCGTCCGCCATGGGCCTGGGAACGGGTCGAATTTCAGCGCGCTGAAGCCCTCCGCCACGCGCGCTTGAGCGCGTTCGCCGTCGCCATCGGTCAAGCGCATCCCCCAGCCGTTGGCGTAGACACGGATCTTGTCGCGACACGCTCCGCCGAGGAGGTTGTAAACCGGTGTCCCCAGCGACTTCCCGACGATGTCCCACAGCGCGTGCTCGATGCCGCTGACGGCGGAGTAGAGGTCCATCGCCCCGCGCTTGGACGCGAAGTCGTTGTAGACCATGTACGTGAAGTGCTTGATGTTGAACGGGTCGCGTCCGACTAGGTACCGCGCGAGTTCCTCCACGTGCGCCTCAATGGCGCGATCCCTGTCCGACTGCGTATAGCACTCTCCCCAGCCGTGGATTCCCGCGTCCGTCTCGACCTTGACGAAGAGCCAGTTCTTCCCGCTGCCGGGATGCACGAGGAACGTGCGGACGTCCGTTACCTTCATCAAGCTCGCCTCTGGTTGCGTCAGTCGGCCAAGACAGGTTCACGCTGGTAGATGTACGGCGGCTCCAAGAGCCTGCGTTGCCGATCGGTGAGCAGGGGCTCGAGCGCCTCGGGCGGCGCGTGCATCTTCCCCCACGCGAGGTGCGCCGGCGCGTACTTCAGCAGCAGCGACCGCCGATCGTGGCTCCCCTGCCACGGTAGCGTCCCGTGCGTCAGGGCCTCTGTGAATATCACGACATCCCCCGCCTTGTGCGGTACCTGGCGCACCCAGTCGCGATGCCCATCGAAGCTCCGCACGTCGCCGGGCAGTGGATAGTTGCTCTTGTGGCTGCCGGGGATGCAGCAGAAGCCGCCGTCCTCCGGCCCGACGTCCGCCAGCGCCCAGGAAACCACGGTCAGCCCGTTGTACATGCGCCCGCTGCGGTGGATGTAGTACTGCGCCGGATCGTACGGCATGCCCTGTCCGTGCAGGTCCAGCCCGACGTTCCCCTGGCCCATGACGATGCCGTACGCGTGATCGAGCCGTAGCTTCTCGCCCAGCATCTCGATGAGTACGCCGAGCACGCGTTCGTTGTCGATGAGGTCGCGGAACACGCGATTCCACATGAAGAACCCACCGAAGCGCTGCGACCATATGTCGTCCGTCGGCTCAGGCAGGTTCTGCGCGTCGACCTCCTCGTTCAGCCGATCCACCTCCGCGGGGGTGAGCACGCCTTCGAGCAGGAGGTAGCCGTTCAGGTCCAGGAAATACCGGTCATGGTCGGTCATCCGGGCGGGATCGGACATGCGTCATCCCTTCTCCGTGGGCGTCCGCGGCACTGTATGCGCCAAGGATAGCCATTGCAAGGAGACACCGGGCGATCTGGGTCGCACGCGGCTACGGTGACCGGCCCCGCGTCGGCCTCAAGCCGTCGAGACGTCACCTGGGCCACTCACCACACGGTCTGATCCATCCCGTCGTGGGGCCCGGGCTCGTTTGTGGGCGTCAGCCGGAACACGCCGCGTGACCCGATGCGCCGGCCGAAGTGAAGTCGGTACTCCCACCATGGACGTGGCGGTCGGTGACCAGGCCAACTCCTCGGGCATCTCACTAAATGCCGCGGGCGCCAGATGCCTCAGGCATCGTCGATGTCGAGTTCCTTGATGAGTCGGGACAGGTAGGTGCGCTGGAGACCCAACGCTTCGGCGGCGCGGGTGCGATTCCCGCCGTACTTGTTCAGCGCGTCGCGTATGTGCCCCTGCCGGAACTGCCGCTGCGCCTCGTCCAGCGAGGCGGGCACGTCCATGGTCTCACGCACGGTTCCGCGGCTCGCCTGCACGTTGAAAGGCAGGTCGGTCACCTGCACTTCCGGCGTGCGCGCCAACACGACGGCGTGCTCGATCGCGTTCTCCAGTTCGCGGATATTGCCAGGCCATCCGTGGGATCGGAGCAACTCTACCGCGTCCGGGTGGAACGCCTTCCCAGGGCGATGGATGCGCGCGCCGATGTCCTGGAGAAAGTGAACGGCCAGAGGAAGGATGTCGTCCGCCCTGTCGCGGAGAGGCGGGAGGAACAGGGCGATCACATTCAACCGATAGTAGAGGTCCTCGCGGAAGCCTCCGTCGCGCACGAGTTCTTCCAGGTCCTGGTTCGTGGCGGCGACGATCCGCACGTCCGCCTCGATCATCGTGTTTCCGCCCAGCCGCTCAAATCTGCGGGATTGCAGCACCCGCAGCAGCTTCACCTGTAGCGGGGGCGGCATGTCGCCGATTTCGTCGAGGAAGAGCGTTCCGCCGTGTGCCAGCTCGAAGCGGCCGATGCGCCGCGACGTTGCGCCGGTGTACGCGCCCTTCTCATGCCCGAACAGCTCGCTCTCCAGCAGGTTCTCCGGGATGCCGCCACAGTTGATGGCCACGAACGGCCCGCGCGCGCGGTGGCTGAGACTGTGGAGCGACTGCGCCACGACCTCCTTGCCCGTGCCGCTCTCGCCACGGACGAGCACGGTCGAGTCGGTCGGCGCGATGCGCTCGACCATCTCCATCACCTGCTGCATCTCCGGCGCGTTCGCGATCACGTGGCTCGGCTCGATGCGGCGGCTGCCCAACTCACGGCGGAGGTGGACATTCTCCTGCTGGACTTGCAGGAAGGCGTTCGCGTTCTCGATCGCGAGGCCGACGAGGTTCGCGAAGATCGAGATTTGAAGCAGGTCCTTATCCGCGAAGGGCGCGCGCGCCTGCTTGTTGATCACTTCGATGCATCCCGTCACACGACCGCGGGAATGCATGGGCACACAGAGCAGCGTACGGCACTCGTACCCGATGCGTTCGGCGACCTCGACGGCGTGGTTTTCGTCTTCGAACGCCTCGTTCGTGATGTAGAAGTGGTCGTTCTGCACCGTCCAGCCGACGATGCCCTGGTCCCAAGGCATCCGGTAGTGCAGGATTGCGTCGGCCTTGTCGCCGGTCGCCGTGGCGCAATATAGCTCCTGCTTCTGCTCGTCCACGAGCCATATCGAACTGGCGTCCGCCTGGACGATGACACCCACCATTTCGAGCGTCTGCCCCAGCACTACGTCGAGGTCGAGCGACGAATTGACCTTCTGGCTAATGTCCAGAAGGGTGTTCCACTCCTTCTCGGAGATAGAACTCGACGTCGCGACAGCGCCGGGCTTAGGCGGAGTCAGCGTTGGCTCGTCGGATGGGACGGCCACGGCGGGTTCCCGTCAGGCAAGGTGGTGGCAGGGGTGCTCGCTCACGTGCAGTAAGAATACTACGCGCGCGCCGAGACCATCAAGGATGCCGACTGCCAGAGACGTCTCGCCCTGCTGCGGTGATCTGCCGCCGACGGATCGCCCTGGACAGACCACTCGTTGTTTGGTTGCGCGTGCGAGCGGCTGCTGGCGCAATGTGTTCCTACGCTATCGCCGGTCGCTTTTCACCGCTCCCCAGGCCGTTGTGAGCTTCCCTCGCGCCTCGACGTCTCTCGGGCCCCGCCATAGGAGTAGGTTCTCCATCACCTCAATGGCCTGCTCCGATGCGGCACGGCCGACCGACTGCAGCACCTGGATCGAATTGAAGACCACGAACCCGCTGCCGGCCTCGGCGCCCACCATCACGGGCCAACTGCTCGGTCCCGCCAGCAGCAGCGGCTCCCACGCCCCGGGCGCATCCTGCGGGCCGTCAGCCATGAAGTCTCCGGCGCCCCACGCGGCGGCGGCGAAGTGGTCGTCCGTGATCGTGTTGGGAGTGTGCCAGATCGGGTGATCTACTACCTCCGACAAACCATCGGCGTCGAGGTCGTCATCGAACAGGGTCAGCGAGTGCGGGAAGTAATCTGGAATCCAGGTGCTGTCCTGTTGGAAGTCGATGGTGAGGAGATACCCGCCGGCCTCGGCGTACTCCTTGAGCGCCTCGAAGTTGTCCTTCAGATCCTGGTTTTGGTCGAAGGCGACTACCCCGATGGCGATCACGTCGTACGTGCTGAGATTCGCGGCGCCGAAGTCGCCGGCGCCGAGATTCGTCTTCTCGATACCGACCAACTCCCACGCGGCCTCCTCGACGAGCGCGTCGTCGCCACGGCCGGTGATGAACCCGATGTTGAGATCCTGGGAGTACACGGAGAATGCGAGAAGCGTCAGGAAAAGAAAGCTCGCGAATGCGAGCAGGCGCGATCGTGCTGTCTGCATCTAGTCTCCCATCCGATTGCGGCCGCCGGGAGGGGCCGAATTGTGCGGCGTGCGGGTCTCCGTCGGCATGACACCGCGCCGCGAACCAAGCATGGGCCTACGCCCTATGGCGTAAGCTGCTCGATATGTTTAATGCGGAGACCAGTCCCACGTCAAGCCGAGGTCCTCGAGCATGCGGAGGTCATCATCCGCGTTGCGGCTGCTCGAGGTGAGGTAGTGGCCGATGAGCATCGCGCTCGCCCCGGCCATGAAGATCATCGGGTGCAGGTCGCGCAGGTTACGTTCCCGCCCGCCCGCGACCATGATCTCCTTCGTCGGCATGACGACTCGGTACACGGCGATGGCTTGCAGGCATTCCATCGGGGTGAGTTCGGCGGCGCTCTCGAAGGGCGTGCCGTCGAAGGTCATGAGGAAGTTGATCGGCACGACGTCCACGTCCAACTCGCGCAGCTCGAACGCCAGTTCCACGCGCTGGCGGCGCGTCTCGCCCATCCCCATGATCCCGCCGGAGCAGATCTTCACCCCGGCCGCCTGCATGTTGCGGATCGTCTGTATGCGTTCATCGTACCCGTGCGTGGTGCACACGTTGGGGAAGAAGCTGCGCGAGGACTCCAGGTTGTGGTTGTACACGGACAGCCCGGCGTCCCGTAGCCGTTCCGCGACGGCGACATCCTCGATGATGCCCAACGACGCGTCCGCGCGAACCGATCCGTCGCTAGCCACGTCGCTGATACGCTCACACACCTGGTCGAGCAGGCGACCCTCTTTAAGCCCGCGCCACGCCGCTACGATCCCCAGCGCCTGGGCCCGCGCGCCCTCCGCGCGTTTCGCCGCCGCGAGTGCCTCGTCCTTGCCGAGGAAGGAGTACACTTCGACGCCGGTCTGGTACAGCACGGACTGCGAGCAGAACTTACAGTCCTCCGCGCATCCGCCGGACTTCGCGTTCACGATGGAGCAGAGGTGGATGCGAGAGCCGTGGTTGCGCGTGCGGATGCGGTTCGCCCACGACAGCAGGTGGGGGACTTCCGCCGCGTCGAGTTCCATCAGGCGGACGGCGTCCTCGATGCCAATGGCCTCGCCATCAAGCGCCGCCTGACATACGTCGTCGATGAATGCAGGAATGTCTACGGCGGCGATGTCATCGGCACGGGCAGGTGTCGTGATCGCCATTAGACCTCGTCCGCCGCGGACTTGGCGGCGCCGAAGGCGTCCTCGTCCAGGTCTCCAAGCTTCTGCCGCCCCGCGAATCCGCTGTCCGTCTCGTGCCAGTGCTCGACCGCGGGCTCGCCCGACAGCCAGCAAAGGCAGACCACTCGCCCGTCTCGCCACGAAGGGAAATCGAGGAGACCGGTGGCGACGTCCCGCAGGACGATGCCCTCCTCGGCGATGCGCTCGGACATGGCCTGAAATCGGTGCAGGGCCGCGGCGAAGTCAGCGGCCGCCCTGCTGCCGCTATTCAGGTGCGCGCGCGCCAGCACAGGCTCGACGAGTTCTCGGAGTCCCTCCATGCGATCGCGCAACTCGCGCATCTCCGCGAGCTGGCGTTCCAGCAGAGGGATGTAGGCGTTCGCCTCTTCGATCGTGAAGAGGCGCTGCTCAATCTCTTGGTCGGGCATCGTACCTCGCTCAGGCGGGGGCGGCTTCGGGTTCGGCCTCAGGTTCGACGTCGGGCTCAGGGTCTTCCTCGATATCGACCTTCATGCCGGCCTGCGCGCTGTCGTGCCTGTCCTGACGGCGGGCCTCGGAAGCATCGACGGACGCGTCGATGTTCGTCACTGCCCAGTCCACGCAGTCATCGACACACGTCTTCAAGCCCAGCAGCAGTTCGCGCTCCGCCGACGCCATGTGCTGTACCACGTCTGCGGGCAGGTAAGAGATCAGGTCGTCGAGCAGGTCCGCGATGGGGTTGCGGCTCATGTCTCATCTCCTTGCCGTAAGACCGCTTACGCCGAGGTCAGCGTCCGGCCTGATTGTAGGTAGGCCGACCGGCGATAGTCAAGGAATGAGGGGAGACGAAGCCGGCGGAAACGCCGGTCACGACCGCGTGAGAATGCCGTTCTGGATCGCGTAGCGGACGAGTTCCGCGCGCGTGGCGAACTCCAGCTTCTCCATGATCCGGCGCCGATGGGTCTCGACCGTCTTCACGGAGATGTGCAGCTTCTCGGCGGTCTCGCGGTTCGAGTATCCGTACGCGATGTGCTCCAGCACCTCGAGTTCGCGGTCGCTGAGCGCTTTCGGCGCTCCGCCCTTCCCGGAGCTGGGCATGGCCAGCAGGTCCGTGACGAATTCGCCGGCAAGACAAGAGACGACTCGATGTAGACGCCACCTGTGTGCACCTTGCGGATCGCGGTGATGAGTTCGGTGTCCGCCGCGCTCTTGAGCACGTACCCCTTGGCGCCGCGCTGGAACATCTGCCGCACGTAGATCACGTCACTGTGCATCGTGAGGATGAGCACCTTCGTGCTCGGGCACGACTTCAGGATCAGCCCGATGGCGTCGGAGCCACTGAGCCCGGGCATGGAGATGTCGAGCACGACGACGTCCGGCGGGTTGTTCTCGACCATCTGGATGGCCGTCGCGCCGTTCTGCGCCTCGCCGATAACTTCGATGTCCGGTTCGGCGTCGAGCAACATCCGCAGCCCGGCGCGCAGTACCGCGTGGTCGTCAACTATGAGTACCTGTATGGCCATGGCGCAAATCCTCCGCAGGTTCCCCAACCACCCTATGCCCTATAGAGCCTATGCCGTGGGACGCGATCTGTCCATCGGGACAATCGTGGATTCTACGCGTCCCTAGTAAGGTAATACCTTACCCAATGCCCTTATTGGGTGTTTTTCACACAACTGCGGTCCGAAATGCCGCCGACCAGGTGGGTAATCCCCTATCGGGAGCGCGATCAGCACCATGGCGGGCGTACGGACAAGCGGCCGACGTAGCCACGCGCCGCCCTCGCCACACGGTCGTCCACGGCTACCCGGCGACGACCGTAGGTGTCTCGTTGGGTGACAGGCCGTCCGGGTCGTTGTAGGAAGTGCCCGTGGGTGGCTGCACGTGCGCGCCGTCGAGCAACGGATCGTCCGTGGCGCGCATCCACCGGTCGAGGCGGCCGCGCATGTCATCGAGGGTGTCGGCGACCTCGGCGTCGGCAGCGCGGTTCTGCGTCTCGTTCGGGTCGAACGCCAGGTCGTATAGGCGCTCCTCGTCGACGTGGCGGTCACGCCATCCGGCGTCCATCCAGACTTCCTTGGCCGGTCCGTCGTCACAGTTGGGAAGCACCGGTCGGGTGCGTCCGCCGAAGTGGCGGATGTACTTCCACCGTTGGGTCCGCACGGCTCGCTTCGGCTCGTACGCCGCGTGGTAGGTCACCTCGGCGAACACCTCTTCGTTCACCTCTTCGCAGTCGCCGTTGACGACGTCCACGAACGACTTGCCCTGCAGCCACTCGGGCCGGTCGATGCCCAGCAGTTCACACAGGGTTGGGAAGATGTCGATCTGCGAAAGCAATGCGTCGCAGACCTTCCCCCCGCGGAAGCCACCGGGCCCGCGCATGATGAGCATGACGCCCATACCGTGGTCGGTCAGGTTGCACTTCAGCCCTGGGAACGCGAGGCCGTGATCGGTCGTGCAGATGACGAGCGTGTTCTCGGCGAGGCCGTTCCGCTCCAGGGCGGTGAAGACCGCGCCCATCTTCCCGTCGAGTTGCTGAGCCATGGTCTTGTACGCGGCCATATCCCGACGTGTTTTCGGCGTGTCGGGCAGCGGGGCAGGGGGAAGGCAGTAACGGTCGTCGACGGTCGGTTCGGGAAACACGCGGTGGTTCTCGAAGAAGCCCACTTCAAGATAGAACGGCGCGTCCGACGGGTTAGACGAGGTCGCGTTCAGGAACTCAACGGCGTGCGATGCCCCCGCGCGGCCGCTTGTCGTGCGTACCTCGTCGTAGCCGATGTCGTCCGGGTCGCGGGCGACATGTTGTATCCCGCTTAGAACGGTGTGGTAACCCGCGCCGCGGAGCGTCGTCACGATGTGCTGACGATGGTCGCTGAGGTCATATCCTCGGTTCACGAGCCCGACCATGCCCGCGCTGTGCGGCGACTGCCCCGTGAGGAGCGCCGCACGGCTCGGAGAGCAGGTAGGCGCCGCGCAGAACGTCTTGCGGAACAGTACGCCCTCTTCCGCGAGCCTCTGGATGTTCGGCGTGGCCACCGCGTGTCCGTAGGGCTGCACGTAGCGGCCCGTGTCGTGCGCGTGGATATACAGGATGTTCGGGCGCGTCATCCGTCGCCTCATTTCTCTTTAGCTGGTCTTCTGGGCCCTGCTTGGTCAGATCAGGCAGTATGTCGCGAGCACCGGTTTGTGGTCCGATGGCGCTATGTCGCCCAGATGGAAGTCCACGACCTCGGTCGTCAACGGCCGGATGGCGCCACGAGACATGATGTAGTCGATGGCCTGCGGCGTGCCCGACGCGGTCGGCATCGCCGGATGCGTAGGGGCAGTGAAACGCCCCAACGCCGGGAACGAGTCCAGCAAGCCTCCCTCGCGCAGGATGCGTATGGGGTGCGCGAAGTCGTTCAGGTCGCCCATAAACAGGGTCGGCTCGTTGTGTTCGGCGAGCCGGTCCAGTTCTTCCACCGTGCGGCGCGCCTGCTCGAAGCGCGGACTCGGGCCGCCGTCGGCCTCGACGCGGTTGCCGATCCACGTGTAGTGCGCCGTCGAGACGAGCGCCGTGCGGTCGCCACTGCGGAGCCGCGCCCAAAACAGCCGCCGCAATGGCTCGATCATGCCGATGTCCTCGGCGCCGTATTCCAGGCAGTCGAACAGCTCGCGGTTCCAGAATACGTTGCCCTCGACCGTCCACCCCTCGAAGTCGTCGGTCACGCATTCGTGCGTGGGTAGCGCCTCCTCGATAAGCTCACGCGACCACCCGCGCAACTCCTGCAAGCAGAGGATGTCCGGCGTGTGGAAGCGGAGGAATTCGCGCAACGGCGCTTCCCGTTCTTCCCTGCGAGAGTCCGCCCAGACGTTGTAGGTGCATACCGTGAAACGGGTCGACATGGTTGGGTTCCGGTGACTGCATTGCGGGCGTGTCGGCAACCTATCCGACCGCGGCCACGGGTGTCAACATGCCGGATCGCGGCAGTCCTACCTGCCGACGGCCGCTCGCTGCAGGATAGCGCTCGGCTGGCGTCTGAACGGCGTCGAATGAGGTCACTCACTACAATGGGCCTGTCACATGGGGCACGGATGGATACACTGTATACGCGCCTCGTATGTGACAGGGGACTTGCGTATGTAGGGCTACGCGTCTATGTTTGCGCGACAGACGGAGCATGCGCCTTCATCATCTGAGGAGAGACTATGGCTACGAGAAGACGGGCCGTCGGATGGGTGTTCGTCTGCGCGCTCGTGTGGGCGGCGGGATCGGCGCACGCGATCCAGATACTGGCCATGGAGCCCTATATCGGCTCCAGCTACGATGTCGTGAGAGGGATTCCCCACACGCACTTCGTCGAGACGGATGTGCCCTACGACCGCCTGGAGTGGTGGCGTGTCGGCAGACTTCTGGGTATAACGGGCCAGCCGAGTTCGTCCAGTCAGGACACGACTGCCACGTTCACGTATGACTACGAGGAGTGGGGCAGCCTCCTCGGTGTAGACGCCTGGCTGCGGGTGAAGGCGTTCAAGGATGGCGAGAGCGTCGGCGCAGGCTACTGGGTGAAGCACTGGGCAAATCTGGAGAAGAAGGCTACAGTGGGTCTGGTGATCACGCAAGTGCCTGAGGCGGGCGGGGACTACGAATTGCAGTACACGTATACCGTCCCGAATTCGAACTACGCCATCACGGAAGTGACCATGTCCGTGGACGGCGTCGAGGTGGCGTCGGAGATCTTCCCACAGGGCGCGGCGGAAGCCGCGGTCGGCGTAGGCGGCTCGATCGCCCTTGCCGCCGGGATAGCGGTTATGACGGGCGGCGTGGGTTGGGTCGTCGGCGCGGGTGTGGGCGGGGGCGTCGCGGCCACACACTACTGGGCCGAGTTCAGGGAGGAGTGGATGGTGCGGGGCAGCGTTGACGGCTTCGTTGAATGCAGTGACGATCTGCAAAGGCTACTGACAGGAGAAACGTCCGACAGCGGCTACTTCTACGACAACTTCTGCGAGGTCCAGCACCACGCCGGGCCCGCCACCGACAGCGATCCCGAGCCTACCGACGCATACGGTTGGTACAACATGACGGGTGTACCAACCAATCACCCGATTACCGTATACGGCCTCAGTGGCGCGGTCTGTCAGCACAACCACAATAACGGGGACCCCAATCCGAACAACTGGCCGTTCATGTGGGTGGATTACAAGCAGGGCACGCAATCGGTCGCTCCGTTGCCGACGGTTCGCCGCAAGGTCTGGGGGGTCCTGCGCGGCGGCGCCGGGGCTGATCCGCCGTACGTGACGGCGGACGCCGTGGAAATGCCCGTGAAAAACTGGGCGCCGCCTTTGCCAAAACACTGACGCCAGGCCAGCACCGGCAGGCGCGAGCGTCGTACGCGGCCCGCGGGTCGCACGCACGAAAGGCGGGTACATGAAGGTCGCTACGGCGTTGGTCCTATGCGGGTGCTTCGCCGTAGCGGCCTGTGCGTCGGAGGAACACATCGGCCTGGCGTGGACCATTACCTATGCGCCGGATGGCACATCCCTCGTATACGTCGCGGAACACCGTGTCGGACGTGACAGTGACTACACACTGACGCTGGTAACCCGCATGGCGGGTGTCCGGCGTGCGACGTACAGTCTCACCCCGCGGTACGGCCCTGCGGTGGCGTCCCCGTCGGGCGACACGATAGCCTACGTGGCGTCCGACTTCTCGCTTGGGTCGCCGGTCTATGTCTTCGGACCGGGACTCCGGTACGCGCACCCGCACCCGGCCCTTAGGCTGCGAGCCAGCCTCACGGGCGATCTCATACAGTGGTCCCGCGACGGGGCGTATCTGCGGCATCGGGTCCCGCGCAAGTCGCTTCCGTCGCACTGGCGGATGTTCACGGTCGCCGGGGCTAACGTACACCGCGGCGAGGAACCCGAGGTCGAGTGGGCCGACTCGGTGGAGCCGACGGAGCTTCCCGCCTACATGACTCGGCGCCAGCCCGTGATCTCCCGGGACATGCCCATCGTGTGGCAACCAGACTCGGGCGCCGTCTTCGTAGCGGACGAGGAAGGCGTGTGGCGCGCAACGCTGGGCGAGCCGTTCATGCCCGACTGGGCGAAGATCCACACGGCATCTGATGTCCAAGCGCTGGCGATGTCGCCGTCCGGCGACTACCTCGTCGTGGAGTCGGGCGACGCGGAGGAGAGAGACATACACGAACTGCATCTGGGAGACGACGGCGTCGAGGTGCGATCGGTAGGCGTGGGTTGGGGAGTGCGGTTCAGTCCGACGGAAGATACCTACCGCTACTCGAACTACCAGGCGCTCTATCGGGTGGTCGTGGGTGAGGAGAGATATGGTCGGAAGTTGTGTATGGGGAGGATGAAGCAGGCGGCGTATCCTT
>JABGQA010000040.1 GCA_018644665.1 Candidatus Poribacteria bacterium
ACAGCCACTGCGACATTACGTTCATGGCGTCGATGTCCTGGGGCGTGGGGTCCGACGGGGCCTCCTCCGAGAGGAATATCTGGCGCATAGTCGCCTCGAGGGCGCCGCCCGACTTGCCGATGGAGACCGTGATCTGGCCGCGGAACTCGCCGCCGCGTACGAAGAACAGCTCCGCGCAGCCGGGCTCCGACGACGGGCAGACGATCACCAGATGGTTGTTTCTGACGGAATTCACCTGGTATTTCTTGCGCGCCGTGTAGCGCTGTAGGGATTCCAGCCGGTTCTGGACGAGTCGTGCGCGCTCGAATTCCAGCTTCGCGCAGGCGTCCTCGCGCATCTCCGTTAGGTCGAGCTCGGCAGGCCTGTGGTCTCCTAGAAGGAATTCACACAGGCGCTCCAGCATGATGTCGTATTCCAAGTCCGCGATCATCGCGGCGCAGGGCGCCCCGCACCGCTCGACGTGGTATTTGAAGCACGGGCGGTAGTCTTCCCGCGGACGGATCTCCATCTCGCACGTCCGCACGGGGAAGAGCTGGTGGATGAGTTCGCGCGTCTCTTGCGCGGCTCCCCACCCCGGGAAAGGCCCGAAGTAGTCGCTGCCGTCGTGTTCGATGTCGGGACTGAGCGTCACGCGCGGGAAGCGCTCGCCACGTTGGATCTTGAGGAACGGGTACTTGCGCACGCGCTTCAGCGCGACGTTGTAGTGGGGCTGTCGTTCCTTGATGAGGCGCGACTCCGTGATGAGCGCCTCCAACTCGGAGCCGAGCACCTGCATCTCCACGTCCGCGACGCGGCGCACCATGCGGCGGACCTTGGCGGTCAGCGTGGATTGCGCCCCGGCGTACTGCCTGACCCGCTTCTTGAGCGACTTCGCCTTGCCGATGTAGAGCAGACGGCCGGACTTGTCGCGGAAGAAGTAGACTCCCGGCGCGTCTGGCGCCGAGGAGACCATGTCCCTCGTGAGCATCCTGATGATTCCTGTATGTGGCGGCGCTACGTCGTATCGCAGCCCGCGCGCGAAGCGTATGCCGCAGTGGCCAAGAAGGCAAGTACCCCAATGACGTTTACGACGGCGCCGCCGCGTCGGTTGCACTCACGCGTCGGCCTGGGCGGGGCGAGCGGGCGCAGAGCGGCTTTAGGGGTGGCGTCGTGCGCTGTGTTCCTCGACCGCGGTCCTAGGCCCCTGGCGCATCCCATCCGGGCAGCGACACGGTCGCCTGGTAATTCGAGTAGTTGTAGAGCGGGTTGCGGGTGGGCCGGTAGACCGGCCCGGACGGCGGGGGTCCATCCTGGGTGTAAACCCAGATCTCGTGCTGGTCCCACACGACGACTTCGTCTCGGCAGTCTCCCGTCACGTCCAGGACCGCATTGCACATGTCCGGGTGGCCGTCGTCCGGGAACATCACAACGGGCCGGCCCCAGCCGTCGAACATGCCACCGTGCTGGACGTTCGCCGAGTGGACGAAGAACTCCTGCCCGTCGCCCCGCCAGTTGATGGGCAGGCACATGCTGCCGAAGTTGTTGGGCTCGCAGGCGTGGTAGATGTCCCCGTTGGCGTCGTAGAAGTGCAGGATGCCCTGGTTGCCCCAGAAGTTGATGCAGACGGTCTGGAGGCCGGGTAGGTCAGGCCGGAAACGGGCGGTGGCAGGATTCTGCGCGTGGCCTATCAGATGCCTCTTCGTCACGCGGCCCGCCAGGTCGGTGAAGAACAGACCCGCGTCGCTGGCCGCGCACAGGATCGTTGGGTCAGATCCGTCCTGTAGGAAGTCGACGATGGCGAGACCGTCGGCGTGGTCGCCGATGTCGTCCTCGTTGTTCCAGAGCACGGTTCCGTCGTGGTCGAACAGCGCGTAGCCCATCGCGATTTCGTCCCGTCCGTCGCCGTCGATGTCGAGAGCGTATGGGTAGTGCCCCGTGCGGCAGGCGGCGTCCCAGAGGGGCTGCAACTGGTCGTCCAACGCCCATAGGCGCCAGTACCGGTCCTTGATGATCATGTCGCCGGCGCGACCGAGGCCACGCAGGTCGCAGAAGAAGAGGCAGTCGCCCAGAATGCGTTCGAACTTGTCGGCTGGCGGATGGCTCACCGGCGTGGGCGCGCGCAGCTTCAGCCTCCCAGTGGCGCCGTCGACGACGTGTATGTGCATGTCCTTGCAGTAGACGACCTCGTTACGACCGTCGCCGTCGATGTCG
>JABGQA010000042.1 GCA_018644665.1 Candidatus Poribacteria bacterium
CCCAACTTCCGCGGGGGTAAAAGAGCAACACTTCTCCCGCAACGGGTTACGACTTCTCTGGCACTACACTTTCGCGCATTGCGCCATTTTGTAGGTTTTGCGGATGACGGGTAGGTCCTTCCAGTCAATGCCCAGCAGCGAGTAGACGAGGCGCTGGACCCCGCTGGGTCTTCCAGGCTTGCGGTCGTGGTGCTCAAGTCGCTCCTCGGTCGGGGTGATGATGGTTGCGTAGCAGTGGGTCTGCAGTCTCCTGCGAAGGCTTCTCCATGTGCATTCGTAACCCGACAGCTTGAGGGAGTGCTCGATCCATCGCTGGAGGTGGTAGGCCAGAACGGTGATCCAGATGTGCGCCCTGCACCTTCTCTCGAGCCGATGGTGGAAAGGGCGAAGTCCGAGCTCGCTCTTCATGCTGCGGAATGCGTCCTCCACGCGGGTCAGCGTAATGTATATCCTCCACAGTTGCTGGTCTTCCAGTTCCAGAGTGCTGCGCAGGTGATAGCAGCCGTGCAGTTCGCGGCTGCTGTTCCAGTCCTGTTCCTTGCGACACCATGCCAGCGACCGGTCCCCATGGTCGTACTCGATGCGGTACAGCTTGGACGCTCTGGTGGTCCGGGCCGCCAGTCTGCCCACCGCGCGGTTGACCAGGGCGGGGCCTTCGTGGAGCTTCAGTTTCGGGTCCTCGCGCAGGATGCGTGCCTCGAGCTTCTCCAGTCCCTCGACAAGCTTCCGTTCGGCCCCGTCCTGAATGGCATCCTCCTTGTCCCGTCGGCCGTCGCTGCGACACAGAACGACCGTCTCGTCTCCGCTGCCGATCCGGCGCACGAACACAGGTTGGTCAACGCCGCTCCTCCCCCTGCCGTCCACGCGATGGAAGCTGTCCCTGTCGAGGAAGTCCTCGGCGAACCGGACCCTCTTCTGTCGCTTGCCGTTGACCACATAGTCGTATCCCCTCCTGCGCAGTTCCTCCAGATTCGCCTTCGTGCCCATACCGCCGTCGATCACGACCACCGGTCTGGAGGAACCGTCGCCGACGCCCTCCAGCGCGGCGACGGCCTCGAGCAGCGTTCGGCAGTCGCTCACATTGCCCCGGAACACCTTGTGCGTCAGCACGAACCCCTCCGCGTCGAGAGCCAGTCCCACCGAGATCAACGGGCAGTCCGAACGCTTCTCCTTCGAATTGACGCTCCGGCGGGCAAGGGCGTTGGCCGATGCGCCTCCCTCGAAGTAGCTGTTGGTCAGATCGTACAGGAGAATCGTGCGGTCCAGGTTGAACAAGTCCCGCTCTCTCTCCCGAAGGTGTGTTTCCAGTTCGTTCCGGCGCGACAGCAGCCGGTCGCTGATTCGGTAGAAGCGGTCCTCGCCCCAGCCTTCCGGACGTACCCCCAGGAGATCGCCCAGAGCCGTGGTCAGAACCCATGCCGGAAGCTCGTTCTCGCTGACCGGTTCCATCAACCGGTTCAGAACGCTTGCCTTCGCCGTTGCCAGCTGCTCGGGCGAGAGCCCCCGGCGGAGCAGCACCCCGTCCAGCTCCAGCGATTTCCAGGCCTGCAGGAGAACCAGGTACGGTCCCAGCTCCACTCCCTCCTCATGCTCGATGTCCTCCACGCATACCCGTTCGAAGCCCCTGCGCTCGAGCCGCGCCTGACAGCGCGAGGCCCGGGGCAGCTTCCCCGCCGTCTCGATCTTCCCCAGCACGCGCTTCACCCACAGTTCAACCGCCGGATCATCGTCCAGCAGACGGCGATAGCCGGCCATCCGATGGGTCACTTCCGAGGCCACCAGCGGACGCAGATCGTCGGGGACGCGGCAGTTCGCCAGGGAGACCACCACGCGCTGGCGCGCCTTCCCCTCGGGGGTGCGGTAGCTCTCCACCAACTGGAGTGTGGGACTGCTGCTGGTCTTCTTCTCGCGGAAGAACATGGGCGGCTCCGGCACTGACGGCGCACGTGTCAACACACTCGGAGCATAGGGAGAAAGGCCGCCGGGGCAAGCAATGTCCCCGCCGGGGCTCTGGCACTACAGAACGAACTCGGAAAGCACGCAGGCACGGATTCGGCAGGTGCGACAGCGACAGCAGGACATCGACTCAACAGTCCTACTGTCCATCCTGCAGTGCCTTATGAACAAAATGACGACTTTGTGTCATTTTCTTCGGCGCGGAAGTTGGGCT
>JABGQA010000011.1 GCA_018644665.1 Candidatus Poribacteria bacterium
TTGGTTCGATCCGCTCGCCGGGGTTGGCCGCGCCGTCCTTGTTGGCGCGGGGTGTGGGATCGAATACCCAGTCACTTCGCCGTGCAAATCGCACCGCGGGGACCACTACTGCCACCGTGTCTGTGAAATGCCACGGCCCACCGCTGTCTGCGGAGACGTCTATGACCACTGCTACGTCGCGCGTCGGCGACTCACTGTCAATCGTGAGCTGGAACTCCACAACGTCCTCTAGGGACGCCGGCCAGCTCGAGACTGTCACAGCATGGACGTCGAGAGTCACGTAGGGATCCAGAGCGTCCAGCGTCAAGTGGAAGGAGGCCTCCGCTGCAGGGCCGCCACCGATGTTCGCAAACCGCGCGCGTAACATGAGGTACTCGCCGGCTTCGGCGATGCCGTTGCCGTTCCCTCCCGGCGCAGGGTCCACGACCTCGCTTCCCTGGTACGCGAAATCCGCTACATCTGGAGGCGACGGCGGGGGGTTCGTATCAATCCCTCGAGCGGGTGGCGTCATCAACGCACCAAGCAAGACTGCCCCCATCGAGAGCGCTCGAACTGACCGATTCCAGCGTTGTGTACGCATGTTGTTCCTCTGCCGACCCATCGTCGGTCGTCCACGAGCAGATCACTTCAGCACAGCCATCTTGCGTTTGGATCGGGTTGTGCCGGCCTCGATCTCGTAGATGTACACGCCGCTCGCGACGGGCTCGCCATCGGAGTTGCGTCCATCCCAGTGCGCGGCTCGCCCCGTGGCGTGGTATATCCCTGGCGCACGGTGTCCAAGCCGCAAATCGCGCACGAAGCGGCCTGTCACGTCGTAGATACGTATGACGACGTCGGACGCCTCCGCGAGGCTGAAGGGAATCCATGTGTCGGGGTTGAAGGGATTAGGGTAGTTCGGGAAGACGGCCGTTCGCGTAGGCGCGTCCACCCGCGAAAGTCGCAGAATCAGGGGTCGCTGCGACCTCCCGCCAATGTCGAGCCTGCCTGCATGGCGGATGTCCACTACGTCTCCCGTCACGGTGTCGTGAAGGAGAGCGGAGTACCCAGCAGGAAGTCCGCGCGCCTCCCACCCGAGCTTCGAGCCGATCGGGCCGCCGACGCGTACCTCCCATTCCATCGACTCAGCAAGGGGCTTCGCTAGGCGTGTGGCGGCAAATGCGCCCTCACGCGAGTTGGTGGCGACGATCGACAGGCTAGGGCCTTCGGGTCCCGGCGGCGCTGGAGGCTTCCGCTCGTGCGCCCTGCGCGACTCGCTGGCCCTTGTAGCTACGGCCTCGACCTCATCGACGTGCGTCGTATTCTCTGCCCACAGCCTGATGCTCACGACCTCGGCGGGATCCGCAGTAGGCGCAACCGGTATGGCATCGTCCGGTGGATCGACGCCGATTGGCTGCATTGCCAGTTCCGCGCCATCCACGCCTGCGTAGAGCCAATGCCCCAACACCGGCGGCATGACGTAGGCTGCGCCGCCCTGCGGAGATTCCACGACGTACCGGCGCGCGCCGCCGTCCCACCAGATAACGCGGTTCTCTATCCAGCCCGCAGTATCCGCTGCGGATGGCGTTAGCTCTTCCCCGGCATGCCGTATCTTCACGTGCTCGTCGGACCATGCCACGGCGAACGCAAACGGGTTTGCCACCAGATTCCAGCCTGCTTCCAGAGCCACGCGGCCTTCCGAAGTCGGGTCCGTCGCCTCCCCAGCGACTGGCACGGAGACGTTCCCGCCGTCACCGTCCACAGCAATCCACCAGGGCGTACCGACACTGAAGGCGTCCGCGGATGCAGGCCGACCGGGCAGGGAGCCGCCCGCCTCCCACCGACCCGACGACGGATTCCAGCGCCACGCGATCCAGTCCTGGCCGAACGTCCCCAGAGAGCTCAGCGATGAGGTCAGCGACGTATCATCGGGAAGTAAGCTCGGAGCCACGACGTTCCACACGTTTGCCGATCCCGGAGCCGTCGAGCGGAGTGGAATCCGCGCTTCCCCATGTACCCGAATCCGGATGGGGCTGTCTGATGCGCCTTCGCGTGCGATGTTTCCGCTCGTGTCCCTGGCTTCCAGGTAGTAGGCGGCGCCCCGCGTCGTGAGTACGCTGCTAGGGATGACACTGCGCCAGGTACCAGACCGGCGATCTCCACC
>JABGQA010000092.1 GCA_018644665.1 Candidatus Poribacteria bacterium
CTACGTGACCGATCGTACCGATGTTGACGTGCGGCTTCGTTCGCTCAAACTTCTCGCGTGCCATCTCTTAACGTCTCCTTACGCCGCTCCGGGGCGCTTACCCCTATGCGCCCTGAGCCACAGGGCCACTGATGAGTTCTTCCGCGAGGGACTGCGGTACTTCGCGGTACGAGTCGAGTTCCATTGAATATGTCGCGCGGCCCTGCGTCATCGACCGGAGTTCGCGGACATAGCCGAACATCTCGGCGAGCGGCACCAACGACTTGATCGCCTGCACTGCCGCGGATCGCGTGTCCGTCTCCGTGATCTGCCCACGGCGAGAGCTCAGGTCGCCGATGACCGCGCCGAGGTACTGCTCGGGTGCGATGACTTCGACGTCCATCATGGGTTCCAGCAGCATCACCCCGGCCTGGCTCGCGGCTACCTTGATCGCCATCGAGCCGGCGATCTGGAAGGCGACATCTGACGAATCCACCTCGTGGTAGGAGCCGTCGACAAGGCGGACCTTGAGGTCGACTACCGGGTACCCAGCGAGGATGCCCTGTGCGAGCGCTTCGCTTATGCCGCGTTGGACAGAGTGGATGAATTCCTTCGGGATCGCCCCGCCTGTCGTCTCGTCCAAGAACTCGAAGCCGCCACCGGCGTTCTGGGGCTCGACCTCCAGAACGACGTGTCCGAACTGACCTCGCCCGCCCGTCTGCCGGACGAACCTGGCCTCGGCGCGGGTCGGCTTGCGGAACGTCTCCCGGTACGAAACCTGAGGGGCGCCGGAGCTGGCGTCCACCTTGAACTCTCGCCGCATCCGTTCGACGAGAACCTCGAGGTGCAACTCGCCCATGCCTGCGATCAGCGTCTGACCGGAGTCCTCGTCGCTGGACACTTGGAAGGTCGGATCCTCCTCGGCCAGTCTGGCGAGCGCATTGCCCAACCGATCGCGATCCGCCTTCGTCTTCGGCTCAATGGCGATCTTCAGGACGGGGTCCGGTACGTGCATCGATTCGAGGACGACGGGTGCGTTGGGGTCGCTCAGGGTGTCTCCCGTGAGGACTCCCTTCCAGCCGACCACCGCCACGATGTCGCCTGCGTAGACGCGCTTGAGTTCATCACGCTTGTTCGCGTGCATCTGAAGCAAGCGGCCCACGCGCTCCTTGGAGCGGGTTCGCGCGTTGTAAGCGAAATCGCCGGTACCCATGGAGCCGGAGTAGACGCGTAGGAACGCCAGTTTCCCGACGTGCGGGTCCGCCATGATCTTGAAGGCGAGCGCCGCGAACGGCTCGTTGTCCGACGCCGCGCGGGACACAGTGTCCTCGGTCAGGGCGTCCTGCGCTTGCATGGCAGGCACATCCACGGGCGACGGCAGGTAGTGCAGCACCGAGTCAAGCACTCGCTGCACACCGATGTTCTTGAGCGCCGAGCCGCACAGCACCGGCACCAGGTCGCCGGCCAGGGTTGCCTTGCGCAACGCGCTCCTGATCTCTTCGGGCGCGATTTCCTCGCCAGCGAAGTAGCGGTCCATGAGCGCTTCGTTCTGCTCGGCGGCGGCTTCGAGGAGTTCCTCGCGATACATGTCCACCTGATCGAGCATGGACTCCGGGATGTCGATCTCCGTGTAGTCCGTGCCCAAGGTCTCGGTGTCCCACCGCACGGCGCGCTTTTCGATCAGGTCGACGATGCCCTCGAACGTGTCTTCGGCCCCGATGGGCAACTGCATGGCGATCGGGCGCGCGCCCAGACGCGACTGCATCATCTCGATTACGCGGAAGAAGTCAGCCCCGACGCGGTCCATCTTGTTGACGAACGCTACGCGGGGGACGCCGTAGCGGTCCGCCTGCTTCCACACGGTCTCTGACTGGGGCTCGACGCCACCTACCGCGCAGAACACCGCGACCGCGCCATCCAACACACGCAGGGAACGCTCGACCTCAATCGTGAAGTCGACGTGTCCCGGGGTATCGATGATGTTGACTCGGTGGTCGCGCCACTCGGCCGTGGTCGCCGCGGAGGTGATGGTGATGCCGCGTTCCTGCTCCTGCTCCATCCAGTCCATGGTCGCGGCGCCGTCGTGCACCTCGCCCATGCGGTGTGTGCGCCCGGTGTAGAACAGGATGCGCTCGGTGACAGTGGTCTTGCCGGCGTCGATGTGCGCCATAACGCCGATATTGCGTGTCTTGCCGAGCGAGAAGCTACGTCCGTCCATCATCTTCGCCTACACGTAACGACCGGGGCCACTCGGGCCCCGATCTGTCGCATTACCAACGATAGTGAGAAAAGGCCTTATTGGCCTCGGCCATGCGGTGAATCTCTTGCTTGCGCCGGATGGCGTTGCCCTCATTCCGGGCGGCGTCCAAGAACTCGCCGGCAAGTCGCGCGGACATCGACTTCTCGCCGCGCTGCTTGCGGGCGGACTCGATGACCCAGCGAAACGCAAGGGACAGCCGACGCTCCGGCCGAACCTCTACTGGGACCTGATACGTCTGCGCGCCGACTCGTCTCGGGCGGATTTCGACGATCGGCTTCACGTTGTCGAGGGCCTCTTCGAAGAGCTCGAGCGGGCTGCGACCCGTGCGC
This sequence comes from Candidatus Poribacteria bacterium, assembly GCA_018644665.1. GTDB lineage: Bacteria > Poribacteria > WGA-4E. Next base: position 2,569 of record JABGQA010000092.1, read on the forward strand.
TCCTGCATGAGGTCGAACGAACCGTACACCACGCGCTCGGCGACGCTCTTCTTGCCACCGTGCATGATGCAGTTGATGAATTTCTGCAAGTCGCGACTGCCGTAAACCGGATCCGGCAACGTGCGTTGGCGGACGACTTCACCCCGTCTGGGCATCCTGCTATCTCCGCTGCGTTAGTTCGGCCGCTTGGATCCGTATTTGGAGCGTCCCTGCCGGCGGTTGTCGACGCCCGCGCAGTCCAGCGCTCCTCGCACGACGTGGTACCCGACGTTCGGCAGGTCGCGCACGTTGCCGCCGCGGACCAACACCATCGAGTGCTCGTTCAGGTTGTGGTCAACGCCAGGTATATAGGCGGTGATTTCGCGGCCGTTTGACAGCCGGACGCGCGCGATCTTCCGCAAGGCCGAATTCGGCTTCTTGGGGGTCTGCGTCCGCACCTGGAGGCAAACGCCTCTGCGCTGCGGCGACCCCTCGAGGGCCGGCGACTTGCTCTTCTTCGTCTGGCGCTGACGACCGCGCCGTACTAGCTGATTTACCGTCGGCATTGCGCGTCCCCGGCGTTAGCGTCACGTCGCAAGAAAACTGTCGAACCTTCGAATCCATACATAAAGAAAGCCCCGAAGGGGCGTGTTCGCGAACGGGTCGGTTGAGGTCGATCGATACGCTAGAGCGTCACGACTCCCTTCCTCCGTGCGAGCACCCGATCCGTCCGGTCACGATCACGCCTGACGGTCGGAGAACCCCCCTGTTCTCGAACGCGCGCGAGATCATACCCCGCAAACAAGCAATACTAGCGGACATCCCGACCATGGTCAAGCCGTTGGGCCTGTAGACCGACTGGGTTCGCTCAGCACTGCTTCGTGTGCAGGATGGCACGGAAAACCGCATGAGAGCAGGCTTTCCGCAGTGTCATCGGTATGACGGGGATATGATAGGAGGTGGGCCGACGGCTGTCAACAAGAAATGAGGGATCTGGAGGAGGACAGGCGCCGTGGGATTCTACCCCGGCGCCGTACTGCCCGTTCGGTGCGCGCCGGGGTGTCCATGCGGCCGGCGCTGCCCAACGCTCGGTACCGCACGCGGTTCCATTGTGACGCGCTGCCAGCGGGACTACACTCGCCCCGAGACCGCTGCGGGCCGCGTCCCAGAGCAGCCGGCAGTGAGGCCCGACCCAACACCCATTCCCCTGCGGGAGACGTCCGATGCCCGCAACGCAAAGCGTTGAGAAGTCCTGGCTGCTGCGTGACCGCGCCCTGCGCTCGATCCCGCTGGCCACGCAAACCCACTCCAAGGCCGCGCGCGAATCCCTACGCGACATCGAGCCATGCTACATCATTCGCGGCGACGGTTGCCGCGTGTGGGACGTGGACGATAACGAGTACATCGACTTCCGAAGCGGGCTGGGCCCGATCACGTTGGGCTATCGGTTCCCCGCCGTGGACGACGCGGTTCGCCGGCAACTCGACGATGGGATCATCTTCAGCTACCCGCATCCGATTGAGGTGGAAGTCGCGGAGCGCCTCGTCCGCCTGATCCCATGCGCGGAGAGCGTGCGATTCCTTAAGACAGGCGGTGAGGCGATGGCGGCTGCGCATCGCCTCGCGCGGGCGTTCACGGGACGTGACCTCCTTCTTACGTGCGGGTACCACGGCTGGGTGAATCGGATGTCGGGGCCGGGCGTGCCGGAGATCATCCAGGGCACGTATAGAGGTCTACCGTGGGGCGATGCGTCGCCGTACGAGGCTGCTTTCCGCGAGGCGCCCGGCGAAATCGCGGCGGTGAGCGTCGCGTGTAGTTACGCAGACATCGACAAAGGCCACGGGTTCCTCGCGGATCTCCGCGACCTGACCGAACGACACGGTGCGCTGCTCATCTTCGACGAGATCGTCACCGGATTCCGGTTGGCGCTCGGCGGGGCGGGGGAATACTTCGGCGTCACGCCCGACCTCGCGGTGTTCGCGAAGGGCATCTCGAACGGCGTGCCGCTGTCGTGCTACGTCGGCCGCGCGGACGTGATGGCGCGCGTTGCGGACGTGAACATCTCGTCTACGTTCGGCGGGGACACGTTGGGGTTGGCCACAGCCCGCGCGGCACTCGACACCTACGAACGCGAGGATGTCATCGAGACGCTCTGGGCGCGCGGGAAGCAGCTCATGGACGGCGTGAACGCGCATTCCGCTCGCCTGGGCATCGCCGTACGGCTCGAAGGGCTGCCACCGATGCCGGAGTTGACGCTGCCCGGCGGCGGCGCTCTACGGACACGACTCGAAGGTGAATTGCTGAAGCGCGGCGTCATGATCTACACGGTGTGCTATCCGTCGTTCTCGCACGGCGAGGCGGATGTCGCGGAGGCAGTCGCGGCGATCGGAGACGCGTTGGACTCGATGGCGGCGCAAGGGATGTTCACGTAGAGGAGGCCGGCATGCTCGTTGGCGAACTGCGTAGCCTACTGAAGCCGCCGTGGCCGGTGCTGGACGTGCATGTGCACCCGTTGGGCAACTTCGGGCCTCACCGCGTGGCGGACGCTGCGGAGGACGCGCGGATTCTGGTCGCGGCCGGCAAGCGTTCAGGCGTGGAGAAGATGTGCCTCTTCTCGCTGCATCCGACGTGTCCTAGGCAACCGACGATGGAGTTGTGCCGCGAGTCGAACGACTACGCGTTGGCAATGAGAGACGCCGCGCCGGAGGTGTTCCTCCCGTTCTGCTACGTGAACCCCATGTACCCGGATGAGTCCGTGGTGGAGATCGAACGGCGCGTGGCGAGCAAGGAGATGTGCGGCGTCAAGCTGTGGGTGGCCGTGAACGCGTCGGACGCGCGACTCGACCCCATCCTGGGTTGCGCCGCCGCGCTGGGCGTGCCGGTCCTTCAGCACGCGTGGAACAACACGCTCGGCAGCACTCCCGAGGAGTCGACTCCCGCTGACGTCGCGGCTCTGGCGAGGCGGCATCCGACGGTGAACATCATCATGGCGCACCTGAACGGCGCAGGTCTGCGAGGGATCGAGGACGTGGCCGACTGCCCGAATGTCTTCGTCGATACGTCGGGTGGCGACCCCGAGACCGGTATCACCGAGGCCGCGGTGGCGTCCCTCGGTCCTACGCGGGTGGTCTACGGGTCGGACGCCGCCATCCGACACTTCGGCACGCAACTCGCCAAAGTGCTCGGAGTCGACCTGCCGGACGCGGTCAAGCGGAACATCGTCTGGAACAACACCGCGCGACTGCTGCCATCGTGGGCAGAGGTGACCCCCGTAGAGGAGGCCGCGGCATGATCGTCGACGTCAGCTGCTTCGCCGGGCACTGGCCCTCGCGGGATCTTCAGGGCGACTTGGTATCGGTGCGGGGTTCGTTGCGAGAGTACGGCGTGGGGCGCCTCTTGGCCTCGCCCATGGACGCGGCTTGGACCCGGAATCCCCACCTGGTCAACGCGGCGTTCTACAGCGCCGCGGAGAGCTTCGCAGACGTGTCGCCCGTGCCGGTGCTGGACCCGACCGTGGCAACCTGGGCCGCGGAGCTGGAGCGCGCGGTAGAGCGTCCAGACGTGCGCCTCGTCAGACTACTGCCTGCGTACTCTCCGTACCGACTCGCCGAAGCCGATGATCTGCTGTCGGCGGCCTCCGACGCCGGCCTTGCGGTTATCTGTCAGACGAGGTTGGAAGACCGTCGTAGGCAACATCCACTGGCGCAGGTCCCGGACGTCCCAGTCGCCGACGTCGTGGCCGCCGCAGAGCGCCACCCGGGCCTCGGCATGATCGTCGGAGGAGCGAGGTACCCCGAAGCGCGCTCGCTACGGGATCGGCTTCTCGGCATGCCGAATCTGCACGTCGAGACATCGCACATGGACGGGCTGGACGCGATCCGGGTTCTCGTGGACGAAGGGTTGGGCGACAAGCTGCTGTTCGGGTCACACGCGCCGTTCTTCATCCCGTACGCGGCGGTGTCCCGTATAGTCGCAGACATCGACGATGACGTCGCCTCCGCCATTCTGCGCGAGAACGCGCTGCGCCTTCTCGGGTGACGCAGGATCGCGTCGCAAGTACTGCGGGCAGTGCGCACACACGCGTCTTCATTTGCCTCGGACGGGTCGGCCGGCGGGCTACGGGGTTTCCATACACAGCCTGAGAGTCGCGGCCGCCTCCATCACCTGCGCGGACGGCTCCGGCTGCTCACCCAGCAGCGCGCGTGACAGATCGTCCGCCCCGGCCCACGTCGTGCAGAGCCGCCCCAGCATGCGATCCGTCGCGTCGCGGTCGGCGCACTCGAACAAGGCCTGTGCAGCCTCCGCATTCCGCCAGCACCCCGGCAGCACGCGGAACCCCTTCTCCTGGAAGTAGCGGACGGATGGGTAATCGTCGCCGGGTTCGTAGTGCCAATCGCAGATGACGATGTCGTTAGGGATGAGGTCGATGGCGGGCGCGGTGCCGTCTTCGCTTGATTCCCACTCGCCGTACCCCATCGTCGCGGCGTCCAGGAGTCGATCGCCCCACATCAGTAGCTCCAGCCCCCGCTCACCGACCACATGGCGGTGGTAGTCGTTCACCGCGGTCGCGAAGAGTTCGGCGGGGTCGCGTCCCTGACAGCGCGGGCACCCATCGTCGGCGATGAGAAACACTTCATCCATGCCCACGTGAAAGGCGTCAGCCTCGAAGGCGTCTATCAGTTCGTCGATGAGCGCAAGGACGATGCCGTTCACGTCGGGATGGAGCGGGCACCAACTGCGACAGTAGATGTCCGGGTTGTCGGCCGGAATGTGTGGTGTCTCGTCCAGTTCCGGATAGTGTGTGAGTAGCGGGTGGGTGTTCTTTGCCCACGACTGATGCCCCAGGCACATGAACTGCGGTATCAGACGGATGGAGCGTTCCCGACAGAATGCCGCGAACTCCTGACACGTGTCGTGACGGAGCGGACGTCCGCCTCGCAGCTCGGGGTGCGACCGGTACTCGAAGCCGTAGTTCACCTCCAACATGAGGACGTTCACGCCGAGCGGGACGAGGACATCCTCTACCGCGCGGCGGAGGATCGGGATTCCCTCCTCGCCCGGCGCCATGGCGTGGACGGCGCGCCAGTCGGCGGCGCCAGCTTCTCGTTGCGACATCAGCCAGCCTCTCTGTCGGTGGCCCGGCGGGCGGGCGTCGCGCCGCAGGTTTGGAGGGGCGCCTCGTCGTACGCGGGTCCATTCAGGAATCTAGCCGAGCCGCTGGCGTTCTGCCAACGGAATCAGGCCCGGCCCGCAGGCGTCGCGGCTCGCCTAGCCAGTGTGGGGGAGATGCTCATTCATCCAAGCGCGCAGCGGCACGTCGTCATCGGTCGGCGACGTGTAGCCGAAGCCCCCGTTTGCGCTGACCCCGAGCAGTTGACGCCGTATGGGGTCGCAGCTCGGGAGGTAGTGGTCGACGGTCATGTCGTCGCGGGGGCGGAGCCAGCGATAGCTGTAGCCGTAGAACAGCACCTTGCGCGTGACGTCCGATGGGTTCGGACTCGCCGAGTGCCACAGCCTGCGATCGAAGAACACAGCGCTGCCGGGCGGCGCACACACGGCGACGGCGTCGGGCGGATCGGAGACCCCATCCTCCGGGAACTCCAGCGTGTTGCGCAGGTGGCTGCCCGGCACGACGTGGAAGTTGCCACGCCCAGGGACCGACGTGTCGCTGAGGAAGAAGGCGACCTTAAGCGAAACCCGCGGCCTCGGCTCGCCCTCTAGCTCGGCGTTCAGCCTGCCAGTATCCTGATGCCACCCGAGCCGACGCTTGCCGCGGCCGTCGACGCGCGTGTCCGGCGGCGTGACGATCATGTGCGAGTGGTAGAGCTGTATGTTCCAGCCGAGTATCGCGCAGACCTTGGCGAACGTCGCCGGGTGGTCGAGCAGTTCGAGGAAGACATCGTCGCGGCCGATGAAGTCGAGTTGGTTGAGCATCGCGCCTTCGGGCAGGCCGCGTCGCCCCCGTTCGTCGGCATAGACGGTGTCGGCCGCCGCCAGGAGACGCGCCAAGAGCGGCCCGGAAACGGCTTCTTCGACGACGAAGTATCCCGCTGATTCAAACTCGTGGGACTCAGCGTCCGTGAGCAAGTGGTTCAGGCAGGCGGTGTCCACGGCAGGGCCTCGCGGGTCGTCGTGCGGAGCGCGGCTACTCTTCGTCGTCGTCGGCGAGTCCGTACCGCTTCAGCTTACGGTAGAGGGTCGCGCGGTTGATTCCCAGCGCCTGGGCGGTCTGGGTGACGTTGTTGTCCGTCGCTTGCAGGGCCGCCAGCACGGCCCGACGCTCCAGTTCTTCCAGCGGGACGATCTCGCCCACGGACATCGGCGCGCCGACGGATTCCGCGGTCACTCTCGGTCTGTCGCTCAGCATCGCGGCGGGGAGCGATCCCGCTTGCACCGTCTCGGACTGTTCAAGGAGGACGGCGCGCTGTATGGCGTTCTCGAGTTCGCGGACGTTCCCAGGCCAGTCATGGTCGAGGAGCCTCTGGAGCGCGCCGGGGGACACTGTCTGCGCCGGTTTCCCGGTCTGCTCACGAAACTTCGTGAGGAAGTACTCCACGAGCAACGGGATGTCCTCCCGCCGTTCCCGTAGCGGCGGCACCGGGATCGGGAACGCCGCGATGCGGTAGAAGAGGTCTTCGCGGAACGTCCCTGCGCGGACGGCGGCGTCGAGATCCTGATTCGTCGCCACGATGACCCGGACATCGACCGGGATGGTAGCGGTCCCCCCAACCCGGCTGATCTCGCGCTCCTGTAGAACGCGGAGCAGCTTGGTCTGCAGTTGGACATCCATCTCGCCGATTTCGTCGAGGAATATGGTCCCACCGTCGGCCTGCTCGAACCTCCCGGCCCGCTTGTCAGTAGCGCCCGTGAACGCGCCACGTTCGTGGCCGAACAGCTCGCTCTCGATGAGCGTGTCCGGGATGGCCGCCGCGTTCACCGCGACGAACGGCCCTCGGCTGCGCTGGCTCTGGTAGTGCACCGCGCGGGCGACGAGTTCCTTCCCGGTGCCGCTCTCTCCCTGTATCAGCACCGTGATGTCGCTGTCCTGCGCCTGGAGCATGAGCACGAACATCTCTCGCATCGCGCGGCTCTGGCCGATGATGCTGTCGAAGGTGATCTCCTCCTCCAACACGGCGCGCAGGCGGAGCACCTCGGCTTTTGCTTCCTCTATCTCGGCATCCTTCGAGGCGTCGCGGTACACGACGAGTTGCCCGAGGACATCGTCCCCTTCCCTCACGGGCGCCTTCACGCGATAGAGCAGTCTGCGCTCCGGGCCGCGCAGTTCGACGACATCCTCCAGCGCCGCCGTGGGGTCGGAAAACACCGCGGCGTCAGAGGTGGCGAACATCTCCGCTTCCTGGAATCGGTCGCGGATGTAGCTGCGCACCTCCTGCGCCGTGCGGGGTTCGTTGAGGAATTCGTCGATGTCGAAGACGTCCCTGTACGGCTGGTTCGCGAAGACGAGGCGCTCTCCGTTGTCGTACATGGCGATCGCATCGCCCGTGGCGTCGAGTACTGCTTCCAGGCGCCGCGTGACGTGTCCGAGGTCGGTGTTGCTCTCGGTGAGGCGGTTATAGAGGAGGCGCACCTGCAGGAGGTTGCGCATCCGCACGACCACCTCTGGGAAATTGAGCGGCTTGCTGATGAAGTCCTTGGCGCCGAGCCCGAAGGCGCGGAGACGGCTGTCGGGGTCGTCGGCGGCGGTCATTACTAGGAGCGGGAGGTAGCCCGTGGCTTCCTCGGCGGAGAGGGCCTCGATGACCTGGAAGCCGTCCATCCCTGGCATGCGCAGATCGCAGAAAACGAGGTCTGGCTTACACTCTCGGTAAAGCCCCAACGCCTCGGAGGACGTGCTGGTAGACCGTATATGCCGGTAGCCCTCCGCCGCCAGCTTGAAGCGGAGCACCTCGACGATGTCGGGCTCGTCGTCGACGATGAGTATGCGCGCCCCGAGAAGGTCTTCCGGCGTGAGCATCAATGGCGTTCCCGGTGGGTGGCCCTACATGGCGTCGCCCAGTTTACGCATTCGCCGCTGCGAATGGAAGTAGGCGTGGGATTCGGGGGGTCATCGCCTTGTCGGCGCCGGTCGGCGTGTGCTACCGTAGCTACCGACTGAGGAACATTGAAGAGAGACGCGAAGAGCCCCCAAGAGGGCAGCCGCCAAGGCGGCAAGGGAAGGGAAGCATACTTGTCCCTGACGAAAGAGCAAGTAGCAGAGATCGTCGGTGAACACCGGCGCAGCGAGACGGATACGGGGAGCCCCGAGGTACAGGTCGCACTTCTGAATGCGCGCATCTCCTACCTGACGGAGCATTTCCGAGCAAATCGGCACGACCACCACTCGCGTCGTGGGCTTTACAAGCTCGTCGGGCAGCAGCGTGGCATGCTGCGATACCTCTACGGGTCCGATGTGGACCGGTATCGCGCGCTAGTCGCCAAGCTGGGCCTGCGTGACCGTTTGTCCAGCCGCGCATCCTGAGCGATCCACTCCGCAATTGCGCACGAGACCCATCCATGCCCAGAAGTTGGCATGCTGCGGCCTTGATATGCGCCGCCCGGTCATCGTGCACGCCGCACGTCTACTAAAGGGAACCCCCATTGCTTAAGCTAGAGTTACAAGCTGGCGACGAGAATATCGTCATCGAACACGGGAAGGTCGCCAAGCAAGCCCACGGAGCCGTGTGGGTGCAGCGTGGCGGCACTGTGGTGCTGGTCACTGCGGTTTCGGATTCGCGGGCGAAGGAAGAGCTCGATTTCGTCCCGCTGACCGTGGACTTCCGCGAGCGCATGTACGCCGCCGGCAAGGTGCCCCAGATCTACGGGCGCCGCGAGCCGCGTCCCGGCAACGACGAGACGCTTACGGCGCGGCAGATCGATCACAGCATCCGGCCTCTGTTCCCGAAGTCGTACCGGTGCGAGACGCAAGTGCAGGCGATGGTCCTGTCCGCGGACGGCGTGCACCCGGCGGAGGATCTCGCGATCCTCGGCGCGTCCGCGTCGTTCTCGATATCGGACATACCGTTCGCCGGCCCCATCGGCGGGCTGACAGTCGCGCGGGTCAACGGCGAGATGGTCGCGTGGCCGACGTACCAGCAGCTCGAAGCCTCGGATCTGCACTTCTTCGTGACCGGTACCAAGACGGCAGTGATGTCGCTCGAAGGCGCCGCCCACGAGGCCCCCGAGGAAGACGTGATCCAGGCGATCGCGTTCGCGCACGAGCAGATCGTGCGGATGGTCGACCTCCAGGACGAACTCATCACGGCCGTTGGGAAGCCCAAGCGTGAAGTGATCGAGAAGGAGGCGCCCGAAGGACTCGAAGCGCGTATGCGCGAGCTGACCTTGGCGCGCATCGGCGAGGCCACAGGCATCGTTGATTCGTCCGAGCGTGACGCTCACATGAAGGACGTGCGGAACTCCGCGATCGCGGAGCTCGGGGAGGAATTCGCGGACGAAGAAGACGCCGCGAAGACCATCTTCCGCGCTCTCGAGAAGGAGGTCATGCGCCGTTCGATCCTCGACGAGGGCAAGCGCCTCGACGGGCGTGGCGTGGACGAGTTGCGCGGGATCGAGTCGGAAGTGGGCATCCTGCCACGCGCGCACGGTTCCGCCCTGTTCACACGTGGACAGACGCAAGCCCTTGCCGCCGCGACGCTCGGCACCGCGATGGACGCGAACGCGGTCCGCGGCTTGCTCGGCGAGGACAAGCACACGTTCTTCCTGCACTACAACTTCCCAGGCTACAGTGTCGGCGAGGTGCGCCGCATCATGGGCGCCAGCCGGCGGGAAATCGGCCACGGCGCGCTTGCCGAGGCGGCCCTTGCACCGGTAATCCCGTCGCAGGACGACTTCCCCTACACGATCCGCCTGGTGTCCGAGATCCTGGAATCCAGCGCCTCGTCGTCGATGGCGACGGTGTGCGCCGGCAGCCTCGCGCTCATGGACGGCGGCGTGCCGATCAAGAAGCAGGTCGCAGGCGTCGGCGTCGGGCTCATCAAGGAAGGCGACCAGGAGGTCATCCTGACCGACATGATCGGCACCGAAGACTTCCTCGGCGACATGGACTTCAAGGTCGCCGGCACCTCCGACGGTATCACGGCCATCCAGCTCGACATCAAGATCGACGGACTGTCGATCGATCTGATGCGGCGCGCCCTCGAACAGGCGCGCGGGGCGCGTATGCGCGTGCTGGATCTGATGAACGCGTCGCTTGGCCAGCCACGTGAGGAGCTGTCCGAGTTCGCGCCGCGCATTCACATGCTGCGGATCGACCCGGGTCGCATCGGCGAGCTGATCGGCCCCGGCGGGAAGATCATCCGCGGGATTCAGGAAGAATTCGGCGTGACGATCACCGTCGAGGAAGACGGCTCCGTGCAGGTCGCAACCGCGGACGCCGCCGGCGCCGCCGGAGCGATCGCCGAGATCGAGAGCATCTTCGCCGTGGCGGAAGTCGGGCAGGAGTACACCGGCAAGGTCACGCGAATCGCCCCGTTCGGCGCGTTCATCGAGGTCCTCAAGGGCCGCGACGGGCTCGTCCACATCTCGGACCTGGCGAACGGGTTCGTCCGACGCGTTGAGGACTGCGTCAACATCGGCGACGAGGTCGCCGTTCGAGTAGTCAACGTGGACGACCGAGGACGCATCGACCTGGAACCCGTGACCAAGTTCGAAGGGTCTCCCGAAGGTGAAGGCGGCGGTGACGACGATGGTGGCGGCGGCGGCGAGCGCCGTGGCGGCGGCGGTGGCGACCGACGTGGCGGCGGTGGTGGCGGCGGATACCGAGGCGGTGGTGGTGGTGGCGGCGACCGGCGCGGCGGCGGTGGCGACCGGCGTGGCGGCGGTGGTGGTGGCGACCGACGTGGCGGCGG
>JABGQA010000100.1 GCA_018644665.1 Candidatus Poribacteria bacterium
CAGATGGGAAACTTCCGGCCTCGACGGGAAAGTAATAAACGTCTCTACGCGAGCAATGTCTACCGCATTCCTAAGCCTGAGTATAGGGCGCCGTTTTGCCGGTGTCAACATAAAACCTGACGACGCGGCGCACTTTCGTCAGGTGGTTACGGCCACGCCCTGGGAAATGCCGCTCGATGGGTGCTTACGCCACTGGAATGCCCCGTAATCCGCCGTGCGTGTGCCGCGTCCGCGTCGACGTCAACAGACCCTGGCGTGGACGGGTTGCCGTCGTCGATATGCGCCGCGCCGAGAGGCCTCTCGCCGACGCGCACGGGCATCGAGAGTTGCCCACAAGACTCCTGACGCGTGGGCCGCGCAGGACGCCGGGTCCTCAGGGCCCTGCGCGCGCTGTGTTCGCGCCCTGGGGTGGGGGCAGGCGGACTCGGGGCCACCCATTCCGGGCATATCCGGCCTGTGAACCGCGCCCGGCGTTTGCCTCGTTCTACTTCCTGTCCACCCGCGCTGACGCCTGCGTCAGCCGCGCACGCCACGTTCTCAAGGCGACTGCCCGGAGCTGCGGGCCACGAGGGGACGACAATGCCCGACCGTCCGCCGTCCGTACAGCTTCGCTTCGCGGCGGGGACGCTGGAGATCCGTGCCCTCCCAGAGGATTCGCGCTCCGCCCTCCCGTCGTCGTGTCGCTGGGATCACCGCACGGAGTGCTTCCGCGCTCCCGCGGTCGCGTACGCCGACGTGGTGCGCGCGCTGGTCCGCGACGGCGCGTCGTACGAGGACGAAGCGCGCAAGTACGGCGTGCTTCCCGACGGGCTCCAAGTCCGGCGCGACCCCCGCCCGTTCCAGACAGAGGCGCTCGAAGCCTGGCGCGAGGCGAACGGCCGAGGGCTGGTAGTGTTGCCAACGGGAGCGGGCAAGACGTACGTCGCCCTCCTCGCGATCGACGCCATGCTCCGCGACACGCTCGTAGTAGCGCCGACCTTGGATCTCGTCGCGCAGTGGTACGACGTGTTGAAGGCGGGATTCCGGCAAGACATTGGGGTGCTTGGCGGCGGCGAGCACATCGTGAGGCCAATCACCGTGGGCACGTACGACTCCGCGTACATCCACATGGAGAACCTCGGCGCGTCGTTCGGTATGGTCGTCTTCGACGAGTGCCACCACCTCCCGGGCGACGCGTTCTCCCTGGCCGCGCAGTCGTGCCTCGCGCCCTATCGTCTGGGCCTCACCGCGACGCCGGAGCGCGCGGACGGACGGCACGACGCCCTCACGCAACTCGTCGGCCCCATCGCCTACCGGCGCGATATCGACGAGTTGGCTGGCGACTACCTCGCGGACTACCACGTCGAACGCATCCTCGTCGAGCTGACGGCGGACGAACGCGACGCCTACGCGGAGGCCCGCGGGGTCTACCGCGACTTCGTGGCCGGCCAGGGCATCCGCATGAGCAGCCCGGACGGCTGGACGCAGTTCATCATCCGCTCTTCGATAAGCGCCGAGGGGCGCCGCGCGATGGCGGCATACCAGCGACAGCGCAGCCTGGCCTTCGCCGCCCCATCGAAGCTCGCCTACGTTGATCACCTGCTGCACCGCCACCGCAATGACCGCGTCCTGCTCTTCACGGAACGCAACAACGCCGCGTACGAGATGTCCCGGCGGTTCCTGGCTCCCGTCATCACGCATCAGACGAAGGTGACCGAACGCAGCGCGATTCTCGAGAAGTTCGGGGAGGGCGTCTACAACGTCCTGGCCACGTCGAAGGTGCTGAACGAGGGCGTGGATATGCCTGACGCCAACGTTGGTATCGTCATCTCGGGCAGCGGGTCCGTGCGCGAACACGTACAGCGCCTCGGGCGCATCCTGCGCAGGCAGCCCGGCAAGTCTGCTGTCCTGTACGAGCTCGTCGCCGAAGACACGTCGGAGATGTACACGAGCAGCCGCAGGAGAGAACACGTTGCTTACAACTGACCTCGTGCGCGTGCGCAGGCGGGCCGGACGCATCACCGTGCCGCCGTTGCGCGAGGCCGAGCGGGGCCGGCTGTTGGCGGCCGCGGAACAGTACGTTGCGCTGGCGAGTGATCACGTCGGCCGAAGCCGCTCGGAATACGACGCCGCCTGCCGCGATGTCGAACACGACCCAACCGACTACAAGCTCGTGAAAGGGCTCCGCAAGCTCGTGGAGGACCGGTGCGACTTTGCGCCTCGGGTTGATGTCGAGCCCTTGATGCTTCGGGAGGCGGTGTTCACGCGCGCGGCAGAGCATCGCCGAGTGTTACCCGACACCGGGGTGTTCGACGGCGAGGCCGTCGTCGCCGAGGTCGCCGGGGACCTCGGCATGGCGGCCGATGTCGTCAGTGACGGCCTCTATGCCGACCTCAAGGAGAACCACATTCTCACGGAGTTCGACGCGATCACCGGCGAGGCCCTGGTCGCCCGGTACGAGATGGCGCAGAAGCAGGCTGTCCTCCTCCGGGCGGTGAAGGTCAGCGTCGTCCTCCGGTGTGCCGACGCCTCGGGGTACCGTCTGTTCTTCCGCCGTCTCAAGTTCCGTCGCCTCCTGTACACCGTGGCCGAGGGGGCAGACGGGGGGTACCGCATCGACATAGACGGGCCGTTCAGCCTGTTCAAGGCGGTCACCAAATACGGCCTGCAGCTGGCGCTCCTTCTGCCCGTCCTCGAGGAATCGGGACAATGGGAACTCGAAGCCGACATCCTCTGGGGCCCGGATCGAGAGCCGCTGACGCTGCGTCTTGAGGGCGCCGTGTCGGGGTCCCCTGCCGCCGCCGCCGCCCGCCTGCCCGACGAGGTCGAGAAGCTGCGCTCTCAGGTCGAGGCGCTGGACTCCGCATGGAGCGTTGCGCCCGCGCGCGAACTCCTGGACCTGCCCGGCGTAGGGCTATGCGTGCCCGACCTACTGTTCACCCACGCCACCACGAGGCGGACGGCGCATCTTGAGGTCATGGGTTACTGGAGCCGCGACGCTGTATGGCGGCGCGTTGAGCTGGTCGAGGCGGGCCTTCCACACCGCATAATCTTCGCGGTGAGCAGCCGCCTCCGGGTCAGCGAGGACGCCTTGGGCGAGGACCTTCCCGGACAGCTATACGTCTACAAGGGCGTGATGAACGCGAAGGCCATCCTCGAACGGCTCGATGCTATCGCGCTGGGCGACGACCCAGCCGTGGACAAAGGGACGTGACAGCCGCGACACCCGCCGACGCAGGCCTTCGCGAGACATTCGACCGCGTGGCCTCGGACTACGACGCCGTGCGACCCGGCTATCCAGACGCCCTGTTGCAGGACATCGTCCGCATGACCGGCCTCTCGCCCGCAGACGCGGTCCTGGAGGTGGGTTGTGGCACGGGGCAGGCGACGGTGCCGTTCGCACGGCGTGGGCATCCGATGGTCTGCCTCGACATCGGCGCGAACATGCTCGCGGTCGCCAGCAGGAACTGCCGCGACTACCCAGGCGTGCAGTTCGTGTGCGAGGCGTTCGAGTCGTGGAACGCCCGCGATCGGACGTTCGCGCTCGTGTTGTCCGCGACCGCGTTCCATTGGGTTCCGGCCGAAGTCCGCTATGCTCGCGCTGCGTCCGCGCTGGCGAATGGCGGCCATCTCGCGATCGTCGTCAACTATCATCCCCGGCCGTACACCGAGTTCTTCACGCGCGTTCAGACAGTGTATAAGCGGGTCGTCCCGGAGTGGGGAGACCCCGGGGACCGTGCGTCGGCCGAGGAGCGCATCGCGGAGCATGTAGACCAGATCGACCGTATTGGCCTCTTTGACGCCGTAGCCGTGCGTCAGTATCCGTGGTCGCGCGCGTACACTGCAGTCGACTATGTGCGACTGCTGAACACATACTCCGGCCACATCGCGCTTCCCTGTGCCACACGCCGCGAGCTGTTTGCTGGTGTCACAGATATCATCGACGGCGAGTTCGGTGGGAGCATCGTCCGGCCGTACCTGTCCGTGCTGTTCCTGGCCCGGATACGCGAGTGATCGCGCTCCCGATGCACCCAGCGAGGAGCCCGGATTACGCGCTGGCGAACAGGCGCGTGCACCAGGCGCATACCGCGCACCACGACCCGAGCCCGGGACGCCGCGGTGCGGACAAGGAGGCCCTTCACGCGCGGACCATCGGTACTCGTGCGCGTCGCGTCGCTGGTGGCGACGGCATACGGCCTGGCCCATGTGCCCGCCGACCCCGACGTGCTCCTGTGGATAGGCGAAGGAAGTCGCCCCGCCGTCGCTGCGGATCTCACCGGCGCCCTGCTCGACGCCGGCAAGTGGGTACCCGGCAAGTACGGCGCGGGCATCTCCCTCGAAGCCGCCGGCAGCTCGCTGGAGATCCCGGGAGCGGCGGCCGCGCCGGTTGACACGCTTGCCTTCTGGTTCCTGCCGACCTGGGATGGCGCCGGCGACGAGGACTGCCGCATACTCGACTCCAGTTTCAGCGGGGTCTACTTCGTCATCGGCACGGGCTCCGCGCACACAACGCCCAGGGACTTCGGCCTGTACTTCGAGGACCTGGCGGACGCCGACTGGCAAGACGTTGAATTCGACCCAACGGACGTCATCAAGGCGGGAGAGTGGTTCCATGTCGTGGCGACATGGGAATCCCCGGGCGGGAACCCGTTTCTGTACATCAGCGGCGCGGAAATGGCCACAGGCGCCAACGTGACTGGCGAGTTCCCGGCGTTGTTCAGAGACCCTCGGTTCGGCGCCGAGACGATCCTCTACATCCCCATCACCAACGGCGTGGGCGGCATCATCGACGGAATCGCGACGTACGGTCGCGTGCTGGAGTAGGACGAGTTGGAGGCCCTCATGGAGGCCAATCTCGCCGTCGAGTCGGAAGGCAAGGTGGCGGCAGTGTGGGGTCGCCTAAGGGCAGATCGCTGGGCTGACACGGCGCCCGAACGCCGGCGTCGCCGGTATCGAGGCGCGCCCAGCTCAACAGCGGATGCAGGCCTGACGCGGCCGCGTGGTCGCACGGGTTGACCGCGGGCCGCTCCATGCCGTATCACCCTAAGACCTATCCGGTCGTCCCGTCGCCATGACATGGGGTTCATGCATCTATGAGGTCGTTCCGCACGCTTTGTATGACCGCGGCCGTAGCGGCTCTGGTCGTCCTGGGAGCATGTTCCGGGTCGAAGACCGAGGAGAAGCCGCAGGCGGCAGCCGAAGTGCCTGAAGCTCCCGCGCCTGCGGTTGGTCCTGAGGTAGGGAACCGTGCGCCCGCGTTCTCGCTGCCCAACGGACGTGGGGAAGCTGTCGCGCTGGCCGATTACGCTGGCAAACCGGTCGCGGTGGTGTTCTACCGGGGCCAGTGGTGACCCGACTGTCGTAAGCAGCTCGGAGAGCTGCAGGCAGCCTACGCAAGCTTCGAGGAAATCGGAGCGGGCCTCGTCACCATCAGCGTCGATTCGGTTGAGAAGGCGCAGGAGACCGTCGACAAGCAGGGGCTGACGTTCCCGGTCCTCAGCGACGCTGGCGCCAAGACGGTTGTCGCCTACGACATCCTCAACGAGGCCGCGAACATTGCCCGCGTGGCGACGTTCATCGTCGACGGAGACGGCGTGATCCGGTACCGGTACGTCGGAGCGAACAAGAAGGACCGGCCTACCCCAGATATCGTGCTGAGTGAGATCCGCGCGTTGGCGGCGTCCAGTGGATAGCGTGAGCGTCTCGCTCACATGGGAGGACACGCGGGTGAAGGAGTTCGCACAGGGTTGTGTGCGCGTCGCGGTGCTCGCGGGAGCCCTGGTGTTCGCCACGTCCGCCGGAGCTGCGCGCATCGGCGACGTCGCGCCCGCCTTCGAACTGTCCGACACGATGGATGGCCTCGTCCGCTTGGCCGACTACGCTGGCGCCCCGACGGTCCTCGTCTTCTACCGAGGCTTCTTCTGACCGTGGTGCAACGAGCAGCTCGTGGAGTTGCAGGAGAGCATCGCCGACTTCGACGCCAACGGGATCGGGCTGTTGGCCATCAGCGTCGACCCGCCCGCGACCGCGGCCAGGATGCGCGACGCTCACGGACTGACTTACCCGCTGCTGAGCGATCCAGATGCCGCGACCATCGTCGCGTACGACGTGAAGCACCCCCTCCTTCGCCTCGCGCTGCCCGCGGTGTTCGTTCTGGACTCGCAGGGCGTCATCCGGTGGGAGCAAATCGGCGCCCATAAGGCTGACCGCGCCCTCACCGCAGACGTGATCGCGGCAACCTTGGCCATCGCCGAGTCGGGCGAGGTCGAGCCGACGCCGCGCGCGGTCTCCGCGACCGGTAAGTCCGCGACTACATGGGCGCGACTCAAAGGTCGGGACTAGTCGCTCATGACGGTCGTGCACGTCGATACGCCATCGCGTCTTCACTTCGGCCTGATCGACCTAAACGGCGACATAGGGCGTATTGACGGCAGCATCGGCCTGGCGATCGATGACCCAGGATTCTCGCTAACCGCGCGCGCCTCCGATGAAACCGTGGTTCTCGGCGCGGGCGTGCACGAGAACCGCGTCCGGGCAACTGTCACCCGGTTGCAGGACGCGTGGGACGTTGGCGGCGCGGAATTCCGTTTCGCGCGCACGATCCCCTTGCACTCCGGGCTGGGCGCCGGCACGCAGCTCATCCTCGCCGTCATGCACTCCCTCGGGCGCCTCTACGGAATCACACTTGCGCAGGACGACGTGATGCGGCTTTCCGGGCGCGGCGGTGCCTCGGGCATCGGCCTGCACGCCTTCCTAGAGGGCGGCTTCATCGTCGATGGCGGGCATGGATTCCCCGGGCGTAAGCAGTCGTACCTACCGTCCGCGGCCTCAACCGACGCGGGCGTAGGGCCGCTGTTGCTGCGCCAGGAGTTCCCGAATTGGGACATTCTCCTGATGATCCCGGCGGGCCGGCACATCTCGGGCGAGGAGGAAGTGCGGCTGTTCCAGGGCCTCTGCCCGATGCCCCCGGAGGCGGCGATGCACATCTGCCATGCCCTCGTGATGGGCATGCTCCCGGCGTTGGCGGAAAGGGACCTACCGACATTCGGGAGATCGCTCGAGCAGTCCCAGTCCGTCGGGTGGAAGCAGGTCGAAATCGACGCTCAGGGCGAGGTCGTCCATAGGACGCTAGCCTTCGCCCGCGACAGCGGCGCGCACGGAGCGGCGATGAGCAGTTGGGGCCCGGCCACGGCGGTCTTCGTGGACGACGCCGAGGACCTCAAGCCGGAGGCGGACGCCTTCCTGGAGTCCCTCCCGAACGGCGGCGTATGCCTGGTGACGAAGGCGAACAACATCGGAGCGCGGATCGTCGTAGATGACACTGCTTGACACTATCCGCAGTCGTCGCAGTCAGCGCGCCGAACTGCTGGATACGCCGATCACCGACGACGACATCGAGTACTTGTCCGAAGCCGCGCGGTGGGCGCCGTCGCCCTTCAACGTGCAGCCGTGGGCGCTGCTGTTCGTCGACGAGCCCGAGACGAAGGCCGCGCTTGGGCGCCTGTCCCGAGAGTGCACCGCCGAGCAGCTCGGGAACGCCGACTTCGTCAGGGATGTCGCGCGGTGGACCAGCGTCACTGGGGACGAATGGCGCGACCGAGGCGACGGCGTCTACCTCGGAGATCAACTCGACGAGTCCAGCCTCGCGCACACGGTCGCCCCGTTTCTGATGAAGCACGCCAGGGCGGCCGCGCTCCTGGGCAAGCTCGGGGCAGGTCAGGGGCCCGGCAAAGCCACGGAACGACTGCTGGTGGAGGCCCCACTCTTGTGCGTGGTGTTCCGTGACGGCACGCGTGTGTCGCCCGGGGCCAACGGCGCCATGTGGACGTCGCTCGCAATCGGGGCGATGTTCCAGAACCTCCTGCTGGCGGCAACGGAGCGAGGCATCGGTGGGCAGTTCGTGTGCGCCGCGCTGGAAACCGAGGACGGACGCCGCGAGGTCGGCGCGCTGCTCGGGGCGAAGGACTCGCTCGAGGCCGCGCTCATCTTGCGCCTCGGCTATCTATCATCTGACGCCGATAAGCCGTCCGTGCGGCGGCCGCGCGACGCGTTCGTAGGGCGGAACCGATTCGAGGAGGATGCGTGATGCGCGCCGTCGTATTCCAGCAGGCCGGACAACCCCTGACCCTCGAGGACCGACCTACGCCTGTCCTCGATGTGGGCGACGTGCTGCTCCAGGTGGACCTGTGTGGCGTGTGCGCGTCGGACCTGATGGCGATCGACGGCATCGTGTCGGATTACTCCCCTCCCGTCGTGCTGGGCCATGAAATCGCCGCGCGAGTCGTGGAAAGCCGCGACCCCTCGGTGGCTGTCGGCACCGTGACCAGCGTGAACCCCATGATCTCCTGCGACGCCTGTCCTGCTTGCGGCCGCGGCGAGCACAAGTACTGCCCGAAGCTCTACGGGATAGGCCATGACATCGACGGCGGGTTCGCGGACCTCATGGTCGTGCCGAGGCCCCTCGTAGAGCAGGGAGGGCTGCTGACCGTCGAGGGCGACGTGTCCCCAGAGCGCCTGATGTTCGTGGAGCCACTCGGCTGTGTCATCAACGCGCTCTACGACACGCCGGTGGCGGACACGGTAGCGGTTCTCGGCGCGGGACCCATCGGGCTGCTCTTCGCGCAGTTGGCGGCGGCCGAGGGCGCGCGTGTCGTGGTCGTCGAGCCGCTTGCGCATCGCCGCGCCGTCGCTCAGGATTTCGGCGCTGATCTGGTCGTGGACGCCACAACGGACGGCATGGCGGCCCTCGTGGATGCGACAGGCGGTGGCGCAGATACGGTCATCGTGGCCACCGACCACGAGGCGGCCCTGTCTACCGCGTTCGACGCCGTCCGACGTGGAGGAACCATCAACTTCTTCGGTCTCGCTCCGGCCGGTCGCACGATTGCGGTGGAACTGGAGCAGCTCCATTTCCAGGGACACAAGCTCCAGGCGTCGTGGGCTTTCTCGCGAGATAGCCTTCGCGCGGCGCGTGACCTCATCCAGGAGGGTCGGGTGGACCTGTCGCCGATGGTGACCGAACGCTACGCCCTCGACGACGCCAACGACGCCATCGCGGCCGCCACCGCGCGTCGCGGCATCAAGGCTGTCGTCGATCCGACGCTCAGCGCTGCGTGATTCGTTCTGCCAAGGCGCGCCGGAGAGCTTGGCTCTGCCTCGGGGTGAAGACTCCCGCCTGGAGTGAGTCCGCGTCATCGACGCCGGAGCCGCCGCGCGCGCGGACGGTCAGAGTCAGCATAGAGTGGACCGCGGCGCGCAGCTGCTCCCGGGTCAGTCCCTCACGCTCCGAGAGGATGGTGAGGTACTCGATCAACTGCTGTCCGTCCCGCAGCGCCTTCAGGCGCATGTCCGCCACCACGGGAACGCCAAACCGTCCGCCCGGCACGAGAAGCGCGTTCCCGCCGTTGATCGCGGCGTCGCCACCGTCCAGCGCGTCGTCGGACCCTAGCGTCTGCCACGGCAGAACGCCGTCCGCGCCGTGGAGCCACGCGTTGAGCATCCACGCGACCGTACGCGTGTTACTCTCCGTGTCCCGGTTGACGCTGCCGTACGTCATGGCCTTCACGCCCGTGTCGCGTTCTAGGATACCCACGCGCGTGTAGTTCGCCGGCGAACCGAACGCGCCGGCGCCGTAGTAGACCGTGTCGACGAGGCCGTCCAGCACGCGCCCTTGCCACTGCGGCCGGGAGATGTCTGCGCGGGCCGGCCAATGCGCTGCATCTGCCACGCCCCGGCCGCTGGTCCACAGCGCGCAGAAGAACTGCAACGCGAGCCAGTCATCCCAGTGATACGGCTCGTCCGTCGTCCACCACATGTTCGAGCCGTACTCGATCCGATGTGTGTTCTTGCCCCCGTAGAAGCACTGCATCTCGGTGTCGGCGTAGCCCATCTCGCCGAAGTGGTCTATGAACTGTTGCTGGACCGAGAGGAACGCGCTGATGTACTCGGAGCTGAGGGCGTCCGCGATGTACGGCGCCGCCATGTAGTGGTCGACCAGGTGCTGTCGGTCCTCGCCGCGACCGGGCCAATGTCCGTGGTAGTCATACGTCTCCTCCGTCAGCGGTGTCGGCCAGCTATCCGCGAAGGGCAAGTACATGACGTCGACGGGCTCGCCCGCGCGGCGACTGTCCCGGAACGCCTCCCCCGTGAGAAGAGGGCCGACATCGCGGTCGTACTCGTCCCATCGCACCTGCATGTCGCCGCCGGCGCCCTCCAGCGCGGGCGCCCATCGCCAGCAGTTCAGAACCGTCCGATGCTGGTGCGCTAGACGGTAGTAGTCGTGCGGGTCGCCGTCGCGCGGGATGCGGTAGGCATTGAGCTCGGGCCAGAACGACAGCCGATCCGGCAGCGCGAAACCGTACACTTCCGCCTCGACGTTGATCGCCGCTGCGTCACCGCCATTCACACTCACGCGGAGTTCGCCGCTGTACACCCCGGCCGCCGCGTCCTTGGGCAAGTAGACGTCGACGTACAGTGTCTCGGCGCGACGTTGTGACGCGTCGCGCCTTTCGTCCGCCAATTCCACAACCTCACCGTGCTCGATCGGCACGCAGTAGGATGGCTGCCACAGGCCGTCAGCGTTGCGGGCCTGCCACACGCGGTACAGCTCCACCTCGCTCGTCCCGATCTCCTCACCGCTCTCGGGGCGCAGTGGCGTAGAGGACACCGTTAGCGTCTCGACCACCGCGTCGCCCGCGGTTAGCGCCAACTGGAACGACACGTACTCGCCGCGGGCGCCGAAGAGACGGACACCGCTGCCGTCCCACACGGCGTCGCCGTCATCGGCGTAGGCTTCTGTGTCTTCGCGGATCGGCGTCCCGTCGTCAGGCTGAATCTTCACGAGCGGCGGCACCACCCGCACCGACGGCGCCGGCGGCGCTGGAGTCGTCGCCGAATCGCGGGGCGCCTCCAGCGACTTGAGCGACACGGCGGGAAGCGCAACCGAGGCGATGAATCGCTCCTCCACCGCGTCGGACAGCGCGCCGCTTGCGCCTACCGCGACCACACGCACAGCGTGGCCCCCTTCGGCGGCAAGATCGTCCAGCAGGAAGGCCGTGTGCTCGCCCGAGCGCGGGTGAGGGACGCGCCAGCGCGGCACACGCTCGCCGTCCACCCACACGCGCCAGCAGAACGCGTCCTCGACCGGGCCGATGGTGACGCGTGCGGCCCCGGCGTCCAGATGCGCCGCCTCTGGAGCAGGGGTGACCGCAAGCGTGGGCGAGGCCAACTCCGTGGGGAGCGAACCACCCAACTCGACCTCGATGTACGGCGCGCCGTCCGGTGATTGCGCGCTGTAGAGGAAGTTGTTGGCGTAAGTGAGGTTCCCGCCGTCCATGATCGCGATGCCGTCCGTGTCGTCTGCGACCATCGCGTACACCATGTCCGCCGCGATCTGCACGGACACCCATCCATCCGACAGCTCCCGCCGTTCCGCCCACTGCGCGAGGCTGTTCCCGGAACCCATGACAACGTCACAGAACTGCGAGCCAGGCCATGCCCACGGTCGCTTCCCGTTGGCATCGGCGTACTCGTAGGTCGCGCCGTCTGCCTCCGAGTACGGAGCCTCGGCGTCCCCTTCGGCCCAGTCCTGGCTCACCGTCGAAATGCGGATATATCGGAGCATGTCGTCGCCGGAGCGCCGCAGGTAGAGCGTGGCACGGTGGATCTCGCGGCCTGCCACGGCAGACGGGTCGAAGCGGATAGCGGCCATCTCCTGGATGGTCTTCAGCTTGATGCGCTCATGCTTCCCGGCGCTTGTGTTGCGCTCGTTCGCGTTCGCGTCGGACAGCCAGACGTCCGCAGTCGCGTCGAGGCGTGCGACTTCCGCGACGCAAGCGAACGTCACGGCAAACAGACCGGCGATCCCGATCACTCGCGCTCTCACAGTCTTCCGTTCCATCGTCTGAACTAGTCTCGGTCGAACCGCAGCACCTGGCGGACGGCGGCTCCGTCCGCGAGTCGGTCGAACGCTTCGTTAATGCCGTCGAGTTCGATGTCGTGTGTATGCAGCAGGTCCACAGGCAGCGTGCCCGCGTTGTACATGCGCATGAATCGTGGGATGTCCCGGGCCGGGACCGACGAACCCATGTACGCGCCGCGCACGATCCGCTCTTCGGCGACCATGCTCACGCAGGGGATCGTCAGGTTGCGGCTCGGATGGTCGAGACCCACACACACGGTCGATCCCCGCACACGCGTCGCGGCGTACGCCTGGGCGAACACGTCGACGGAGCCGACGCACTCGAACGCGTAGCGCGCTCCGCCGTCCGTGACTTCACGCACGGCCTCGATTGGGTCGGACTCGGTCGCGTCGATCGTGTGCGTCGCGCCTGCCTCTTCCGCGAGTCGCAGTTTCGCCGGCAGCACATCTACCGCGACCACAGGATGCGCCCCTGCCGCGCGCGCGCCCATGACGGCGCTCAGCCCAACGCCGCCCATCCCGAAGACAGCGACGGCGCTTCCGGGCTCGACGCGCGCCGTGTTGACGACCGCCCCAACGCCGGTGGCGACGGCGCACCCGAACAACGCCGCCTTGTCCAGCGGCATCGCCGGATCGACGACCACTAGCGAGCGCGGCGACACGACCGTGTAGCGGGAGAAGCCAGACACGCCGAGATGGTGGTTGAGCTGGCGCCCGCTTGGGTTTCGGAAGCGGCGTACGTCGGTGAGCAACGTCCCGCGGGCATTCGCACGGCCACCAGGCTCGCACAGCGACGGGGCCCCGGACCTACACATCAAGCACGCGCCGCACATAGGCACGTACGAGCAGACGACGTGGTCACCGACCTTGAGTCCCTGCACCCCGGGGCCGAGTTCGCGCACTATTCCGCTCGCCTCGTGCCCCAGCACCATGGGCATCACACGTGGGCGCGACCCATTGATCACTGACAGGTCGGAGTGGCACAGACCCGCGGCCACGATCTCCAGCAGCACTTCGTCCGTAGCCGGCCCGTCGAGCGTTACGTCCTCGATGACGAGTGGCCCCGACTCCGCGTAGGGTCGCCGGACCCCCATCTCGTATAGGACTGCCGCCGGTGTCTTCATGTCGGCTTCCGGGACGGTTGTGGGTAGGGCCTGCGCGCTGAAGAGTACGCGTCAGCGACTGCAGTCGCAACGGGGAGCAGATCCGCCTTCGACTTGTGGCGCTAGCCTCGGCATGCCATAGTCCGCTCGGCCGATCTACGCCCTCGCCTAGTGCCAAGGAACCTACCGATGCAGAACCTACTCGCGTGTCGGCCGGCAAGCTACCGGCAGTACGAGAATCTGGCGTTCGCGCACCTCGCCGAAATCGGCGTCAAGCACGTGGAAGTCGCCATCCCCGCGGTAGACGAGATCCCGGGAACGCTCGACGCGCTCAAGCAGCACGGCATCACGGTGTCGAGCACACAAGCTGACCTGAACATCCACAACCCCAATATCGCGCGCGACTTTGCCGCCGTCGCGGAAGGCACGCGGAAGATGGGCGCCAAGCACATCTTCGTGAGCGTCAAGGCCGACGACATGGACCGCACGACCGCGTACGGCAGGTTACGAGCCGTTGGCGAGACGTGCGCCCGGCACGACGTCACGGTAGTCATGGAGACGCACCCCGACCTCATCACCAACGGCGACGTGGCCCGTCGCACCATGGAGGGTGTGGACCACCCGAACATCCGGGTCAACTGGGACACGGCGAACGTCTACTACTACAACGAGGGCATCGACGGCGTCGAGGAGATGCGCAAGGTCATCGACTTCATCGGGGCTGTGCACCTCAAGGACACAAGCGGCGGCTTCAAGACGTGGTACTTCCCGGCGTTGGGCGAGGGCGTCGTGGACTTCCCGCGCGTGTACAGGGAACTGAATGCCAAGGGGTTTTACGGGCCGTTCACGATGGAACTCGAGGGTATCGAGGGCGAGAACCTGACGGAAGAGGGAGCGAAGGAGCGCGTCGCTACGTCCGTCCGCTACCTACGCGGGATCGGCGTCCTCGGGTAGCATCTCGTCGATGTCGAGCGGCGGGTCCGCGTCCGCGGCCGCATCCACGGCATCCGTCGCGGGCTCGACGGTCGCGCTGCTGGAGTCGACGGGCGCCGGCACGGGCTCAGGCGCTGGCGTTGGAGCCGCGGAAAAGTCGGGGTCGGGCAAATCCGGCATGGCGGGCTCGCCCGAGATACGGAGCGTCGCGTCTGAGTTGGCGACGTCTGTCGGTATCGCTGCGGCGACGGTCTCGATAAGCCGTTGAAGCGCGTCCTCCGTCCGATGGAGAGTTGGCGTCTCCGGCAGCTGCGCGTCGTAATACGGGAACCCGTCGTCCGACGGCGTGGGCACCGGAGCCATCGGGTAGAGGAACGCCTCCTCGACCAGTCGATTGGCCGGATCCTGGATCTCACGCCACGCCTTGTCGCGCTTCCGACGGCCGAGCAGGTTCGTCTGACCGGCGGCCTCGCTGTCTTCCATGACATCAAGGGTGCTCGCATCCGTCGTGATGCCGAGCACGTCGGTCAGCAACTCCCTGTAGTCCCGGGGATCCCGGACAAGCTCAACGGGCCGCGCGTAGCGGTCGCGCCCGGTCGTTGGGGTGCCGACCACCGTCTCGTCCGGTTTATCCTTCTGCATGGCGCTCGCTCTGGGTCATGTTCATGAAAAGGGTGGCCAACCGGCGGTACTCGGGTGCCTGGCGCAGGGCATGCGTCTGAGGCAGATCGAGGAACCGCGAGCAACGCGCCAGCAACTGTGTGTCCGACGGATTGGCAGAGAGCACGCGATGCGCCAGCGACAGCGCTTCCCGCTGCGCGTCCCCATCGGGGTCCATCCACATCTGACCCGCCTGCTCCATCATGAAGTTGGCATAGGTCGTCGTGATGATGTGGCTGACAGGATCGAGTTCGTGCGCGCGCGCGAAGTCGATGAGCGCATCGTTGATCCGTCCGGCGTCTGCCGCGACAAGACCTCGTCTAAGCCGAAGCTGCGCGGTTTCCTGCTGCAGCACGACGTTGTCCGGCGCCAACGCGAGCGTCTCGTGGAGTAGGTCCAACGCCTGCGCGTCGTACTGGTTGAACTCGTTCTCGAAGACAGAGCGTCGGGCTCCGCCCCCGAAGGACACCAACGCCCGGGCCTGCACCAAGGCCGTCCGTACGATCGCCGGCGCGATCCGCTCGATGCGCGTGATCTCGTACGCCCGCTTCAGAAGCTCGCGCACCTCGCCCGCTTGCTGCGCCTGCTGGTCCGGCGGCGTGCCGCGACCTCGGTCCAAGTCCGCGGCGGCGGCGTCCACCATGCCGATGAGGAGAGGATCCCACGCCAGCGATTCGAGCAATCGCGAATCCTTGACCTCTTCCGCCAAGATGCGCGCATCCAGCGTCGTCTCCAACCCCTCACGCGGGTTGTCCTCGAACGCTGTCACGATCTGCGATGCGAGTACGAACACGATCCGCGCGTACCGCTGCACGGAGGGGTCGTCGTCGTCGAAGAACGCGCGGGCTCGGTCCCGTGCGTAGGTGTCCGCCCCAGACTCGAGCGCCGCCAGGACGTGCCCCACCGGCGAGAGGTAGATCAGCAGACGCTCGTCCGTGCGCGTCGAGTGAAGGCTCGTCGACGTCGTGAGGATGTCCCGCATCTCGCCGGATCGCCGCAGAACGTGCAGCAGATCGTCGCCGTAAGGCACGACGGAGTCTGCGAGGTGGGGGTGGTCGCTCAGCCAGTCGCGCCACAGATCGGCGGTCTGCCGTTCACGCTCAAAGTGGTAACGTAGGTCGTTCGCTTCCTGCTCCGACGTGTCCGACTGCGACAGCGAGTCGACCATCTCGGTCATCAGGCGTCGCGCGAGGCGGGCGAGGAATCCGCTGAGCACCGGCTGAAGCTGCGCTTCGTACGCCTGAACGGGGCGCCGGGCGTCCCATTCGTTCGGGTCGTGTCGCTGCAGCCGGGAAAGCGCCCACTCGTCCCAGTAGTCGCGCAAGCTTACCAACGTTCCCCAGAGCGAGATCGCGTCGCGCCAACGCTCCTTGGTGGGGAGGGCCTGCGCGTCCCAGAACGCAAAGATCGCCCACTGGTGGAGGGGGAGGACTTCGCCCACGTCCGAGAACAGGCGCGACTGCCAGCGGTCCACTAGCGTGTTCCGGTCCATCGCCTCCCATCGAGAGAGCAGGGCGAAATCGCGCGACCGTTCGAGCCACGACTGCACGGCAGCGTCCGTTTCGTCCATGGCCGCCACCTGCTCGAGCAGGCCAACGACGTCCTCCCACCCGAGGGACTGGAACGCTCGGAGCGCCTGACGCTTGTACCCGACGCGGAGCAACTCCTGAGCCGCCGCATGCCAGGTTGTGTCGGCGTTCACCTGCTCGAGGTAGTCGAGCCCCTCAGTCTCCTTGTTCGACATCAAGGTGGCGATACCCAGACAGTAGTACATCAGGTCCGTGCGGTCGTCGTCCGGAGTCTCCTGGACGAGGTCATGCACCTGCCGCCAACACCGCATGTTCAGCAGTAGCGCGATTGCGTCTTCCACAGGACAGGCCGCCGGCGACATCACGCGAAGCATCGCGAGTTCGCGCGCCGCGCCTGCGACGTCCCCCGAGTCCACGAACATCTGCACGCGTAGCGACTGGGCCTCGGTCTCCCACTCGCCCCAGTCCTTGGTCATGCTCAACACGTCTGCTGCGCGGTCGGGGTAGTTCTGTTCCCACCGACAGATGCCGAGCAGGTAACCGGCGACGTGCGCCCAGTCGCCGTCTTCGACGATCGGTGTGACAACGTCCGCGACGAGTTGCCAATCGCCCATCCGCGCGGCGCACAGGCCCGCCAGAGCGACGTAGACGTCCTTCCTAGGCGCGGCCCGCAGGACGTTCGCCATGAGGTCGTTGGCGATCTGGACGTCACGCTGCGCTGGGGCGTCGGCGCCAGACGCCGACAGGCGTTGCATCGCCTCACGCGCCCACCGTGCGACGATCGCGTCCTGTACTTCGTAGTTGGCGCCGTATTCCTGTGCGATGTTCCAGTGCTGGGTCATCGTCACACGATTCTCGGCCTCGGACGCGTCGTCCGCGAGGCGGAGATGCAGCCACGCGAGATCGTCACGCAACGCGTCGTCCTCGCGCTGTCGGAGTGACGTGCGCCAGTGCTGAGCGGTCTCGCGCACGTCGCCGGCGCGGTACCAGCAGTACCCAAGGTAGTAGAGGTGAGTTGGATCCAGGCCAATGCGTTCGCGCCGCGCCTCGAGATGCGCGCGAGCGATGTCGTGGTGGCCCGCTCGGAGCGCCGCATACGTCCGCCGTTGCTCGATCACTCCGTCACTGTTGTCGCGGAGCGCGAGCGCGCGGGCGTAGGCCTCCGACGCCGCTGCCCAGTCCTCGGTCCTCTCATGCACGCGAGCGATCGCCAACCACGCGCCGTCGAACGCCGGGTCCTGCTCAAGCGCTTCACTTAGGTGGGCGCGCGCCAGCTCGACATCGGTGTCGAGCGCGCACAGGGCAACGGCGTAGTGAATCTGCGGCTGTCGCGGATGATCAGCCAGCGCGGCGCGGAAGTCGGAAGCCGCCTCGTCACGCTTTCCGAGGCGGTAGTACGCCTCGCCCCGCCCGCGGCGCGCTTCGTACACCGACGCGTCAGCGTCGAGAACTCGCGAAAACGCGTCCGAGGCCTCGGCCCACTCCTCGACACCGAGGTGGGCGCGCCCAAGTCGCGCCAGCGTCTCAAGATCGTCCGGATCTCGCTGCATGAGATCGGCGCACTGAGCAAGAGCCGCGTCGAATGCGCCGTTTGCGAGCGCGCAGTCGACCTTGAGCGAAGACAGGACGTACCCCTCTTCGTCCGACAAGTCGCCGTGGGTGAGACCGGCCAGGGTCACCTCCGCCTGCCGCAGCCGACCCAGCGACGTAAGGGCCTTGGCGTACAGTAGGTCGTGCGTCGGGGTCCGTTCCTCGATGTCCTGGAGCAACTCGATCACGCGTGCCCAGTCACAGGCCCCGTCCGCGATCTCCGACGCCATCAAACGCGCGCGGCGGTCCAGAGGCCGCGCCTCCAGGTAGCGCGTGAGAAGCCGCGATGCCTCCTCGACATCGCCCTGCTCGTGGCTGCGCGTCGCGAGACGCCGCAAAGCGTCTGCGTGGCCTGGCTCCAGCTCGAGCACCCGGTAGAGTGTCGACGTCTCAGCGTCGGCGTCGCGCAGCCCGGCCCACTCCGCGTACCTCAGAAGGAGAGCGGGCGTCGTCGCGTCGTGTAGATACTGCCTGAACGTCGCGTCGACGGCAGCGGTGTCTTCGTCGCTGAACTCCGTCAGACCGGCGATGTCGAGGACGCGTTCCGCCGCTTCGTGCGACAGCGGTGAGCCCATGAGCATGGCTGCCTGGTAGGCCTCTGCGGCCTCAATCGGCTGATCTTCGCGTTGGTGCCGACGCCCCGCGATCATTCGCTCGCGACACCGCACCTCGCTGTTAGAGGGCTCACGGGCGCTCCACTCGAGCAGGATCGTATGCGCCGCGTCCAGATCGCCCATCAGTTCATGCGCGACGGCCAGATGCTGCAGCGTCCAGAGCCAGTTCGGCTTCTGGGCGCCAAGGTACTCGTTAAGTTGGCGTCGAGTAGCGAACGCGGAGTCACTGGGGTCGGTTCGACCGTCGATCGCAACAGCCTCGCGAATCCGTTCCTCGGCGCGCGCCTTGTCCGCGGAGTTCTCGTACCACTCCAAGTACAGCGGGAACGCGAACATGGACCGGGGCAACGTCTTGAGCAGTCGGCCGCCTACGAACGAGATGTCCGCTGGCTTTAGTTCGGTATGTAGCCGGGCGTGTAGGTAGGCGGAAATCGCTTCCGCATCGCGGCTGACAGCGAGCGCCCGGGCCCGTTGCACGAGAGCGTGGCCGTAGAAGGCGCGCATGTTTGCGGGCATGCGCTCTTCGACGGGGTGGGCATCCTCGATGATGCCAATGCCCTCGGTGAACGCCGATAGAGCGACATCAATGCGCTTCTGAAGCAGCGCCCGCTCGCCCTTCTTGAGGAGCGCCGCCACTCGTCGTTCAGGCGCGCGGACTCGCTTCCGGCCTGGTTTCTCGACTGCGCGATACAAGGAGTGTCACCCTCTGAGCGTATCCCCGCGCCCGCAGGGCCGGCGCCGGCGTCCAAGCAAGTACTCTACCTCTATACCCGAGTGGACGGCAAACTGTTCACCCGGCCTGGCGTGCTTACAAACGGGCCACGCGCGTGCGCGTTCAGACGGATGGCCCCGCAGAACGTAATACGACCGGCCGAGCCCGAAGTAACAGGCCCGTCGACCGCGTCCGGCGAAGCCTGGCCGCGGGGCGGCCCGTCCGGGATTCAGCAGACGCCACCACGGACACGGCCGGGCCCCGGGGCCGGCGACAGCGCTCCTGGGCCGCTGACGGCGCTCCTGCCGAACCAACCGCGCTCGCAACAGCGTTGAGGGAGCGGCGCGCGGCTCCCGGTCCGGCCGGGATGCAGAGCCCGTGACGCCCTCTTCGGCCCCCCGACCACCCAGCGACACGCCGCCTAGACGAGCCGCATTGACACGACCCGTTGAGCCGACTACATTGGGTCTGAAGCTCGCCAGGATCGACCGGCCGGCGCGGGCAGACCACCGAAGCTTCCACGGAGGGCGCTATGGTTCCGACTAGCCGCACGGAGTCGATATACGCGCGAATACTCGTCGGCCTGGACGGATCAGACTACTCGCGCACAGCGGTGGACTACGCCTGCAAGCTCGCCTCGGCCAACGACGTTGTCACCGGCATTGCGGTCGTCGACCTACCGGGGATCGAGCGCTTCGTCGGGCCGACGCCAGCGGGGGCCGGACGCTCCGCGGCGGCGTTGGAGCAGACGCTACTCGCGGAGACGCAGGCAAAGGCTGAGCAGGTCTTGACGGAGTTTGCCGCGACGTGCGAGGCGCGCGGGGTCGCACATACGATACACGCCGAAACCGGGAAGCCGTTCGAGGAGATCATTGAGGCGTCCAAGTACCACGACGTGATCGTCATCGGGCAGCGCACCGCGTTCAGGTATGGCGCGGAGGAGGAAACCGGCGACACGCTCAACAGGATTCTCGAGCATGGGCTCACCCCGGTCGTCGCCCTGCCTGCGGAACCGAGAGACATACGCAAGGTGCTCGTCGCCTACGACGACAGCCTCCAGTCCGCCCGCGCCATCCAGATGTTCCTCATGCTCGGAATCTGGGACGAGTGCGAGACGACACTCATCACGGTGACGGACGACGCCGACGACGGCGACCGCCTCCTCGAGTCGTTGCGCGACTACTGCGCCAGCTACGGCGTCCCGGCCAACGTCGTCCGCGCCGAGGGCCGTCCGTCCGCAGCGATACTCGGCCACATCCGCGAGAACGACACCGACCTTCTCGTCATGGGCGCCTACGGCAGGAACCGTCTGACGAACTTCTTCGTGGGTAGCACGACCAAGGCCACAGTCCAGGACGCCGGGATACCCATATTCCTCTATCACTGATCCGGCGGCGCTACCAAGAGCAGGTCTGACCATGCCGGATCGCATCGACGAGTTCGAGTCTGTCTTCCGTAGCGCCGATAGGACCGTCTACCGTTTCGAGCCGCCGCCCGTGCGGCGCGCGCTTGTCCTGAGCGACCGGCCCGCGGGAACCGCCGAGGCCTTCGACGCGCGCGTCCGCGCGTATGTGGAAAGCGGCGATCCCGACGCTTCCCTCGAATGGGAGTCCTGGCACGGGGACGTGCCGGACACCCGCGAGCAGTTCGTCGACCGACTGTCCAGCTACGATGCCGATCTGGTAGTCACTCACCGCAACCTGCACGACTCAATAAGCGACGCGCACTTCGGCCTCGGCGTCTACGTCCACGTTCTGACGCAGAGCACGCGCGTGCCGGTGCTGGTGACGCCATCTCCCGACTCGCCGGGCTTCGAGCAGGCGACCAGGAAGCTCGAGGATGCTCTCCTGTTAAGTGACCACATCGACGGCGACGACCGTCTCGTGAACTGGGCCGTCAACTTCGTGAGCAACTCAGGCGCCCTCGTGCTCGCGAACGTCGAGCCTGAGGCCGTGTTTGGGCGGTACATGCACGCGATCTCGCGCATTCCGGGCATCGAGACCGAAATGGCCGAGGACCGCATCCGCGCTGAACTCCTGAAGGAGGCCGAGGACTACATAGCGGCATGCCGTCAGCGCCTGTCCCAGGTCAGACCTGAGCTCACGACGACTGGTCTGGTGCGGATGGGCGAGCCACTGCAGGTCCTGCGCGAGTTGCTCCCGCGGCACGACCACGCCCTCGTAGTCATGCAGGCCGATGACGATCGGCAAATCGCGATGCGCGGCCTCGCCGCCGCCGCCGCGGTGGAGTTCGCCGACATATCGATGTTGCTGATATAGCGATCGCAACACGGCGAGACACGTAGGAGGCGCCGACGCTGGTGCACCATTTGACGACGTTCATCGCGGGCGCGACGCCGCAGGCGACGCATGGTGAGGTCGCACCTGCCGTAACCGCGCTCTTCGGTGGCATTCTGGTCCTGATGATCCTCTGCCTCGCCTTCGAGGAGAAGATCCACGCCAAGAAGTCGCTAATCACGGGCGTGTTCGCCGCGATCAGCCTGCTCTGCGCGACCGCGGCTGGGCTGCTGCCGTTCGGCCCAGTCGTGAACGTCTTCCACGAGTCCATCCGGCTCCCCATCTACATTCCCGCGGTCGACTGGGGCGTGATCGCCATCATCGTGGGCGCGAGCATCTTCGTCGACGTCACGTCGAAGTCTGGCCTGTTCTCGTGGGTCGCCTTGAGGCTTACGAAGCGGTCCGGGGGCGATCCGGCCAAGCTGCTGATTTACTATGGCGTCATGACGGTCGTGTTCTCCGCCGTGCTTAACAACGTCACCGCGATGATAATCGTGGGGTCGCTCACCGGCGTATCGCTCAAGCGACTCGGCCGAGAGGACAAGCTCCTCGGCTTCCTCATGGTCGAGGGACTGCTAACGAACGTCGGCGGGTTGCTGACGCTGATAAGCTCGGTGCCGAACATCATCGTGGGCGCGCTGGCGGGCATCAGCTTCGTGCGCTTCTTCATCGTCGCGGCGCCGTTCGTGGTGGTCGCCACGGCGGTCACCCTCTGGATGGGCATGCGCGCGTTCAGCATCGGTCGCCTGACAGGCGACGACGAGAAACGCGAAGCCGCCGAACTCGTCGCAGGCTTCGACGAGAACGATGGCGTCCCAAGCCGCGCATTCTTCAAGTACAGCATCGCGCTCTTCCTACTGCTGATCGTGTGCTTTGCGCTCCAATCCGTCCTGCCACTGCTTGATGAACTCGGCATGGGATTCGTGGCCTTGCTCTTCGGTGTCATCGCCCTGGTGCGTTACCGGCACGATGTCGACAAGTTCTACGCCGCCCTCGACTGGGATCTCATCGCCTTCTTCGGCTCGCTGTTCGTCGTCATAAACGTCATGGAGCACGCGCGCGTCTTGCACGTTCTGGGGGAGGGGATCGCTGTCCTGACGGACTTCGGCCCGCGCGCGGGAGCCGGCGCCATACTACTCTCGTCCGGCGTTGCCAGCTCAGTGACGGACAACATCCCCCTGGCTGCAATGCTGGGCAAGATTCTCCACGGCATGGGCGATCAGGCCGCGCCCAGCTTCTGGTGGGGCGTGATCTTCGGGGCCAACCTGGGCGGGAACATAACACCGATCGGCTCGGCGTCCACCGTCGTTGCGGTGACGATGATGCACAAGTACGGCATCGCCATGCCGTTCGTGAAGTTCGTCACGCTGGCCGCGAAGTTCGCCGTCGTCCAGCTTGCGTTGGCTACGATCTACGTCGTCCTTGTCCTGGGAGGCACCGCGTAGCGCGACGTGCCGCGGTAGTGCGTCCCGCGCGCCGGGAAGACTGGGGTGGGACCTTCGGCCAGCGGCCGATCCGGCCTGAGTCTGACACGTGAGTGGACGCGGACGTCGTCCACCTAGTCCGTGAGTGACTCTCCGGTGTCGGCGTCGAAGAAGTGCACACGGTCGAGATCCAGGGCGACGTCCAGCGTCTCCCCGACGCGCGGCATCACACTCGGCTCGATCTTGGCGATGATCGTGTCGTCGCCGATCGTCAGGTACACCAGTATCTCGCTTCCCAACGGCTCGACGACATCAACGCCCGCCGGCATCGACGAGCCGGCGTTCGCGACGACGAACGCGCCGTCCGGGCGGATGTGCTCCGGCCGTATGCCCATCGTCACCGGCCCATCGCTGTGGTCATCCAGCGCGGAGACCGACGCGGGGGGCAGCTCCAGCCGCATCCCGCTAGACTCGAAGACACGCCCGTCGCCGTTCCCCGCAAGACTCCCATCGACGAAGTTCATCGGCGGACTCCCGATGAATCCCGCGACGAACCGGTTGTGGGGATGGTCGTAAAGCCGCAGCGGTGTATCGATCTGCTGGATGACGCCCCCGTCCAGGACGACGATCCGGTCGCCCATCGTCATAGCTTCAGTCTGGTCGTGCGTCACGTAGACCATCGTCGCCTGCAGCCGCGTGTGCAGCTTGTTGATCTCCGCGCGCATCTGCACGCGCAGCTTCGCGTCGAGGTTGCTCAACGGCTCGTCGAACAGGAACACCTTCGGGTCGCGTACGATCGCGCGCCCTACGGCGACGCGTTGCCGCTCTCCACCTGACAGCGCCCGCGGCCGCCGCTCGAGAAGCGGCGTGATCCCGAGGATCTCCGCCGCCCCACGCACGCGACCATCGATCTCCGCCTTTGGCACGCGGCGCAGCTTCAGCCCGAACGCCATGTTCCGGTACACGCTCATGTGCGGGTAGAGGGCGTAGTTCTGGAACACCATCGCGATGTCCCGGTCCTTCGGGAGGACGTCGTTCACCCGGCGTTCGTCGATGTAGATGTCGCCGTCGGTGATCTCCTCGAGACCCGCGATCATGCGGAGCATCGTCGACTTGCCGCAGCCCGACGGCCCCACGAACACGACGAATTCCTCGTCGTGCACCTCGAGGTTCGCCTCGCGCACGGCGACAACATCGCCGCCATAGATCTTGGTCACGCGGTCAATCCGGACGTTCGCCATCCGTGTCTCCCGCCTGTGCGAAGAACATGAGAAGCTTCGACAGTTCCTGCCGCATCTCCGCACGCGGCACGTACATGTCGACGAAGGGGAACTCCGCGGTCTCGCCGTCCCGCGGCTGCGTGTGCGCGGGAACGTCGCGTACGGCGGCCTCGGCGATGACGACATCGCCCAACGGAGCCGACGTAAGGAGACCATGGTCCGGGTGCGCGTCGGTAATGACGAGCACGTATGGCAGGCGAGCGGCGCCATGTCGCGCCAACGCTTTGTGCGCGTGGCTCCGGAATCGGCCGCTGGGCCCGGCGTCGCCGATGCCGACGCCACCTGCGCAGAAGAGAATGGTCGGTGCGCCGACCTCCAATAGCATGGCGAGGGCCTCGGCCGCCAGGTCTCCGTCAGCAAGGCCGTCTACGGCGCCAATGGCGCATTCGGCCCCGTCCAAGGTGGCCCTTCCGACGACAGGACCGGCTGGAGTAGGCCCGGGGCGCAACGACCCGCGATCCGCTATGTAGTGTACGCGCTCATCCGCGTTCAGTGGGGCTTGGTGCTGGCAGTGGGGGCAGATGCGGCCGCTACGCTCGTGCTCGCGCGCGAACAGCACCTCCTTGCACGCGACGCACCTGATGGCGACGCCGTCCGGGATCGCGCTCCGCGTGTCTGTCCCGGCGCGATCCGCGTCAGACATGCGCCAACTCCCCGGGCTGCATGCGCCGCATCCCTACAGTGTCTCCTGCGACGCCAGCGCCGCCAATGCGGACGCCTCATCGTCGTGGAGAGACACCACGTTCGTCAGCTTTGTGACCGTGAAAAGGCGGCTGATATGGGGCGCGGGCTCGGCGAGAGCGACTCGCCCGCCCTTTGCGGCGGCGGCCTGCTGCCCGCGGATCACGGAACCAAGACCCTGGCTATCGATGTAGGGCACGTCCCGCATGTTCAGGAGCAGTGACTGGACGTCGTCCGGCGCTTCTGCGAGCGCCTCCTCCAACGCGCGTCCCAGCCGTGCGCTCTGATCTGCGATCAGACGGCCAACTACCGTGACGACCAGCGCCGAACCGTCGACGCGCACGCTAAAGTCCACGCACGCCTCCTGAACATGCGGCGGCCATGCCGTCAGTCTCGCTACGAGGACAGGCTCTCTACCGCGGCGTCCTCGTCCGGGAACTGCTCGAACAGCTGCGCGAGCTTCGCGAGAGACAGAAGCTTCTCAATGTTCGCGCTAGCGTTCATGATGCCGATCCGGCCCTTCTTCTGCTGGATGTGCGTGTATGCATTCACCAGCGCGCCGAGGGCTGAACTGTCCATCATGCCCGTGCCTTCGAGGTTCACGAGGATACGCACGGTGTCGCCACCGAGCTCGATCGCCTTCTGGAACGCTTCGCGCAACTTCAAACCGTCCGGGCCGATGATGTTGCCCTTCAGATTGAAGATGATAACAACCCCGTTCTTACGGAATGTAAGTTCCACTCACGTACCTCCTTCGCACCGGCGAAATCGATCTAGTCACGCCGGCTCGTATCGGAATCATTGCTCGCAACCCGCGAAGGGCGAACCCACCGGTCGGGGAGCAGGACATCGCGTCGGCGGCCGGCCCCGAGGGCTGCGGCCCTGGACCCACAGGCGTCTCTACGCGCCTGGCCGCGTCTTCCGTATCGTCAACTCCGTGCCGTCCTCATTGTGCGACACTTCGTCCATATAGGCGTTCATCATGAGGATGCCGCGCCCGCTGTCGCGGAACAGGTTGTCGCCCTCGAACGGGTTGGCCACCGCGCCAGGGTCGAACCCTTCGCCCTCGTCCTTTATCGTTATCAGCAACTGCACGGGGTCGATTCTCAGCGTCACGTAGACGCGCTTCGTGAGGTCGTACTTGTTCCCGTGTTTGATGGCGTTCATTGCGCCCTCGATCAGCGCCACGCCGATCAACTCCACAGAGTCCTCGTCGAAGTTCAGGTCCCGCGCGACCTTTCCCGTCACGGCCTCTAGAACCGGCACGTAGTCGATATCGCTAGGCATCACGAGAATGAGTTCGCGGACATCCTCGGGGCTATGAGCGTCGGCCTGCGCGCTCAAGTCGTCGCCCCTCCCTGTGCGAAGTCGGATTGGATGGCCACCATCGTCAGATCGTCGGACCGCTGCGCGCCCCCGCGAAACTCCGCCAAGCGCGACCGCACAGTACCACAAAGCGCATCGGCCGTCAAGCGCGCCATGTCGCGTACCAGGGTGAGGATGCGGTCCTCACCGAAGTGCTCGCCCGCCTCGCTTTCCGACTCTGTCACCCCGTCCGTGTAGAGCGCGACGAGGTCCCCCTGCCCGAGTGACACGGTTTCTTCCTCGTACGTAGCGGACGCGAACGCGCCGACCAGCATGCCACCGGTCGAGAGCGTCGCGACGGAGTCGTCGGACGCCCGCACATGCAAGGGGTAGCAGTGTCCACCGTTGCAGTACGTGAACTCGCGACGACGCGTGTCGAGGATTCCGTAGACGATCGTCGCGAACATGTCCGGGGCCGTCTCGGCAGCGAGGAAGTCGTTGACGCGACGTAGGGCCTCCGCTGGCCCGTGCCCCTCGCGAGCGACGATACGCAGAACCGTGCGCACCATGACCATCAGCAGCGCCGCGGGGATGCCCTTCCCACGTATGTCCGCGATGGCGATCCCGACGCGGTCCTCGTCCAGCTGGATAAAGTCGTAGAAGTCCCCGGACACGTTCAGCGAACTCTCAAGCATCCCAACGACGCGGAAACCCGCCAGTGGAGGAGATTCCTCCGGCATCAGCCCAAGCTGAATCTGAGCGGCCGTCTCCAAGTGACGAGCGAGTTCCTCGATCTCCCCGGACCACTGCTCGAGTGGAGCCGACACGTCTTCCACTCCTGCCGACGGCGCTGGCCCGAGGGCCGCAGTGACTCGCGCGACCAAGTCCGAGGGCTCGAACGGCTTAGTGATGTAGTCGTCGGCGCCCGAACTGAGACCGCGCAGCTTGTCACTGATCTGCGCTCTGGCCGTGAGCATGATCACCGGGATCTCGCGCGTCGTGGGGCTTCCGCGAAGCGCCTGCATTACCTCGAATCCGTCGAGGTCCGGCATGCTGACGTCGAGAAGGACGAGGTCGGGTCCCTCGGCGTGCGCGGCGGCCAACGCCTCGGCTCCGTCCGTCGCGGTGACGACATCGAAGCCCTCGCTGACGAGCGTCAGCTCGACGAGATCCAGAATGTCCGGCTCGTCGTCGACGACGAGAACTTTGTCAGCCATGCGCGACCGATCCCTGACTTGCCATGCAGGCGCCCACGCGAGGTCGCTATCACCTCAATCGTGCCCCGGCGCCAACTGCGACAGCAACAGAATCCGCGCCCCGGCTACGCGACTGCCGCGCGTCGTCGGAACGCCACGCCCGCGCCCTTGGCAAGGTGGTGCAACCGCGCGAAGTTCAGCGCATACTCGCGCTCCTCGGACATGTGCTCGCAGTAACACGGCATGTCCTCGTCCAGCTCGGCGAGGCCTGTCAGATACGCTTCGTAGTCCATTACCCCGTCACCGATGTCGACCTCGTCCCACTTTACCCAGTGGTGGCTCGCATCGAACTGCGCGTCCTTGAGGTGCACGCTGGCGACGTGGTCCGACAGGAGCGCGAAGGTCTCGCGCGCGAGCCCCGTCGTGTCGTAGAACGTCTCCTGGCTGATCATGTTCATCAGATCGAGATGTAGCCCGAACGCGGGATGATCCACGCGGTCGATGAACTCGGCGATGTCCGCCGGCTTGTAGAAGAACGTGTTGTGCCACGGCTCGATGATGTACTTCGTGCGGTCCAACGAGAGGCCGTCGAGGATGCGGAGCACGATCTCTCGGAACTCATCCTTGCACGCGTCGCTGTAGTTGTAGGCGTCCGGCGCCGCGGCCCCGCCCGACGGGTGTGCGCTACCGACGAGGCTTACCACGGAACCGCACCCAAGGACCTCCGCCTTGGCCAGCCGGGCCCGAATGTCATTGATGCGGGTTGCCCGCGTCTCGCCGTCGCGCACGAGCAGGTTGGCCCAGTAGCCGCACTCCCCTATCACGATATCCAGGCGCGAGGCCTCTTCGCCATATGCCGAGCATTCGGCGTCGGGCCACTCGTGGTAACCGCCGGGCGCGGGTATCGCCGCTAATCCGTAGCAGTCCAGCCTGTCTGCGACCCGCTCGAGGTCGTCACGCGTCGCGGCCGAGAAGAATCCACCTAATCGCAAGGAGCGTCCCTTTCGTTCAACCGTACGCACGGGTCGGGCCGGCGCGATTCTAGCACGACGGGCGCCCGGCCACGACCCGGGCGCGGCGTAACGCCCATTCGGCCCGCGCCGTTGTCTACCAATGTCCACGGGCCTAGAATTCCAGGCGTCGCGCGCCGCCCGGTCCCGCCGTGGGCGAACAGGAATCACCCCTCTATGAGCGCCTATCTCAGCCAGTTCTCCACGGGCATGGCCACGTTGCGCAGCGGCGGCCCGATGCTCATCCCACTGCTCTTCCTGTCCTTGGCGGCCACAGCTATCGTCCTCGACCGCCTGGCGATTCTGCGGCGCGAGCAGCGAACGCCCGCGGACATCATCACGCGCGTCTACCGCCTCCTCGAACGACGGAACTACGACATGGCGGTCGCCCTCTGCGAGACGCGGCCGCTCCTGGTCATGGACCTGCTCCGCTATGGCGTGGTCAACCGCGAAGCCGCCGGCACGGCGTTGGCGGCCGAGGTCCGCGCCTACGTGCGGCAGCGGTCGTCCGTCCTGTACCGCAATCTGTTCATGCTCGCGTTGGTCGCGGCAGTTGCGCCGCTTCTGGGCTTGCTCGGGACCGTGTGGGGTATGATCCGTTCCTTCGACGCTCTCTTCGAGCGAGGCGGCGCAGACCAGCTACAGATCGTGGCCGACGGCATCTCAGTGGCGCTGTTGACGACGTTCGCAGGTCTCGTCGTCGCTCTGCCGACGTACATCGCCTACCGGTACCTGATGAACCGGGCGAACCAGCTAGTGCGTCAGCTACAGCGCTACGGCATCTCGTTGGTGAGGTTCCTCCAGGCGGAGGACATCTACCATCCCGCGAACGACGGTACAGACGACGGCGCCGATGGGACGGGACTGAAGTGGGAGCAGTGACGACGGACGCCCTCACGAGGGAGCGTCATTCCGGCGGGGTCAACGCCTCGCGCACTAGCTCTGCCCCATCCTCGTCGAGAGGCAGCGTCAGCGCGATCTCCTGAGCCTGGGGCGTCATACGGGCCCACACGCGGCGCACCACGCGGAGCGTCTTCGCGCGTTCCGTCTTGGCCGCGAACGCTACGAACTGGCGATCCAGCAGCAGAAGCGAGACGGCGTCCTCGATGATCCGGCTTTCCGGGTCGTCCGGGTAGGTCGTCCTGAGAACCAACGCGCGCACGCGGTCG
Source organism: Candidatus Poribacteria bacterium (assembly GCA_018644665.1). GTDB lineage: Bacteria > Poribacteria > WGA-4E. The sequence goes on from JABGQA010000100.1 coordinate 29,403, forward strand.
ACGGTCGCGTCGTCGTACAGGCACTCCCGCAGGACGGCTTCCGTCTCGTCCGCGTGGAGGGCGCGCAACCGGTCGCGCCAGTCGTGGTAGGCCTTGCGCGTCATCGGGTACGAGTCGCGCGGGATCGTCCAGCGAGACAGATGCAGCCCATGCGCCGCGAGCAGCAATTCCTCCGACGGCTCCGCCTCGAGGCGTTCGATCCACGCAACGAGCCGCTGCGTGTAGAGCAACTCGACGGGGTGCTCCCCGTCCACGTCGGTTTCGCGGCGTGGGTCCTGAGCGTGCACCCGGATCATCGCATCAGTTGCGGCGCGGTATCTCTTGATGTCGCGCATGACTGCTGCCCCCGTACGCAGAAAATCCAGCAGTCATGATAACTGCTGGATTCTCCGAGTGGTAGCGGGGGAGGGATTTGAACCCCCGACCTATGGGTTATGAGCCCATCGAGCTACCAGACTGCTCCACCCCGCGTCAAGCTGCGCAGCCGCTAGGTGTGGTGGGCGCGGAGGGACTCGAACCCTCACGTCCATTACGGACGGCGGATTTTAAGTCCGACGTGTCTACCAATTCCACCACGCGCCCGGCGCACGCGCCGGCGACACTCAGTAGCGGTCGCGTCTAAGAGACTATCCCAGTGGACGGGCAATGTCAAGACGAGCAGGGGCATTTTGGGCTCGGGACGCGTCTTACTCTTCCCGGTGCATCGCGGCGCCGCTGGGGTTCTCGAACGCGTCGATCCAGAGCCGCCGCCACTCCTCGACATCATCCATGACGTTGCCGGGATTCGACGCGCTCTGAACCACGAAGTCCGGGTGCGCGGTGCGACCCGTGTGTTCGCCCGTCGGCTGGTACCGCAGATCCAGTGACCACCTGCACCGATCCGAGCGGTTCTGCACGGAGGCATGCGGTGTGTACCTGCTGATGAACAGGACATCGCCTCGGCGGCACTCCGCGAACACCGGCTCTACGTCGGGCTGCAGGTCCGGCACGATCATCGTGCCGCCCTCCTTCTGGTGCCGGATGTATCCGCCGCCAGCGACGCCTGGCAGCACCTGCACACACCCGTTCTCGCTTGTGCTATCGCCGAGCGGTATCCAGCACGTGACGACGTTCGACCCCTCGGCCTCCGGCATCATGACGGCCGCGTCTTGGTGCCACGGCACCCCGTGGGACCAACTGTTGTCCGCGTCCCCGGCCGGCGGCTTCGCCCGGACATGCTGGATCGGATTGCACGTGATCTCGTCCCCGACGAGACTCGACACCGCGTCCAGCAGCGCGGCGTTGTGCAGGAACTGGAACATGGCCGCGCCGCGCATGTGCATGATGTCCATGCCCCGGCCCATCTCGCTAGTCTGCTGTACCAGGCGGCCGTACCGTGTCTCGAACGGCGCGTCTTCGTGTAGCTGGCTGAGCTTCCCGTCCGCGTGCAGGCTGGCGGCCCGTTTGTCGATCCACTCACACAGCTCGTCGATAAGCGGCTGAGTGTCCGCGTCTGACAGGACCCCCTCCGCCAGCAGGCAGCCGTCGTCCCAGTAGCGTCGCACTTGGTCGTCGCTCAGCTTCATCCCGGAATGCCTCCATCACCCTACGAGTCGCTGGGTCGTCGCGCGCAGTCTCAGCGTGCCGCCCGATGCATGGAAAGTCAACGCCGGGCCCCGAACGCTTTGAAAAGGCGACCGGCCGGTGCTACTAAGTAGGTACCTCGACCGCGTCCGGCAGCGCAGCCGTACCGAAGGAGCGACCATTGCCGCGACCGAGACCCGTGCTGGCCCCTGCCGACATCAAGCGCAGGACTCCTCCTGGTCAGTACGTCACCGAGAAGTTCCCTGTCCTTACTTACGGCCCGACCCCGGCGTTCGAGCGCGCCGCGTGGGACTTCCGAATGTGGGGCCTCGTCGAGAACGAGGCGCGCTGGTCGTACGACGAGTTCATGGCCCTCCCCTCGACGAAGATCGTCGCCGACTTCCATTGCGTGACGACATGGAGCCGCCTCGACAACGAGTGGGAGGGTGTGACCTTCCGCGACCTCTTGTCTCACGTCACCCTACGGCCTGAGGCCCGGTACGCCATGCTTCACTGCGACGGTGGGTACACGACGAACCTGTCGCTGGAAGCGATGTCCGAAGCCGACGTCATGTTCGCCTACCGCCTCGACGGCGAGGATCTGGACCCCGAACACGGCTGGCCGCTGCGATCCATCGTCCCCAAGCTATACGCGTGGAAGAGCGCCAAGTGGGTGCGCGGCATCGAGTTCATACCGGAGGATCGCCCCGGCTTCTGGGAGCAGAACGGATACCACATGAACGGCGATCCGTGGACCGAGGAGCGCTACGGGTAGTCCGCTTGCGAACCCATCCGAACTTACCTATGCTACGCCGCAGCCGACGACACTTGGGCGCCCGGAGACGAAGATGCAGCGCATGAAAGCCTGTTCCCTGGACGAGCTACCGGAGGGGCAGTGCCGGGTCGTACAGCTCGGCAAGCGGTACATCACGGTCGCGCGGCGCGGTGACAACATACACGCCGTGGACGACACGTGCCCGCACATGGGCGGATCCCTTGGCACTGGCTGGCTTACGGCGGAGGGAACCGTCGTCTGCCCGTGGCACGGCTGGGAATTCAGGCTCGAGGACGGCGCGGGGGTATGGCCGTCCGGCATCAAGCTCGACACGTTTGAGACCAGCGTAGAGGACGGCGTGGTCTACGTCCACGCCGATGACGCGGCAGAAACCGCCGCCGACTAGAGCCGACTGCGACAGCCGCGCGGACGTGTCACACCGCCCCACGGGCGGGGCACGGACGTTTAGAGGACGTGGCGCCACACATGGCCGCGCGGGCGCGCGACGGGGCAGATGCCACATGGGCAGAGCCTCGGTTGCTCCAACTGACGAAGCACGAAGTGAGGAGCCACCGATGTATTTCGTCCCGATCGACGAGAAGTACTACAGGATGCCTGCGGACGAGCTCGACGACCGCATTTGGGCCGCCAAGAGCGCCCTGGGAGACCGCCTGGTCGTTCTCGGCCACCACTACCAGCGCGACGACGTCATAAAGTTCGCCGACTACACGGGAGACTCATTCAAACTCTCCCAGATGGCGGCCGCCAAGAAGGAAGCCGACTATATACTGTTCTGCGGCGTCCACTTCATGGCGGAAAGCGCGGACATCCTCAGCGGCCCGCATCAGCGCGTCACGCTGCCGGACCTCAAGGCCGGCTGCCACATGGCCGATATGGCGGACATCGACGCCGTCGAGGAGTGCTGGGACGATCTGATGGAGACGGTCGGCGAGTCGGTCGTCCCCATCACGTACATGAATTCCGCCGCGGACCTCAAGGCGTTTGTCGGTCGGTACCAGGGCGCCGTCTGCACATCGTCGAACGCGCGGGCCATACTCGAGTGGTCCTTCGCCCAGAAGCAGAGGGTACTGTTCTTCCCGGACGAACACCTTGGCCGGAACGTCGGCTGGGAGATGGACGTCCCGCTAGACGCCATGATCGTCTGGGATCCCGACAAGCCGTACGGTGGGAACACCCCCGACGCCATCGCGGCCTCTCGAATCATCCTGTGGAAGGGCAACTGCCCTGTCCATCAGCTGTTCAACGCTAAGCACGTGCAACGCCTTCGCGAGGTGTTCCCTGACATCCAGGTGCTCGTCCATCCCGAGTGCAAGCATGAGGTGGTGAAGCACGCGGACCTTTCCGGCTCCACCGGGTTCATCGTCAAGACGATTGAGGAGGCGGAGCCAGGCAGCAAATGGGCGATCGGCACGGAGTTGCACTTGGTAAACCGGCTCGCCAAGGAGCACCCGGACAAGTTCATCGTCAGCGTCGACCCCAACATGTGCCTGTGCACGACGATGAACCGCATAGACCCGCCGCACGTGGCGTGGGTCATGGAGAACCTCGTCAACGGGAACGTCGTCAACGAGATCAAGGTGGCAGACGACATCGCGGAGTGGGCGCTCATCGCGCTGAACCGCATGCTCGAGATCGTGTGACCTACTCGTCCGCTACACCCGAGGTTGTCCCGTGTTCGCGTGGCACAACTTCATCTACTTGGCGCCCGTCGCCCTCGTGGTGCTTGCCGCCCTCCTTCGCTCCCTTGGCGTCGATGTCGACGCGTCTGCAGCGCTGGATGTAGCGCGCGGCCGCGGCAGGTCAAGCGCCCTGCTGCGTGCGCTTCTGCCCGATTCCAACGTCCCCGGCCTCACCGCCGCGTTCCTCGTAGCCGGCTGGTCCATCACCGGTCTTGTGCTAACCCGCGCGTACCCGTCCCTACAGGTCTTGCCGGGCGCCCTCGTTGGCGCCGGCGCAGCGGCGGCCGCCGCGTGGGCCACTGGAGTGCTGGGCACGGCCGCGGCGCGGCGCCTACTTCCGACGGAGGAGACAGCAGATTCACTCCGGGGCCTGGTCGGCGTGATGGCAACAGTCGTGAGCGACCGCATCGACAGCGAGCACGGCCGGGCCCGCGTAACCACGCCGTCCGGGAGCGCCATCACCATACGCTGTCGGCATGCCGACAACGCCAACGACCCTGAGACGGGCGAGGCGGTCATGCTCGTGGCCTACGACGAGGTCACGGGCACATTCGACGTCATACGATAGGGCCCGGGTCTCGGCGGGGCCCGGACCCCGCAGGCGAGACACCCGGCTCGGCGGGATCGGCCACCGACCCCCGGGGCATTGCGCAGGCGGCGCTGGCATGTGATATCGCGTCACCCCCGCCGAGTCGCCGCTGTGCATGTCGTCGCCAGCGCCTCACCGCGAGACGTGGTGAGGGGCGCGGCGGCCTGCCCTTCCCACGATCTCTGGCCGGTCGTATGCTTCGGTGGCCATGTTCGTGGCCTCCCACTCTTGCGCCTGCGCGCACGCTGGCGCGCGTGGGGCCGCATGGAGCGGTCGCCGGCCCTGGTGGCAACGACCTGGCGAGGCGAAGCCATACGGCGTGCTCGTACTCCTGCCCGACTGGCGGGGATGAGGGTTGGCGCACATGTCCTCCCTGGGCACGCCCGAGGAAGGCACGGACGTGAAGAAGGCACACGACCCGGGCCGAGCACAACTCGGGGCCACCGACCCAAACCAATGCCGATCGCGCGCCGCGCGGATGCTCTCGTGCATCGCCGCCGTAACCGCGGCCGCGTTCCTGCTCGCAGGAGCGCGATTGTTGGCGGCCGACGTCGAGGTGGGCGGATATGTCAAGCAATTCGTCACCGCGTTGGACGATCCCGCCTCAACCGGGCCGCTGGACGGCTTAGCGGCCACGCGTGTTAGGGTGCGCGCGTTGTGGCGGCCGCGCGAGGGCGTAGCAACCGAGTTGGCTTACGGTGTCTCACCCCGCGTCCAGGCCGCCGCACGGGATGAAGACGTCACAGCCACACGCCCCGGAGGCGGCGTCTACCGCGCTATAGACGCGCCGGAGCTGATGTACCCGTCGGATAGCCGGGCGGCGGGGACATTCTCCCTTACGCACAACATCGACCGGGCGTGGGTCGAGTGGTCCGCGGGCTCCGCCGATGTCTCGGTCGGGCGGCAGACGGTGGCCTTCGGATCGGCCCGCTTCGTCAACCCCACCGACGTGCTCGCCCCGTATTCGTACACTGCTCTGGACAAGGAGGAACGGCCCGGCGTGGACGCCGTTCGCGTCCGCTACGCGTTGGGAGCGTTCAGCGAACTAGATGCGGGAGCCGTCTTTGGCGACGACTTCGCCCCCGACGCCTCTGCGTACTTCGTCCGCGCGCAGAGCTACGTCGCAGAGACCGACGTCTCCGCTCTGGCGATGCGATTCCGTCGCCATGCGTTGCTGGGTATCGATGTCGCTCGGACGGTAGGTGGCGCCGGTACCTGGCTCGAGGCCGCGTACACCTTCACCGAGAGCGTCGAGGCGGACGACTACGCGCGGCTGTCGGCAGGGCTGGACTACAGTCCCGCGCAGATGGTGTACACGTTCGCCGAATACCACCTGAACACTTCGGGCGCCAACCGCGCCGACGGCTACGCGTCTCTAGCCGGAACGCCCGCGTACGTCGATGGAGCGGCGTACCTCCTCGGGCGGCACTACGCCGCGGTGGGAGCATCGCTGGCGACGAACCCGCTGGTGGCCGGAGGCCTGCAGGTGATCGTCAACCTTATCGACGGGTCGGCGCTCCTGGCTCCTAGCGTGGAGTACAGCTTCGCAGAGGACGTCTACCTGGCAGCGGGCGCGTTCGTCGGCATCGGTCCTGCCGCGGACACCGCCGAGGCGGAATTCGCCGCGTATGCGGACACGCTGTACGGGACGATCCGACTCTACTTCTGACGGCTCCTCACCCCATATCGGCGAGGATGCCGGTGAGCCTGTCGATCGGAGCCGGATAGAGCTGGAGGAACAGAGGGAACAGCGCGAGCGATGAGAAGAGCTTCTCGCCCGCCCCGGCCGGGTCGTCGCGGCGCACTCCCAACCACAGCCCCGGACAGTCGTCGACACCGTCTTCGCCCATGTCGACATCCTCCGCGGCCGTTACTTCCATGCTCGGGATGCCGTCGCCATCCAAGCCGACAACCCGCAGACCGAAGCACCGGTAGCCGTACGTCTCGAGGGTCCGCACTGCCTCCGCGGCGTCCGGGTTGTAGCCCCCTGGGTGATGGACGTGGCCAATCTCGGCCAGTACACCCGCGACGTTAGGGTGCGAGAGAGTACGTTCACCACCCCGCAACACTGGGAGTTCGTACCCTTCGACGTCAATCTTGACGAACGTAGGCGCGGTCAGAAGCGCGTCGGTGATCAGGGAATCGAGTCGCCGCACCGCAACCTGGGCGAGCCCTAACGCGTCGCCTCTGCCCTCGTCCCACCCACGCACGAAGGACGACCCCGTGCCATACTGCGACAGCTCTGCGGACCCGTCCTCAGCGCCAAGCCCGACAAGGTACTGCAGGATCTCTCCGGTCTTGCCGTTTTCCTGCGCATTACGTCGAAGCCACGAGAAGTTCTGCGCGCAAGGCTCGAACGCGTGGACCGCCATCGGCGTCGACGACGCGGAGGCCGCCAGCACGCTGCAGTACCCAATGTTCGCGCCGATGTCGAGGTACGCGCCGCCCAACCGTCCCGCGACGATAGTGAGGAACGTCACCAACGGCTCGTACGGAAGGCGGCCGTCAAGGAGCAGGAGCTGGCGGATCACGGCGTTGTGCGATTCGCCCGACAGCGTGAAGCCCAAGGTGCTTTCGACGGTCACGCGGGTCGACAGCGGGAAGTCGGGCAGAGCCGCATCGGTTGCGTCCTTGTGCGCGTGCAGGCCGATGCTGAAGAACGTGTCGAGCCAGGACGGCGGTGTCGTCGGGTTGTCTGGCGCCAAGGTGGTCTCCGTCTCCTCGTTGTGGGGCTTCCGACCGCGCCGATTATACCACGTCTTCGGCGCCGGGGCGCCATACCGCGTTGTGGTGTGCTACTACTCGACACGGCACGCTGGACGCCCGACCCTATGTGGAGCCACGACCCATGCCCACGGCGACTACGGCACGACCGACTACCGGGTACGGCGGCGATCTTGACGCGCAGGTCTGGGAGCGCATCCGTCGCGCCATGACGTTCCAGGAGGGCGACCGCGTGCCCATCTGGGACTACATCGACAACACAACGGTCGTCGACCACTTCTCTGAGGAAGGTGACTCGTACGCCGACGCGATGGTGAAGACGTATCACGGCCTGGGTATCGACCTGTGTCGTGGTTTCGGCGCGTCGTATTCCGAAGAGCAAGACCAGCATGCGGAGGAGGTCACCGGCGAACAGTCGTCGCGCGTGACCGGGCGCAGCAACTGGCGGGTCCGTTACCCCATCGAATCGCTCGAAGACCTGCGCGCGTACAAGACCGAGCCCACTGACCTCGACCACATCCGCGAGCATTGGCCCGCCGGGATACGCGCCAACCAGGAACTGTTCGCGCCCCACACGATGTACGTCCCGGGCTCGGGCTGTGGCTTCCACGGCACGTTCGGGCTGATGGGTCAGGAGCGCTTCGGCTACTACATCTACGACGCCCCGAAGGAACTCGAGCGGCTGCTCGAGGTAGCCGGCGAGACCGCGGCCCGGTACGCCACTGTGGCCGCGGAAGAGCAACTCGCGCCGATCCACTTTATCGGCGACGACATCGCCTACAAGGACGCCCTGCTCTACTCGCCGGAGTACCTTCGACGCACGTTCGTCCCGATGCTCAAGCGGTGCGTCGACATACTGCACGCGGCGGACATCCAGGTGGTCTACCACAGCGACGGGTGCCTGTGGGAAATCATGGACGACCTGATGGACATGGGGATCGACGGCCTCAATCCCATCGAGCCGTTGGCGGGCATGACGCTCCAGAAGCTGCACGCCCGCTACGGCGACGATCTACTGCTCGTCGGCGGGATCGACTGCTCGCAGCTCCTGCCCCTCGGTACCCCCGACGACATCCGGGCGACGGTGCGGGACGACATGCGCGCCGTAGCGCCGGGTGGCGGCCTGTTCATAGGCTCCTCCTCGGAGTTGACGCCGTCGACTCCGCTGGAGAACTCCCTGGCGTTCTACGAAGCGTGCCGGACGTACGGGACGTACCCGATCGCGACGTAGCGCGGCAGCCGCCGTCACGAGGCGTCGGCCCGCGCACGCTGCGTTTTGAGCCCTCAGATGCGTTCCGCAGCCTCCCAGCTACGCACGCGCGTATGCCGTACGGTCGCCGCAAGGCGCGGGGCGCCGTCAGACGCTGTTAGTGGGCGGACCCGCGGGTAGCGCGGACGTCACCCCTTCGCTGCGGCTGCTTGGCGTGGGTCCTGCGCCATCCCACGCCTTCGAGGCCCATCGTCGGCGCCGACCAACTCGCCGGGACGCGGCCCACGCGCGTGGCATCTTGCAGCCGCCCGCAGCCAAGCGCAGAATCCACGTGCCGCCTGCCGCGTGTGCCTGTCCAGGATCGCGGCGGTGCGCAGGCGCACGCCAGGACAGGGTTGGCGGACGCGGCCGCAGATCCGCGGCGGGCGACGCCTGTCGGCTGGCACGGCTGCATTTAGGGGGTGAGACATGCGACTCGAGGGTAAGGTGGCCATTATCACGGGCGCGGCTCGTGGCATCGGCAAGGGCGCAGCGACCCGGTTCGCGGCGGAGGGCGCCAGCGTCGTCGTGGATGACGTCAACGTCGAGCGGGGGGAAGAGACCGTCGCGGAGATCACCGCCGCTGGCGGGGCGGCCACGTTCGTGGCGGCCGATGTCTCGGACTCGGGCCAAGTCGCCGAGCTGTTCGATCGGTGCGACAAGGCTTACGGCCCTCCCGACATCCTCATGAACAACGCGATATGCGCCGAAGAGAATGTCATGGAGAACGACTGGCAGCCGCAGATCGACGTCATCCTGAAGGGCACGTACGAGTGTTCGCTCGCCGCCATCGAGCGCATGCAACCGAACGGCGGCGGGAGCATCGTGAACATCTCGTCCGTGAACGGCCTGTTCGGCCTCCAGGGCATCCACGTCTACAGCGCCGTCAAAGGCGCGATCATCGCCCTCACCAAATCGATGGCCGTCGAGCAGGGACGCCACAAGATCCGTGTCAACACGATCTGTCCGGGATCGATCGAGACGGAAGTGTGGGAACCGGTCCTCGCGAGGACGCCCGGCATCTGGGACGAGATCGCCGCCTTCTACCCTCTAGGGCGGCTGGGCACGGTCGAGGATATCGCCAACTGCGCTCTGTTCCTCGCGTCGGACGAGGCGTCGTTCGCGACCGGCGCCGTCTTCACGATCGATGGTGGGTTGACTGCGGGCAACCAGGACTTCCCCATCTAGCGCGACGGCAATCGACATCGGAATGGAACCTATCGGGTGTTCGCGCGTTACCCATGTAGGTCATCGCCATGATTCCGAGCCCGCACTGGATGCCACGATGTCGACCAGCCATATGCCGCCCGTGTCCGCGCTTGCCTCGCTCCGCACGCCGAACATCGACAAGCTCAACGCAGTCGTCGCGTCGCGCCGCACTAGCCTCGGCAAGCTGGCCCGAACGGTCGGTTCGTCTACGCTGTACCGCGCGCTACTCGTCGAAGACAGCCGCACACAACGCCAGGCGTTGTCTCAGGTCTGCGTCGCCCTCCGCTGCTCGCTGAACGACGTCTCCGACCTGTCCGACTGACGCGACGCCGGCCCTGTTGAGCCCAGCCCGAGAACTGTCTTATCCTCCATGCCGCGCGACGGCAGCGGCCACTCCGCTTCCCGTACCGGCGCGGGCACGCGCCTCGGAGGAGAGATTCCATGTTGCGAGTAGGTTACGTCGGCACGGGCGGTAACGCGCAGGGGCATCTGCGTCGTCTCGCGGCGATGGATGGCGTCGAGATCGGCGCGTGCTGCGACATCTCCGAGGACCGCGCGAAGTCCTCCGCCGCCGAGCACGGAGGCGAAGCGCACACCGACTGGCGGCGCATGCTCGACGGCGTCGACCTCGACGTCTGCTACTTTTCACTCCCGCCATTCGCGCACGAAGGCGCGGAGGCCGCCGCCGCGGCCCAGGGCCTGCACATCTTCGTCGAGAAGCCGGTCGTCATGGATATGGACCGCGGCTACGAGACGAAGGAAGCTATCGACAAGGCGGGCGTGCTGTCGTGCGTGGGATACCAGCTACGCTACCAGCCGGCCGCGCACGCTGTCCGCGACTTCCTCGCCGACAAGGCGATCACGATGGCCGTCACAGAGCGTTGGGGTGGCATCGCCGGGGGGCCTGACCACTGGTGGCGCGTGATGAGCCGCTCGGGCGGAATGCTGCACGAGCAGGCCACCCATCAACTCGACATACTGCGGATGTTCGCTGGCGACGTCGTCGAGGTCTACAAGAAGGAAGCGTTGCGCGTCAACACGGACGCCGAGAACAACACGATTCCGGACGCCGAGGTCGTGATGCTCGAGTTCGCCAGCGGAGCGATCGGGTACATCACCACATCGTCGGCGCTGACGGACGGCGGAGGCGGGTCGCGGGTCGAGCTGATCGTCGAGGGCCACCTGCGGATCCAGTACGGCTTCGGCGACACCCCGGTCGTGCTGCCCAAGGGCGCGGCGGAGATCCCCGAGTACCCGCACGCGCTGCCCGCATCCATCGACGATGCCTTCATCCAGGCGATACAGCAGAACGACCCGTCCATCGTCCTCTCGGACTACACCGAGGGACTGAAGACGTGCGCGATCACCGTCGCGGCCAACGAGTCGGCGCAGACGGGTCGCCCTGTGCGGGTGCCGGTCGTCTAGCGCGGAGGACCCAATGACCGACCACGAGCGCTACCTGTTCGACCTGCAAGGGTATCTCGTCATCCCTGAGGCCCTGACGGGCGAGCACGTGCGCGAACTCAACGCCCTCATGGATCAGCGCGTCGTCGAGGACTGCGAGCCGGAGATGCGCACGCACCGGTGGGTGCACATGCTCCCATGGGGCGAGCCGTATCGGCGACTGATCGACTTGCAGACAATGCGCCCGTACGTCGAGGCGCTCGTCGGGTCGCAGTTTCGGCTGGATCACGAATACGCCGACATCACCCGCGCGGGCAAGGGGCCGATCGGCACGACGCTACATGCCGGGCCGGTCCCCTTCCACCCGTGCTTCTACTACAAGTGCGATGGGGAGTCGTTCGCTAACGGGCTCATTGCCGTGGCGTTCAACCTCAAGGATGTGAACGAGGGCGATGGCGGGTTCGGATGCATGCCGGGCAGCCACAAGAGCAACTACGTCCTCCCCGAATCCATGCGGGCGCTGGATGAAGCGCATCCCCGCGTCGACCGGGTCACGGGCCCAGCGGGATCGGCGGTCATCTTCACCGAGGCGCTGATACACGGCACCCTCCCTTGGGACGGCGCGGACGAGCGGCGGACGCTCTTCTACAAATTCAGCCCGCACGCCGTGTCGTGGGCGGCCGGTTACTACAACGCGGACGCGTTCGATGGTCTCACTGACGGCCAGCGGGCGGCACTGGAGGCCCCGAACGCTCGTTACGGCGGCCGCGTTGGAGTGACATACGGCGGCGTGAACAATGGGTAACCAGATGACCGACGAAGATCGGTTCCTCTTCGACCTCCAGGGCTACATCGTCGTGCCGGATGCCCTGTCCGCGGAGGAGCTGCTGGCCCTGAACGAGATACTCGACGAGCAGATCAAGGCGAAGGCTTCCGACGAGCGGACGCATCGGTTCGGCGGCCTGCTGAATTGGGGCGAGCCATATCGTGACCTGGTTGACAACCCGCGTCTGCAGTCGCACGTCGAGCAGATCGTCGGCGACCGCTTCCGCCTGGATCACCTGTTCCTGGACGTGTGCCGCGACGGCAAGGGCCCCATCGGCACTACCCTCCACGGCTCCAGCGGGTACTTCGATCCGGCGCAATACTACCGGTACCACCGAGGCCGCATGTACAACGGGCTCACGGTCGTTGCGTACAACCTGCGCGACGTGAACCCCGGCGACGGCGGCACGGGAGTCATCCCCGGGAGCCACAAGAGCAACTACAACTTCCCGGGCGAGTGGCGGGATCTCGAAGAGGCGCACCCCCGCGTCGACCACCTCACGGGGCCGGCCGGCACGGCGGTCATCTTCACCGAAGCTCTGACACACGGGACGCTGCCGTGGCGGGGGGCCGGCGAACGGCGAACCGCGTTCTACAAGTTCAGCCCACATGCCGTCTCGTGGGCCGCAGGCTACTTTGACGCGACGGAGTATGACGATCTGTCCGAGCGCCAGGTGGACATCATGGAGCCGCCCAACGCGCGCTACGGCGGCCGTCGACGGGCCTGAGCATGTGGGGAGTGTCCGGCTTCCTGCGCTGAGCGGCGCGCTAGCGGCGCACGACCAGCGCGACGTTCTCCACGTGCGGCGTTTGCGGGAACAGATCTACGGGCTGTGCCTCCGCGACGTAGTACATGTCGCCCGCGCACAGGGCCGCCAGGTTCTCGGCCTGTGGCTTCGGATGGCAACTCACGTAGACGATGCGCTTGGGCGCGAGGGCGCGCAACGCTTGCACGGCGTTCGAGTGCATCCCGGCGCGCGGCGGGTCGGTGACGACGACATCCACCTGGATGCCGTCTGGGAGGTGCCGGATGCCCTCGTCGAGATCGCCTGAGAGGAAGTACGTGTTCGGCGTGTCGTTGAGCGACGCGTTCACGCGCGCTTGATCCACCGAGGCCGCGTTCTTTTCGATCCCGATGACCTTCTCCGCGCGGCCCGCGAGCAGGATCGACAGCACGCCGACACCGCAATACAGATCCAGCACGGTCTCCGAGCCGGACAACGCCGCGAACGACGACACGACGTCGACAAGCCGTTCCGCCGCCAGCGTGTTGGGCTGGAAGAACCCGTCTGGCGCCACGGCGAAGACACCGTCGCCGAGGCGCTCGGCCATGGTCGCGTCGCCGGCGTCGATGTGAATCTCAGCGCCCTCGGACGTGCTCCCCAGCCGCGCGGTCACGCCGTTCGCAACGCACACGGGCTTGAGACCGCTCGCCGACAGATGCTCGACGTACGCCGCCATCACGTCCGGCTTCCGCTCGGTGGTCACGAGAAGGACCAGCGTCTGGTCGGTGTTGAATCCGCGGCGGAGGATGAGATAGCGGTAGAAGCCCCTGTTGTCCCGCAGGTGGTATGGCTCCTCGCTCGACGCGATTGCGAAGTCGCGCGTGGCCGACAGGTACGCGTTCGCCGTCTCGGTCTGTAATGGGCAGGTGTCGATGTCGAGCACGCGATCGAACGCGCCTGGCGCGTGCAACCCGAGGGCGAAGTCGCGACGGAATTCCTCGCCGGAGCTGATCTCCTCGCGGGTCAGCCATCGGCGCGCGGCGAAGGAGAACTCCATCTTGTTGCGGTAGCCGTACGGCTGCGGCGAGGGGATGGGCGGCGGGACGCGAACGCCCTCGACGCCCGCGTCGCGGAACACCTGTTCGACCCAATCGCGCTTGATCTCGAGTTGCCGGTCGTAGCTCACGGCCTGCCACGAGCACCCGCCGCATGAATCGTGGAAGCGGCACTGCGGCTCCGCGAGGTGCAGGCCAGACGCCAGTTCTTCCTCGAGCACTATCGCCGCGAATGTCGGCTTGCGTCGCTTTCGCACTCTACCTGTCGACTCCCTGTTCAGTGTCGCTGTCCGCGCGGATAACTGGCCGCCACCGCGGCTCCTGCAGGTCCGCCGCCGAGCCCGTGATGCGCTGCTCGTTCTCTCCGGTGACGTCGACGACAAATAGCTCGTGGTTCCGCTTACCCGCTGGCGCCGCGCTGAACACGACGCGTGTCCCAGCCGCGTTGAACGTGCCGGCGCCACGGCGACCGGCGCGCAGCACGCGTCGGGTCGAGAGCGCGTGGACGTCACCCCATCGATCCTTGTCGAGTTCCGCCACGGCAAGGAAGCCCTCGATGCTGAACAGCACTTTCGACCCGTCGCGCGACCAACCGATCGCCTCGTCCGCGGGCGGCTCGTCCTTGAACAGGAACCACCTGCCGGAGTTCGAGACAGCATCCGCGTCTGCGATTGCCAGCAGGCCGTCTCGCGTGAAGGCGATGAACCGCGCGTCGGGCGACCACACAGGCCACGTCACGTCGCTGAGTGTGCCGGTCAGTCGGGGTCGTGGGTTCACTACCTCCGGCTCGCCGGGCTCCCAGTGATTCCAGCCCGTCTGCCACTCGGCGCGACTCAGGCGCGAGACCTTGCCGGTCTCCCGGTCGATCACGCGGCCTTCGAGTAGGTCGTTTCCGCGCCGCTCCTCGATCGTCGCGAGCAACTGCCGGCTGTCGTGCGACCACCACAGGTCGAGTATGTCCTGCTCGTCGCTCAGAAGGACACGCCGGTCGGAGCCGTCGGCACGGATCACAACGAGATCGCGAATGGGGGGAGGGCCGCTCACGTATGCCAGCCACTCCCCGTCCCATGACCACCGAGGCATGCGACTCATGCCATCGTCCGTCACCTGCACCCGGTTGGAGCCGTCGGGGCGCACCGTGAATATGTCGAACGTGAAGACTTCGTACTCGTTCGTCTTGGGTTGGTAGCGGTCGCGCGAAAGCCGTAGGAAGCTCGCGAGCCCGTCCCGCGTCGCGCGCGGACGCTGCTCGACGTAGGCGATGACGCCGTCGTCCGTCTCTGCGACCGCCTCGGCCGCTACGAAGAACGCCGGGGCAATACACGCGGCAATCGTCCATACGGCTGCGATACGGCGTGTCGCGCGCATAACGCGGCTCCCTGATGGTGGAGGTGTGGCGCGTCGGAGCCGCGAGCGGGGCGTCATTAGCTGCGGTGGACCCGGTGCAGTTCGGCGTAGGAGAAGATCAGCCGATGCACCGCCGTCAGGTTGGAGAAGACGGCGAGGACCGCGAGGACGAGTACGAGGACCGGGGTGTCACCGAAGACCGGCGACGGCGCTCTGAAGATCTGCCAACCGCTGAGCATCAGGCCGAGCGCCAGCAGCACGATCCGCTCGCTACGCTGCATGAGCCCCACGCGGCACTCGATGTTGAGGCCCTCGGCGCGCGCGCGAATGTAGCTCACCAGCAGCGAGCCGATGATCGACATGAACGTGAGCGCCACGCCCAGGAAGTGGCCCGTCTTGAAGAAGTGCGTCAGGAGGCCGAGGAAGATGACCGACTCCGAGTAGCGGTCCATCACGGAGTCGAGTAGCGCGCCGGAGCGATCTGCTTTCTGACTCTCTCGAGCGACTACTCCGTCGAGCATGTCGAAGACGCCGGCCAGGAGCACGACCAGCCCAGCCGCCACCAGGCGCCCCTGCACGATCAGGACGGCGACGAAGACGTTCCCGAAGAACCCCACGACGGTGAGCATGTTGGCCGTGATGCCGATTGCCACCAGCAACCTGGCGATCGGGTCGACGACGGGCGCGATGATGCGCCTAGCCAAACGCTCGAACTCGAACACTACCCACGTCTCCCATGCGCGAACCCCGACCCGCAACGCCACCGAAGGCGCCGGATATGCGGATACAGCAACCCCTCATACACTAACATATCGGCCGCCGAGCATCAACAGTTTCACTCCCTGAGACCGCTCACGGCGCGTCGTTGGGCGCGGGGATCGACGCGCCCGGCGAGGACGGACCAACCTCGCGCGCGCAGGTCCGTACAACGGGCGTCCATTCGCCAGCCGTACCGCCGTACCCGTCCGCGTTCCGATCGGGAGGCGCCCTCGCGCGCATCACTACCCATGACCGCCGGAGTACGAGCAGAGGTACGCCGATTGCTAGTGGGCGAACCGCACCGCGTACAGGTCGGCGTCCTCCATGCGGAACCTTAGGCGCACCGCCTGCCCCGATAGTGAGCCGACGCTCACTTCGCCCGCCCACTCGACAGATCGATCCAGGTGATCGCCGTAGATCTCCGCGCACTCGTCAAGCGCGAATCCCGCGATGACGGCGCCGGCGACGTCCTGGACCTCCGCTCGGACCGATCCCGCGGCCGAAGTCGCGTAGTTGAGCCGCAGCGTCGTCCCCTCGAACGTCAGGGGGCGCGTAACCAACTCTCCGCCGCGCGCGTCGGCGTGCGCCGAGACGAAGCCATCCTGCCGCAGCGTGTGCCGACGCAGACGCCCCTCGTCGCCCGCGTAGTACCCCTCGCTGACGTATATCGACAGCTCGTCGGGCAGACTCGGATGACCCGGCGCCGTCGTCACGATGCCCCAGGCTGTCATGTTGTTGCGGTTTACCCAGCGCTCGGGCATCGGGCCGGGGCGCAAGAACGCCTCGCGCCACCGATTCCAGCGGGCGCCGTCGCGGCTCGACATGAACACCCCGTCGGATACGCCGGGGTACGGATGCTCGACGGCCGTCCTGTCCGGGACGTACCGCTTCGGAAAGCCCAGGAACAGGTGCGGCGCGCGCGGGTAGGCGACGATGGCGTTCGTGTAGAGATGCTCGGGCGGCGTTTCGTCCCAGTCGAGCCAGACAGGCTCCCGCCACTGTAGGAAGTCGGATGAGGTCGTCGTCATGATGTCGCGCACGCCGTCGCGGAATCCCCGGTGGAAGTCCACGTAGCGGCCGCGTTCACTGTCCCAGAACGCGAGATTCTGGGAATCGAACGCGCCCTCCGTGATGATCGGCGCCTCCTGCATCAGTTCCCATCGCAGGCCGTCCGGCGAACGAAATGCGTAGAGCCCGCCCTCGCCGCTCGCGACGGCCTTGTACCTCGCCTCCGCGCTAGCGGCGGGGTTGGCGTCGCGGAAGGGGGCGAAGTTGTGAGCGCCGATGCCGTCCCAGACGATGTTGTTCGCCCTGGACCCGTCGAACTCGACCAGCCCCAGCTCCGGCTTGCGCCACGTGACACCGTCATCGCTCTCGGCGTAGCACACGACTTCCGCGTGCGTTGTCGTCTCGGTCGCCACGTCATAGTTGGCGCCGCGGTAGTACATGCGGAACAGGTCGACGTCGCGGAACACGGTTACGTACGCGCTGACGTTGCCCTCCCACGGAGCGTCGAAGACGATGGCAACCTCCCGCGGCGTCGGCGCGCCGAGACGCAGCTCCACCCCATCCATCCGGTCGATCAACCAGTCGTCCACGAACAGCTCACGACGCGATCCGAGCTCTCGCACGTCGTCGCCGTCGGGCGTGGCCGCGCAACTGAGCAGGGCGATCAGAGCGGCAGTGTGCATGGTCCTATCCTGTCTCCCCGTGTCAGCGCGGCCCTACGAGCGCGCCGAAGTCCTCCAGCAGGCCGTACTTGCGCTCCCACGTCGTGTACATGAACCCCCACACGTGCGGCGTTTCGCGCGCAAGACGCAGCCAACGTTCGACATTCGTGAGGTCGTCTGCGTCGTAGTAGCACGCGATGAGTGTCGGCGAACCCCGTTCAGAGAAGAACCTGAGGCTGTCCTCGCGCGGGGCGCCTCCCCAAACGGCGATGCGCAGGTCGGACGGCACGTGCTCCCACGATCCGGTGAAGTCCCCTTCGACGAGGTAGTAGTCCCCGTGGGCGTTATGATGCGGGTCGAGCATGTCGGACCAGATGCCGATGCGCGCGCCGGGAGTATGCCGCCGGAGTATCTCCGTCTGACGCGTGATGCACTCCCCGAGTAGCTCGCCCATGTCCCGCCCGCGACACGCCTCGCATGAACCGCCCGCGCGCACTTCATCGGTCGCCAGGAGGAAGGTCTGCGACGGCAGATGCTCCGCAAGCAGCTGCGCCTCGCGTTCCATGATTTCGTAGATGCGTTCCTCGCCCATGCAGACCGTCACCTGCGATCGGTTCACCACCATGGGGTGGTACCAGCTCACGAGCAGGTCGTCGCCGTCGGAAATGCGGCTGCCGTCGGGGATATGGACTGGCGGCGCGTCGCGGTCGGAGCGCCACGGCGACAGCTCAGGGTCTTCTATCCGATCGTAGTCCCGGCCCTCCTCGTACGTGAGGGCGCCGTCTGCGTTCGTGACCGACACGGGTGTGCCGTCGCGGCGCAGAACGTTGAGCAGGCCGACCTCCTCGATCGTCCAGTCGTCCAGCCAGAGACGTCCACGTTCGCCGTTCCACAGACCGGCGTAGACGCGCAGCGACGTGGACGTCTGGCTGTTGAGCAGCATGGTCAGCTCCTGCCAGTCCGACGTCGCCGCGACATCGAACTGGCGGGGCGCCAGGTTGCGTCCCTCGTCGAGGACCATCATACGCAGGGCGCCGGTCGGCGCGAGACCCTCGGTCTTCACCCAGACGCGGATTCGGTAGCACCGGCGAGGCTTCACGTCCACGACCTGCATCACGCGGCCGTGGCCGTGTTCGTTACTCGCTGACGCGTCCATGCGGATGGACGCGCGCCCGCCGTGCGTCACCCCGGTATCGGCGAAGCTGACGACGCCCGGATCGTCGTGGAACGCGAAGCCGGGGAATGTGTCGCCCTCGAACGTCTCGAAGTCCCCGTTCGCAATGCTCACGGACTCGTCTGCCGCGAGCGACGCGGTGCGTCCATCCACGTGGAACGGCGCATCGATGACCGGTAGGCCCTCCGCCAGGTTGCGATCGTGCGAGAGCACCGACCCTCCGTACCCCACCGAGAACAGCGTTGGGATGAGTTCCAACCCGCTGGCGCGGCAGGCTGCCTTAACGCGGTCGAGATGTTCGAAGTAATCCCCCGACTGCTGCGACATGCGGTCTACGCCACCGAGCACGGCGCCCGTGTAGCCGGAGCGACCGGCCCGCGCGACGATGTCCTCCATCGCGCCGACGTGCTCTGCGTTCAGAAGGGAGTAGCCGAACAGGAATACCCAGCGATCTTGGACGCCGGGAGCGGACGGCGTGGCGGCGTTGAGGGCTGCGGCGAGCATCAGCACGGCGGTCATGAGGTGTCTCCTGAGCGCGCGATGGTCTGTGCGGCGCCGCGCGCGGGCGCCGGGTGGACAGTGTCGCCCGCGAAGCCATCCCTATCTTCGCCGTTGGCCCGGCGCGATGGAAGCGACCGCAAGATACACGCCCGAACAGCGGCGCCGTGGAGAGCGCCTCAGGCTGGGCAGACCTGCATCCACGTGGGCGCATATACGTAAGCCGCGCGTTCCGCGGGTTATACTTGGCTCCCACGCCCGGCCGCCGACCTAGGAGTGTCCCGTGACGTCTCGATCCATTGCCGCGCCGTGCTTAATGGCGGTCGTGTTCCTGCTGAATGTGACCGCCCTCGCAAGCCCAAAGACCATACGCGCACGCCGCGTGACCGATGCTATCGAGATCGACGGGCGGTTCGATGAGACTAGCTGGAGCGCCACGCAGGGCGTCGAAGACTTCGTCCAGCAGGAGCCCAACGAGGGCGAACCCATCTCGGACCCCACCCGCGTCCGCGTGATGTACGACGACGAGAACCTCTACATCGGCTTCGAGTGCTGGGACGCAGAGCCGGACCGCATCGTCGCCAACGAGATGCGGCGCGACGGCGCCCTGTGGCAGAACGACAACGTCTACATCACCCTCGACACGTACGGCGCCAAGCGCGAGGGCTACTTCTTCCGCACCAACCCCCTCGGCGCGCAGGAGGACATGGCCATCGCGAAGGACGGCGATGACCTCAACGGCGACTGGGACTGCATCTGGGAGACAGGCGCGTACATCCACGACGAGGGATGGAACGTGGAGATCGCCATCCCGTTCAGCCAGCTCCGTTTCCTCGAGGCGGACGAGATGACATGGGGCGTCAATTTCGGCCGGAACATCTCACGACTGAACGGCGCCGCCCAGTGGGTGCCGGTCCCGCGCAGCGAGTACCACATGGGCACGTTCCGCCCGACGTACACCGCCCCGCTGACAGGCATCCGAGGCATCCGCGCGTCCTCCCATCTCGACGTGAAGCCCTACATCGTTGGTGGCGGCTCGGAGGAATTCGACGAGGACACCCTCACGTGGGGCGACGCCTTCGAGCGAGACATCGGCCTCGACGTGAAGTACGGGGTCACGACGAACCTAACGCTCGACGTCACCCTGAACACGGACTTCGCGCAGGTCGAGTCGGATCGCGAGGAGGTGAACCTGACGCGGTTCGACCTGTTCTTCCCAGAGAAGCGCGAGTTCTTCCTCGAAGGCAGCGGGATGTTCTCGTTCGGCGCGGGCGGGGACTATGAGCCGGACATGGCGCTCTTCTACAGCCGTCGCATTGGCGTCGAGGAGGAGACGCTCGTGCCGGTTCTCGCGGGGACGAAGCTCACCGGGAAGATGGGGTCGTACAGCTTGGGCGCCTTGACCGTCCTGACGGACAAGACTGACCTGTCTCCCCGCAAGAGCTACTCTGTCCTCCGCGTGCAGCGAGACATCCTGCGCCGCTCGCAGATGGGCGCCATAGTCACGAACCAGGAGCTGCTCGGAGACGGCGACGGCTACTTCCGCAACGGGGGTGTCGATGTCACGCTGCGGCCGACCGATCAGTGGCGCGTGGACGCGCTCGTTGCGGGCAGCGCGACGCCGGACGCCGACGAGAGCGGCCTCGCGTTCTACGCGGCCAACAACTGGCGGAACGACAACTTCCGCGTCTCGGCATCCTACCTCGACATTGCGCCGGACTTCACGGCGGAGACCGGTTTCGTGCGACGTGACAACATGCGGCGCCTACATGTCGACGCCGGCGCGGAGAAGCACGGCGACGCCCGGATCCGCGGCATGGACGTCCAGGGCAAGGGGAACTACCTGGTCGATCACGACAACGAGGTGATCGGCTGGGACTTCGGCGGCGAGGCAGGGATGTACTTCTCGTCGGGCGAGGGCTTCGGCGTAGGATTCGGCCGCTCGTACGACATCGTCGACGAGGCGTTCGAAGTTGGGGATGCCGAGGTGCTTCCGGGCGAGTACCACATGCTTGGCGCCGGGGCGGGATTCGGCACGAACGAAAGCCGGCCGTTGTCGCTATTCAGTCAGGTGCAGTACGGCGAGTTCTTCGGAGGCACGCGCGTCGGCGTCGACGCTGACGTGCGCTGGCGCGCCACCCATCAGCTCGCGGTCGAATGGCGGTACGGCCATAACCGCATCGACCTGCCCGACGAGTCCACGACCACGAACGTGCTCGGCACTCGGGTCAGCTACTCCCTGAACACGCGCTTCTTCACCAAGCTCTTCGCGCAGTACAACGACACAAGCGATCGCGCGGGCGTGAACTTCCTGCTGAACTACATCTACCGGCCGGGCAGCGACTTCTACCTCGTCTACGACCAGTCGTGGGACACCTCGGACGGCCTGCACGCTCGAAGCTGGGCGATTCTGAGCAAGTTGACCGTGCTAAGGAGCTACTAACCAGGCGTCGAAGCCACACGTGGCGTCGCCTAACGAGCGCGCGAACGCAGCTGTGCCCAAGTCGCGGCGAGCTTACCGGCCGGAGCCACGCCGAGCGCGGCGCGTCGCAGAAACAGCGCCGGCCTGCCGGAGACGTCCCGGTACACCGGCGCGCCCGGCCCCTCGTCGAAGCGCCAGAGCGCAAGCGTGGTTGCGTCGCGCTTGGGCCGCAGGGCCAGGCCGTCCTGGCCGCGGGGCGCCGAGGAGATCCGCAACTCGTCGATGTACATGTGACCGGGTACGATCGGCCCGTAGAAGCCCGAGTCGCTATCCGCGATGTCGCGCGTCGGCGCGTTACCCACGTACAGCGGCGTCGACGCGTCCGCCACGCCCAAGCCGAACGTGTGCCAGGGTATCCAGCCGTCAGGTCGCCAGGAGTAGAGGTCGTACTGCATGATTCCCGGCTCCCCGGGGTAGCCGTCGACGCGTGCCGCGTGCCATGACCCTGTCGTGATTGCCGCCATGAGACCGTCTGCCCACCGGAGCGGGGCGGGTCGGCTGCGGAACGTCATCGCGAGCAGCCACTCGTCGTGGTGGTCGACCGGCATGCGCTCGCCGAGCCGTTCGCCGGTGGCGGTGAGCAGCATGGACCAGCTCTCGGGCTTCAGGAGCAGCAACTGGTGGTCCGCTGACTGCGCTGGGTCGGCGTCCACTCGGAAGCGGAACTCTATCGAGAACCCCTCGTCAAGGAGCGCGTCGAACGTGGGGTGATCGTCCGCTACGAGGTACTCGTCGCGCCCCAGTCGGGCATGGGAGCCGGCCGGCTCCAACTCGGCGCCGACGCCGATAGCGGTCGCGACGATGGCGAGGACCGCGCTCCATGCGACTGTCCGTCGGAATCGCGCGTGCATCAGGCCCCCTCGTATGGCTCCTGCGGCGGCTGTGCCGTGGTGGTGGTGGCCACGCCGACTCCCAAGGCGGGAGTGCGCAACGTCCGTGCCATCCCTCGACGCCGCCGGGCCCGCGCGTGCCGCCTCCGGCGCGCGCCATGGGGCGCCAGCGACGGAACCCGGCTCCATGTCGGCAGCGCACAGCGAGTGGGCCGGCGCCGGCGTACGCCCTCTTCCAACAGAACCGCGTCCTCGGTCATTATGCCGCGGGCGCGGAGAGCAGCGCCAGGAAGGCGCCTTGGCCGACGGCCCGGCCGTCACTGGCAGGGAGAAGGAGGACATGCGATGACGAACGAAGAGCGATTCCTGGTCGATGTCGAGGGCTATCTCCTCATCAAGAACGTCCTGACGCAAGAGGAGGTCGCGCGCCTGAACGCGCTCGCGGACGAGGCGTTCCCCATGAAGCCAGAGGACGAGGGCATCCGCCGAACCAGCCGGGTCACGGAATGGGGCGACCCGTTCAAGGATCTGATGGACCACCCGAAGGTGCTCCCCTACCTGCTCGATCTGATCGGGCCGCGCTTCCGGCTGGACCACGACTACTGCATCTTCATGCCGAAGGGCGCCACGGGCGGCAACTTGCACGGGGGCGAGAACGGCGCCGGGCGAGGGTACGAGGGCGACCACTGGTATCGCTTCCGAGACGGCGAGATGCGCAACGGCCTGTGCGTGTTCACCTTCTTCCTCGCGCACGCCGACGAAGGCGACGGTGGCTTCGCGTGCGTCCCGGGCAGCCACAAGGCGAACTACCTGTCGTACCTTCCCGGCGACGTGCGCCGGTTCGAACGAGCGGCCCACTACGTCAAGCAGCCCGCCGTCGAAGCGGGGGATGTCCTCTTCTTCACCGAGGCGCTCATACACGGCACGATGCCGTGGACGGCGGACCATGAACGGCGCGCCCTGCTCTATAAGTACAGCCCTGGCCACTCGGCGTGGTCGAACAAGTACTACGACGCGGACGCGTTCAACTCGCTGACGGACCAGCAGAGGCGCATCCTCGCTCCGCCCTCCATGGGTAGCAGGCCGGCCGTCGTGCAGACAGACGAGGGGGAGAGCGCGTGACCGACGAACAACGCTTCCTGTTCGACCTTCAGGGATACATCGCTCTCGAAGGCGTCCTCGACGGACCGCGACTGCAGCGTATGCGCGCGGCCATGGACGCGCAGGGCATCGAGGACCCAGACAACGACCCCGGCAAGTCGCGCTTCGGCGGGTTCCTGACCTGGGGAGGCGACTGGCGCGACCTCATCGACCATTCGGCGATCCTGCCGGTGCTCCGCGAGCTGCTCGGCGACCGGTTCCGACTCGACCACGCGTACGGCATGGCTGCGCGCGCGGACGCTGAGGCCGGCGGCCACGGCATGCACCACCATGCCGGGATGTTCCAACACGGCTGCTACTACGTGAACCACGGGCCGAAGATGCACAACGGCCTCGTCGTCGTGAGCTGGGCGCTGAACGATATCCCAGAGGGTGGCGGCGGGTTCTGTTGCATCCCCGGGTCGCACAAGGCGCAGTACGACATGCCTGCGAAGTACTACGGCGTCGAAGACAACCCCATCGCCCGGCAGGTTCCGCAGAAGGCCGGCGATGTCGTCATCTTCACAGAGGCGTTGACGCACGGCACGATGCCCTGGACCACCGGCTCCAACGAGCGACGCAGTGTGCTGCTGAAGTACTGCCCGCACTACATGCAATGGGGTCAGCGGCCGATGTCGGCCGATATTGGTGGCCTCACCGAACGGCAGACGAGAATCCTCGAGGGCGCCTACGTGTGGCAGCGGGAACCCGTGGGAGCAAGCTGATGGTGCGCCGTGCCTGGGGCGCGTCGAGGGCGATGTCGCCGCTCGTCCTCGGGCTCGCCGTGCTCCTGGCCGGCCCGCAAACGTCCCATGCCGGCCTGCCGCAAGCCGAGGCGTTCGTCGCCGAGGGGCGATTCATCGACGCGCTGATGGCGCTTAATGTGGTCCTGGCCGAGGAGACCCGTTCGCCGCGGCACGAGGAGGCGATTTGGCTCGCGGAGCGGCTGTGCTCGCGGATCGCTTCGTCGTCGGAACTCCTCGAACGCTACATGGATTCGTATGGGATGCCCGTCACCGAACCGGTGGGCGCGGGCGTGGACCAGCGGGCGTTTTCCAGGTGGGGATTCATCGACGCTTTGAACGTCGTCGGCGCGGGGTTCCGGTGGAACGAGATAGCGGGTTCGTTCCAATACGAACAGGCGTTTGCGCGGCGGACGCTCGCCGAGTACCCCGACACAGCGCGCCGCGCCGCCGCCGAATACCGCGTGATCCGTCCGGGGAGGAATGAGCCCGACGCTATCCATCGGTGGAGGCGGGAGATCGTGGCATATCTCGACCGGCACGGCGACGACTCGGCCCCAGAGGTCGCCATTGCGCACAGCACGCTTGGGGCGGTGTACGAGGGCCTGTGGGCGGCCCTCGCCACGGGCGAGGCGTTCGATGCCGGGCACGAGGCGTCCGCGTACGCAGACCCTCCTGCGACCGACGACGAGAGCGTCGCGGTCCGCGCCGAGGAGTACCGGCTGGAGGCGATCCGCCACTACGCGGAGTTCCTGCTTTCCGCGGTCTCCAGCTACGCGTACAGCGAGTCGTCCCGGGTCGCGTCGAGGCTGCGCGCCCTGCGCCGTCGCGAAGCAGATGGCCCCGGGATTCTGTGCTACGACTGAGCGCATACGCGATCGCCGAAGCGCCGCTATGACGCACGATCAGGCTGTTAGAGTCGTCGATCGGACCCTCGGAGCATTCGTTGGCGTCGCGGCTCTGTGCCGCACTGCGCGCAATGCCGGTCGCAGACCGAGCGACGGCTGGCAACGGCCTGCGGGCATCGCTCGGCGCGACCGCGCTTCTGGGCGCGCTGTTCCAGGGGCCGCGCGTCGGTGTCCCAGGACGCCTGGTGGCGTGGGCGCACGTTCCGCACGTCGCGTGGCTCGTTGTGTTCGGGCCGCGGCAGAAGCGTCGGCATGCGCGGCTACCCGCGCGGTATCGCGACGGCTCTGAGTAGGATTCCAGGCTTCGCTCGCGTCACGCTAGCTCGCGCAGAGGGCAACGTCCACGGGTGGTTCAGCACGTGGAAGCTGGCATCGCGCAGCCAGGGCCCGCGTGTCAGAGCAACAGGGCGTCGACGTCCGGCGCCGGACCTGCAAGCAGACCGTGTTCCTCCGCGAGCGTGGTGAACCACTTGAGACCCGCCTGCTGCGCCTCGCCCAGGTCGAAGCAGATGTGGTCGCGCAGGTAGCGCCGGCATAGGTCGGCATTGATGTCACGGCCCACGGCCTCCCGCCTTGCGATCGCGTCGATGTTCTGCACGCCGGCCCGTTTTGACGCGGCTAGGACCTCGGCTGCGTCCTGGGTGGCGGCCGCCGGCCTGCCCGCCCACACCGCGAAGACGAACGGCAGTCCTGTCATGTCGTACCACGCCTGACCCAGGTCCAACTCAGCGTGCGCGCCGGTCACGCGGCGTAGGACGGGATCGCCGATGACGAGCGTGGCGTCGGCCGGCTCGTCCGGCGTGGACGCATCCACATATCGGGGCGACAGCGAATACGTGCCTTCTAGGAGAACCCGTGTCAGGGCGTTCGATGTGCGGGAACTCGGGTCCAGGCGCACGCTGCGGATGTCCGCGAGTGGCACGTCGGAAAAGAGCTTCACGCTCAGCACCGCGCCGACGCAGCCTATGGCCGCGTTAGGGAAAATCCGGTAGCCGCCGTGGCGCAGGACTTCGATTACCGGAACGAGCCCGATGTCGATCGAGCCGTCCGCGAGTTCGCGCGCCAGGCGACTCGGGACGTATGGTCGCAGGTCGACCTCGGGATGTTCGTAAAGCCCCTCGTTCAGAGGCACTGAGTTCAGATAGGAGACTGTCCCGACCCTAAGCGGCATGTCCGCTCCCGTTAGATCCATATCGGCGACGACCACGCCCACTGCCCGTTCGTCTGACAGACCCGAACGGTGTACCAGTCGCGCGTCGTTGCGTCGTCGCGCACGTCGACGAACTCGAATTCCGTGGAGTATTCGTTCCGCAGGGCCGCCCGCGCGAACCGATACGCGGGCGTCACGAAGCCGCCGACGTAGCCCGACCGCGAACCCTCGGTAAGCTCGGCGAGCGTGTACGAGACACGCTTCACGCCGAGGTCCGCATACACGCGCGCCGCCCTCGGCATCTCCACCTCCAGCGACAAGGCCTGCATACCGGGAGTCGATGTCGTGGGGTTCGCGTCAGTTCGCGTACGTATGCGCGCCTCTGTCGGCGACGTGCGCTCGCAGGTCGAATAGGCGTACGCGTCCGGTTCCTCGTCCTGTGGGGCGACGACCTCAGTCCCGCGGAATCGCGGCTCGACGTCCAGGACGCGGCCGTCCTCGATGCCAAAGCGCGCGTCCCAATGCGTCGTGGACCCGCGCTCACCCCAGCCCAGCGCCAGGAGGATCTTCGCACGGGCCGGGTCGTTGGGAGGCGGGTCAGCGAACGGCAGCGGCGAATGCCGATGGACAAGCCGGCCGTTCCGCAGCACGTCGACCTCGTGGATCGCCGCCCCGCCCTCCACGGTCACGCTGAGGTGCCGTGACGGGTCGCCGTCCTCGATCACGGAGCCCATCGCGTGGCCGTTCAGCGTGAAGTCGAGTGCGATCCGGTCGCCGGTCAGCGCGTATGTGCGACGCGCGTGGATCGCGTCCCAGATCGCCTCGCGGGTCAGGTCTTCCGCCCACACGCCCATACGTCCGTGGCCGTAGCTGCCCGGGTGCGCGCTGTGGTGGTCCGTAGAGCCGACGACGCCGAAGACGTGTCCCTGGGCCAGGCCGTAGTGCATGGTGCTCGTGACGTCGGACGGGCCCATAGTGTGCAGGTACGGCTTCGGCGACTCGTCGGACTCCGCGCAGCCGTGCATGCTCATCATTTCGACCACAGGCGAGAAGCGCGGCTTGTAGTGATCCCAGTTGATGCCTCGCGAGCCACGGAGATAGCCGATGTGATGCGGGTTCGCCATGACAGCGACGCCGACGGCGTCGAGCGCTGTGAGCTGCGCGTGCAGATCCTCGATGGAGTCGGGCCGCAAGAGTTCGCCAACGCCGTCGCGGTAGTAGATGGCGTGGTCGCCCGAGCGCATGCTGTGCCACTCGAAGCTCGGGAACGTCACGAAGCGGCCGGGGTCGTTCGCGCCGTTCATCGTGTCGAGGACGGCCGGCCAGTTGTCGGCCAGCTTGGCGAACCCGTCGAGGTGGTACTGGACGAGGCCATCGAGACGACCCGGCTCGTCGGGCATGTCTGGCCAGTGGGCGTGGCCCGTCACGGAGCAGAAGTCCAACTGCTGGCGAGCGTTCGCGAGCGCGTCCTCAAGCGGGCCGTGGCCGTAGCTGATGCCGCAGTGATTGTGTATGTCGCCGTAGTAGACGCTAAGGGCCATGGGTCACCAGTAGAGGACGTCGACGACACACGCCGCCATGAGCACCAAGCTAATGACGCCGTTCATCGTGAAGAAGGCGGCGTTCACACGCGACAGGTCACTCGGCCGGACGATGGCGTGCTCGTAGGTAAGGAGCGCGGCGACCGCCACGAGGGCCAGCCGGTAGGGCACGCCCAACGCGATCCCCGATGCTGCCGCGAGATTTGGTACGGCGACTAGGACGCCTATCATCAGCACGTGTAGGCCCGCAGATAGAATCAGCGCGCCACGGATGCCGAGGCGTGCCGGGATGGAGTGCAGCCCACGTCCGTTGTCGAAGTCGACATCCTGGCAGGCGTAGATGACGTCGAAGCCAACCACCCACAGCAACACGGCGAGTCCGAGGAGGAGGGGCAAAACGTCGAATCGCCCGACCACAGCGATCCACGCGCCGACCGGTGCAATCGCCAGCGCAAGGCCGAGCCACACGTGCGCGAACGCCGTGAACCGCTTCGCGTACGAGTACCCCATTATCGTGACGAGCGCGACCGGAGACAGCGCGAACGCCAGAGGGTTCAGGCGCCACGCGGCGAGCACGAGCAGCCCTGCGGAGACTGCGGTAAACACAGCGACGGCCTTGCTCGTGATAAGGCCGGCGGGAATGGCGCGCATGGCCGTGCGCGGGTTCTCTCCGTCGATGCCCGCATCGGCGAGGCGGTTGAAGGCCATCGCGCAGCTTCGCGCGCCCACCATTGCGACCAGTATCCAACCCAGCGTGGCCCAAGGCGGCAGGCCACCAGCGGCGAAGACCGCGCTCATGATCGCGAACGGTAGTGCGAAGACCGTGTGTTCGAACTTGATCATCTCGAGGATGATGCGCGTCTGCCGTACCATGCCCGCCATCAGCCCTCCCACCTTCGCATCAGGCCGAAGTCCAGGCCAAACTGGTCGAAAAGCTTCGTGACGACGAAGTCGATCTGGTCATCGATTGACCGGGGGTCGTGGTAGAAGCCGGGCATCGCCGGCAGAACCACGGCGCCAAGCGTCGACAGCTTGTGCATGTTCTCCAAGTGCGTCGTCGCGAGAGGCGTCTCGCGTGGCACGATCACCAGCTTCCGCCGCTCCTTGAGGCACACGTCGGCGGCGCGGTGCACCAGGTTCATCGACAGGCCCGCCGCCAGCGCGCCGAGGGTGCCCATACTGCACGGCACGATCATCATCCCCATCGTGCGGAACGACCCGCTCGCGATGGAGGCGCCAATGTCCGAATTCGGGTGATAGACGACGTTGGGCGCTTCCGCGCCGATGAGGTCGACGATGTCGAAGTCGTCGAGATCGACCTTGCGGTTGCGCTCCTTGAGGAACGTCACGGCCGCGGCGTTCGACATCACGAGGTGGACCTCGATGTCCGTGCCGGCGAGCAGTTGCAGCACGCGTTCGCCGTAGACCGCGCCGCTGGCTCCTGTGATGGCGACTACCAGGCGCTTCTCGGCCATTAGGCTGCCCGCCGGTCGGCGGCCGCGGCGCTGGCGCGCTCTCCGATGTGAACAGCCACAATGCCGCCCGTCTTCAGGTGGTACCGCACGTTCACGAGCCCGCACTCCCGCATCATGGTCGCGAGTTCGTCGGGGGCCGGGAAGCTCAGCACGGACGCGGGCAGGTACGAGTAGGCGTCGTGTCCCGACCCGGAGATCGCGTTCCCAAGTTTGGGCAGGACGCGCGTGAAGTACAGCATGTACGCGCGCCGCAGGACGGGCGACCTCGGCTCGGTGAATTCCAGTATGACAGCACGGCCGCCGGGCCGCGTCACTCGCGCCATCTCCGCGATGCCCTGCTTGAGGTTGGCCACGTTGCGGATGCCGAACGCCACCGTCACGACGTCGAATTCCGCGTCAGCGAAGGGTAAGTCGAGGGCATCACCGAGCACGGGAGCGTACGACCCTCGGCCGCGCCGGCGCGACTTGCTGGCGCCGATGGTGAGCATCTCGTGCACGAAGTCCGATGCGATCACCGTGGCGCCGGGACAGTTGTCCGATAGGGCGAAGGCGAGGTCGCCGGTGCCGCTGCATATGTCGAGCGCGCGCATGCCGTCCTGGAGGCCGCATGCCTTCGCGGTGAAGCGGCGCCAGCGGCGATCGAACCGGGCGCTCAGGAGGGAGTTGAGCAAGTCGTAGCGATGCGCTATGCCCGCGAACATCGAGTGGACGAACTCGCGCTTGCGGTCCTCGTCGGGCAGCGGCGACTCAGCCAAGGCCGTACTCCCGCCACCGCTTGTCCACCTTCTCGCGCACTTCGTCGGTCATCACGATCTCGGTGGGCCACTCGCGGTCGAAGCCCTCGGTCTCCCACTTCTTCGTCGCGTCGATGCCCATCTTCGAGCCGATCCCGAGCATCGGCGACGCGTGGTCGAGAATATCGACGGGGCCGTCGGTGAAGGAGACGTCGCGGCGGGGATCGACGTTGCTGCCGACGTGGAACCAGACCTCGTCGGTGTCCTGCACGTTCACGTGGGCGTCGACGACGACGATGATCTTCGAGAACATCATCTGGCCCGTTCCCCAGATGGCGCTCATGACCTTCTTCGCGTGCCAGGGGTACTGCTTGTCGATGGAGACGAATACGAAGTTGTGGAAGACGCCGAATATCGGCAGGTTCATGTCCACGACTTCGGGCAGTTGCGTGCGGAGCAGCGGCAGGAAGATGCGCTCCGTCGCCTTGCCGAGGTAGTAGTCCTCCTGCGGCGGCTTGCCCACGATAATCGTGTGATAGATGGGGTCTCGCCGGTGCGTAATCGCCGTGATGTGGAACTTGGGGTACTCGTCGGCGAGCGAGTAGAAGCCGGTGTGGTCGCCGAACGGCCCCTCGGTGACGAGTTCGTTCGGCTCCAGATAGCCCTCGATGACGATGTCGGCCTCGGCGGGGACTTCGATGTCCACCGCGTAGCCGTTGTCCTTCGTGAGCGTCGCCGCGGTGACGAGCGGGACGTGATCCTTGCGCAGGAATCCGGCGAACAGGAGTTCGTCGATGGATGGCGGCAGTGGCGCAGTTGCGGCGTACGGAAGCACGGGATCGCCGCCGATCGCCACGGCGATGGGCATCCGTTCGCCCGCGTCGCAGTATTCGCGGTAGTGCCTGGCGCCGTCGTGATGCATGTGCCAGTGCATCGCGGCCGTGTCCTTGTCGAACACCTGAACGCGGTAGAGACCGACGTTCCGCGCGCCCGACCCGAGGCTCTTAGTGAGGACCTGACCGAAAGTGATGTACGGTCCGGCGTCCTCGGGCCAACACGTGATAATGGGGAAGCGCAGCAGGTCGACATCGTCCCGCTGTAGCACGACGTCCTGACACGGGCCGCTACGGACGGTCTTCGGGGGGAAGCGCGCGACCTTCGCCAGCGTCGCCGCCGTGCGCATCTTCTCCATGAACGTCTGCGGCGGCGCGAGCTTGATCATGTCGTCGATCTCGGCGGCGATCTCCTCGATGTCCTCTACGCCGAGCGAACGCGCCATGCGGTCGTAGCTACCGTAGGCGTTGATAAGGAGCGGCACGTCCGAACCCTCGACGTTCTCGAAGAGGAGCGCGGGGCCCTCGGCTTTGGTCACCCGGTCCGCGATCTCGGTGATTTCGAGATATGGCGACACGGGCGCGGTGACGCGCTTCAGCGATCCGGCGGCGTCGAGGTCGTCGACGAATTCGCGTAGGTTGCGGTACGCCATGCGTCCTTTTCGCGGTCTGTGACTCGGTGAGCGTACGCGGGAGCGCCGCCCTCACTATACTCGAACCGGCCGCGGCTTGGAAAGATCTCACCCAGCGTGGCCGCGGATGCGCCTGTCCGCCCGCGTGAGATATGCTTGCGGCCGCTGGCGCAGCCGTGGGAGGCGCCGCGCTTCGTCCCGTGTTCACCCAACCTCAGGGCGTCGACGTGTCACACGTTATGACCGGTCTCGATCTGTTGGTCGAGCAGCACTTCCACCCGCTCGTGGGACGTCGCGTCGGCCTGGTGACGAACCACGCGGGGGTCACACGCTACCTGCGCGACAACGTGTCCCTCCTCGCAGCCGCCAGCGGCGTGACGCTGACGTCCCTGTTTGCGCCAGAGCACGGCCTCTTGGGCGTGGAGCAAGCCGGCGCGCGCGTGGGTGACGCGACCGAACGGCGCACAGGGGTTCCCGTCCACTCGCTATACGGCGAGAACCGAAGCCCCGACCGGGAGCAACTCGCCGACATCGACATCCTCGTCTTCGACATGCAGACCGTGGGCGCGCGCTACTACACGTACCTGTCGACGTTGCGGTTGATCCTCCACGCTGCGGCAGAGACGGACGTGCCGGTTCTCGTACTCGACCGTCCCAACCCGTTGGGCGGGCTCCTCACCGAGGGCTTCCCTGCGTTCGACGAGGAGTGCCGGTCGTTCGTGTCGTGTGCCCCGACACCGATCCGGCACGGGCTGACGGTAGGCGAATTCGCGCGGTGGGTGGTGGCGAACGAGCAGCTCGACGTCGCTCTCGAGGTCGCGCCGATGCGCGGATGGCGGCGCGACATGTCCTACGAAGAGACCGGCCTGCCCTGGGTCGCGCCGTCGCCGAACATGCCCACGACCGCCACCGCAGCCGCGTACCCCGCCACCTGCCTGCTCGAAGGCACGAACTGCAGCGAGGGGCGCGGGACGACGCTCCCGTTCGAGGTGTTTGGCGCGCCGTGGGTCGACGCGTACGCGCTCGCGGAGCGGCTGAACGCCCGCAGGCTTCCTGGCGTCAAGTTCCGCGCCACCTCCTTCACCCCTACGTTTTCGAAGCACGAGGGCTCGCCGTGCGAGGGCGCGCAACTGCACATCACAGACGCGGCGGCGTTCGCGGCCGTGCGATGCGGCGTCGAGATCCTACGAGCCCTTCTCGACATCTGCCCGGAGTTCGAGTTCCTGGGCAGCTCGGATCGACGCATGACCGACCTGCTGTTGGGCACACGTGCCGTGCGTCAGGCGCTGCAGGACGGCGCCGCGCCCCACGAGATATGCGCCGATTGGGCCGAGCGCGAGGACGCCTTCGCGCGCGCCGCCAGGGAGCATTGGCTGTACCCGCATGGCTAACTGGATGGTGTCCCTCGCGAACGCGGCCGCTCGCGAGACCGGCGTGTATGTCGGGCTGATGTCCGGCACGTCGGCGGACGGCATCGACGTTGCGGTGGTTGAGCTGACCGACGGCGAGCGGCCGCGCGAATTGGCGTTCCAGTCGACGGCGTACCCCGAAGGGCTTCGCGAACGCGTGCTCCAAGGGATCGCGGGAGAGGCCGACCCCGCGGACATCAACGAACTGCACACGTTGGTAGGCCAGGCGTTCGGTCACGCGGCCGCGACGGCCCTCCATGCCGCCGGGATTCGGGTCGCCGACGCGGTCGCAATAGGCTCACACGGGCAGACGGTGTGGCACAGGCCGCCGATGGACGCGGCTCCGACGGGCGCCACGTTGCAGCTCGGGAATCCGGCCGCTATCGCCGCTGCGGCCGCCGTGCCTGTCGTCAGCGACTTCCGATCTGGAGACATGGCGCAGGGCGGTGAAGGGGCGCCCCTGGTTCCCTACGTGGACTGGATGCTGTTTTCGGGCCCCGCGAAGAGCCGCGCGCTCCAGAACATCGGTGGCATCGGGAACGTGACGTTCCTCGCCGCGGGCGGCGGGCCCGAAACCGTGATCGCGTTCGACACGGGCCCCGGCACCGCGCTAATCGACGTGGCTGTCGCCGAGCTCACACAGGGCGCGGCGGCCATGGACAGGGATGGCGCGATGGCGGCGCAGGGCACGGCGGACGAGACGCTTCTCGCGCTGTGGATGTCGGAACGCTACCTCAGTCGCCAGCCGCCGAAGAGCACTGGTCGCGAGCTATTCGGGAAGGACTACGGCCTACGTCTCCTAGGCGACGCGCAGCGACAAGGCGGTACGGACGCGGACGCGATCGCGACCATCACGGCGTTCACGGCGCTCTCCATCGCCGAAGCCTACGCGACATTCTTCCCCGTGCCAGTCGACCAGATCATCGTGAGCGGTGGCGGGCGCCTAAATCCGACGCTGATGCGGATGCTTCGAGCGGCGTTGGACGCGGCGGGCATCGCCGCCCCGTTCGTCGCCGCGGAAAAGTGGGGAGTCGGGGCGGAGTCCAAAGAAGCGGTGGCCTTCGCCATCCTGGCGCGAGAGACGCTGCGTGGCGTGCCGACGAACCTGCCGAGTGTCACCGGAGCCAGGCTTCCCGTAGTTCTTGGGAGCGTGACGCCCGCTCCTGGGCTCCACGGCTAAGCGAGCGGGCACGCCGGGCCGGCGCGGCAGCTCCCGCCGCAACTCGACGGGAGGTCGCTTGGGCGACCGTTCGGCTCTGCGCGCCGCGGCGGATGACGGGCCGGCCGGCTCGAGGCGCTCCAGGTGCTGCCACCCCAGCCAGGCGCCCGATAGGACGAACGACCCGACCGTCGTCGCGGCCACCAACGCAGCGGCGCCGACAGGATGGGCCCCCCAGGCGACCTTAACCGCCCAAGCGTGCGTGAAGAAGCTGACGCCAAGGCTGAGCGCAACGGCGTTCTGGTGGAATGGCCGAGACCGGCGACGTGTCGGGATAGCCCTCGCGGCCAGTTCACAGACGAGGGCGCCGCTCAGCGCAAGCAGTAAGGGCGGGACGAGCCCATACCACGCGTACCGCGTGATGGCGTAGGGCACGAAGACGTAGCGGAAGTACAGCGGCTGGAGACAGACTCCGGCCAGAGTACCAGCGGCAATGCGGGGAATCATCGACTGTCCTTATCGCGATAGTGGCACTGAGTTCTACCGCGTTGGACGGTTCCGCGTTACACGAATTCCTGTGACGCGCGAGTTGTCCGCGGACCAACCGTATGGAATAGTCCGCGCAGCCACTGGGTCGTTACAGGGAGACAGGCGACGATGCTGACCGAGGAAGAGAAATGGCGATTCGACCTGCACGGGTACTTGCACCTGCGTGGAGCGGTGCCGGCCGACGACGTGCGCCGGATGGTCGAGCTGAGCGACGATTGGCACGCGAAGCCTGACTCCGAGCTACCCCCGCCAGTGAGCAGCTACCGCGACCCATCCACAGACCCAACGACGCCTCGCTCGCTCAACAACGTCCACTACGCGGACGATGTCTTCCAGCGCCTGACGCTCAACCCAGAGATCATGCGTGTGGTTCTTGCGCTCACCGACAACTGTCCGCAACTCCTCGCCGTGTCACTGACTCGGAACACGCAGGAATCCGACGACATCCCCTTCCACGGCGGCTTCACCGGCGGCATCCGCAACCCGGCCAACGACTACCAGGCCGCCGACGGCCGCGTCTTCACGACGTTCATCAACGCCGCGGTGTCGCTCGTGGATATACCTCGGGGCAAGGGTTTCGTGTGCGTCGCGGGCAGCCACAAGTCCAACTTCGCCAAGCCGGAGCACGTAGACATCTACTCTGACCCGCCGGACGTCGATAACGTCCCGGCGCAAGCGGGCGATGTCGTGCTGTTCACCGAGTTGCTGTGCCACGGCGCGCGGAAGTGGACGGAGCCGACGCCCCGTCGCACCGTGTTCGTGCGGTACAGCACGTCGTACGCGTCCTGGTCGCCCGGGCTCGCGCCCATCGCGGCGCACCGTGACAAGCTGTGGCCAGAGGTCGCCGAACTGCACGAGACCGCCGGGTTCCAGCACCGCAAGGAGGTCGTGAACCGCCTCCTGACGGATCTCGGAGAGGACACCTAGACC
This sequence comes from Candidatus Poribacteria bacterium, assembly GCA_018644665.1. Lineage (GTDB taxonomy): Bacteria > Poribacteria > WGA-4E. The sequence goes on from JABGQA010000100.1 coordinate 65,184, forward strand.
GACCACGGAAGGGAGACGCGATATGCGCATCCGATATGTGATGAGTGTTGTAGCCCTCGCGCTGTGCCTGCAGGCGCGGGCCGACATCGTGGGCATGTGGCTCTTCGAGGAGGGGGCCGGCGATGTCGCCGTGGACGCATCTGGACGCGGCCACGACGGCGTGCTGATGGACGGCACGGGCTGGGGCGCGGGCGCGTACGGAGGGGCCGTTGAGTTCGACGACACCGGCTTCATCGAGTGGGAACATCACGAGGACCTGAGCTTCGACGAGACGCTGACGTTCATGATCTTCGCCCGGATCGACGCCATCACGCCCCAGGAGTGGGTCGGTATGCCCCGCAAGGAGAACGAGTACACCTTTGCCGGACACTCACTAGGCGCCACGATGGAGATGACGCTCTGGCTGAACATCGGCGGCGGGTGGATTGGACAGATCCCTGCCGGGGGCGTCTTCCCGGCGCACGGCTACGGCGAGTGGCATCACTACGCCGTCACGTACGACGGCGCGCTGGTCACTCTATACCTCGACGGGGAGCCTGCGGGCGACATGGACGTCGCCGGCGAAGTGAACAAGACGGACGCGGCCATGCGCGTGTCGAACAGTTGCTGCGGTGGCCGATTCATGGAAGGCGCCGTGGACGAATTCGTCATGGCCAACCACGCGATGACGCCCGCCGAGATCGCTGAATACGCCGCGGTCGGCATTGAGGGCGTGTTGTCCGTCGCCCCGCGCGACAAGCTGCCGACGACATGGGCACGCGTGAAGGCCACGCGCGACCCCCGCTGATGGGCACGCCAGGGCCGACGGCAACCGTGCCGCGAGCGTCAACCCCCTTCGAGGTCCTTGAGCACGCGGCCGATGATCCACTTCACCTCGGGGTGCTCGTCAGGATCCTGATGCCGTTGGTAGAGGCGGAACTCCTGGTCCTGGTCGAATCCCGCGCGGACGGCCGCGTGCGTGAGGGCCGTAAGGAGGCGTTGGCGGCGAGTCCACTCCTGCTCTGCCTCGACGGCGGTCAGCACCGGGTCGATGATGGCGGCTCCGTGGCCGCCGAGCGCCTTGATCGCGGCATCCGCCACGTCGTCCTGCTCATCCTCTCGCACCACTCGCACGAGCGCGGCGACGGCGCTGGGCTCTCCGTGCGCGCTGCCGAGTGCCTGGGCCAAGTGCCGCCGAACGTCGCGGCTCGGGTCTGCGAGATGCGCGATGAGCACGACTGCGTCGAACGAGCCATCGCGCGCCATCGCGTAGGCGGCTGCCGTGCGTTCCAGGACAAACGCGGAATCGAGTGCGCCGATCAGGTAGTCACGCTCGTCGCGCTTGCCCGTGCAGTAGAGCGCGGCGGACGCCTCGGCGCGGACCCCAGGCGCGTACGCGCCGTCCCGGAGCCCAACGAGGCAGCTGTGAGCGTCTGGCGTGTCGACCAGCCCGAGCAAACGCACGAGTGCCACCTGCTCCGCCGCCACGAGGTCGTGCTCCTCGACCGCGCCCCGAAGCGCGGGAGCTGCAGCGGAGCCCATTCGCGTGAGGATGTCTAGCAGGCGGACCCGGTCCATGGGCCGCGCTTCGTACGCCTCCACGACGGCAGGCGCGGCGTCGGCCCCCATCTCCTCGAGGAGAGCCGCCGCGCCGTAGGCCGCCGTGTCGTGCCGACTGAGCATCCCAGTGAGAGTCTGGAGCGCGGCGGGATCGTCTCGCACGGGCGCAAGGGCGCGCTCGCGAAGCGCAGCGTATTTAGCGCGTTCGGGCGCGATGTCTTCGACTTCCGACAGGGCGAGGTGGTAGGAGACCAGCAGGAGGGAGCGAGCGACGGATCGCGTCTCCTCCTCGCTCCCGAGCGACTCCTCGAAGAGCTTCGCGGCCTGTATCGGCCGACCCGCGTCGAGGAATTTGCGGCCCTCCTCGATGCGGTTGAAAGGGATGACATCGCGCTCGCATCCGAGATGAGTCGTCACGGCGAGCGCGATCAGTGCGACTCCCACGGCGGAGACGCCGCGAGACGGGGACGCCAGGCGTGTGAACGCCATCTCCTGCCTCCTTCATGTGCGCCTTACGCGCCGTCGTATTAGGGCGCTGCCGTTGGGTCGGCGCCGCGAGCGTATCCGGTGTCGAACCGCAGAAGGATGTTGCTCGGGTCGCCCAGCGTCGTGCCATCGGCTAGCAGTATGCCGACCGCATCCGCTGACTCGGCCGACACCCCCAGCAGACCATGCGCGTAGCAGAAATGCCGGACGTAGTCCATCTTCCGCGCGGCTTCGCGACCGAGGATGTACGCGACCGCCTCGTGGGGCGTGTAGAACATCGCGGTCGTGCGCAACTGCGCGTTGAATTCGTCGACGCTGACCTGCGCCGCCTCTGCCATCCTGGCGATCGCGTCGGTCGCGCCGGGCCCGCGTCGCTGCATGCGCCGCAACGCCTGGTACCATGCCCCGGTCAGCGCGGACGCGAATCGCTTGCCGGAATCGGTCGCTAGGAGGTGCGTCCGTATCGCAACTAGGTCGAGGATCTCGCCCGGGATCTGTGAGGAGTCGAAGATGATGTCGTTGTCTGGAGCCTGGTTCAGTATGTGTCGCACCATGGGGTTCCACGTTACGACGGCGCCGGCCGACGGTTCCGCCATGTACGCCGCAGCGATCGCGCCGCCAGACACGTCGACTATACGGTATTCCGTCTCCCGGAGTCCGTACATCGTCAACGCGCGGTCGAACAGGTAGCGTGATACCGACTGCTGCGACAGGAAGATGCTGCGCGACGTGAGTTCGGACAGCCCGACTCCATGCCGCGTGAGGATGGCGTCGTTCCCGTTGGAGTAGTCCCCGACGATGAGCGCGGTCGAGTCGACTCCCGCCTCGGCGGATACGCTCAGCGCGTCCATGTTCGTCATGGCGCAGGCGTCGACCTGGCCTGCGGCGTACGCAGCCACCGAGGGCATGTACTCCATCGGCGCGAACTCAATCTCGACGCCTTCCCGCTCCGCCCATTCCGCGAGCAGGCCGCTCTCGTTAGCGTAATACCACGGCATCCACCCAACGTAGATGGAGCCCGCGAGCGTGAACTTCGGCGTGTCCGCTCCGACGGCGGGTGTCGCGCCCACGATGAGCAGGTGCGCGATGACTGCTGTCAAACCGACGGCGCGAGCCAGGCGTGCGTGACACATCTTCCCCTCCGGGCGCATCCGTGACAACGGCGTGCGGTCTTGTCTGGTGAGGGTGAGGGGTGGCGTGCGTGCGGCGGGCCGTCGCGTCCTGGCGCACCGAGGACGCGAGCGCGTTGGTGCATCGGCGGATGGCGAGAAACATCCAGCCAACCAATAGCCCGTGGGTGAGACACACCGCAACCCTCACCAAGTGCGAGGCCCGCCGGCGCCGTGTGCGTCTCGCGTTCAGATGCCAGGAGATATGGTCAAGAGTTGTGTATGGCGGTCAGGCGGCTTCCTCGGTGGACATC
>JABGQA010000048.1 GCA_018644665.1 Candidatus Poribacteria bacterium
ACCTCGAGAGGCGCTAGCCCTGATCGGCGTCATCATGGAAAACTAAACAGCCCTGCGGCATCGCCGCTCTGCCAGGACGCCGCGCTCAGCGCGAGGTCCCCATCTGCGACGACTGCCTGATCGCTGCTCGACGCCGACAGGGCGAGCGTCTCCGCTGCGGCCTCATCCGCTGCCCCGCCCGTGCCAAGGCCCGCGATGGTGATCGCCGCGGACACGCCCGAATCCTCCGAAACGTCGGCCGGGTCGGCGATCGCGGAGATGGTCGGAGCGTCGTTCACGTCTGTGACAGTGACAGTGAACGTCGTGGTGGCGGTCAGAGGGGCCGCGACGGCGTTGTCCGTGCCGTCATCCGTGACCGTGATCGTGATGACGGCTGTGCCGCTGATATCGGCCGTTGGGGTGAAAGTGATCGTCGGGTCGGCGTCGCCGGTGGTCCACGTCGTCGCGCTCAGAGTCAGGTCGACGTCGGCGACCAGGGCGGTGTTGTCGCTCGCGGCGGTCAGGGTCAGGGTCTGAATCGCGCCTCCGGCAGTCTCATCGGCGCCCCCGCCCGCTCCCAGCCCGGCGATCGTGAGGGCGGATGAAGCACCCGAGTCCTCGATTACATCGGCCGGGTCGGCGATCGCGGAGATGGTCGGAGCGTCGTTCACCTCGGTGACCGTGATAGTCACCGTGGCGCTGTCCTGGAGGATGCCGTCGTCGGCCTGGTACGTGAACGAATCGGCGCCGGCGTAGTCAGCGGTTGGCGTATAGGTCAAATCCGGCGCGGTACCGGAGAGCGTGCCGTTCGCCGGTTGCGTCAGTACGGTGTACACATCGACCGTGGGGTCTTCGCTGGTCAGCGTGATGGATGCGTCAGTGTCCTCGGCGGTCGTGATGTCCAGAGCGGCCGACGCGGGAACGCCGTCCTCGCGAATCGTGACCGTGTATGTGTGCTCATCGCCCGCCGCGATGGTCACGGACGAGGCGGCAGTCATGTCGAGGTCGACGCCCGCGGTAGCGCTCACAATGCGTGACGTCTGCCAGAACGCCGTCACGGCGCTGACGTCCCATGCGATCGTCCAGGTCTCGGGCGCCCGGTTGTTTACGTAGAGCGACCACACCTGCTCCTCGGCGCCGACCGGCTCGGCCAGCCGTATATCGGACACGAGCTGCTGTAGGCGCGTGTTCGTGTGGTTCGAGTTCAGTAGGTATACCGTCGGATTCGGGCTCGGTGGCGCGGGTGGCGAGGCCACGTCGAGGCCCTCGTCGTAGTCGGCAGTCGCGGCGGTGTCTACCCCGACAGTGAGCACACGTGACACGTCCGGCTGCGCGGCGTCGAGCTTCCCGCTCACCGTGATGGAAGCTGTCCACGCGTCGTCCGCACCCCAGGCCCCAGGCACCGCCGCGAGAAGCAGAGCCAGAAGCGCCGCCGAAAGCCCGGCCGACATCGCGTGTGCCGATCCCGTCGCGAAGCTAGCATCGCCGTTGTTCGTGCCGTTCATAGCCGTGCACCCCTTAGACGATATTCCGGCCCGGCTTGCTCACCGAACCGGCCGACCTGTGCCGTGCGCACATAATTGCGGGCGGCCACCCGACCCGCAGAGGCTCTTCCGTCATCGGGCGGTCGCCTCGCGCGAGTCCCGTAGCGAGGCTCCGGCTGTACGCCATACCTCAACGGGCACGCAGCCGCCGTGTTCAATCATGCGACCGTCTTTCGCCCGAAATGTAACACCCGCAAGTCTCCGGGGCAAACTACGGTACCCTTTGTACGTGGTATACGTAGTGCTATGTGCGGGCTTTGCCCCGCAAAAGGCCTAGCTTCTGTAAGGTCTTACATGGCCTACCGGCGCGAACGCCTCCGAGACGCGCGTTGGCGAGAGCTCTCACCCTATAGTTGCACGGCGCCGATGGCGGCTATACCTTATAGCTCAGGGATTGCACCGCCGAACGCGGGCGTTCCCCACGGAACAGGGCGTATCCGGTCGGGGATTTACGGGATTGGCACGCTGAACAACGCGCGCGCCGGGGCGTTACGTAGAGCAGCAGTCGCGCGGGCGGGTGGCGCACGCAGTCGCCAGATAGGGGACGAACCGGGATATGGAACTGAGCAGACGCGCGCGGCTATTGCCGGCCATGGCGGCTCTGTTCATGACGTTCGCCTCTTGGTGCGCCGCCGCAACTGTGTACTGGACCGGCGAGGGTGGCGACGGCAGTTGGCATACAGCTACCAACTGGCGCGAGGGCTTCGGTGACGGGTCGTTCGACGCAGCCGGCCCGCAGCGCCTTCCGACATCCGCCGACACCGCGACCATCGACGACGGCGACCCCAACACAACGACCACCGTCGTCCACTCGCAGGCGGTGACAACGGATCTCGCCGCCCTCGCTTCCGCGGAGAGCGTACAGATCACCGCCGGAAGCGTTGATTTCGACAATGGCGCGACCGTCGGCGATGCCGGCGGCCTGGTGCTGGTCGCAGGTGGATCGCTGAGTATCGACAACGGCGGCACGATCGCGAGCGATATCACGATCACGTCGGGCCAACTCAGCATGTCCAACACCGCGGTGTTCGAGGGCGCTCTCGTTGCCCAGGGCGGGACGGTGGACTTCGCCAACGGCGCCACGATCACAGGTTCCGTGCTCCTCCAGGGCGCGACCCTGAGCCTGGCGAATGGAACGGCCCTGAGCGGCACCATGACCGTCGAAAGCGGCGACGTGACACTTTCCAAGAACGCGGACATCACTGGCTCCGTCGTGATCGAAGGCGGTAACGTCTCGCTGGACAACGGCGCATCGGTCAGCGATTTCACCGTGTCCGACGGTTCGCTCACCCTCACGGGCAGCGCGGACTTGGGCGAGTTCACGATGACCGGCGGCGACGTCACCCTTGCCGACGGCGCCGACGTGACAAGTCTAAGCATCACGGGCGGGTCCATCACGTTCGAAGGCACGGCCACCGTGGCTGACGTGACGGTGGACGGCGGCGCCTTGGAGTTTCAGGGGGCCACGACCGTTAGCGGCTCGATGGCGGTCACGGATGGAACCGTGACGATCGCCGCCGGCGCGAGCCTGGATGCCGCCTCCCTGTCGATCTCCGGTGGGACATTCAGCGTCGCGGCGGGCGCGACGCTGTCGGCGACGTCGATGGAAGTGTCCGGCGGCACGGTCACAATCGACGGCGACGCGTCCTTCGACAGTCTGTCCGTTACCGGCGGCACGATCAGCGGCGCTGGCTTCCCGTCTGTCCCGCGGGTCGACTTCGCGGTGAGCGCATTTACTCTGTCCGAGGAGGCGGGGTCAGTCACTCTGACGGTCGATCTCACGGACGATGTCGGGGCCCCGCTCGCGTCTGCGCTGGACATCGCCATCGTGTTGTCCGTGGCCGGCGTGGCCACCAGGAACACCGACTACACGATCACCGACGCGAACTACGTCGATGGGACGCTCACGCTGACGATTCCCGGCGGCGTCGGGAATACGAGCGGCGTGGTCACCGTTACCGGGACATCCGATGCGCTCCACGAGGGGTCGGAGGACATCGTCCTCGGCATCACGTCAATAGCGAACGCGTTGTCGGGGACGACGACGTCGCAGACGTTGGCATTGACCGACGACGACACGGCCCCGGCCGTGACGTTCGATGCGGCGACTGCGACGGTCGGCGAGGCCGCAGGGCCGGCCACCATCGGCGTGTCGCTGAGCGCCGTCAGCGGCCTCGACGCAACGATCCCCTACACCGTCGCGGGAGCGGCCACCGGCGCGGGGACGGATCACGACCTCGCCGACGGCAGCCTGACGATCGCCGCGGGCTCGACCACCGGCTCGATCAGCCTAACCGTGACGGCCGACGCCCTTGATGAGGACGATGAGACTGTCGTCGTGACGATCACGACGGGTTCGCTCGGGAACGCCACGGCCGGCGCGACGACGGCGCATACGTTGACGATCGCCGACGACGACGCGATTCCGTCCGTTACGTTCGCCGCCGACGCCCAATCGGTCGCGGAGTCCGCAAGCAGCGTCAGCCTGACGGCCAGTCTCAGCGCCGTAAGCGGCCGCGACGTGACCGTTCCGTACACCGTTTCCGGCACGGCCGTTGGTTCCGGGACAGACCACGATCTCGCTGACGGCAGCCTGACCATCCCGGCGGGGTCGCCCGACGGCGCGATCACCTTCACGGTGGTCGACGACGCTCTGAACGAGGACGCCGAGACCATCGTCGGGACCATGACAACCGGCTCACTGACCAACGCGACGGCCGGAGCCACGACCAACCACACGGTCACCGTCACGGACAACGACGCAACACCCACGGTGGCGTTCGCTGCCGCCGCGCAGAGCATCGCGGAGTCCGCGGGCAGCGTCAGCGTGAGCGTAGCCTTGAGCGCTGTGAGCGGCCGGGACGTGACGGTTCCGTACACCGTATCCGGCACGGCCGTCGGGTCTGGCGCCGACCACGATCTCGCCGACGGCAGCCTGACGATCGCCGCCGGGTCCCCGTCTGGCGCCATCACCTTCAACCTAACCGACGACACGCTCGCGGAGGGCGACGAGACGGTCGTAGTGTCCATGGCGACCGGGTCGCTGACGAACGCAACCGCGGGCGGCATCACAGAGCACACGGTCACCGTGACGGACGCGGACAACCCCCCGGCGGTCACGTTCTCGGCAGCGACGCAGTCCGTCGCGGAGAGCGCCGTCTCGGTCTCGATCGCCGTCGATCTGGGCGCGATAAGCGGCCTCGACGCGACCGTGCCGTACACCGTATCTGGCACGGCCGTCGGCTCCGGTACCGATCACGACCTCGCCGACGGCAGTCTTGTGATCGCCGCCGGCGGTTCCAGTGGCACGATCACGTTCGCGCCGACCGACGACGCGCTCCACGAGGCGGACGAGACGGTCATCGTCACGATCACGACCGCTTCGCTGGTGAACGCCGACGCGGGAGCCGTGACCGTCCATACAACCACCATCGGCGACGACGACGACCCCCCGACGGTGACGTTCGACGCGGCCACCGCAACCGCGGCCGAGAGCGCGGGGTCGGTGACCATCGGCGTCACGCTCAGTGCGGCTAGCGGCCTCGACGTCACCATGCCGTACACCGTAGCTGGCTCGGCGACGGGATCCGGCACAGATCATGACCTCGCCGACGGCAGCCTCACCATCGCCGCGGGTTCGACGGGCGACAGCATCAGCCTGACTGTCACGGAGGACGTCCTGGACGAGGACGACGAGATTGTCGTCGTATCCATGACCACGGGGTCGCTCACGAACGCGTCGGCCGGCGCGACGACATCGCACGCGCTGACGATCACCGACAACGACGCGACTCCATCGGTCAATTTCTCCGCCGCCGCGCAACCCGTCGCCGAATCTGTAGGCGGGGTCGCGGCGACCGTCGACCTCGAGGCCGTGAGCGGCCGCGATGTGACCGTCCCCTACACGGTCTCTGGAAGCGCGACCGGCTCGGGTACCGACCACGACCTTGCCGACGGAACCCTCGTGATACTCGCCGGGCTCGCAAGTGGGACGATCACTTTCAATGCGACTGCGGACACGATGGACGAGCCGGACGAAACGGTGGTCGTGTCGATCACCGTCGGCTCGCTCGTGAACGCGACGGACGGAGCCGTGACCACGCACACGGCCACGATAGCGGACGACGACGACGCGCCGACGGTCGCATTTGCGGCGGCGTCCCAATCGGTCGCCGAGGCCGTCGTGTCAGCCTCGATTTCTGTCGAGCTCTCAGCCGTCAGCGGCTTCGACGTGACAGTCCCCTACACCGTGGCAGGCACGGCGACGGCCGCCGATCACGACCTCGCGGCCGGGAGCCTCGTCATCGCGGCCGGGTCCCCCGCGGAGGCCATCAGCTTCGGCGTGACCGACGACGCCCTCGACGAAGCAGACGAGACCGTGATCGTGTCGATGACCACGGCGTCGCTCGTCAACGCGGGAGCCGGGGCAACCACGACGCATACGGTGACCATCGCGGACGGGGATTCAGCGCCCACGGTGACGTTCGACGCGGCGACATCCACTGCGGTCGAAGGCGACGGGACCGTGAGCATCGGCGTGACTATGGGCGCGGTGAGCGCGCTGGACGCGACCATACCTTACACCGTGTCCGGCACGGCGACCGGCTCCGGAACCGACCATGGTCTTGCGGATGGCAGCCTCACGGTCGCAGCCGGATCGACGGTCGGAGCGCTGAGCGTGACGCTCACGGACGATGCTCTGGATGAACTCGATGAAGCGATCGTCGTCTCGATCACTACGGGATCGCTGGTGAACGCAACGCCCGGAGCCACGACGACGCACACGCTGACAATGACGGACGACGACGATGCGCCCACCGTGACGTTCGGTGCCGCTACCTCCTCCGCAGTCGAGGGCGTTGGGGCCGTAGCGATCGGCGTCACGCTCAGCGGCGCCAGCGGCCTCGACGCGACGATACCGTACACCGTCTCCGGCACTGCCACCGGCTCGGGGACGGACCACGACCTCGTCGACGGAGTTCTGACGATTCCGGCGGGATCGACTGGAGGGGCGTTCGGCCTCACGCTGTCGGCCGACGCGCTACACGAGCTGGACGAGACCGTCGTCGTGTCGATCACCGATGCGTCGCTCGTGAACGTCTCGGCCGGCGTGACGACGACGCACACGCTGACGGTCACAGACGACGACGATCCGCCCACCGTGACGTTCGATGCCACCACGTCCGCCGCTGACGAGGGTGTCGGAGCGGTAGCCATCGGTGTCGCGATCAGCGGCGTAAGCGGCCTCGACGCGACGATCCCGTACACCGTCTCCGGCACGGCCACCGGCTCAGGGACGGATCACGACCTCGCCGACGGCTTCCTAACGATCCCGGCGGGTTCGCCCAGTGGGGCGTTCGACTTCACGCTCGCCGACGATGCCCTGCACGAACTGGACGAGACGATCATCGTTTCGATCACCACGGCGTCGCTCGTGAACGCCTCGGCCGGCGCGACAACATCGCACACCCTGACGATCACGGACGACGACGCGGCCCCTGCGGCGACATTCGACGCATCGGCGTCGACGGCCGGCGAGAGCGCGGGCATCGTGACCATCGGCGTCACGCTTGGCGCCGTCAGCGAGCTTGCCGCGACGATCCCGTTCACCGTGTCCGGTACGGCGACGGGCGCCGGCACGGACCACGACCTGGTGGACGGCTCCCTGACGATAGCCGTCGGCTCGACTACCGCGACGGTTACCCTGACACTCTCGGACGATGCCCTGGACGAGCTTGACGAGACGGTCGTGGTGTCGATGGCCACGGGGTCGCTGGTGAACGCCTCCGCCGGCGCGACGACCTCGCATACGCTGACGATCACCGACGACGACGCGACGCCCACCGTGACCTTCGCCGCATCCGCGCAGACTGCGGCCGAGTCGGTCGGCAGCGTGAGTGTGACGGCCAGTTTGGCGGCCGTCAGCGGGCTTGACGTGACTGTGCCCTTCACCGTTTCCGGCACGGCGACCGGCTCCGGAACCGACCACGATCTCGTCGACGGGAACCTTGTCATCGCGGCTGGGTCGCCGGACGGCACGATCAGCTTCACCGTAACGGACGACTCTCTTGACGAGCTGGACGAGACCGTGATCGTCTCGATGACGACGGCCTCGCTCATCAACGCGACAGCGGGCGCGGTGACAGCCCACACCGTGACCGTGACGGACAACGACGAGACGTCGGTCACGTTCGCCGCGTCCGCGCAGAGCGTGGCCGAGTCGGTCCCCGCGATCGGCATCGCGGTGACCCTGAGCGTCGCGAGCGCCTCTGACGTGACGATCCCTTACACGGTCTCCGGCACTGCATCCGCGGGCTCCGTAGACCACAGCCTCACCGACGGCAGCTTGACGATCGCCGCGGGCTCGACGTTCAGCAGCGTGACGGCGGCGCTCAACGACGATGCGTTGGATGAGAACGACGAGACCATCGTCGTCACGATGACGACGGCGTCGCTGGCCAACGCAGTCGCAGGCGGCGTGACCGTACACACGGTCACCCTCACCGACGACGATGCGCCACCGACGGTAGGGTTCGTTGAGAGCGTCCAAACCGTAGCCGAGGCCGCGCCCGGGGCCATCGAGGTGGGCCTGTCTGGCGCCAGCGGGCTCGACGTGACGGTCCCCTACACGGTTTCAGGCACGGCGACAGGCTCGGGGACGGACCACGACCTGGCGGACGCCAGCCTCACGATACTCGCCGGCTCGACGACCGGGACGATCGACATGACGGCCTCGGACGACGCCCTCGATGAGTTGGACGAGACGGTCGTGGTAGCCATCACCACGGCCGCGCTGACGAATGCGTCTGCCGGCGCGACGACGTCCCACACGTTGACGATCGCCGACGACGACGACCCGCCGGTCGTGACGTTCTCGACTACCGCCCAGACCGTCGCCGAGGCGGTCGGTTCCGTAACGGCGACAGTGGTCCTGGATGCCGTCAGCGGCCTCGATGTCATCGTGCCGTACACGGTTTCCGGGACGGCGACTGGGGGCGGCACGGACCACGACCTCGCCGATAGCAGCTTGACGATAGCGGCGGGTTCATCGAGCGGGACGGTCGGCTTCACCGTAACGGACGACTCACTCGACGAGACGGACGAGACGGTGATCGTGTCGATGACGACCGCGTCGCTGGCGAATGCGAGCGTGGGCGCGGTGACGGCACACACGGCAACTATCACCGACAACGACGAGGCGTCGGTCGCGTTCGCCGCATCGACGCAGACCGTGGCGGAATCCGCGGGGACCATCGCCATCGCGGTTACGCTGAGCATAGAGAGCGCCTTCGACGTGACCGTGCCGTACACGGTGTCTGGCTCGGCGGCGGGCGGGTCGGTGGATCACGCGTTCGCCGATGGGAGCGTGGTCGTCACGGCGGGCACGACATTCGGCAGCGTTACGGCGGCCGTCACAGATGACGCCCTGGACGAGGACGACGAGACGATCGTCGTGACAATGGCGACAGGGTCGCTCGTGAACGCAACGGCGGGAGCCGTGACTGAACACACCATCACCTTGACGGACAACGATGCCGCGCCCACGGTCGCGTTCTCCGCGGGCGCGCAGACGCGAGCCGAGTCGATCGGCGCGGTGACAGTGACAGTCTACTTGTCTGGGGTCAGCGCGCTCGATGTGACTGTTCCTTACACCACATCCGGCGACGCGACCGGGTCGGGCATCGATCACGACCTCGCGGACGGCAGTCTGACAATCGCGGCGGGCCTGGACAGCGGCGCAATCAGTGTCGCCGTGACGGCGGACACCATGGACGAGCCTGACGAAACGGTCGTGGTCTCGATGACGACCGGATCGCTGACGAACGCGACGGCGGGAATCCTCACGACGCACACGGTCACCATCACGGATGATGACGACCCACCGCTGGTCTCGTTCGCTACGAGCGCGCAGTCCGTCGCGGAGGGCGATGGCTCCGCGTCCATAGCCGTGGACCTCTCTGCAGTGAGCGGGTTCGACATCACGGCGCCGTACACGTTTTCCGGGACGGCGACAGGGTCGGGAACAGACCACGACCTCGTCGACGGCAGCCTGACGATCGCCGCTGGGTCGTCCGGCGGCACGATCGCCTTCACGCTGACCGACGATTCCCTCGACGAGCCAGACGAGACGGTGATCGTGTCGATGACGACGGGATCGCTCGTCAACGCGACCGCGGGTGGCGTGACGTCGCATACGGCGACCGTCACGGACAACGACGAAGTGATCGTGGTGTTCGCCGCTTCGTCGCAGACGGCGTCCGAGGCGACCGGCACAATCGCGATCGCCGTCACGCTGAGCATAGAGAGCACGTCGGACGTGACGGTCCCATACACCGTCTCAGGTACGGCGTCGGGCGGGTCGGTAGACCACGATCTCGCCGACGGCGCCCTGACGATCGCCGCCGGTACGACCTTCGACAGCATCGCCGCCGCCATCACGGACGATGCGCTGGACGAGGACGACGAGTCGATCGTCGTGTCGATGACAACGGGTTCTCTCGTCAACGCGACCGCCGGCGCATTCACCACGCACACAGTCACGCTAACCGACGACGACTCAACGCCCACGGTGGAGTTCTCTTCGTCCGCGCAAACCGTGGCCGAGGGCGTCGGGACTGTGACCTTCGCCGCAGCCTTGAGCGCGGTGAGCGGCCGTGTCGTCACCGTGCCCTACACGGTGGGCGGGACCGCGAGCGGCAGCGGCATCGACCACGACCTTAGCGCGTCGACCATCACCATCGCCGCCGGTGACACGACCGGATCGGCGTCCTTTTCCGTCGTGAACGACACGCTTGAGGAAGGCGACGAGACCGTCGTGGTCGCCCTAGACGGCGCCTCGTTGGTGAACGCGACAGAGGGCGGTCAGAACTCCCACACCATCACCATCACCATCACCGACAACGACGCGCCTCCCGTTGGCACGGCTCAGGCCGTCACCACGGCCGAGGACACGCCGGTGGCGATCACCCTGGCGGGAACGGATGGCGACGGCGACGCGCTCACATACACGGTGACGACCGATCCCAGTAACGGCACGTTGTCAGGAACGGCGCCGGACGTGACCTACACACCGACGGGCGACTACGCGGGGCCGGACACCGTCGGGTTCACAGTGAACGACGGCCAATCGGACGCCGCGGAGGCCACGGTAACGGTCACGGTAACGGAAGTGAACGACGCGCCGACGCTGCCCGCGTTCGCGGGTCAGACGGTCGCCGAAGACGCGGGTTCCGTCACTATAACGCTCACGGGGATCGACGCGGGCGGCGGCGCGGACGAGGATGCGCAGAGCATCACGATCAGCGCCACAAGCGACACGCCAGCCGTCGTGCCGGACCCCACTCTGACAGCGTCGCCGTTCACGGAGGGCGGCAGCGACCCGACCCTGACATTCACGCCCGCTGCATCGGCCGCGGGCAGCGCGACGATCACCGTTACGGCACAGGACGACGGCTCCACCGACGGCTCCCTCGACTCCCAGAGCGTGGTCGCCACCGTCCAAGTAACGGTCGTGCCCGTCTCCGAGGCCAGCCTGACGGTGTCGTCCGGCGGCGAGAGTCACGTGCTGCAGTTCGGGTTCTCGGCAAATGCGGCGGACGGGCTGGACACGAGCTTCGCGGACCGCGTCTCGTCAGCGTCCGGGTCGGTCATCGGCGCGGCTTTCTCGCGTGGGGGCGCGTCGCTGGAGCGTGACATCGCCGCAACGCCAACGGGCAATTCACTCTCATGGACTCTTACCGTCGACGCGCTCGCCGCGCAGGACACAGACGTCACCATCACCTGGACTCAGGCAGATGTGGACGCGCTGCTCGCGGACGCGGGCGCGTTCAACAGCGCCTTCCTCGTCGCGTCCACGAGCGAAACATACAGCCTCAGCGACGCCAACAACGGCTTCTCGACCACCGTAGAGGCCTCGGGGAGCGCGACGTGGACGCTGACGATCGAGAAGTCGTCCGTGCGCACGACTCGGCCCGTGCAGATATTGCTCACGGCGGATACGTGGCATTTGCTGTCGCTGCCCGGGGCGGGCGATCTGACGCCGCTCGCCGCATACAACGTGTCTGCGTTCATGTGGGATGCTGCGAACGAGCTTTATGCCGCGGTCACGGACCTGTCGGCGGTGTCCGCAGTCGCTAGCGGCCTCTTCTTCTTCTCGTCGGACACGGTCACCGTCCCGCTCGAACTCGACGTGGATGCGGCCGACGCTCGACAGGCGGCGGTCACCTTGAGCCCGGGCTGGAATCTCGTCGGGGCTCCCGCGACGCAGAACGACACCAACATCTGGGGCGAGGCTCCCGCCTCGCAACTCACCGACGGCGCGGCGAACCGGGTGTTCGGCTACGACGGGGCGGGCTCGTACTCTGCCGCCACTACGCTGACGGAGGGAGCCGGATACTGGGCGCTCAATCCGGACGGCACGGACAGCGCCGTGACCGTCACTCAGGCGAGGCATCTGAATGGCGCCGTAACGCAATACCACGCGACGCCCGACGCTCGCGTGCCGGACTGGAGCGCCACGCTCACGCTGTCTGGCGCCTCTGACGCGTCGTCGGTCACTGTGGGTGTGTCGCCCGACGCTGCCGCCGGTTACGACTCCATGGACATGCCTCAGCCGCCGCCAGCAATTGGCGGGACGCGTTCGGCGTTCTACGTTGCCACCGACGACGTGGTGGGGCGCCTGACCCGTAGCGTACAGCCGGCGGCCCTGGGAGGCGCGGAGTGGAGCATCGTGGTCGACGGGCGCGGTCAGACCACGCTCGCCTGGGAGGGCGTCTCCCCGCCGATGGGCTACCGCGTGGCACTCTCCACAAGCGACTCCGAGTGGGATCTCCGACGACGCGGCTCAACTCGGGTCAGCGCCGGCCGCCACGAGTTGACGGCCCGACTGCTCCGCGATGTCCCTGCGATCACGGCGCTGCTGCCCAACTACCCGAACCCGTTCAACCCAGAGACGTGGATACCCTTCGAGTTGAGCGAGGAAGCGGACGTGCGGGTGGACATCTACGCGACGACAGGCGAGCTGGTACGAGTGCTGGACCTCGGTCGCCGCGCGCCGGGCCGCCACACAGCACGCGAGGACGCCGTCCACTGGGACGGCCGCAACAGCTTCGGCGAGGCGGTCGCGAGCGCGCCGTACCTCTACGTGTTGCGCGCGGGTGGGACGTCCCTGTACGGCCGCATGGTAGTCCTGAAGTAGCCGGACCCAATCGACCGCGACGTCTGTTGAGGGCAGTGAGGTGGGATTCGGTCGCACTGCGCGCGAGGGCGGCTGGCGGCCCGATCGGGGTTGTCAGTCCCGAGGGCGTTCGTTACTATAACAATGCAGCCGGTGGGATGGCGGAGCGGCTTAACGCGACGGTCTTGAAAACCGTTGTATCGGCAACGATACCGCAGGTTCGAATCCTGCTCCCACCGCCACGCTGACGCGTGTGGAGAGATGCTGGAGTGGCTGAACAGGACAGCCTGCTAAGCTGTTGTGGGGCTTATACCCCACCGAGGGTTCGAATCCCTCTCTCTCCGCCACCTCTTTCGTGGGTTCTCCCGCGGCCGCGTGGGAGCCAACGTCCGGTTCGAGTGCGCGCCCGTAGCTCAGTGGATTAGAGCACGTGACTACGGATCACGCGGTCGGGAGTTCGAATCTCTCCGGG
>JABGQA010000062.1 GCA_018644665.1 Candidatus Poribacteria bacterium
GGCTGTGAGCTGGCCGTCCAACTTTCCGGCGGCGTCTCGGATCACTCGCTCAAGATTAGGGTCGGGGATGTGCAGTACGTCGTCCTGCACGACAGAATCCAGCGTCTGGACAGGCCGCAGTGGAATATGCGCCAGTTCCGCGCCGACACGCCAGAAGGAATACACGCGCCCCGGGGCGCCACCCGCAACTATCGTCTCGTTCCTGGGGCTGTAGGCGAGATACTGCATCCCGGCCGGCGGAACATCCGGTTGGTCGCCGAAGCGTCTAGACAAGCCGTCCACGCGCTGCAGCAGCGTCGCCGAATCGACTGCCCACGCGGTCAAGGCCCCACCCCCAGCCCCCACGAGAACGCCTAGGTCCGCGTCATACGCTCCGCTCCCAATGTCCGGCGCCCGCTCCGACGGATGCGTACGTACCGCCGATGCAGTCGCCATGTCCCAGACGCTGACGGCTCCCTTGGGCCTGACGCACATCAGGTGCCCGCCGGGCATTGGGAGCAGGTCGCTGACGGCAATCGGGCCTGCGGAGAACGTCCTCGCATCCTGTCCCGTCGCCGAGTCACGGATGTGTACTCCGCCAACGGCATCCGCCACGGCCAGCATTGACCCATCGTCGCTGTAGACGATCCTGTGCACGGCGCTCCCCACCTCGAACGCACCCAGGACGGCCCCGGTGACGTAGTCGGTTATCTGCACAGAGCCGGCCTCGTTACCAGAAGCCACGTGCGAGACCAACGGATGAACGGCGATATCCGCGATGTGACCCGGGTGGGAGATCGGTAAAACCAGAGACCCGTCGGCCATGCTCCACACTCGCATGCGGCTGTGCATTCCGGCAGACAGGAGATACGCGCTGTCGGGGGTGAAACGCACAGCATTCACGACGTACCCATGGTCCAGTACACGTTCTGGATTCGACGTCCTGGCGTCCCATACCCGAACCATGCCCTGCCTGCCCGCGGACGCCACGAGAGTCTCGTCGGGACTGAAGTCCACGTCCCATATCCAGGCGTCTGCATTGCTTGGATCCTTGTGCAGCGTGAATCCCCGCGTCCAAGCGCTGGCGAACGTCACCGGCCACGCTTTCTCGTCGAGCCACACTGCGACCTCGACCAGATGCGGAACGGCTTCGCGCATGTCCTGCGAAACCCGTAGCCGCGTTGTGCCCCACGCGCGCTTCATCTGAGCCTTCGCCTGCCGGGCCTTGGAGCGAGGCACGTAGACAGACCCGACCGCAGGAGCCAGCAGGTCTGCCCTGGATACCGTGACTGGGTACGCCTCCGCGTCCGCATCGTAGCGCCCAACGGCATCGACATCGAGCGGGAGGTCGAACTCCTGAGCCGCAATGGCCCTCAGCTCAGGAAGCAGCGTGTCATGCTCACTGATCCGCAGCGCGTGCTCGGCAGCCGTCTCGAATTCGCCCTGCGGAGCAGACAGTGCGAGTATCTCCTGCGCTCGCGCGATCGCGGCGCGCATGTCCGCTGCGTTCCGGCTTTCCTCCTGTCGCGCGGCGGCCGTCTGCTGCAACGTAGTCGCCACGACGAACCCATTCATCACCTGCACGATCTGCGCTTGCGTCAGGGCCTCGTCCGTGACAAACAGGTCATCGATGGCGGCGTCGGTACGCCGCGATGGGCCGCCTGGGTCGCCTCCGATATTCAGGCGTGCCATCGCCACGAGGTTCAGCGCTGGTTCTCCTGGCGTGGCGGATTCCGTCGCAAGCACGCCGTTTACGTAGAGCCGCACCATGCGCGTGTCGTATGTGGCCGCGATGTGTGCCCACTCGCCAACGCGCAGTTGTGTTTGGGCCTGGTGCGTCGCCTTGAGTTTCTCGCCCCATACCGTGAGATGTGGGGTTGTGTGCAGGAAGCCTAGCTGCCAGTGGCCTCCCGTCGTGTAAGCGATTGCCTGCCATTCATCTAGTGAGTTCGGTTTCGTCCACGCGCCTACAGTCACTTCGCTGGACGCCTGTTGTAGCAGAGGCGTAGGGTCAAGTCGCACTAGCGCATCGTCCATCAGATCCAGCGCCCGCCCGTACCTGCCGTCGACCCACCTGTGTCTGCCGTCGATCTCCGCCTGTACGCTGCCTGTGGCGTCCGCCAGCAGGTCGCCAGACCCGTCGTCGAATGGGATGAGGAACCGCACCTCTACCATCTCGTGGGTGGCCTTAGGTAGCGTCAGTGGCAGCGTGTGCGCGTGCAGGCGAGTATCGTCCGACACGACATACCAGGTGTCTCCATCGACCTTCACCCAGAGCGACTCCAGCGTCGTAGTCGCACGACGTGTCACTGCCTCGACCACGTGGATGCGCACTGTCCCATACGCCGGATTGAGTTGGGACTTGGCGCGCCTGGACGTCGACCTGGGCATCTCTATGCGCCCTTCGAGAGCGGGATCAAGGACGCCGTCCTTCCACACGGTGACAGGGAAGTACCCGCTGCCCGAGGTGTATGCGCGCGCCGTGAGGTTCACCGGCACGACGTATTCGTGCGCCCCAATGCGCGCAAGCTCTTCTTCCAACGGCACCCGCGAATCTTGGTCCAGGCTGCCGATAGCCAACTGGTTCAGAATCTCCTGCGCCCGTTGCAGATCCTCGTCGATCTTGCCGGTCTGCGCTGGAGCGTGTGTAGCGAACAGCGCCGTCAGTGCGACCACACATGCCGCGACGCCGACCGTCCGCATCTTCTGCCTCATAGGGTCATCCGGCCTCATCCATCCGGCGGGAGTGACGGGAATTGTCTATCCGAATATAGCGCCTTTGCGTGGTCTCGCCTACGGGCAGACGGCAGGGCGAGAGCACATAGCACGGTCAACGCCGGGACAGCGATGTGGAAACGCGCGTTGGCGTCGTATCATCCGGGCGTGGATGAAGTCGCCCGGTGACTGAGGATTCGCCATATGCCCATGTGCCGCAGAGCCGTTCCGCCCGTGCCGCCGATGAACTGGCGGGCTTGCTTCGGCTCGCCACTGCTCGCGGTATGCGGTCTTCTCGTGCTCGGTGGGGCTTCCTCAGCGCTGGATCGTGTCGAGAATGACCCGAGGCCAGATGTCCAAGCGTGGGCCGAGATAGCGGCAGCGCACGTGGCGAGCGGTAGGTTGACCGAAGCGACGGCCGCCTACGATGCCGCGCTCGAACTCGACCCGAAACACTTGCCCGCGCGGCTCGGCCGCGCTGACGTGCAGTACCGGCGCGGCGCCTATAATGCGGCGCAGTCGGCGTACGCGGTCATTGCCGATTCGAGTCCCGACCATCCCGTAGCGCACTACATGCTGGGTCTGATGCACGCCCGGCGCGGCGCCACGGAGGCAGCCGTCGCGGCGCAGCAGGCCGCCATCGCCGCCGATCCCGCCTACGCGGCGGCGCACTACCAACTCGGCGCGCTACACGCAGGGAACGGCGACCGCGTGGCCGCCCGCGCGAGCCTCGAGGCAGCCGTCCGCCTTAAACCCCATATGCCGGAGCCGTATTACCAACTCGCGCGCGTGTACCGTGGCCTTGGCGACCCGGAACGCGCCTGCGCGATGCTGGAACGCTGCCGCATCGAGAACGACCGCGTCGAGGCGATGCAGCGACTGGAGGAGACGCTCGCCGCGGGCAGCCCTGATGATCGCAACGCTGCCCTGATCGGGTTGGGACTGCTTCACATCGAGAGGGGCGAGTTGGACGCTGCGGAGGCGCGACTCCAGGAGGCGGCGCCGGAGCCAGAGGCGCACGCGGGTCTCGGACGCGTCGCGCTGGAGCGGGAACAGTTCGCCGACGCCGTCGCGAGCTACACGCGCGCGTTCGACCTGGGATTCGATGCGCCGCAGGCGCGGTACAGCGTCGGGTTGGCGCTGATGCGAGTCGGTGACGGAGAGAGCGCGATGGTTCATCTGCTTGCCGCGGTCGAGGCCGAGCCCGACATGGCCGAGGCGCATCTCCTCATCGGAACGCTGTACGCCGCCAGGCGCGACACGCCACGCGCTGTGCATCACTACGAACGCGCAATGGAGATGGACGCAACGGACGCGGTCGCGCGGCATAGCCTTGCGTACCTGCTGGGGCGAGAGGGGATAGACCTGGAGAGGGCGGTCGCACGCGCGCGCGAAGCCACGCGGCTGCAACCGACGACGGCGCTCTATCACAACACGCTCTCGTGGCTGCTCCTCAAGGTGGGCGACCACGACGGCGCAGAACGGGCCGCGATGCGAGCGAACGAACTCAGCCCGGAGAACGAGCTGTATCAGACGGGCCTGGACACGATACGTCGTGCGAAGAACGGCGCGGGAAACGGGCGCGACGAGCCATGACGCTGATCACCGCGATGACCCTCCTACTCGCCACTTCGGGGCCGTTCACGTTCACGCCGGCCGCGGCGGAAAGCGGGATCGACTTCGTCCACTACAACGGCGCTACCGGCCGCAAGTACCTCGTCGAGACGATGGGCGGCGGCGTGGCGTGGATCGATTATGACGGCGACGGCCTGCTCGACGCGTACTTCGTGAATGGGGCGCCGCTGCCCGGCTCCGAACAGACGACGCCTCCCGAGAATCGGCTCTACAGGAACCTCGGCGACGGCACGTTCGCAGACGTGACGCTGACTGCGGGCGTAGGCGACACGGGCTACGGCCTCGGGTGCGGCGTGGCCGATATCGACAACGACGGCGATTCCGACCTCTTCATCACGAACTACGGCCCGAACGCCCTCTACCGGAACGATGGCGACGGCACGTTCACCGACATCACCGGGGAAGCGGGCGTCGGACACGCCGGCTTCTCGGCGGGCAGCGCCTTCGCCGACTTCGACAGCGACGGCTTCGTGGACCTGTTCGTCGCGAACTACGTGGACCTCGACCTCGAGTCGCGTCCCGAGTGCCATCAGGGAGGCATCCGCGCGTACTGCCGTCCCGAGGACTACCCCGCCACGCTCGACGCGCTCTACCGCAACAACGGCGACGGCACGTTCTCCGATGTGTCGGAGGCGGCCGGCATCACCAAGCGTGGACGCGGGCTGGGCGTCGTGTGGAGCGACTTCGACGGCGACGGCCTCGCGGACATCTACGTCGCCAATGACCGCATGGCGAACTTCCTCTACCGGAACCGTGGCGACGAATCGTTCGAGGAGATCGGCGAGGTCTCCGGCGCCGCCTACAACGAGCACGGCTACTCGGAGAGCGGCATGGGCGTCGCGACCGGCGACTTTGACGGGGACGGCGCGACGGACCTGTTCGTCACGAACTACCAGGCGCAGACAAACACGCTCTATCGGAACGAGGGGCCGCTCGGGTTCTGGGACGTCACGGATCGGGCGGGCCTCGGGGAGTCGTCGTTGCTTACCCTCGCATGGGGCGCGGAGTTCGCGGATCTCGACAACGACGGCCTGCTGGACCTCTTCGTCGCGAACGGCCACCTGGAGCCGGACATCGCCGCGTTCGAGGAAGTCGGGGAGTACCGGCAGACGAATCAGACCTACCGTAACGTCGGGAACGGGCGCTTGTTGGACGTCTCGGAGGACGCGGGCGCCGGTCTGGCCATCGCGAGGTCGAGCCGGGGACTCGCGATGGGAGACGTCGACAACGACGGCGACATGGACGCGCTGGTGGGGAATATCGGGGAAGCGCCCGACCTGCTCCGAAACGACTCGAACGTGGGAGCGGCGTGGATCGGCATCACGCTCGTCGGCGTGGAATCCAGCCGCGACGGCATCGGCGCTCGCATTGACGTGACGGCAGGAGGACGGACGCAGACGCGCGCGATTCGCAGTGGCGGCAGCTATCTCTCACGGAGCGACCCGCGGGCGCTGTTCGGCCTGGGCGATGCCGATGTCGTGGACGAACTCACCGTGCGATGGCCGTCGGGCGTGGTCGACAGGTTGGGGAAGGTCGCGGCGCGCTCGTACATTGAGATCCGCGAGGGACAGTAACGGCGGCGAACGCGAAACCGCACCGGCTCGCGTTGAACGGGCCGGCGCGGTGATTCTGGCGCTTCCTAGCGGTCCGCGCGCAGCCGTCCCCATGTAGTGGCGGTCTTGCCGCTTGGGTCGACGGCCTTCGACAGCCCGGTCGCTGCTTCGAGCCCGTCGTTCATGATCTCGACGATCTGGTCCTCCGTCAGCTCGACGCTGAACAGAGCTACCTCGTCGAGCAGTCCTTCCAACTGATGTCCCCCGGCTGAGCCGTCGCCGATGACGGTCTTCGCGGGCGCCGCGTCCTGGCTTGGTTCGGAGTAGGCGTCCGCCTTGAGGAGCACGCCGTCGGTAAACGTCGCGAGGCCGGTCTCCGGGCCGATGACGGCCGCGACATGGTGCCATGCCTCGTCCGAGATGGCCTCTCCGGCTATCGGGCCGCCCCACGCTCCCGGCGCGCCCTTCGTGATGCTGAGCTGTAGCTTCTGCGAATCCTTGTCGACGACGAGCAGGTAGTTCCTCGGGTCCTGCCCGCGCATCATGATCGACTGCCAGCGCACTCCTGCCGACGAGACGATGTTGGCCCACGCGACGATCGTGAGTTCCGGCATGGCAAGGGACGGGTCCTCCGGGACCTCGACCGCGACGCTCGCCCCATCGAACTGCATCGCCTGTCCGAACATGCCCTTTTCCCAGTCGGCCGGGCCGACGACGACCCCGTCCAGGCCGTTCTCGCTCGAATCGATGGCGGTCTTGCCACCGCCCTCATCGAATAGCCACATTCCGACCACCGCGGCGGGGTCCACCTTCGCGTGCGCAGACAGCGCGACGACGAGCGCGAACACTCCGGCGATCACTCCATGTCTCCGGTATGTCAGCATCAGTCTCCTCCCTCAGCGTTAATACCGTGCGGATTCACGATACTGCGCCGAGTAGGCAGCGGCAAGGCGGGCGGCCACGCGCTGGATGGACGTCTCGCTCGACCCTCACCCTTGCCGACGTACGGCGCCCGCGTCAGAATGAAAGTGCGCGAGCCTACACACGGCGTGGGCGTAGGGTGTCTTGTGGCGAAGGGGAACACGATGAAACGCGCGCTCGCAATCCTGACGCTTCTGGCGGTGGGGACTACGTACTACACGATCGTGCACGCCGAGGACTACAACATCGCGGGCGAGGCGATGGGACAACGCGCGCACCTCGTCCTGCCGACCGAAGGGTCTATGCGCACCGAGGCCGGGCTCGAGGAACTGGAGTATCTCGGCACGGTGTCCGTCGTGGTAGATGGCGCGCTGACCTCGGCCGGCGCCAGCGCAGCCATATTGGAGGCGCGGGTCGAGAAGCGGCTGTCGACAGCACGGCTGAAGGTCTCGGACGTACCCGACCTACCCCCGGAGGCGCTGTCGATCGAGGTCAAGGCGACGCAGGACGGCAGCGCGTACGCGGGCGCGGTGGTTCTGACGGTAACGCAGCCCGCGTACCTCGAGCGCACCTCGCGCAGGAGCGGCTCGATTTACGTACTCGCCAACAAGACGTATGTCGGCAGCGGTGTGTTCATGGCCAACGCCGCGGACGTCCCCGCCGCGATCGAGGCGAGCATCTACGCCGTGGTCGACGAGTTCACGACAGCCTGGCAGGAAGCGAACCGGCGCTGACCTGACCGCCGGCCCGCCTTCGACGGCGCCGTTTTGAGACGGATGGGCATCTCAGTGGGACGGGCAGCCCTGCCCACGCGACGCGACGTCGGACTGGCCGTCACCCAGACGCAGCCTGGCGACGCCGAGCGATATCCCCGCGCGGGCAGCCATCGTGCGGGTCCAGGACGACTTTCGACGCTACGCCGGGGGCATCGCACGGCGTCTCGCGGCTTGCCGAGCGCGTCGTCAGGGCGTCTCACGTGCGACTCAGCCGCCCTCGGATGGACGTGGCGTGACGCCTGCGTCCAGTCTCGACTCCGCAGGGGAGCCAGCGAAACGCGGAGGCGTGCTCGCAGATGTGGACGCCTTACGAATGCCGCGTGACGCCACTCTCCGTCTTGCGTAGGCGCGTCTTCACGACGCTGTACATGCGGCTCTCCGCCTTGATCGGCTCATACCCCTTGACGGCAATCCCCAGGTCGTAGTCGTAGAGGCCGCGGTTGATGACGAACAGGAGGGCGCTATCGTCGGTCTCGATCACGCGGGTCTCGACCATGGGGCGGTATTCCTCGTTGGCGCCGGTGACGACGATGTCCGGCACCACCGTCTCCGCCAGGAAGTCGCCGACGAAACGCCGCAGGTCGTGGTGCAGCATCGTCCCGTGGGTGCGACCCAGCGGGAATCCAAAGACGAGCGCGTTCCCTTCACATCCGTCAGGCGCGACGATGGCGGGGCGGCCATCGGGACCGTAGCTCATCACCACCCGCCCGGCTCCGGCGTCCAGGAACAGCCGTTCGTGGGCGGCAAAGCCGGTGTACTGGGCGTCTTCGCCACGCAGATCCCAGCCGACGAACCAGTAGTGTGGCTGCTCGCGGCCGGTGACCTCAAAGCCGAACGCCGCTCCCACCGCCGCGGCCTGCTCAACGTCTTCTGTCGGCGCCTCGACTATCGCCTTCCGTCCCGACCGGGCGTATTCCCTGATGGCCGGGACCATCTCCGCGTCGATGTGCATGTATGGGAAGATCATCGCGTCGTAGGGGCAGTCAGCGGGATCGAAATCGTCCAGCACGAAGCCGGCCTCGTACCCGAGCGCCGTCAGCATCGAGTAGACGCCGGACATCGAGGCTCCAAGCGCGCGGCCATGCTCGCTGGCGTGGATGACCTCCGCACGGCTGACGAAGATGCCGACGCTGGGCGCGATGCTGCGTCCCTCGTCGAGGATCTGCTCGAATTCGCGTAGTTCAGCGATGCCTTCCTTAAGCGTCAGCCGCTTCTCCGTGTCGTCCGTATCGACCGCCGTCATGGCGTTGATCCACGGCTCCGGTCCCGTCAGCAGGGGATCCCAGCGGTAGTAGATGAGGCCCTCAATGCCGTGGGCGAACGCGGCGTTCATCTCCAGCGCCATCTGCTTGCCGGTGTACAGAATGGGGCGGCCCAGCGTGAATCCTCCGCCCTGGAACTCGGAGATCCACACGCCCTTCCCCGGGCCGAGCGCCCTGAGCAGCGCCAAGCTGACGGCTTGACCGGATGTGTGTTCACCCGACCCCCAGTAGAGGCTGCACGACATCAGGTCGTAGTCGCGCAGGTTCCACCAGTCCTGCGCGTTGTGGCTCGTGTGGAACGGGTCGGTCGGGTTGTACGTGATGGGCAGGTCAGGCACGTGGCGACGAATCGTGTCCCGCCCCTCGTTGAGGAAGCGACTGAGTTCGGCGGTTATGAACGCACGCCAGTGCCGGTAGGCTGCGACATTGTCGGCGTGCGCGCGGGGTGGCGTGACATCCGCCCAGTCGGCGAAGGAGGTCCCAAACGCGCGGTTGTACGCCCCCACATTGCCGAACTCGCCCTCCAGCGACTCGCGGTACAGGCTCAACGTGTTGTCGCAGTAGCAGCCGCCCAGAGACGGCTCGTTGTGCACGTCCCAGGCGATGATCGCGGTGTGATCGTTGAAGCGCCGCGCGCAGGCGTCGAAGAACTCGCGCCACTGGCTTCGGAACACCGGGTGGTGCACACACGCTCGGGGCCAGCTGTAGTCGAGTTCGTCCCGAGGGACCCGCCTGCCATCTGCCAGCACCGTCGCCGAGTCGGGGTACGTCCTCACGAATTCGTCAGACACGTAGAACATGGCGGAGCCGAACACAACCTTCAGGTCCAGGTCGTGGCAGATGTCTAGCAGTTCCGCGATATCGTCGATGTCCGAATCCAACCCCACGCGGATGCGGATGAGGTTGAAGCCCGTGTCGGCGATCGCCGCGAGGTCGCGACGCCAGTCCTCAGCCCCCTTCGGCTTCCACTCCGGCCGGTCGGCCATCATCCCGCCGAACGGGTACTCGTAGTGCACGCCTATCCACATGACGCTGCTGCTCTCGTTGGTCGGCCGCGGTCGTGCCGGCCTGGATTATCGCCATCGTCCGGCTGTCACGCCATAGCGGATGGCGCGGCGCCAAGTGGTTCGCCACACAGGATCTGCGGGCCGCGCCCGGACCCCACCCTAACCTTCCCCAGTAAGGGAAGGCATTCACGCTCGCTCTGCGCCACGCCGTATCCAGTACAGTCGCGGTGGGCTGCCGCGAGGGTGTGGCCGGTGAAACAGACATCGACACCGCAGGACGGGTCACAGATCGCCAGGGCGATTCTCGTTGCGTGCGCGCGGAGGAGCAAGAGCATGGCCGCCGCAGAACGACGACCATGCGCGCGGCAAGCGGCGCCTACTCCTGTTGCGGTTGGACAGGCGGGCGCACACGCGGGCGCACGAGTTCCTGACCACCTGCGAATGCTGTGTACGACACGACATTGCCTCCATCGTCCTCGTTGAACCGCATCGAGACCGATGGGTTCAGCCGCAGCGCCCACTTGCCCTCAGCGTCTGGGGCGCGCAGCTCCAACGCCGTCGGTAGGGTCGGCAGCCTGACCGCCAGCCGATCGTTGTGGACGAGCACCTCGACCTCGTGCCCGGCCTGCTCATCCACATAGAATCCAAGGTACCGCTGTAGCGACTCGGGGTCCATGGTCGGCTCCGTCGGCAGCGCGCCGCGCACGAACCTGTGCGCCTGATGCAACGTCATGCCGGAGATCGTCGCGCCGTCGCTGCTCTGGAACGTCACGCCTTCGTTCTCGCTGTCGTCGAACACCCACCGGCCTTCATCATCCGCGGGAGCCAAGGCCCGGGCGCCGCCTCCTGGCGTGATGAGGACCAGCGTGTCGTCGGTTTGCTCAATGCGAAACGTCAGGTCTTGGCCCGCTACCACGTAACTGCCCACGCGCGACTTGAGGAGGACGTCGCCGTCGGCGGGCGGGTCGTCCGTCGTGTCTCGGTACATGGTGACCGGGTCATGCATCCACAGGCTTTGTGCGAGGGCGTCGTCGGGGCCGAGGTTGAAGGACACCGCCTGCGTAGGAACGTACGCCAGGGCGCGCCGTCCGTCCTCGTCCTCCGGGAGCAGCGGTACGACTGCGCCAAACGGCGTGCGCAACGCCAAGCCGCCGTCCTGGACGATCACTTCGATTTCCTGGTTCGCACGCGACGAGAATCGCGATACGTACGTGCCCGCGTATGCGGAGAGCGCTGGCGCCGGCGACCCCTCAGCGACATCCGCTTGGTCGATGAGAAGCCGCTGTATGTCGCTTTCGAGGGTGATGCCCGAGGTGTTACCCCGTGACTGCGTGCAGTAGACCACGATGAGATCGCGCTCCGGCCACGCCCAGGCGGACGTGCCGTCGGATCCGCCGTGTCCGAAGGCTACGATGTCGTCGGAGCCCTTCTCGGTCCACAGCAGCCACATCCGCCCGTAGCGCACGTCTACGTCGGCCAGGCCGGTAGGCATGGCAGCGTTTACGCCGGGCATCGAGGCGTTGGAGACCGGCTCGAGCGCGCGCTCAACGGCTTCGGTCGAGAGGATACGCGTTCCACCGGCGCGTCCCCCGTCCAGCCACATCTCCATGAAGCGAGCGTATTCCCTGGGAGTCGCATGGACGCCTTGGGCCCCCATGGCGACCGTATACAGCGGCGGGGATTCGCTCGTCCAGTAGGGGGTCCATGCGCCTTCCTGCATGACATATGCGGTCGCGACAGGGCGCCCGGCGTCGTGGGAGTCGCCCAGCGGCGCGTGCGCATCCGCCATCATCAACGGCTCGAAGAGCCGCGTGCGGAACAACTCACCCAGCGGTTGGCCTGCCGCGGCTTCGACGACTGCTCCCAGGGCATCCGAGCCACTGTCGCTGTAGTGGAACGCTTCACCGGGCGTGTGGTCGGGGCCGTGGACCCCGACTTGCTGGGCGATTTCGTATAGCGACGTGTCCGGGAACCCCTTCAGCAACGACATCGGAAGGCCGGAACGATGCGTAAGCAGATGGTCGATCGTGATCTCTGCGGAGTTCCCGGCTGCGAAGGCGGGTATGTGCTCGGACACCTTCCCCTCGTACGTCAGCCATCCTTCGTCGATGAGCGTCAACGCGAGCGAGCCCGTCATCGGCTTGGTCATGGATCTGATGTTGAAGAGCGTGTCGGGCTCCATGCGTATGCCCCGGTCTCGATCCCTCCATCCGAAGCCCTCGTGCAACGCCACGCGCCGGCCCTGCATCACGAGAAGCTCTGCGCCGACGATCTCCTCGGTGTCGACGAATCCCTGGACGACGGCCGCCAGCGCGCGAAGACGGTCTTCGGGGATCGGGTCTGTGGCCGTGGCCGCCATCGAGAGCGCAGTGGCGCTGCACAACGCTAGCGCGGCGCAAACGGCGCGAAAGAACTGCATGTGTGTTTCTCCTTCGGGTCGAGGCCCGGTTTCTCCCAGGGGTCTGCCCGTGTCAGCAACAATAGCGCAGTGAACTTTGCATTGCAAAGCGCATTGTGCTATTGTCTAAGCACGAAGTGGAAGGAGAGATCCATGGACACGAATCTCGACATCGGGAAGCTGGAGCGGAAGGTGTACGCGTCGTTCCAGCAGGACGGTTTGCTGGACCTGGGGATCGGGCTGATCATCACGACGTTCGGCATCTCGATGGCGTACGACATGGCGTACATGCCGGGGATCATCGCCGGCGTCGGCATCCCCGTGTGGCCGCGATTGCAGAAACGGTTCCTGGCGCGCCGCATTGGGCACGTCAGCTTTGGGGAGGCCCGGCAGGCGCGCATGAGCCGAGAGAAGACATTCTACAAGCTGTTCTTCGCGGCCACCGCGCTGCTGGGCGTCGGCGCGTTCTTCGTATTCGCGAAGATGTTCGTTCCCGCCCTGGCGGAACTGATCGTGATACCTGGGCTCGGGACCTCGTTGTCCTCCCGCGATCTGCTGTCGACGTTCGTGCTCGCCCCGATCGCGGTCATCGGCGCGCTGACATTCGGTACGCTGGCGTATTGGAAGCAGGCTCCCCGGTTCTACGCCTATGCCGTGTGGAGTCTCGTGGTCGTCTTCGCGGGTCCACTCGTCGGGATTGAGCCGCCTGTCTACGGCATGATCTGGGGCGCGGGCATCACGATCTCGGGGGCAGTGTTGCTCGCGCGCTTCATCGCGCGCCACCCGGTGATCCGGGAGGAACCCTCGTGAGCGGCGGCCAGGAACACGATGCCGTCGCCGATCTCGCCGGGCTCAAGGAACTCGACCGTGTGATTCATGAACCGGCGCGGCTGCTCGTGCTCGCGCATCTGTATGTCGTCGAGAGCGCGGACTCGACGTTCCTCGTCGCGCAGACCGGGCTGACCTGGGGCAACCTGTCATCGCACATGACCCGGCTCGAGAAGGCGGGCTACGTCGAGGTGATCAAGGAGTTCGTCGACCGCAAGCCGCGCACGATACTGCGACTCACGGATGACGGTCGGTCGGCGTTCCGGGAGTATCTTGAACGGATGAAAGGCCCACTGGACGCCCTCGGTGGGCTGGCGTAGCGAGGCGCGGGCGGCGCTGCAAGTGTCACGACGGGTTCGTGGCCACGAGAGCTGGCGGCGGCGCAGACAACAGCGCCGGTGTGGGCGACCAAGGCCATAGGTCCAACAACGGTTAGGACACCCGCACGATCGGCAGATCCGACCCGCATGACACACGAATCGACAGGTGGCGATCCGCCGGGGCTTGGGTCAGACGCTCAGAACGCCGTTTGGGCGGTCGAGACGCTCCTGCGCTTGTGGTAGCATGCGGCGGGAGGATTGATCGATGGCGGAGCAGACAGCGACTTCTCAGACGCCGAAGACAAAGCAGGAGTTGCAGGCGTTCCTACGGCGTTTGGACGAATTTCGAGAACGGCTTGCAGCGGAACACGGCCCATTCGAGGACAGCGTCAAAGTGCTGGCGATGACGCGAGAACGGCACGATGGCCGCTAGGATCGTCTGCGACGCGTCCGTCTCGGCGAAGTGGATTCTGCAGGAGGAATACAGCGAGCAGGCGCGTGGGCTTCTCAGCGACTGCATCGCTACCGAAACCAGGATCACCGTTCCTCCCTTGTGGTCATACGCACTGGACAGCATCATCCGGTTTCGCCGATTCCGCGGCGAACTCTCTGAATCGCAGGCCGACGAGGCGTTTGGATTCATCGACGGCATGCCCATTACCGTTCGGTATCTCGCACTCAGCCAGAGCCGCGCGCGCGAGATCGCTGCCCAAGCGAACCAGCGACGCGTGTACGACAGCATCTACGCGGCACACGCGGAAATCGAAGACTGCATCCTGTGGACGGCCGACTACGAGTACTTCCGCGCCATCCGCGGCTTCCTGTCGCACGTCCGGTTCCTCGGCGATCTGTGACCCGATGACATGGTCCCGTCGCCGACGGGCCGACCATCCCTGAACTGGGTGCTCGACGCCAGGGCGAGGCGCCGAGGATAGCAGTGCTGGAATGCCCGGGACCGCCTTCAGCGCCGGCAGTTTCGGCGCTCATCACAGTCGAAACAGTCGAATCTGCGCGCGTCGACCTGAAATGGCTTCGCGGGCGACGGCATGCTAACTTGCTGACATGAGCCGTACCGCCTTCAAGGTCGGCCGATAGCCGGTTGTGTCACGACGCCGAGACGGCGACCGCCTGACGTGAGGGACAAGCGATCTACTCGAGCCAACCATGCACATCGAGTCTGGGTCGCGCCGTCGCGATCGCTGCGACGTGTGCGTGGCTTGTCGCGACGGCCCCCGTGCTGGCGCGCGCTCTCGTCTGGGAGGCGATAGGCGGGATGTACGGCGGCGGGGTCGAGGAGGTGGCCGCCATTCCGGGCGGGGTGCTACTCGCACGCGCCGCCGGCGAGATGTGGCGATCGCCGGACCGCGGGGAGACATGGGCGCCGACAGGCGGCAACACCGAACGATGGGCGGTGCTGGGCTCCACGGCATACGGGGTCTCACCCGACGGCGTGCTCGCCTCGCGCGATGGTGGGGAGACCTGGGAGGCCACCGGGCTAGATGCTCCCGTGCGGGCCCTGGCGACCTCAGACAACGCCGTCTACGCGCTGACGGAGAGCCGAGTGCTACGGTATGACGGCGTCGTGTGGCACGAGGTGAGCGACGTGACCGGCCTCGAAGCGCTCTCCACCCTGGCCGTGGCGGGCGAGCATGTGTTCGTCGCGCGTGGGATGTCTTGGACGGAAGGTACGGTGACCACCATGTGGCGCCTCTCCCCGGGGGTCGACACTTGGACGCCCGTGCTTCAGAACCTGGATCTGACGGACGGGGTCGACGCTCTCACGGCGGTTGACGGGCGGATTCTCGTGGGTAGGCCGCGACGTAGCATCTTGTGGTCGGACGACCTGGGCGAGACGTGGCACAGCGACGGCGGACCCGCGTTCGCCAACACATTCGCGGCGGACGACGGTTTCGTCTACACCACCGGCGAGTGGTCGTTCAACCGTTCAGAGGACGGCGGGCTTACCTGGGCGGGAGGCGTCGCTGTCTGGACGTGGGAGCCGTTCCTGTCGTCACGAGCCTCCCGCGTCGATGGCACGCTCGCGGCTGCCGACGGTTATGTCTACGCGGCGACCTCTAGGAGCGGGCTGTATCGCGCTCGCCATGGGCAGGACGATTGGGATCTTGTAGGCGTTGTTGGGCCCCAGGCGCCGGAGCGACTGCTGGCCGCGGGGCCGCATGTTCTGGCGAGCGCCGGCGCCGAGGTGTTCCTAGTCGATGACACGGAGAGCCGCTGGCGTAGATCACACCTGAGTAGCGGGATGCTCGGCGGGATGACCAGCGGTGACGACGCCCTGTACGTGGCAGGGGAGGGCCTGCACGGGTCTGGCGACGGCGGACGAACCTGGCAGTCGCTCGGCGCCGGCCCCTTGTACGCAGTCTGCGCGCTGAACGGCCGTCTTTACGCAGGCGCCGCCCAGTTGCTGTTCACCGCAGCGCCGCGCAAGGCGCTCCAGATCGACTCCGGCATCCGCCGATCCGACGACGGTGGCGAGACCTGGATCGACATGTCCAACGGACTACCTGAGTTCTCCAGCGTGTTCGCAATCGCAGGCGCGGGCAGTTCCCTATTGGCATGGGGAAACAGGGGCGGGTGGTACGCATGGCGGGGCGACGCGTGGCGACCGGCGCCGGCCGTGCCGGGGCTCGTCGTGCGCGGCGTCGGCGCGTGGTTCTACGCCGCGACCGAGGACGGCATCGTCCGCTCACGCGATGGAGGCGACACGTGGGAGGACTTTGCCGAGGGCCTTGCTGGCGTGGGCGTGGAGTCCATCGTGGCGCTCAACGGCGGCCTGTACGTCGGTTCCGCAGACGGTATCTACGCGTCGCCGGACGACGGGCTGCACTGGCGCGCGTTGCCCGACGGGCTCCGCGGCAAGCATGTCCTCTCGCTGGCGGCGTCACGCGCGTACATGTACGCGGGGGTCGCGGGGAACGGCGTGGTGCGCGCGCCTCTGCCGGACGTCGTCGCGGATGTCGATGCGTCGGGGCGGCGCCACCTGGAGTGGGCGGGGCTAAAGTCGGACCCGCCGGGCATTGAGCCATCCGGCCTCCTTGCGAGCTATCCAAACCCGTTCAACCCCGAGACGTGGACTCCCTACCGACTCACGGAGGCCGCGGACGTCTCCATCGTGATCCGCGACATGGGTGGGAACGTCACGCGGCGCCTGACGGTGGGGCGTCGCGAAGCGGGCCGCTACGCGACGCGATCTCAGGCCGCGCGTTGGGACGGCCGCGACGATGCCGGCGAGGCCGTGAGCAGTGGGGTCTACTTCGTGACTTTGCGCGCCGGCTCGCACGTCAGCACACACCGCATCACGTTGACCAAGTAACGACGCGCAGTCCGTTCAACATGGGCGCCACGACTGCGTGCGGCCCGGCCGAGAGGTCGCCTTGCCGCGGCTGCTTCTCAGCTAGTGAAGACGGCGCCGTCAGCAGCGGAGCATGCCGCCTTCGCCTGACGGGTTGATGCGAGCGCCGCGCCCAACTGCGCCTCCGGCGTCTGCATCGCCGCCGCGTATGCTACAAAGTCGGCAGGCCGCCATGCGCTGAGCAGCGATAGTGGAGCGGCTCGCATTCGGTTTGGCGGAGACACGCAATGTCCACTAAGGCGATCGACCGGGCCGTCCCGCTGTATCCAATCCTCTCCGTGAACTTCATCGGCACGTTGGGCTTCGGAATCGTCCTTCCGTTCCTGGTGTTTCTGGTGAGCCGGTTCGGTGGAAACGCGCTGATCTATGGGTTGATAGGCGCGACGTACTCGCTGTTCCAGCTACTGGGCGCCCCGGTTCTGGGGCGATGGTCCGACACGTACGGCAGGCGGAAGATCCTACTGCTCAGCCAGGCCGGGACGTTCGTGTCGTGGGGGCTCTTCCTCGGCGCGTTGTTCCTGCCGGTCGCGACGCTGACGCGCGTCGAGTCCTCCGCGCTGGGGTCGTTCACGGTGACACTGCCGTTGCTCGCGCTCTTCGTCGCGCGCGCTCTTGACGGACTCACGGGCGGGAACGTCTCGGTGGCGAACGCGTACCTCGCGGACATCACGGAGGAGTCTCAGCGGACGGCCAACTTCGGCAAGATGGCAGTCGCGGGCAACCTGGGTTTCGTGCTTGGGCCTGCGCTCGCGGGTCTTCTCGGCGGCACGGCGTGGGGCGAGACGGCCCCGGTCGTTGCGGCGCTGCTGATCTCAGGGGTGGCCACGCTAGTGATCGCACTGAAACTGCCGGAGTCTCTCACCTGCGTCCTGAGGGCCGACCCGGAGCTGGCAAGCACCCGCAAGATGCTCGGTCAAGATCACGGCAAGTGCTTCACGGTCACCAGCGACGAGCGCGTGACCGTGTGGCAGGCGCTGGCTCGGAAAGGCGTCCCGACACTCGCCGTGATGATCTTCCTGACCCTTCTCGGGTTCAACTTCTTCTACATCGCGTTTCCCGTGTACGCCATGTCGGCGTTGTCGTGGACGGTGACTCAGGTGGGAGCGTTCTTCGCGGTGCTCGGCCTGCTGATGGCGGTCGTGCAGGGCCCGCTGCTCTCATGGGCCTCCGCGCGATGGCGCAGCGGGTCGCTCGTGTTGGTCGGTAGCGTGACGCTCGCCCTCAGCTTCGCGCTGTTCTCGAGCAGCAGGTGGGAGTTCATCTACCTCGGGGCCGCGTTGCTTGCTGTGGGCAATGGGCTGATGTGGCCGTCGGTCATGTCGCTTGTGTCGGTGGCGGCCGGGGAGCGTCTGCAGGGCGCGGTCCAGGGCGCCATCGGTAGTGTTGGCGGGGTGGCGAGCATCGTGGGGTTGGTCGTCGGTGGCATGATGTACGAGCGCCTGCAGGGACAGGTGTTCCTACTGTCAGCGCTCCTCATCGGCGCAGTGGTCGCCATGTCGTTCCAACAGGCTCTGGCGTCGCGATGGCGCGCCAGTGAGTCTTAGGCGGCGGGTCAGCGCAGGCCCGGGCCGCTCGCACGCGGAGCCCGGCGATGTGCAAGGCGCAGAACGGTGTGCCTGCGAAGCCGAATGGGGCCACGCGACCGTCGGGTGACGCAGGGACCCCATCGCCCAAAAGCACACCGTGCTTCTTCGTTCCCCAGTAAGAGAAGACGTTCACGCCTTCACATGCCGCGAGATGGGTGGCCCCGCCTTCGACCTCCAGATTGCTCGAGCGCACGTCCCGACTCTGCAGGTCTGTTGACCCTGGCCTTGCCGGACCGAAGCGCCCAACGCCGCGGGTCGAGCCCGATAGGCGCGATCTACCGCAGCCGCATAGGCTCGGCTCCTTGCGCGCAATAAAGTGCCCGGCGTCTCCCGCCGATGCTTACTACAGACATGAGACGAGTGTCGTGAAGCGGTCTGTCTGAAGGAAGACTGCGTGTGTCGTTAACGCGACGACGCGGGACCGAAGGTCACCGTGCGCTCGCGCGCGACGCGCGCAGACCCATTCGCCTGGGCCGAGGGCGAGGAGTCTGCGCGCATCCGCGCCGAGAGCGAGGTGACCCCAATGAAGACCGCGACCGCGAGAACCCTCTCCGACCTGTTCGAAGCCTCCGCCAGCCGACAGGACAGCCGCGCCGCGAACGCCATCGCGTCGCTCCTCCGCGGCCTGATCGCCGACTGCCTCTTCCTGCCCGCCAGAGCGCGGTCATACCGTGAGGACTGTCTACAGGAGTTGACGTTCGGACTGTACGATCTGCTGCGACGCTGGCACGCCGACGGGAAGCTGTCGGAACTGCGCTCCGTGCAGGCGTTCGCGAGGCACTACGTCCGCTGGCACGCGCCCGCGGCGATGTCCCGCCTGTCGTTCCGCCTGTCCTCGCCGGCCACTCCGCAGTACCCGATGGGCGAGCAGGAACTCAGCGATGGGATGAACCTGCGCGAGATGCCTTTGCTCCGCACGGAGTCCGGTTGCCATCAGGCCGTCGCCGTCGCGCGCATGCGGGACACGCCGACAGAGCGGATCGATCATGAGATGGACCGCGCCACGCTGAGTCGCGTTGACCGTCGGGCGCTGGAGTTGGCGGAGAACGGCGAAGGCGGCCGCAGGCGGATCGAGATGTGCCTCGTAGCCGAGTTCGAGATGTCGCACCGGCAGGCGCGTCGCGCCCTCGACGGCCTCCTCACGCGGCTTCGACGATGACTGCGTGACCGGACACCAAGCGCGTCCGCCGGCGCCGCTCGCCCGGCGTCACGCCGGTTCAAGCGAGCGCCGCCGCGACCGCAGCTATAAAGGCGAGGGCCAGGAGGCCGAGCCGGCCTAGGCATCCAGAAGGGCCCTGTACAGGCTCTGCCTGCGCGGCCACGGGGATCGCCGCGGCAGCTTGGGCCAGCGCCGCGTTCTCGACAGTCGCCGCCTCCAACTGCTCCCGCAACCGGTCGCGCTCCTGCTGGATCGCGACCACGCGCTTCTCAGCCTTGGCGCGTCCGCGCACGGCGTCCTCGCGTTCCTCCTCGGCCAGGGCGAGCAGCGCGTCTAGGTCGGCGGCGCGGTCGGTCGCCTCGCCGAGTTCGAGGCGTTCGTCCCGCAGGCGCTCCGCCTCGAACTCGAGGGCGCGCGCGCGTTTCTCCGCGTCCTCTCGCGCGACGACCGCCTCCGCGAGCGAGGCGTCGAGCTTCCGGCGTGCGGCGCGTTCCTCCAGCGCCTTGCGCGTGTCTCCCCCAACCTGCTGGACGCGTTCACGGAGGCCCTCGCCTTCCGCTTCGAGTTCGGCAATGCGCCCGGCGTGCTCGTCGCGCTCGCCTTCGGCCTCGTCGAGTTCGCCCTGGACGGTCAGTAGCTCCTGCTCGCGGAAGCCGCGTTCTTCCAACATCTCCGTGACGTTGTCCTCGACATCCGCGACGCGCTGACGCGCCTGCTCTAGCTCGGCCTTCGCGGCTTCCGTCGCTTTCTCGGCGTCGGCCCAGAGTTGCTCGACCTCGCGGATTCGCACCCGTTCGCCTTCGAGGTCGGCTTGGGTGGCCGCCATGTCCGCCCGCGTCGCCTCCAGATCGAATTCGGCGCGCTCCCGCGCCTGGATCTCGGAGGAGAGAAGCGCCTCGGCATCGCGGAGTGTGTCGCGAGTAGTCAGGATGTCCTGAAGGGCATCGGCGCCGAACGCTGGCTCCAGCGCTCGCGTGACGCGCTCGTCTGAGGAGTACACCCCCGCAGACGGACCTGTCGCCAGCCCATAGATCGCCGCGATCAGTTGGGTCCGCGCAGGGCGAGGCACGGCGTCGTCGAGGGCCGGAATGTCGTCTAGCCACTGAGAGATCGCGCCTTCAGCGAGGGGTCGCAGACCCGGTACGGCGTCTGGCAGCAGATTGCCCAGTCGCGCCATGTCTGCGGGGTCCGGGTCGTCCTCGCTCGCCGCGAGGCGCGCCCTGAAGAGCCGCACGACCTCAACGGACGCGTCCTCGCCCGCCAAGCCGAAGCCGTCCTCCGCCTCGCGCAGGAGCACATCGTCGTCGGGTCGGAGGCCCTGGGCGCACGCGGTTCGGAAGGCGATCTCCGACGCAGCCGTATGGGTCTCCCGGCGCAGCGAGCCGTCCTGTACGGAGCCAGGGTCTTCCGGGTCGCCCAGCAGGTCAACGGCCCGGCCCGCCGTGCGCGACGCGGTCGCCCATTGATCGCTCTGCACGAACGAGTGCGCGTCGGATAGGTAGCGCTGTACAAGCTCCTCGGCGTCATAGCGGTGGTGCGCCAGGAACGCCTCAAGCTCGTCGGGCGTCGTCTCGTGGAAGCCCGGCACGTCGCGGCACAGGGCGCGCACGCCATCGCCCGTAGCGACATCCGCCTGGTTGTCGATGAGCAGCAGGTCTTCGGTCGCGCGACTCAGACAGACGCGCAGACGGTCCACCAGCAGCTTTGCCCACAGTTCCTCGGGACCGTTGAGCTGCCCGCCCTGGGCGCCAGAGCCCACGCCAGCAATGTGCGCGCCGGGATCTACGACGGCCACCGTCTGCCGTTCGAGGCCCTTGATGTCCTCTGGCAGCATCAGGGCATCCGCGAACGCCGCGTATTCGCGCGGGATCTCATACCCCGGGTACACGACGGCGGCCCCCGGCAGCGCCGCTATGTGGGACACCAGCCGTCCCAATTCCTCGGTCGTGTCGCAGTTCGCGTACATGACGTGAGCGGCGGTGTGGTATTCGCGCCGCGCGCGGGCGTAGCCGGTGGGTCGCGTCCGCTTGGAGACGGAGCGGTACAGGCCCCACGTGTTGTTCACGACCTGGGCGATGGCGTACGGGCTTCGCACGTTCTGCGGCAGGACATGGGCTTGTGAGCCGCTCAACTCGCGATCCGCCACTTCGCCGAATTCGCCCCAGTCGAAAGCGGACGGCGTCACGACCTGCCCCTCGTCGCCCGCGACGGCCACGGCGGGCCGCGTCCCGGCACGCTCGCCTAGCATGGCCGCGATGCGGAGTATGAGCAGGTATTCGACGGGTGTCAGATCCTGTATTTCGTCGACGAATATGGCACCCACGTCGGCGATCGTGTCAGGGAGGCCGCCCTCGGTCAGCGCGTCCAGCGCTCGGCGAGCCGTCACGGGCTGTGGGAAGAGATCGAGCCAGTCCGTGTCGCGGTTGGCGAGCGTTCGGATTACCGTCGCGGCGCGCTCGGCGGCGTCCTCGCCCAGCACGGGAGCGCGCGCCGCGGCATACGCGTCGGGATCGACGACGACCCCGTCCGCGCGGAGGCCGCGGAACTCGAACGGGAGCGCGCGGCCGAACGCGTGCGCGTAAAGCTCATCGTAGAGAAGGCCGGTTTTCCCGCGCCACGCGCCGGTGTCTTCGTACAGTGGCAGGCGGCGGAAGCGGTCGCGGTAGTGGTTCAGAGCCTGCGGGGCGTGCGCCGATCCGAGGATCGTGGACAGCAGGCCGTCCAGCGTCTCGACGCGAACGGACGTGCCACGCGGCGCGAATGTGCGCAGGTATTCCCGGGACGAGTCCGCCAGCCCCCGGTGGCGCGTCAGATAGAGCACATCGGCGGCGTCGACCCAAAGCGCGGACAGCCAGAGCGTCGTCGTTTTGCCGGAGCCGGGGTGTCCGCGGAACTGGCGCACCGGCTGTGGGAGACGGGCGTACTGCGTCTGCTCCGTCGTGTACGCGGCGCCCATGGAATCGTCGAAGACGAGCCGTAGGGGCTCTGCCGGTCGGTATTGGCGGCCTACGTCGCCGGCTTCCAAGAGCTGATCTGTCTCGTCGTGGTGCCGGACCTTGCGCACGAGGATCGTGCCGGAGGGCGTGTCCAGGTCTCGCACGGGCGGGGCATCACTGGGAGCCCACCAGAGGTAGTAGTGGTAGCCTCCCTGCCCGCCGAGGGGAGCGCGGCGCCACCCGCGGTTCGATCCCCGCACGGTCTTCACGACGTTCGTCCGCCCGAACGCCGCGAGGTGCTGTATCGCGAGGTTGGCGCGACGCCGGTAGGGATCGCCGGGGGCGCTCTCAAACCACTCGCTGACCTCGTCGTGCACGAGGACGGCCCGAGACGGCTCGAAGGCCGTCGCTGTCGGGGCGAGGTCTCGTATCGGCGTGAAGCGCATGTGCGGGCCATCAGCTAATTGGGACACGACCATGATGCCGCAACTGGCGGGCCATTACGACCCGCGGAGAGTGGCTCGAATCCAGGTCCGCGCGGAACTGCCGTTTCGGGTCGCGCTTCGGGCCGCATCCGTCACGCAGGGAATGCCGGTATAGTAGGGCCTCGGAGGCATCGTCATTGGCAGTCGCAACGACAAGTGACGGAGCGCTCGTGGCGCGCACGCGCCGCGGAGACAAGGACGCCTTCGCGGCCCTCGTGCGGAAGTATGAGGGACAAGTGTACGCCGTCGCGTATGCGCGCCTCTTGAACGTCGCGGACGCCGAGGACGTGGTACAGGAGACATTCCTCCAGGCGTACCGCGCGTTGCACCAGCTACGCATGCCAGACCGGTTCGGCGGCTGGATCGCCCGTATCGCGCTGTCCTTCGCAGTCAAGCGGCTCAGGGCGCGCACGCGGGAACCGATCACCGATGTTGGCGACCTGCTATCGAACACGCCGGACCCCGCGACCGCGCCGGAGCGATTCGAAAGGGGCGAAGACGCTCGTGCCCTCATAGAGGCGGCCTTGGCCTCCCTGCCGGATTCGCTCCGCGAGCCGTTCGTGATGCGGCACGTCGCGGAGGCATCGTACGACGCGATCGCGGAGGCGTTGCTTGTCGCGCCGCGCACGGCAGAACGCCGTGTGCAGAGAGCGCGGGAGAGGCTACACCGATACCTGGCGGCGCGCGGACTGCAGGACATCGCAAGGGACGCTCTGCTGTCCGGGGCGCTGATGCCCACGGCAGCCGATGGCGCGTTCAGGGCCGTCATGCGAGCAGTGACGCCGGAACCGACGCCGAGCGCGTCCGACGCGTCGGCGTCTCACCGGTATGTCCCGGCGGTGGCCGCGAGCGCGCTCATCGTCTGTGGTCTGTTCGCGGGCGTGGGCATGCTAGAGGGGCGGCTGCGCGCGGCCGAGGTGAAGCAGATCGCGCGACCCGTGGTACTCGTTCGGCAACGCGCTACCCGAATCGCCTCCGTGGGTCGGTCGACGCCTCTCCGCGAACGCGCTGCCCTGATGGACATCCCGCCCGGCGCGGTGGCGATTCTCCGCGAGGATTTCGAGGCGTTGGCGCCGGGGCAGTCGCTTCCTGGATGGTCGCGCGGCGTGCACGCCCAGACGACTCACACGCGACCCGGCGGCGGCAGCGTCGCTGGCGCCGTGACGACGAACATCCCGTCG
This sequence comes from Candidatus Poribacteria bacterium, assembly GCA_018644665.1. GTDB lineage: Bacteria > Poribacteria > WGA-4E. The sequence goes on from JABGQA010000062.1 coordinate 24,112, forward strand.
GCGTACTTCCGATTCCCACGTGTGCGCGGCGTGCTTACCATCGATGTTTGGCTCAAGCCGCATCCGGGCGACAGCGCGAACTGCGGCATCCGCATCGGTCACGACGGCCGCACGTGGGGCGCCACTGATACACCGATCGTCGATCCCTCGGGGCTTCGGGACGGCGCGCCGCAGTCGTACATGCCCATCCACAAGGACGACACTGGTCAGTGGTTCTATCGGATCGGGGACGCGCCCGTCCCCATTGCGTTCGCGGCGTACGACGGGGACTGGCACCACGTCCGTGTGCGTCACGACACGGATCGCGGGGAATACAGCCTCTACCTCGACGGCGACCTGGTCCGGGCACGCATTCCGAGCCCCGCTCTCTTCCCCGAGGGCGTCTCCTTTGTGGCTCTGAACAGCGGCCGATGGATGCGCGAGCAGGACAAGCCGTCGTACTTCGACGACCTGAGCATCTATATCGAGCCGGCCGAGGACTGGGTGACTCTGAGGGACTAGCGCGCCATAGAAGCCGTCCGCAGACCACCGTGTATTCGCACGCCCTCAACGGTATATGCTCTCGTCCGGCTCGGTGATACGATGGGCCGAGCGATTGCGGACCTCGAGGGGGCGAGAGAGCGATGAAGACCGCGTTCATGAGTTCGGTGTGTCCCAAACAGACGCTGCCCGAGTTGGTCGAGTCGGCGAAGCGACACGGCTACCAGGGCATTGAGTTCCGAGTGGAATGGGGGCACCTCCACGGCATGGAACTCGATTCCTCGGACGTCGATATACGCCAGGCCCGAAAGACGCTTGCCGATGCCGGCATCGCCGCTTGTTGCATCGCAACGGGCGTGAAGTTCAACTCCGCCGACCCCGCCGAGCACAAGCCGCACCGGGAAGCGCTCCGCAAGCACATCGCGTTGGCCGCCGAGGCTGGCGCTCCGTGCATACGCACCTTCAGCGATCCCGTTCCCGAAGACGACGAAGGCGCGCGCGACTCCGTCCTGAGTCTCGCGGCGGAGTCGTACGCGTCCGTGGACGAGTGGGCGCGCAAGCATCGCGTGGACGTTCTCGTCGAGACGCACACGAACATGCGAGGGCACTGGGCGAAGCGGATCGTGGACGAGGCGCAGGCCGCGAGCCTGAAGGTCCTATGGGATCCCGGACACCATGTGCGTCGCGGTCAGTCCGTGGATGACGCGTACGGGTACCTCAAGGGTCTCGTATCGCACCTGCACTTCGGCACGCAGTCGGCCGGCACGGGGTCGATGAGCGAGGCGGAGCATCAGCGCACGGTCGACCTACTGCACGCCGACGGATTCACTGGGTTCTTCTCGGTTGAGGTTATCAACCCCGACGACCCAGAGGCCGTGCTTACCTACAACGCGCAGCAGTTCCGCGAGTACTTCTCCAAGGCTGGCGTGTGACACGGACGACCCCGATGCGTCGCTACCAGCACGCCCGGTAGAGGCGGACGATGTCGTCGGCCGTGGCTTGCCGGGGGTTGTTGGCGGGGCTCCCGCTCGCCAGGGCGTCCTCCGCCATCTGTGGCAGGGCCGCATCGAACGCGTCCCGGTCGATCCCAATCTCCCCGAGGCGCGGCATCTCCACGTCGGCCAGAAGGCGCGCGACCGCATCCATGGCCCGATCGGCGCCCGACATCGGGGAGCGCCCGTCCACTTCCTCGCCCATGGCGCAGGCGATGTCCGCGAACCGCTCGGGCGCGCCCGGAGCCGAGTAGCGCATCGCCTCCAGCAGCAGCACCGAGTTGGAGAGGCCGTGGTGCACGTGGAAGTACGCGCCGATGGGTCGTGACATGCCGTGCACCAGCGCCACCGACGAATTGCTGAACGCCATCCCAGCGATGCTCGCCCCTAGCATCATCTCCGTCCGCGCCCAGAGGTTGGAGCCGTCGGCCCACGCCTGTCGGAGAGATGCGGAGATCATGCGTATCGCGTGCAGGGCCAAGCCATCCGTGATGGGATTCGCGCGCTTGGATATGTAGGCTTCGATCGCGTGCGTAAGCGCGTCGACTCCGACGGCCGCCGTCAGCTTGGCGGGAGTCGTCACGCTGAGGAGCGGGTCGATAAGCGCGACGCGGGCGAGCAGGTTCGGGCTGCTCATCATCACCTTCACGTTGGCGTCCGTGTCGGTGATTACGCTCACCTTGGTGACTTCGCTGCCTGTGCCGCCGGTCGTTGGGATCGCTATGAGCGGCGCGCCCGCGTTGGGCACCTTGTCGACGCCCATGTAGTCGGGCAGGCGCCCGTCGTTCGTGAGACTGACCGCGATGCCCTTGCCACAGTCGATGGAGCTGCCGCCGCCGACCGCCACGATGACGTCGCAGCCGTCGCGTCGGTGGAGGTCGAGACCGTCGCGCACGTTCGCGAGCGTGGGGTCGGGGGTGACGTCCGCGAACGTCGAGCACTCTAGGCCGGCGGCGGCGAGGTCGCGCGCCACGTCCTGTGAAATGCCCAGAGCCGCGATGCCCGGATCCGTGACGATGAGCGCCCGCGTGGCTCCGAGTCTCGCCGCTTGCTCACCGACCTGCCGCGCGACGCCCGCGCCTGACACGACGACGTCCGGGGCGCTGAACTTCGCCACGGGCGCCAGCGCGGCCAGGCCGCTCACTGTTTGCCGCACGGCTTCGCCTCAAAGTGCAGCCCGGTATCGAGCAGAGCGAGGAGGACGAGCTTCTCCTCGAAGCTCTTAGCCCCGTTCACGAGGCGGTCTGCCTCGTCGCTGGTGAGTTGCTCACGCTTGTATTGGTAGGGCATGGATGTGGACACCCTCTTCGGGAGACGTGTCGCGTACTATACAGGGCTGCCACATCGTGCCGCAATCGGGGCTATCCACGCCCTGATGAACACTGACCTCGGGAGGGCAGGGGAGAGCGACGCTCCGCACTTCCATGCAGAAGGCGACAGCTCCCCGTGCCTCGGGGCGGCCCCGCCGTAACGCTTCACGGGCCACTCCGTTCCTAGAGGTAGAGAGTGGCTCTCCAAGGGAGCCGGCAAGACCGCGAAAGGGCTGAGCCCACCTTCGCACCGCTCGGTCGATCTCGTATCGACACTCCTTTCTGCCTGTCCGCGTGGTCAGCAGGCGCATCGAAAGGGGTGTAGTATGTCCGCACGTCGCAACCTGCCCACGCGTCCGAATATCGAACAGCTCAAGAACCAGGCGAAGGATCTTCGCGCATCGCACAGATCCGGCAGTCCCGCATCCATCCCACGTCTGAGGGATCACCTGCCTAGCCTATCAGGGGCATCCGACGCCGCGGTTCTGGCGGCGAAGTTCTCGCTGTTGGATGCGCAGTTGGTCGTCGCTCGCGAGTACGGCTTCGACAACTGGCACATGCTCATCGAACACGTCGAATCGTCGGAACATCCGCCGTCTCCGACTGATCCGGACGCGGACCCAAAGACTCTGCGTGTCGAGCAATTGGTACGCGACGGTCTGATGAGTTCGCGGGAGGCGGAGTATGTCCTCGCGGGCGCCACGAAGACGCCTAGGGGCAGCGTGCGGTCGCTTGTGGAGGATATGACGCTTGCTGGCGAGTACACGGAGCGGGACATAGAGTTCATGGACGCCGCGTACCAGCGCGGCGCGCTGAGGAGCGGAGTATGCGATGTCGACCGAATGCGAGCGCTCCTCGTGGAGGAACCGTCGCTCATCGAAACCGCCGGACCTGCGGCGCTCGCTAAGGCAGTGGGTACGACCGGATCACTGCCGGCGGTCGAGTTTCTGATGGAGCGCGGCGTACCACGGCTGACACTGAACCCGTTCGAATACAGCGAACTGTCAGAGGCCGTTGGCGGCGGCAACTTTGACGGTCTGCGAGCGGTGTTCGACGCTGGGTACGCGGATGCATCCTATATCCAAGAGCAAATGGTTCACGCGGGATGGCCTGCGCACGTCGGCTTCCTCTTCTGGGGGCGGCATGACAGCGCGATGACGGAACTGCTGCTGGATTACGGAGCGGACCGCATCCTGGACATACCCGACGCCGGGGGCGTTACACCGCTGCAGCACTTGGTGTGGGACTGGCATGCAGGGCGTGGACGGGACCGTTCACTCTCGCTCGGCCGCCTATACCGTGAACGAGGCGCGTACTACGACCTGTTCTCCGCGTGCGGATACGATGATATAGGGCGTGTCCGGGAACTCATTGAGGAGGACGTCTCCTGCGTCAACGCCTGCCACGCAAACGGTTCCGCGCCATTGCACTGGGCCGCGCGGCAGTCGTCCTACGCGTGCGCACAGGTGCTGCTCGAGAACGGCGCGGACGTCAATGCGGTCCACCCTTCGCTGGGTTGGACGCCGCTCCACTGGGCGACGGACCTCGAAGTCATCCGCTTACTCGGCGATCACGGCGCCGACATCAATGCGCAGGACAGGAAAGGACGCACGGCCCTCCACATAGCGACCTACGACAGCAAAAGAGCGCTTGCGGAAGGCTTGCTCGCTCTGGGACCAGACACGACGGTCCAGAACAAGAGTGGGAAGACCGCATTCGAAGTCGCGCGGGTACACTGCGCGTACTTACGCCCCACGAAATCTGGCGAGAGAGGCTGGCCGGGGCCCGACGTCCCGCTCACAATCTTCGAGGTCTTCGATCTGCCGGGGGTGGGCAAGAAGACGGTGCGAACGCTTCACGAGCAGCACGGTGTGCAGTCGCTCGATGATGTCAAACGAATGGCCCAGGACGGATCGCTCGTCGAGGTGCGCGGCATCTCCAAGAAGGCGTTCGAGAGTCTTCGCGGGATGTTCGATCTTGCCCTCACGCTGGAAGCTGTTGGAGTATCGGATTTCAGCGTGGAGACGATGTGGGCGCTTTACGGAGTGCGAGGAGTGAGATCGCTAGACGATCTAGAGCGCATGCTACACGACGGCTCGCTGGCTGCGCCGCGCGTCGGTGGGATCGACAACCGCACCATCGACGCCATTCGAGAAGCGTTTGGGGGCCCGTTGAGATGACACGTCCAGATCGCGCCGATCGAGGCTTGCGCTTCCAGACGAACAACGCGACGCACGCACGCCGCGAGTGGGCGAACGAGACGCTTCTCGGGCTATGGCTCGTTGGGCCAGTCGAGAGTACGGAGTTGCGCGCTGCTGCGCCGAACGGCCGAGGCTGGACAGGGGCGTGTCGCACTCTTACGCGGAGGGCGACACTTCCACTCGCACGCGGTCTCAGCGCCAAGTACGCAGCAACTCCTCGACCTGCCGAACGGCGCGCCCGAGTGTTGGGTCCTCCCGCGCCTCTTTCTGGAGCCGCGTGAGTTCCGTACGGAGATATGGCGCCGCGCGAGGGCCGATGTCGACCAGGAGGTCTTGGGCCCCTTTCATATGCTCCCGGCGGCTGAGCCCTGCGACAAGAGCGGGGACCGTCTGCGGGAGATACTGCCTCGCCTCCTGCGCGGTTATCCAAGCGCCGCTCAGGAGGTTGCGACCGCCTTTCATGGCCGTGATGAATCGCTGGACGCGCCCAGGTAGCTTCGCGGCGGTCGAGGACGCGTTCCCAAGGCCCGCCTGCGGCACAGTCCCCGTGCCCGGAGCTACGGTTGGGCTCGCGTCGCTCTGCGCAGCAGTCGTCCGCTCGGGCGCGGGACGCGCGACGCGGGGTTGTTTGGTTGTCGCGCTGCAGCCCCAGGAGACCGCAGCCGTTGCCACGAGGACCGTCGCCGCTGATCTGAGCCGCATTGCGCTGCCTTCCTGTCGGACGGAGTCGTCTTCGGCGGGTGGAAACATGATACCGATTTGCTATGTGTCGCGCACGCGTGTGAGCGGGGGCGTCTAGCGGTGGCCGCATCATGGCGCGTCGACGGCGGAGACTCACGCGGCCGAACGGGTGGCGGAGCGGAGGCGATCTAGCGCCTGCGCGATGCGGCGGGAGACGACCTTCGCCGGGAGGTCGAGGGCGGCGGCGATGTCGCAGTATGAGCGGTCCTCCATCACGTGCATGAGCGTGGGGACGCGGAGGCGGCGAGGCAGCCGCGCGACCGCAAGCCCTGGAGTGTCGCACGCCATCAGCGGCGGCAGAGCGTATTGCCTCGCCCACGCGCCACCCGGCGCGCGTTCCGCCTCAGACTCGTGGGCGCGACATATTCCGCCTGCCCACCTGTTGAGACCGATGGCTACCCGGTCGTCAGACACCGAGTAGCGCCCTTCGCAGACGACCTCAAGCGTGCTGCTTGTCGCGGATGGCCGAGGCCTCGCGCCTGGGCACCTCGCCTCTGGCCCGCCAGACAGGCGCGGCCGTCAGCCGATGAGGTTGTGTCCGTAGGTTGGCCTTGCTAGGTTCACCGACTGAACGTCCCCGCCGTGCAGGGCAGGCGATGCGGCCAACCGGCGGGAACGCGCCCGGAACAGGAGGATGGCGGCCACATGGGGGATCGGCGTGCACCGGAGGCATCCCGTGCGGAGCTCCTCGCGGAAGTTGAGGCTCTGCGAGCGCAGGTCCGTGAGTTGTCGTCCACGGACGACGACTCGGCAGTCCTCGCCGCGCGGTTGGAGCGCGAACGCGCCGAGCAGTATCTGGATATTGCGGGCGTCATGCTCATCGGCCTCGACGCGCGCGGCCATGTCGCCTACGCGAACCGCAAGGCGTGCGAAATCCTCGGTTGCGAACGAGACGAAGTGGTCGACGCGCCGTGGATCGACCGATTCCTCCCCGAACGTATACGGGAGGAAGTGCATCTCCTGTTCGGACAGGTGGTCCGTGGCGAAACCCCGCCGGTGGGCGATTACGTCGCCCAAGTCACGCGGAAGTGCGGCTCCGAACGGACCATCCGGTGGTACAACACCGTCGTGCGGGACGACTGCGGCGCCGTCGTCGGGACGCTCAGCTCGGGCGAGGACATCACCGACGAACTGAGGGCCGCGGCCGACCTCGCCGCGAGCGAAGCGAAGTTCCGCGCGATCTTCGAGGAATCGAACGTCGCGATGGGCCTGGCCGACCCGCGTGGGCAGATCATCGAGGCGAACCGCGCGCTACAAGAGATGCTGGGCTACTCCGCCGAAGAGCTCGCCGGCATGCATGTCATCGACTGCATCCATCCCACCCACCGAGAACGGATCGCGCGGCTCTATCGCGGAACCGCGGAGGGGCTCTCACCAGGCACACGGGACGAGACTCTGTATGTGCGCAAGGATGGGGGCGCCGTGTGGGGATCGCGAGTAGGCACCCCCGTGCGCACGCCGGACGGTGAACTCCTCGGGCTGGCCGTGACGCTGGTGGACATCACGGACCGCAAGCGGCGTGAAGAGGAGACGCGAGACGCGAACGCCGAACTCGAGAGGCTCGTGGGCAAGCGCACGGCGGACCTCACGGCGGTCAATCAGCGGCTACAGGACGAACTGGGGCTCCGCCAGGAGACCGAGGCGTCTTTGCGCGCTACGGAGGACGACCGGCGGCGTCTCGTGGAACAACTGCTGACCGCGCAGGAACGCGAACGCACGGAGATCGCCCGGGAACTGCACGACCAGGCCGGCCAGGCCCTCAGCTCTCTTCTCGTCGGGTTGAAGTCACTGCGGAAGATGGACGACGACGAGTCGGATCGACACATCGACACGCTTCGGGCCACGACGGGTCGCGTGCTCGATGAGGTCCGCACGCTCTCGTTCGCTCTGCGACCACCGTCGCTGGACGAGTTCGGTTTGGTAGCGGCCCTGGAGCGTGATATGGAGGTCATGCAAAAGCAGGGCGACGTTCGCCTGGACTTCGTCGCCGATGAGACCGTCCCGTCCGAGTTGCCGGACGACGTCGAGATCGCCGTGTATCGGGTGGTACACGCGGCGCTGACGAACGCCCGCCAACACGCGCGGGCGGAGAACGTGAGCGTGCTGCTGCGCGTGCGCGGCGCCCTGCTGCACGTCATCGTCGATGATGATGGGGTCGGGTTCGATGTCGAGTCCGTGCTCGACGGCCCGGTCGAAGGACGGTTCGGCCTGCTGGCGATGCAGGAGCGTCTCCGTCCGGTCGCGGGCTCCGTGGAGTTCGAGTCCGCGCCAGGAGCTGGCTCCACGGTCTTCATACGGGTCCCGACCGGCCCGGACACACCGTCCGGCGATTCGGCCCGCTGAGAACGCGCCGCGCCCTCCCTACGCCCGAGTATCCACAGCCCTGAGCGACCGCGCCACGAGCGCCGGATTCGTCGGCACGAGGTGGTCGGCGCCGCTGACATCGTCCGGCGCCACCGATTCGCGTTGAACCGACCGGCCGGTCCCCATCTAGCATGCTCATACGTCCGCCGCTCACGCGGTGGCAGGCCTCGCGAGGCCACACCCTCGCGGAGGCCGCTTGGCCTTCTCGAAGCCATTGCGGGGTCCGGCACCGGACTCCGCCCGAGCCTATCGGGTGATCTCAACCGGTCTCGGAATACGGGACGCCTCATAGGAGGACCAAAATGTCAGCGGAGACTCCGTATGGCATCGAGCAGATGCAGCTCTACTTCTCGACGACAGCCGGGGCGGCGACTCCCGCCGCCGCGAACCTCGTCGGGGAGTTCCGAGGCGAGCCGTCCATCAGCGACGTGTCCGCTACCGCCGTTTGGCGGGGTCAGGACCGCGTGGGGAAGAACGCGATCTTCCACGATCGCGAGGTCTCGATGACGGTCCCCGGGTTCTCGTTCGATTCGTCGGTCGTCATGACGAAGTTCCTGAACGGAACCCAAACCGCCGCGACCACGCTGCATGGCGGCAGCGCGGCGGCGCGTAGCGACAAGCTGACGGTGAATTCGAATCCGCTCACGGGCGAGTGGCTGATCGAGGGTCTCAACACCGAGGACGGGAAGACATTCCAGGTCCTGGTGCACAACGCCTTCATCACGTCGGTCAACCCGACCTTGGGCAGGACGGACTTCGCCGTGCTGGACGTGAACCTGACGTTGATGGCAGACGACGCCAACGACGTGTGGGAAATCCTGCACGAGAGCTAGACAGTCGGGCGGGCTTCGGCCCGCCCTTCCATACCACCGGCGGCCATGTGGGCGGAGCCCAGACACATCCTGAATACGAAGACGGACCCATCATGAGCAATGAACGACTGTCGGACGCGATCGGCGACGTGGACCCCAACCGAACCGAGTTTCCCACCCCCGAGCGGATAAAGGCCGGAAGCGCGACCGTCGTCGCCATGGCGGTCATCGAGGCCGACCTGGACGTGTCGCTTATGGACGACGCGTTCTGGGTGTCGCTATGGCGGGAGCGCGGCGTCACGCGGCTCGCGAAGCTGGTGTGGGCGCTCGTGAATCAGCATCGCCTGGCGGACGAGCAGGCGCCCATCTGGACGGAGCGCGACGTACAGTCGCGCATCGACGCGAGTAGCCTCCACGCGTATCTGCTCGCGGCTTTGCGCGCTTACGGTCAGGAGGACTTCGCCGACGCCCTCGAGGAGACGTTGTCGCGACCGAAATCCGAGGTTGGGAACGCGCCTGCCCCAACCGACGACTCCGAGGAGGAAGCGCCCCGCCCTACACCCGCGATGGGCAACGCGCCAGCGGAGCACGCGGCGTAAGCTGGGCGGTGGTATTCGAGCGATTCGCGCGCGAATACGGCTGGACGCCCGCGACATGTCGGCGCTTGACGATCCGCCAGATCCAGACGTATTGGCAGGCGATGCACGCGCGCTACGCCAGCGAGCGATCCGCGACGGGCATCGCCCGGCCCGGAAAGGGCGCGGCAGGGACATCGGCAGGCGGCGCGAGACCCGTCGTCGAGCAGAGCCAGACCGCAGACGGCCGCACCGTCCGCCGCTACAACCTGCTGTCGATGTGGGACCGCATGCGGAATGCGGGGACATAGCGCCCGTGAGGTCCACAGCACAAAGTGCCGGCGGCGGGGCTCTAGATCACACCTCGGCTCGTGACGCGAGTGGACCCCTGCGTAGGGAGATGGGTCGTATGTGCTGCCGACGAGGGGCGCAGCCGTCTATCCGCGGCGGGGAGTTCGCTCATGCCATTCGGACGCTCACGTGGGCGCGGGTCATGGCGGGTGGGGCGGTAGCGCGGACGCACGTTGCGGGAGCCCGGCGCCGGCTGCGAGGCTGACTCGACAAAGTGCCCACGCGCGCTCGTTGGGTCGGACTATACCTAATGGCGCGCGCGGTTTACGTGCGGGCGGGTGGACGATGCGCCCACAAGGCGAGGTCGTTCGCCCTAACCCGTGGCGGGGCCGCGCGCGTCCACCCGCCCAGCTTCCCAATCGACCCGGCTCAGACCCAGAACGACTCGCTGACGACTCACGCATGGGCCGCATATCGCCGCCCTCCGCGATTCCCTCGACGCGCCACCGAACCGCCTGCTCGTGTGTCGGCCCATCGCGCAGATAATGTGCCCCTACCACGGCGCCGCTCGCCACTATAGTGGTTGGAGCGCGGGCCTGTGGGGGCGCGCGGCGTGCCACACGGCGACGCCGAGTGTTACCCAGGGTACCCGCGCTCCATCTGCGGCGCTGGTCGCGCACCAGCGTCGCGGACTCCTCCCGCGTGCGGCGAGAAGCCGCGCCAGAAGAACTCGCACGCTCGGCGGCCCGAGCCCTCGCGATGTATTCTGTGTCCGCGGCCGGCGCCCCACCGAGGCCGGGATCTGGGAAGCAGGCACATGCCGCAGCGCCACACGAGAGTTCCCATCATCTTGACCGCCGACGAGGACGGAGGCTTCGTCGTCGAGAGCCCGACCATGCCCGGCTGCATCTCCCAGGGGGACACCGTCGAGGAGGCCCTGGAGAACATCAGAGACGTTATCGACGGTTGGGTCCGAGTGCAGCGGGACCACGGCCACCCCACAGCCTTCGAGCAGACAGACGAGTTCCGATGGCTCGATGTGATGGTCTGACGCCGCCCGGCCGAGTCAGCCGGCCTCCGCGTTCGCCCGCTCGACTAGAGCGTTCATGTAGCCGATCGTGTACGCCGTGCCGATGCGCCCGTCGTCCGCCATCGCGGGGATGTGGTCCGGGATCACGACGCCGTTAAAATCGACGTCCCGCAGCGCGTTCATGACGGTGGACATGTCCATGTAGCCGTTGTCGAGAAAGGTCTCGACGAAATGCGGCAGCGGCCGGTCGACGTTGCGGAAGTGCACCTTGAAGATCTTGCGACGCTCGCCGAAGTAGTGGATGGCGTCCACGACGGACTTGCCCATCGCGTCGCCGCCCTCCAACCAGCAACCGACGCAGAGGCACAGCCCGACGTTTGGGCTGTCCGCGATCTCCACCGCGCGCACGTAGCCCTCGAAGTTGCTGAGGATGCATCGAGGCACGCCGCCCAACGCGATGCCTGGCGGATCGTCCGGGTGCATGCCGATCATGACGCCCGCCTCCTCGGCGACGGGGGCCACCTCCGTGATGAACGACGTGAAGTTGTCCCAGATCTCCTGCTCGCTGTATTCGCGGTCGTGCGTGAGCGCCGTGCTCGCCGTGTCCGTGTTGAACGCGCGGGCGCTGGCTCCGGCCCGCGTCTCTTCGCGCTCCGTGCTCCAGACGCTGTTCGCCATGTGCGCGTAGGTCGTGTACGGAATGCCCGCCTTCCCGAGCGCCCGGATGTGGCGCTTGTACTCCGCGACCTTTTCGTCGCGATTCGGCAGGTTGAGAACGATGGCGTCCACGTTGTGGACGGAGCTGCTCCCGAAGCCGTAGATGCTGACGCCAGCCTTCTCGAAACGCTCGCGGCGACTCGCGTAGTACTCGTAGTTGGCGTTCTCGGCGCCCGTCCACAGGACGGCATGCGCAACGCCCATCCGCGCGACGAGCTGGAGATCGGCGTCGCTCGCCTCCGGCCGCACCTGCGCGGCGACCTTTATACCTGGCGCGATGGCATCCAACGGGCTCTGAACAGACATGGCGGTTCCCCATGCGAGCGGAAGGGCGGCGCGTCGTCGACGGCCCGCATGTTGTAGCCTGAATTCGCGAGCGACGCTACGGGAGCCAATCGTACGCTGGGCGTTCCCGCCGCCTAGCGGCTCCACCAGTAGGTCAGCTTCGCGAGCGCGGTTGATTCGGACAGGTCGAGGCCCCCGGCCGTGCCGTAGGTCTGGTTCACGACGATGTAAAGGTCGCTCCCCGGGCGATATATCCAGTTGAAGAGGACGTTCGCCATGAGTTCCTCGAGGTCGTCGGACCACTGCGCGAACACGCGCGCGTACATCCTGGGGGAGAACGAGTAGGCGACCCTTCCGCCGACGAGCGTGGCGTCGAATTCACTGCTGGGGAGCGTCACGCGGACCCTCTCCGCGAAAGGCTGCGCGACCAGCCGCGCGTTGGGACGGATGGAGACGCTCACACGGCCTCCGAGACGGTCGCCGTCGAAGAATTCGCCGAAGTCAAACCGGACGCCACCCGTCACGGGCATGCCGCCACGGCTGTCCACCGACGCGCTGCCATGGGTGAAGTGGTACTCGCCCGCGTGGATCGTCGACCCGTATCTGTCGAACGCCTCCTCAACGCGTTCCGCCGTGCGACGCGCGGCCGCGCGTAGGCGCCACCCCGACTCGAGTTCCGCGCCAGCGGAGAGGGCCGCCTCGCGCGTGGCGAGTTCGTTGTCGCGTGTGAGTTCGAGGTCGAATTCGGGGCCGATCTGGACGCTGCGAATGCCGTATTTCCGCGGCCAAGGCGTGTACTCCGCACTCCCCCGCATACTCTTGACGCCCGTGCGTCGGACGAAGCCCAGGCCGGGATTCAGCGCCTCGCCGATGTCGGCATACGACGCGCCCGCGTTCGCGATCGTCGTCGTCCAGTCGGCTCCGACGTAGTAGGCGTCGCGGGCTCCAGCAGGCGCGTCCTCCTCGAAGGTGCGGGCCCAGAGCCCGTGTATGTCGACGTTTCCCCGCGGTCGTAGCGAGAAATCCATCCCCGCGGCGCGGTTGTACGTCTCTCCGTCCTGCCGGTTCACGCCGATCACGCCCACGGACGACCCGCGCATCACGTTGCGGGTGAGGCGCAGAACCGTGCTGTTCGTGCGCGGCACGTCGACCTCGTCGTCGTGGAAGTCGTTCGTCAGGACGTTCAGTAGTCCTACGCCGTACGGCCCGGCTTTGCCGGTCACCTTGGTTCCGGCGAGCACCGGGATGGCGCGACCTTCTGACAGCCCGACGCGTCGGCTGTAGAACAGGAGAAGAGGCGGCGGCCGCTCGAACACCACGCGAGGAATGCCGAAGTCGAACCGTGATGCCCCTTCCATGAAGAACGGGCGCTTTTCGGGGAAGAACAGGTCGAACCGGGTCAGGTTGATCTGCCCCTCGTCTGCCTCGACCTGCGCGAAGTCGGTGTTCAGCGTGACGTCGGCCGTCAGGTTCGAGGTGATACCGTACTTGGCGTCTAGGCCCATCTCGAAGACGCCGTCGTCCGTGTCGTCCACGCGGCTTACGCCGGGTGACGCGTAGGGGAGCAGCTCCAGGTGCTTCGGCGCGGGGATGCCGACCAGGCCCGTCAGTTCGCCGAAGTAGCTGGGGCGGTACTTCCCGAGGGGCCCGTAGCCACCGGGCGCGGGGCTCCACGTGGAGATCTCCCGCTTGCGAGAGATGTCGCGCCCGACGTTGATGGCCCAGGTCATCTCCTCTGCCTCGCGGAACCGCAACTGGCTGAAGGGGATCGCGACCTCGGCGACCCAGTGGTCGTCGTGGATCGCCCCGGCGCACTCCCACACGGCGTCCCAACTCTCGTTCAGGGTGTTCCCGCCATCCGAGACGGCCGTGTCCTCCATGCCGCCAACGGCGTTGAAGCGGAAGAAGACCGCGGTGTTCCGGTCGTTGTAGGGGTCGAGGAACACGAAGGCGTGGTCGTTGGAGCGAACGCCCGAGCTGTCGCGGCGCATGTCGTTGATGACGACCTTGTCCATCTCGTCGTCATGGCACACGTAGCCGAGGTACAGATTCCGGTCGTCGTACAGGATGCGCACCTCGGTCTGTTCGCTGATCGGGTCGCCCGTGTTCGGGATCATCTGCGTGAACTCGGTGATTGGGACAGCGCGCGTCCAGGCGAGTTCATCGAACTGGCCGTCGATGCTGATGGGCTCGTCGATGCGGAGCGGGCGAATCGTGTACTCGGCGTGCGCCCAGGTGGCCAGGAGCGCGAGCACGCATGTCACCCCGACGCGTAGGGCCGTCCGTGTCCAGCTACTGCAAAACAGGTGTCGTGACTCCGCCACGGCTTGCCCCTCCCGAGTGCGCTCGCTCGCCACGTGCGTATCGGCCCATGTGTAGCCTTGCGGCTTCGGCGCGTCAACGCGGCGGCTGGGGACGGGAGCAGTGAGAAGCCACTAGGGCGGCGCAACGTGAGATGTCGCAGGCCGGAAGCCTGGGCTGAGCGTCCCTACTCGGGCGAGCCGTGCGGCTTGTACTCCGTGATCTCCCCGAGCGCCTGGAGGCCGAGGCGTCCGTACACGTTCACGGCAGCCGGCGCGGCCTGTAAGACGCCCGTACGCCACCCGTGTCCCCGCGCATCCAGGAGCGGCTGCAGCGTCATCGCCGTGCCAATGCCTCTTCGCCGGAACGCCTCCAACGTGGAGACGCAGTAGATCCCGGCGACCCCGCCGCCGAACGTGACTTCCGATGTCGCGACCGCGACGCCGTCGATGTAGCCGACATAGAACCACTGGGGCGAGTCGGGCGCCAGCAGAGCGGGCGCTGCGCGTTCGTAGAAGCGGAGCACGTCCACGTCGTCGTAGTGGCGCGCGAAGTCACGCAGGCGCTCGACTTCGTGGACCCGGCGGATCTCCAGCCCGGCAGGGGCAAGGCGTGATGTGCGCAGGCCGGCGAGGTCGACCGCCATCGCGACCTCCGTCTCGTCCTCGCGGAGGCCCTCTGCGAGCAGAAGCTCGGGCAGGCCGACCGGCGTGTCGGCAGGGCTGACCCACCACGAGAACGGGCTACCGGACTCACGATAGAACCCCAACGCAGACCGGACGCGGTGTGGCGCCTCAGCCTCTGGGAATCGCGCGCGGCATGCCACGTTGAACGTGTCGCAGTTGAGGCCGGAGTCGGACAGGACGACGCCAAACTCCTCGCTGACGCGCATGCCATCCGTGGCGTCGACTGCCCACGCCGCGTGCACGGCGAAGTTCGCGTCGGCCGCTTCCAGCAACGCAGCGCGCGACACATCACCCAACGCGATGGGCGGCATGACGCGCGGGAGTTCGTTCGGCTGCGGCATCAGCCGGAGCGACTGTCGCGGTATTCCGCCGCCTTCTCCTGCATGCCGACGGCGACGGCGTCCTCGGGGGCGACGGCGTGCTCGGCGGCGTAGTCGCGGATGTCCTGCGTGATGCGCATGCTGCAGAACTTCGGCCCGCACATGCTGCAGAACTGCGCGACCTTCGCGCCGTCGGAGGGGAGGGTTTCGTCGTGGTATTTGCGGGCGGTGTCCGGGTCGAGAGAGAGGTTGAACTGGTCCTCCCACCGGAACTCGAAGCGGGCGCGCGAGATCGCGTCGTCCCACTCCTGCACGCCCGGATGCTGCTTCGCGAGGTCCGCCGCGTGCGCGGCGACCTTGTACGCGATGACACCTTCCTTGACGTCGTCGCGGTTCGGCAGGCCGAGGTGTTCCTTGGGCGTCACGTAGCACAGCATCGCCGTGCCGTACCAGCCGATCATCGCCGCGCCGATCGCGGACGTGATGTGGTCGTAGCCCGGCGCGATGTCCGTCGTGAGCGGCCCGAGGGTGTAGAAGGGCGCCTCGTCGCAGTATTCCATCTGCTTCGTGACGTTCTCCTGAATCTGGTGCATCGGGATGTGCCCGGGGCCCTCGTTCATGACCTGGACGTCGTATTCCCACGCGATCTTCGTGAGTTCGCCTTGCGTTCTCAGCTCGGCGAACTGCGGCTCGTCGTTCGCGTCCGCGATGGAGCCGGGCCGGAGCCCATCACCCAAGGAGAACGCGATGTCGTAGTGCCGCATCATCTCGCACATCTCGCGGAAGCGCGTGTAGAGGAAGTTCTCCTGATGGTGCGCGAGACACCACTTCGCCATGATCGAGCCGCCGCGTGAGACGATGCCCGTCACGCGGTCCGCCGTCATCGGGATGTACCGGAGCAGCACGGCCGCGTGGATCGTGAAGTACGACACGCCCTGTTCCGCCTGCTCGATCAGCGTCTCCATGAAGATGTCGAACGTGAGGTCCTCGGGGACGCCGTCCACCTTCTCCATCGCCTGGTAGAGCGGCACCGTGCCGATGGGGACGGGCGAGTTGCGGATGATCCACTCGCGCGTTTCGTGGATGTTCTTGCCCGTGGACAGGTCCATTACCGTGTCCGCGCCCCATTGGGTCGCCCAGCGCATCTTCTCGACCTCGTCGTCGATGGACGAGGAGACCGCGGAGTTGCCGATGTTCGCGTTGATCTTCGTGAGGAAGTTGCGGCCGATGATCATCGGCTCGATCTCGGGATGGTTGATGTTCAGCGGGATGATCGCGCGCCCGCGCTCCACCTCGGACCGCACGAACTCGGCGTCCATCTTCTCGCGCGCGGCGATGAACTTCATCTCTTCCGTGACGACGCCCTGGCGAGCGTAGTACATCTGCGTCACGGATTCCTTGCCGCGCAGAGCCGTTCTGCGCCGCAGGGACTCCGGCATCAGCCCCTCGGCCGGGGCCTTCGAGCGCTCGTGCTCTTCCACGCCGCCGCGCTTCTCGATCCACGGCGTTCGCACGTCCGGGGCGCCCTCGCGGACGTCCGTGCCTTGCGTCCCGCTGGTGTCGTAGAGGTCGAGGGGGGTGTCGCCGTTGGACAGGTACACCCGACGCACGGGAATGCGTATGCCGTCGCCGCCGTCTATGTGGGTCTTCTCGACTCGGGGCTCCACCTGATACTGTCCTGCAACGCCTGCCGCCATATGCCACTACCCCTTGGTGTCGAGTACCCACGCCGCGCCTGCTCACCGCGCTATCAGCGGTATTGTACACCCTCGGGCATCTCTCGGGAGCGCGACGCTTGCGCTCGTGGGCGCCGAGTTGATCGACTTCCGGTGCATAGACGGTGACCGCAGCTACGAGGGCGCGAGCCGCGGTTCCGAGCTGTACGCCCCGATGGTCGGCCCCGGGGACTAGTCATGTTCCACGACATCCGGCACGCCACGAACCCGGAGAGCTATGGCGTGCATCGGCTGTGGAATGAGCTGAGCGAGCTGCGCCCGGGCGTGGAGTTCGTGGGGTCGGAGGGGCTTTCGCTGGGGATTGGCGTGCTTACGGTGTGCCGCCGGTCGCGGCGCGGAGGATACCTCAGGCAGGGCGGGGTCGGGCGTTGTCGCCGTGTTCCGCTTGCATTCTCTCGATCGCTGCGATCAACCCCCGCGCGCGACTGATCTCGTCCGCCGCGCGTTCGCCGAAGGACTCGTAGTTGCTCAGCGCCGCGCGGGCGTAGAGCAGCGCCTCCGAGAAACGCCCGTGTCGCGTGAGCAGTTGGGCGACGTTCGAGCGAACCGTACCGGCACCGAGGAGGTCGCCCTGCGCTTCCTGGTAGCGGAGCGACTCCTGGAAATGGTGCAACGCCCGGGCTGCGCGGCCCGCTCCCTGATGCACCAAACCGAGGCCGTTGTGCGCAGCCGCGCGATGTCCGGCGGCCTCCTCGGGGAACATCGCTAGCGCTTCGCGATACGCCGCCAGAGCCGCGTTCAGGTGTTCGAGGAGTGACGCCTCCGACGCGCCCGCTGTCTTCGCATCATCGTGTAGCGCCAGCGCGACGAGGCCCAATTGCGCATGGGTCTGTCCGCGGGCATGGCGATCTTCCGTCGGCGTCAGATCGAGATCGATCGCGTACCAGCGTGCCGCTTCGTCGAGGTCGCGGATACTCTCGATGTTGAGGTACGCTACGCCCAGGGTATTCGCCGCCGTGGCCGCGGCGTTCCGCGAGCCAAGCTTCATGTGGATGCTGTACGCGTCCTTGAAGCCTGCGATGCATTCGGCCGATCCCCGCTCGTATTGGATCCGGGCAAGGCCCGCTAGCGACGTCGCGTAGCCCGCTAGCCTGTGCTGGTGCGGGTCGCTCAGTGTTGCTGGCTCCTGATCAAGGAACGGCCGCGCGCGCGCACGGTCCCACTCAACCACGAGACGCTGCAGTCGCTCCGCGCTCTCCCAGTGCCGATCTTCACGCAGGATGCGGACGCGATATTCCGCGACCAGAGACCATTCCTCCTCCAGCCCGGCTGCGGGCCCGTCCGTTTCGCCGTCAAAGAAATGAGGCGTGGTCTCCTCGACGAGTCGACGCCACTCTGCGTGCCGACCTGCGAGGGCGTAAAGTCCCATCACGCCCTGCATCGCGCCGATGACGGGCCGCCACCACCCATGTTTCCGCGCCAGCCATCGCACGTGTAGCAGGTTCTCCTCCTCAAGCCGCATCCCAACAAGCATGTCCTGTCGGCCATCTGCGTATGCATTGTGCAGATGCTCGCCGAGCGCCCCGACCGCTTCGACATACGAACGGACGGCGTGCAACGCCCGCGCGTCGTTGGCGTCGGGATCACCGTAGGCGGTCAGGAAGCGCTGGCGGAAGTACCAGGGCAGCGCCGGATGCAGACGGTAGAAGATCGAATCGCCCGCCTTCGCCGTCTGGGTCAGCAGGCCGACCTCCTCCGCCCGGTCAAGAAGCTCTACCCACTCCGCCTCCGACACCCCCGCCACCTTGGGTATGTGGTCCGCGTCCTCAGGGTCGCTCATAATCCGCAAGATCTGCGTGTTCACCACCCCCTGGAACAGGTGCAGCAGCGCCAGGCGTGGGTGTTCCTCTTCCGTAAACGCCTCCTCGAACCCGTACCGCAGGGACACCGCCAGGGAATGCGACCGCCCCTCTGCCTCGTCTCCGCCGATGTCCACCTCGCCGGCCCGTAGGCGGCCCACGAACTTCGTGACATCCTCCTCCGAATCGCACCGCGCCTCGATCGCCAGGCCCGCCGATACCCTGAGCGCCAGCGGATTGCCGTCGGAGAAGTCGAGCAGCGGCCGCCACCGCTTGATGTCCTCGACCGGAGAGCCCCGCCTGGACGCAAGCTGACGCAGCAGGGCCGCTCGGTCACGCATCGGCATCCGCGGGATTCCGATGCGGTGCGTCAGGTCGCCCAACCACCGTTCGGGCCGACGCGACGTGAGCAGGAACTTCGTCCCCGCGGCGGACGCCTCATGGAGGAAGGATCGAAGCGCAGCCTGTTCCTCTTCCGTCCACGCCGACTCGGTATTGCGGGGGAATCCCGTCACCGGCTCGACGTTGTCCCACACCCACAGGACGGGGATTTGGCCAAGCACCTGTAGCGCGAGGGCCCGACGCTGTCCCTCGCCGGTCACGGTCTGCCAGGGGACACCGGATGCTTCCAGCGACGACGCGAACACCTCGCCGAACTTGTCGAGGACGCGTTCCAGGGGCAGGTAGCGCTCGAACGACGAGAACAGGATGGGGCCGTCGATGCCGTGCGTCTTCGAGTACCACCGCGCGAACTCCGCGACGGCGGTGGTCTTGCCCTTCCCGGCGTCGCCGTGGAGCAGGACGACGCTGTGCGCGTCGAACGCGCGGTCCAGCGCGAGCAACGTCGCGTCCCGCCCGATGAAGCCGAGGTCCGGCGCGCCGGGAAGCGCCGCGTCGATGCTGCTTGGCGTGTCGCCTTCCGTGGGCGTAGTGATTATCAGCTTCGGTGGGCCATGTCCCGACGCAACGGGAGGCCGCAGGGCGAGCGGCGTCTGCTCGTAGACCACCGGCACGGACCAGTCCTGCAACGGGCGCCTTTGGTCGAGCGCGTCCCGTAGCGGGTGGTCCCGCAGGCCCTTCCTGCCCTGACTTGCGGCGTCTCCGAGCGTGCTGCCGCCGAGCAGGTGGTTGTATAGATCCTCAACGAACTCCACCGCCGTTTCCACGAGCACGCTGTGGCGCATCGCCACGATGCCCGACACGCCGAGGCGTAGCACCTCCTGCGCGAATGACGAGAACGCGTACGGCTGCTCCTGCGAGACAAGCGCCTCGGCATCCCCTTCCCCCGACCCAACGGCATCGGAGGCCGACGCGCCGTCGGATCGATCCGACCGGCAGGCATTCAGGATGAGGATAGGCACCCCCGCGCCGTGCAGCAGCGCGCCGAGCTCGTCCCCATCCACCATACGCGGGATTGCGTTGACGCCAGCGTTCTCAAAGACGAGGTAACCCCTGTTACCGGGCCGCGCCGTGTGGGGATAGAACAGGTGGAGCGAGCCGGGCGTGTAACGCCGCGGGTTGGCCGTGCCAGCCGTGTCCTCGACATGGCGGTCTAGCGCCTCACGCGCCATCTCCTCCCACTGCTCGAACAGGTCGTGTAGGTCCGTGTGCGTCCCGTGGCCGTCGAAGTGCACGACATGGAACGGTTCACCCCTCGTGTGGGCGGCGCGCAGCGTGTCCGAGAGCGCCTCGAACGTCGGTGGACGGAGCACGTCGAGCCGCACGTTCCCGGACGCTTCCACGTTGCGCAGCAGCCGCACCGCCACCGAGCGGTACGGCACGTCCCGCGCGCCACCCGGCCGGCACGTTACCAGCAGGATGCGGACCTGCTCGTTGGCCGCGAGAAGCACCTCTGGCGCCCCGGGGACCTGTGCGGGCGCCCCGGCCGAGCGGGCGAACGACGCCACGCGCAACGACAGGGGCTCGTCGCGGTCGGGCTGACGCATCAGTTCCCACGGCACGCGCCCGCCCGTCGACGGCTCGGAGATCTCGATGCGCGCGCCGTGCAGGCGGCCCCTGAGCGTTGCCCAGATGCCCTCGGCCTCCTCGCTGCCCTCGAAGACGGCGTCGAATAGCTCGGCACCCATCTCGCGCATGCGATTCTCGACGACGCGCGCGCGCTGCGGCGCCGGGTCGTAGGGGTTACCGAGGTACTCCTCCAGGTACCACGCCATGTCCCTCTCGTCCTTCTCCTGCATCACGAAGCCGAACGAGACGTTCGCGGTCTCCCGCGTGCCGTTCGCCTCGACAAGGGCAAGGGCCAGGGCGGCGTCATCAGGGCGGTGTTCGATGCGAAGCATCGGCGGCGGGATGCTCGCGAGGCGGTCGGTGAGGACGGGGGCGTGCCGGGCAGGTGTCGCCCGGTTGCCGACGTCGTCGCGATACAAGTTGTAGAGTTGTAGCCTCTCCCCGTGCTTCACCTCAAACTCGCCGATGTCGTGTAGGTCGTTCTCCCACTCGTCCAGGCGAAGAAGCACGGCGGCCGCGTCTGCAGACACGAGGATGTGCCCCGCGTCGCCGCAGTCCATCACGCGCTGCGCGATGTTGATGCCGTCTCCAGTGACGTTCCCGGCCTTGTTGATGTCCACGGTGTGGTACACGGGCCCCTGGTGCACGCCCATGCGCAGCTGAACGTCCGGGTGATTCGCCCGAATCTTGTCCGCGATTTCGACGGCGCACCGCACGGGCGCTTGCACCGTCCTCAAGAACGCGAGAACCATGCCATCGCCGGTAGGCAACGCGACGAGGCGATCGTGCGCCACGGCATGCGTGTAGGCCTCTGTGCTATGCACGATAGCGGTGAGCGTTTCGTGTAGCGCCTGCTGTCGAGTGTTACTCTCCCGAGAGAAGCCGACGATGTCCATGAACAGGAAATGCCCGACTTCCATGTCCGGTTCGGGGGCCGCTGGCGCGCCGGGCACACGCAATTCGTCGGCGGGGAGCGCGCCGGTCTGGATCGACGCGCCGCAGAGCTTCGCGGCGAGATCCGATAGCCTGTCGAAGATCGTGCGGGCGGCCACATTCGCGTCGGCCTCGTCGAGGTCGCCGAACTCGCCTCGGAGCCGCACCTGGAACGCAGCACACACCTCGTCGAGCTTCGCGAGCTGTTCGTCCGGATCAAGGCGGTAGGCTTCGAAGATGTCCGCGACGATGTCGTCGGACTCTTGGAGTAGTTCGTCGAGGCGTGGATCGCCGGCCAACGGGCCGGCGTCCAGCGAGGCTGCGGCGTCGCGGATTGCCGAAGAGAGGGCGTCGACCGTCTTTACGTCCCGCGCGATGTTCTCGGACGCGCGCCAGGACGTGACCTTCGGGCCCAAGGCCGTCGCCAGGCGCGTAAGGCCGTTGACAACTACGCCAGCAAGAATCGCTTCGGCGATCGGCATTACCGGGCCCCTACACCATGTACAGCGGCACGTTACATTTCTGTCGGCCTAGGATAGCGCATGTTATATGGTTTCGCCATATATTCGTGAAGCAGATCCCGTGACCGACGGCCCACTCCCCGACGGAGGCAGGGCGAGCCGCGGCACCGCTGTTCGTGGACGGTTCAGGGATTGGGCAGGTTACCAGGCGGAAGTCGCCGACTCGACCGCCAACTGCATCGCGCTTGCGGCGGCGGTGAGTTCGTCCCGGGCCTCTCGAAGCGTCGCGGCGTGTTTTCGCTGTTCCGCCATGTCGCCCAGGATCTGGCGGTACTGATCGCCCGCGTTCCCGTGGAGCGTCGGCCGCAGGAGGTCGACGATGCGCTCGTACCGTCGCGCCGTCTCGTCGATGTGCGGGCGCGACGGCGCGGCGTAAGAGTCCATCCGCGACCGCAGGTACGACGCTACTGCCGCAGCGCCGTCGGAGAAGGTGACCGCCGTGAGCCACGCGCAACCGACCGCGCTCCCCGCTTCACGCGACTGACACGGGTCGCAGAAGTGCTCGACCGTCTCCATGCGGTCCGCCCAGCGATCCATCGCCGCGAGCCCGTAGACGGCGTCGTCGTCGCACATGAACGGCTCTGCGTTGCCACGGATCTGATGCACGGCGGCGCGCAGCACGTCTAGGTCGATCTCGTGCCGCGTCCTCGACGGCTCCCCGGCGGACAGCGCCCAGATGACTCCCGACGGCCGCGCGCGATTGTCAGACGCTCCGTTGAGGCAGGCGCCCAGGAGGTCGCCGTTCGCGTCCACGTCGGTGACGATGCCGGGCCAGATCCTCGCCATGGGGTCTTCCCAGCCGCCGGACGTCAAGACGACCTCGCCCGAGTCGAGGGCGGCGCGCGTCTTGATCGCGCGGGAGCGTCGGTACGGAGCCATCGCCGCCGCGTCTTCGGGGTCGCCGGTGAAGCCCTCGTCCGCGATCTGGCGCGCGCGTAGCCCGAGGGCCTCGGCCGCGTCCTGCATGCCGTGGTCACGGGTCGCGGCGTGCCACCAGGCGGCGCACGCGTCCGCCGACGCGAGGCGATGCGAGAACGCGTTCCCAGACAGCGCGCGAGCCGTGTCGTAGTCGACATCGCGGCCGAGCAGTCGCGCAGCCTCGACGAACGCCAGCGCGAAACTGTCCTGGCGCAGTCCATCCGCCGCCAGCGAGGCCGACGACGTGTTGACGCGGCGTGACTCCGACGCATCGAGATCGCCCACCGCGCGCATGTCCGGCACGATCGCCACGAGGCGGTTGCGGTCGTCGTCGACCGCCCACAGCGTCTCGCCGTCCCAGGCGAGCCCGCGCGTCTCCACGCCAAACGGCAGGTCCGCGAACGCCAGCAGGGCGCCGTCCTCGTCGCTCCTGATGAGCAGCTCTGCCATGCGGTCGACGTGCCAGATGCCGTCGGGCCTCCCAGCGAGGCCGCCGGGGTTCGGGCCCGCGACGCCACGCCCCTTCGCCTCGTCCGGCGCGTCCAGGTCGATCTCGAACGCGCAGCCGTAGAAGTCGTCCCCAACCCACAGCGCGTCGCCGACACGCGTCGCGGAGCCGGCCCAGCTCAGCTTCCTCAACTCCACGGCGCGACGCTCCTCGCCCGTGCTCGCGTCGAGGATCACCGCCCGCGGCGGCTCGCCCGCGACGACCACCGCCAGGTCGCCATCCCACGCGGCGATGCCCTGCGCCTTCTCCGGCGCGTCGAACTCCGCGCGCGTCGCGGCGCCGTCAGGCGACACGGACACCAGGCGGCCGGCGTCGCTGTCTATCGTCCAGAATCGCTCGCCATCCCATGCCAAATCGCGGTAGGCGCCGTCGGGGAGGGCGACTGCCTGCGACTCCTCCCAGTCGGGCGGCAGCGGCGGTCGCTCTCGGAGCGTCTCGAACAGTCCGTAGTTCTTCAGCGCGAGGAAGACCCATCGGCTGTTCCAGTGCCACCCGCCGTCAGGACGCTGACCGCGGAGGATCATCGGCAGTTGCTTGCGCACGACCTCCTCGCCCGCGGGGGCGCCTGTGTAGGCGGCGGCGAAGATGAACGACCACGGGTCCTTGTAGCTGATCTGGCCGGCGTCGCTCATCGAGTCGCTCATCCACGCGAACGTGCGGTCGATGAAGTCGTCCATCGGAGCGATCTCGCGGCCGTCCCAGACGCAGTTGACGATGATCTCCTGCGTCCACGGGCAGCCGATGTGGTCGCCGATCATCTTCTCGGGGTGCTCGGCGAGCCAGTTCAGCGAGAGCAACGTCTCTGGCGCGTCGCGCCTTCCCGTGCGGATGAGCGCGTGTAGGGCGCGGCCGTTGAGACATCCCTCGCCCGTGTACCACTCCTCGTTCTGTTTGCCCGCGCGGTACTGCGCGAGGAGGGCGTCCGCGGCGCGCTGCGCTTGTGGGGCGTCCATGTCGAAGCCGAAGCGGTGGAGTTCGTTGATGCGCGCGCCGGTCTGCTCGGTCGTGTCGCCGAAACTCCCGTCCTCGCGTTGCTGCTCCAGGATCTTGTCGATCTCAGCTTGGAGCAGTTCCTCGTCGCGCGGGGTCGCCGTGTCGAAGACGAACTTGCGCACGATCGCAGCCTGTAAGGTGCCGCTCTCCTCGACGAACGTCATGGGGTCGTAGCGGAAGCCGTAGCGCAGGTCGGTCGTGTCCATCGTTTCGCCCTCTGCCGTCGCGGTGGCGGCTGTCGCGCACAGCGCTAGCGTCGCTGCCCAACGTAATCCCACACGGAACATGGCTCGCCCCCTCAACGCAGGCGTGTGTTCAGTCCGCCTCGACGCGTTCTATTGCGCAGATGCGCCCCTCACCGGAGTCAATGGCCCAGAGACGCTCGCCGTCCCAGGCGATGCCGCCGACGTTCCCGTCGAACGGCTTGCCCGCCCACTCGATCAGCCCACCGGCGAGGTCGCTCTTGATGAGGAGCGGTGACCAGTAGTCGGCGTGCCAGACGCCGTCGTCCGTCGCGGCGAGGTAGCCGGGGCCGCCTCCCGCCAACCCACGCATCGTCTTCTCATCCGGGTTTGCGGGATCGACCACCGCGACGCAGCCGTTAAAGGTATCCGCGACGAAGAAGTGACCGTCCACAGCGGCCACGGAGCCGATCCAGTCGACGTGCGGCGTCGGAATGTCCTGCACGATCTCGCCCGAGTCGGCGTTGAGGATGACGACGTGGCTGGTCTCCCCGCGCGCCGTGACGACGAGATTCCCGTCCTTGTACGCAAGCCCGTGCGCCTCCTCCCGCAACGCCACGGATCGAAGGACATTGCCGGTGACGGCGTCGATGCGCACGACGCGGCTCCCCTTGGGATCGCGCGTCCAGAACGCCTCGCCGTCCCATGCCAGGCCCTGTGCGGAGCCCTCGGGCAACGGGACGGACTCCGTGACGCGCCAGTCCGGCGGCAGCGGAGGCGCCGCGCGAAGCGCGTCCAGCAGGTCGTATCGCACGAGCGCGCGGAACACGGACAGGCTGTGATGACCCCACCCACCGTCCGACTGCTGGCCCCGCAGAATGAGCGGAAGCAGCTTCACGACGATCTCCCGACCGACCGGGTGATCCACGTAGCCCGCAGCGCTCACGAAGCCCCACGGGTCCTTGTAGGTGATCTGTCCGGCGTCGTTCATCGAGTCGCGCAGCCAACTCAGCGCATGCGTAAGCGTGTCGTCCACATCCTCGACGTCACGACCGTCCCACACAGCATGGATGAACACCTCAGGCGTCCACGGGCAGCCCGCGTTGGGCCCGACCCATGCGTCGGGATGCGCGGCCAGCCACCTCAACGACAGAGCTACCTCGGGCGCCTCCGCCATGCCGCCCAAGAGGAGGGCGTTCAGCGGGTAGATGTTCAACGCGCCGTCCTTCTCGTACCACTCGTCCGCGTTCTTGCCCACGCGGTACTGATCCATCATCGCCGCGAGGCCGTCGCGGATCGCAGGTGAGTCGGCGCCGTGCCCGAGGCGCAAAAGCTCCAGCAGCGAGCTGCCCGTGTCCTTGGACGTGTCCGCGAACGTCCCATCCTCGCGGCGGCTCTCCATCGCCTTCGCGATCGCGGCGTCGATGACCGCGCGGTCGCCCTCGCGGGGGGCGTCGAAGACGACCTTCCGCACGCGGGCGGCTTGTAGCGACTCGTTCTCCTCGACGAAACGCATGGGGTCGTATCGGAAGCCGTGGGTCATGGAGCCGTCCTCCACCGTCGGCGCCGAGTGCGCCGCGATCGCGATGCCGAGGGCTATCAGCGTCGTCCTCATGTCGCTGCTCCCATCGTCGTCAGGCGGCGCGGCGTATCTGGCAGAGACGCCTTTGGGATCCGTCGAGCGCCCACAGGGCGTTGCCGTCGTGCGCGAGTCCCTTCACGGCGCCATCGAACGGGATCTCCGCCCAGTCGGTGAGTTCGCCCACGCGGTCGCATTCGACCATGACCTTCGCGAAGCTGTCGGTGTGCCACACCGTGTCGCCCGTGGACGCCATGTAGCCGGCGCAGGTGCCCGGCCATTGCACGTGCGTGATCTCCTCGGGGCGCGCTGGGTCGAGGAGCTTGGCGCCGAAGGCGAAGCCGTCGCCTATCCACAGGCGGCCGCCGAGTTCCGCCAGCCCGATCGCCATGTCCACCTTGTCCAGCGCGACCTCTCGGCGCACGGCGCCGGTGTCTGGGTCTATCAGGAACAGGTTCTTGTTCGGTTCCCACGGACCGCCCTGACACACCGCGAGCAGTCCATCGTGCCAGGCGATCCCATACACCTTGTCCACAGGTAGCGGGATGCGTCGCGTCACGGCGCCGTCGTCAGAGGACATGCCGACGACCTCGTTTGCCTTCGTGTCGTGCGCCCACATGTGGCCGTCGTGCCACGTCATGTGCCCGAACTCTCCCGACGGGGCGGGGACGGAGCGCTCGACGGTCCAGTCGTCCGGCAGCGGGGGAAGGTCACGCATGCGATCCAAGAGACCGTGCGTCGTCAGCATCCGAATCACATCGACGGTGTTGTCGCCCCACCCGCCGTCGGGGCGCTGCGTGCGGAGGACCAGCGGTAGCATCCGACGCGCCTGGTTCGCTCCGAGCGGATGGTCCACGACGCCCGCGGTCTTCACGTGGCCCCACGGGTCCATGTAGCCCACGAGCCCGGCGTCATCCATGTGGCGCGCGAACCAACGCAGGCTGAGCAAGACCGTCGCCTCGACGTCCTCCACGTGGCGGGCGTTCCATAGGGTCTGCGTGTACCAGTTCGGCCCCCACGGGCAGCCCGTGGTCCTGAGCCATGTCTCGACGTGGCCCGCCATGTGCCGCAGCGACGGCCGCAACTCCGGCACGGAGTGTCTTCCGCCGAGAGTGAGGGCGTCGATGGCTTCGTTGGCCAGCGATCCCTCGCGGCCGTGGGCGTGGACGGGATCCTTGAGGTTGTCGCCGTCTGCGGGATCGGGCGTCCCCTCGGCACGGTGCTGTCGCGGCAGCGCGTCCAGGCCTTGGACGACCTCGGGCATGTCGGGCGCACACCCGAGTTCGAAGAGGCGGCAGAGCGCCTTCGCGGTGTCGCTCGGGCTCTCGCCGAAGGCGCCGTCGGGCGCCTGCTTGGCGATCACCTCAGACACCTCATGAGCGATCGCCGACGCGTCGCCCGCGCCTGGGGGCACGCCGAGGAGCCTGCGCGCCAGGGCGGCCTGGAGCGTTCCCTCCTCATGGACGTATCGCATCGGGTCGCGTCGAGGGCCGTACTGAAGGTCGGGCAGGTCGGTCATGTTCGCTCTCCCTCGGGTCGCCTCGGGTGGGAGCGGGTATTGATACCCAGTATCAAGTGCAATTCCGGGCGCTCCTACCGTGCGCATTCGGCATGCCACTGGGTACGACTACGCACGGTGGTCAACATGGTTGCGGTCTACGGGCGGCGAACCCGCAACGGAGAAGACCCCGGCAGAGCATAGGAAAGGTCTCCTGGCCGAGGCCGGGAGACCTGGATTGGCCGCTTCGTGGGAGTGGCGCCCGTTGCTCACTACGCGTGCTGGAGGGCCAACCCCTCCTGGTTCGCGATCTCCACAATGCGCTGAGCCAACTCCCGATACGCGCCCTCGGACGCGATGATGGTCCCCGCATCGATCTTGAACAGGTTGACGTTGTTCGTCCCAAGTTGCCCGGAAGCCAGGCCGGACAGGTTGAAGATCTCCCCGAAGCGCAGGTCGCCTTCCGACGTGCTGATGGGGATGTCCGCCAGGCTGAACCCGTGCGTCCCTGACGCCGCGACAAGCTGCCGCGCGACGGCCGCGACGGCCGACCACGGGATCTCGTCCTGCTCGGGGATCAGGCCGACGCCGCCTGTGCGCGACTCGAGGAGCGTCTCCTGCACGTTCACGGCCGTCGCGTTGGCGAGCGCCTGGGCGATCGATCGCACGCCCGACGGGAGCCCGCCGTCGACGGACTTCGTGTTGGCTCCCGGGCCGGGGGCAGCGTCACGCCGTCTCGCGACCACGGACTGCGCGGCGACGTTCGGTCCCGACTGCGCGAACACCTGTCTATAGAGGTCGAGTTCGTCCTGAGTGATGTCGGAAAACGTCTCCCGAGCCAACGCCTCCGCGTTCGTGATGGTCTGTAGCACGCCGTCGCTCGTCTGCAATACGCGCAGCGCGCCGTTCGCAACATCACGCCAGAACACGGGCACGCCGATGTCCGACGGGCTGAGCTGGTTCTCCTGCATCAGGCGGAGGGCGATGTCCGTCGGCTGGATTTGGTGCGCGGAGCCCTCGTGGAAGATGCGCCGCGCCGTCTCGACGTGCGCCGTGAGATCACCGTTGCGCGTCGCGCCGGCCGCGAACGAGACGCTGAGCGCGTATCGCCACGAGGAGCGCTTGTGCGCGAGCACCAACACGCGCATCGTCCGCGCGGATGCTGCCGAGATCTGCTCGCCCGTCGGATTGAACCGCCGCTGCACGTCCTGCGGGAGAGACTGCCAGGTAAGCGTCTTGCCGGACGCGCGCCAGTCGTTGCCCTCGTGCGCCAGCGCGACTCCGGCCAGCGCGAACCACGCCGCCAGGCCGAGCACCGCCCCTCCAGGTAGCGCGGCAGCGGGAGGCAAGGACGGCGTCCCACCGGATCCCGGAGGCAGCGACGACCCTCCCGGATTCGACCCGACGCTCCCACCCAACGAGCCGATGCTGCTCCCCAGTTGTCCGAGGCGCGCGCTGACAGGTTCGAAGAAGCCGTCAAGGAAGCTCGCGAAGGAGTCACTCACCGCGCCACGCCACGCCTGTTTGAACTTGTCGGTGGCGCCGCCCGCGGCGCTCCACGCGTCGCCGAAGCTCTGGCCCGCCACCAGAGTGTCCGCGAAGAAGTCGCCGAATATCTCCGGGGCGTCCTTGCCGACGACGCGCGTCATGGAGCCCAAGAGGCCCGACTCGGGATCGCGCAGCCAGCGGGAGACGTCCATCGCGTTGACGCGGAGGTCGTCGAAGAGCGTCGGCTTGGTCAGCGCGTCGCTGCCGCCCGCGGTCGCGACATCGTCCAGCGCCGCGCCCACATCCAGGGCCGACGCGACCACGCTGTCGTCGTTCTCGACGAGGTCGCGTCGCGCGGATCGCCGCAGCGTATCGAACGCGCCCTCGACGCGCGCAAGGTCGCCTGGGATGTCCGTCCCGAACGTCTCCCGCATGGCGAACACGGGGCCGCCGTCGCGCCGAAGGTCCGCGACCATGTCCTCCATGCTGTCGACCGGTCTGTGCCGTATGGCGTCGGAAAGCGGATCGAGGGTCGGCGCGAGGGTATCGGAGAACAGGCCGCGGAAGCTCGTCTCGAGCGCTGGCCCGACCGCGCCGTGGTCAAGGGTGTCGCCAAGGTCGCGAAGCGCGGCGCCGACGCCAGGGTCGATGCTGTCCTGGACCTCCTTGACCGGGTCGATCATCCGGCGCCGCACGTCGCGTCCGAAGCGGTCCATCGCGTCCGTCACGGACGACCCGTCCATGCCCGCGAGCCGTTCGGTCAACGCCGCTTCGGACAGCGTTCCGAACGCGCCGTCGAGATCGAGGCCGTCGGCGGCTCCCTGTATGTCGCGGAACACCGTCTCGGCCGCGGTCTTCGAGCGATCGAGGGTGTCCGTGAAGGTCTGCGTGTGCAGTTGCAGTTCGACGAAGAGGCTACCGAGACTGAGCGCGTTCGACACGATTCCCGTCCTCCCTCGGCCGTCGCGCGTGAGGTCGCGCGCCATGCCGCGTGGGCACGGTAGCCTGGAGGGGCGCGGTCGGATCAAACCGAATGCGCGGCTGCCGTCGAGCGTGCCTTGAGGAGGCAGGCCCCTCAGATTTCCACGGCATCCGCGGCGATGGCCCCGTAGGCGTCCGCCGCAACGCGCGCCGCCAGGGCGACCCCGTCCTCGACCGACGCCGGCTCTCCGTGGATCGCCGACCTGGGGAGGAACACGTCGGAGCCGTCGGCGGCGGTGAAGTAGCCCTGGCTCTCGCCAAACCATCGGACACGCCCGGCGACGTAGCCGTCGGGCGCGGCGACGTGGTCGTCGCCGGGCTGCTCGGGCTCGCCGCGTAGCGCCGCGATCATGTGTAGATTGCCGCCATCCTCCGCCCGCGCCCATGCGGCGCGCTCCGGTTCGTCGGCAGGCAAGTCCGGGTTGGCTCCGTGCGCGAGGAGAAAGCGCGCCATGCGCGCGTGCCCCAACTCCACCGCGGCCCCGAGTGGCGTCAGTCGCGTCGACTCATCCACCAGGTCCAGATCGGCCGTGGCCCCGCGCGCCAGCAGAGACGCTGCTGCGGATCGGCTGCCCATCCGAGCGATGTAGTGCAGGGGAGACCGTCCACCTGCGGAGGCGCCGTGGTTTGTCGCCCATGCTCCATGGTCGATGAAGTGCGCGGCGGCGGCCGGCGCGAACTTGTACGCACTGTCGATGTCCCACCGTTCCGCGCCGTCGAAGCGGGCGCCATGAGACGTCAACAGAGCCACGGCCTCGGCGATCCGAGCGCCGTCGTTCAGCATGCGGCTGCGGTAGCTGAAGGCGCCCGGGTGCGGCCGCTCGTGAATGAGCGACGGCGTGCGCGCCAGAAGCTCGGCCAGCCCTACGACATCTCCGTCGTGAACGCAGTTGCGCATTCGGTCGATATCGTCGCGGTCTCGCTCCTCCGCCGAGGCTGCCGCGGCGCGGGCGTGCTCCAGCATGTCCTCCCACTCGGCGAAGCCGCACTCCCACGCGACGATGCCGCGGGCCCCGTCCCTCGACAGATCACCATGGAAGTCGTGATCCATCTCGCCGGAGGCGTACGCTACGCGAGCGGCGGCGTCCACTCGGCCGCTCGTGTGCGCGGCGAGCAGGGCATCGGCCATCTCGGCCAGAAAGCCGGGCCGGAGGCTTCGCGGCATTGGGCGGCGTTCGTCCGTTCGCGAAACGGGGCCGTGTTCGATACGCCGCTTCATCCGCGGCCAACTCGCGAACCCGTATTCCCGCGCGACGACAAGCTGCGCGTCGGCCAACACGAACGCGTCCTTCGAGCCGTCCGCGGCCCGGGGGTGGGATCGTAGGAACCGTCGCGCCGCGTCTTCCGAGTCGGCGCGCAACGCGGCCAAGAGCGCCTTCGCCTCGCTTCTCAGATGGCTCAGAGACGCGCCCGCAGGCAGGGATCTGGCAGGCATACTTACCCTCTCTCCGAAGTCATCCGGCGTCGGCATCCCGGAAGGAAAGAAGGTCGTCGGTATGTAGGCGTAACTGGGTGAGCTTGGCTCTTTCCGCCGACCGGTAGCGCCCCTCGCGCTGCACAGGTGTGTACGCCTTCCGGGCGTTGCCGTCAAGCGTCCTAACCGCTCTGTGGGCGCGACATACGACCGGGTCGTCATCGCATTGGACCCGCTTCGCCAGAATAGGGCGGGTCGGCGCGGCTGGGTAGGATGAGCACTCATGGCGCCATCGGCGCCCTGCCGAGTTCTGTGCCACAGCTCGAATTCTCGGCCCCGACGTGTGACACAATAGCGATTCTCGGAACGCGCGAGCCGACGGGACTTCCGATAGAAGGGCTTATGTCCTTCCGACGATGACCGCGCGCCGCTCCCGCGGCACAAAAGCCCTGCATAGTCGAGGACGCAAACCCGCATGGCCACTGGGCCGCGCTCAGTCGATCTCGGGTGTATGAAAGGACTGACTTTCATACGCCCGGACTGATTCTGCCACGAGCCCATGTCGGCTTACCATTGCATTGAGCGTCTGATATAGTGCTGCAGGCCTGCACAACGCCGACTACCTTGCCGTAGGGAGCCCGCCGTGGTCATGCGCTTCCAAGCACTTATTCCTTGGGTGGTCACCCTAGCTGTCCTCGCGTCCGGCTGCGGCGGGGACTCCTCGGACACGCCTCTGGACCCTAACGACCCCAACGTAGGCGACGGAGATGGCGCAGGGCCTCCCGCGGCCGATGTTCCCCACATCGCGTATGTGTCAGAGCGCGACGGGAACATCGACATCTACGTCATGGTTACCACTGGTGGAAACCGGGCGCGGCTTACCACCCACCCCGCGTGGGACACCGAGCCCGCCTGGTCACCCGACGGCGACCGCATTGCGTTTGTGTCGAATCGCGATGGGAATCCTGAGATTTACGTCATGGATTCCGACGGTGGAAACCAGATCAACATCAGCAACCATCCCCAAGACGACACCTCACCCACTTGGTCACCCGACGGCAACCGCATCGCATTCCAGTCGCGTCGCGATGGCGTCGAGATCTACGTCATGGACGCTGACGGCGGAAACCCGACGAAGATCACGGATGATCCTGCGTGGGACGCCGAACCTGCCTGGTCGCCCGACGGCAGCCGTATCGCATTTCGATCAGACCGTGACGGGAAGGTCGAGATCTACGTCATGGACGCTGACGGTGGCAACCCAACGAGAATCACGAACAGCCCCGCGTGGGACTCCGAGCCCGCCTGGTCGCCCGACGGTAGCCGTATCGCATTCCAATCGGAACGCGACGGGAACGTCGAGATCTACGTCATGGACGCTGACGGCGGAAACCCGACGAGGATAACCAACGATCCCGGAGAGGACATCCAGCCTACCTGGTCGCCCGACGGCGGCCGCATTGCTTTCGGATCGGATCGCGGCGGGAACGCCGAGGTCTACGCCATGGACGCAGATGGCAGAAACGTGAGCAACCTCACCAATCGTCTTGTAGCAGACGCCCAGCCAGCCTGGTCGCCATGACCGTCCGGACCCACATCCCCGCATTTCCCTCACCTCTACTAGTTGACGGGTTGGCCGCGCCGGGACGCCCAACTTTCCGATAATCAGTACAGAGTACACCTCTCCAACCCACTAAAATCCAATGGTAGAGCGGGTTTTAGGAGATACCTGACCATCACCTCCGCGCAGACAGCAGGAATCGCACCGCAATTGACTCGAATACGGGAACCCCACCCCGAAGCCGATGATACGGGCGGCGGGAAACGACCTGAGGAAGAAGGCGGCGCGATGCGCCGGCGTTCCTGGCCCTGAGCGACAGGCGCAACATCCTGAGGATGCAGGCGTACGAGATGCAACTGCCGGAGGGCCTCAGGGACCAATGGCACGACTACGAGCGCGGCAACGTGTCGAACGCTTCGCCGACGACGAGTTCATCATCCGCCGCCATCGGCGCGCCGCTCGCGGTGCCGAGTTCTGTGCCACGGGTCGGACTCTCGGCCCCGCCGCGTGACACAGTAGCGATTCTCGGAACGCGCGAGCCGACGGGACACCCGATCGATGGTCCTATGTCGCCTTCCCGGCATCCCGCGACAAGCCTGTCGTGGAGGGGAATACGGCGTCCTGATGAGCCCTATCGGTAGTGGCGGCCCGAAGTTGCCTGCGACTCGCTCGCCGTTGACGCCTTCCCAGTCACGTCTAGGTCTGGGGCGACAGTCTGCACTGACAAGCCTATTGCCCCTTCTGCCAGGTTGTGACATGTTGCGCATGCGAACTGGATCTCCCGTCAGCACAGAGCCTAAACTTCCAAATGCTGAGGTACGCAGGTGTCGGTGGGGGATAGAATGCATCCACAGCGAAGGTCTCGGATCAGTCATCAGGCGTGCGTCACCTGCCCCCTCCTCTTAGCCCTTCTGTGCGCGTTCGGCGCGATCATCACTCCGCAGGCAGCGGGGGCCACGGGCGAAACCTACCTGACGCAGTGGGCCACGAGTGTAATCGACTTCAGCAGCCAATGGGCCTCGAATAGCTGGGCAGCCACGCAAGCGTTGGGTGAACCCAACACCTTCACGTACGGCGACATCAGCACCGCGTGGGCGGCGTCTCCCCAGAACGGCACTATCGAATACATCGCCGTAGGGTACGACACACCCGTCTACGCAGATGGGGCCGTCGTGAGAGAGACGTACGGTAATGGAGCGGTGTTCCAGATCGACGCGCTGGACACCTCGGGCGACGCCCTCACCGTATGGTCGGGGGTTGATCCTACGCTACCGGGCGAGCCCGCCGAGTTCGAGGTCACGTGGGGTCGCACTTCCTACCTCGTATCGGGTCTCAGAGTCTGGGTCGATGGTGACCACGACCTGGACGCGTGGGAGGAGATCGACGCCATCCAGCTTCTGGGCAGCCCCGACACGGCCGGGACCGGGACCGAGGCCTCGCGGAGGTTCACGTACGAGTTCCCAGCGGGGCCGAGCCTGTTCGCGCTGGCGCTGGATCCTGTGTTCTTTGCCTATGGATCCGGGTTTGCCGACGTCAACTCCGAATCGGACGGGCCGATGGCAAGTCACCTGGTGGAACTGGGCGCGACAGTCGTGGCTCGGGAGGTGAACGACGCGCTAGCGTCTGCCATCGGGCGGGACGGCGTGATCGCGTTCGGATCAGACTTCCCGCTCGAGCTGGGTACGGCGTACATCGTCAACATGCTGGAGCCGACCACCGTCACATTAGGGGGTGAGACGCCGGGAGTGCCTCTGCTGGACGCCCTGATGAAGGCGCCCGACGGTGATACCCCGGCCTCTTCGCCTGGGCTCTTCGCCGTGGGGATCACGCTCGACGAGGCCATCTCTGTCCCCAACGGTATGGAACTGCACGTGCGGAACGGCCGCACGGGGGTGGACGCGATCGCAACGAGCGTGGCGGACAGGCGGTTCGGCGTCACACTCGCCGGAGAGACGGACGATAGCCTGGTGCAGGCGGGCGATACCCTCACGTTCGCCTTCGTCACCCGCGAGGGACTCAGACTGCCCGCGCGGAACTCTCACCGAGTTACCGATCGCGAGCGGGCATATGCGTCCGTGATTGCGCGTGTTGACCCACGCCCCGTCAGCGCCGCGCTGCTACCGAACTACCCCAATCCGTTCAACCCCGAGACGTGGATGCCGTTCTCCCTCACAGCGGCCGCGGATGTCACGATCCGCATATACGACGTCCACGGAGCGGTTGTTCGGACGCTCGGCCTCGGTCGGAAAGCCACTGGACACCACGTCACACGGGCGGATGCCGCGTACTGGGACGGCCGGAACGCCGTCGGAGAGTTGGTCAGCAGCGGCGTGTATTTCTGCGAGTTACGAGCGCACGGACAGACCGTCACCCGACAGATGGCTATCCGCAAGTAACCACTCAACTGTCACGAGGTCAGAGACGGCCCCGCACTGTGCAGATGTGCGGGGCCGCCTGCTGGTAGCTGTACTGATGACTGCGGAATGCGGGCCATCAGGAGCCTTGGCCCGCCTTCGACCACAGAGTGATGGGAACCGTCCTCTACGAGTGGCGCGAGAAGCGGATCCCCGAGGTCGGGACTCGGACGACACTCCTGCAGGACGCACGTGGAAGGCTCACGCGGCTTCTTGTCAATCCGCAGCCTGCTCATCGACTGGCATCGCCTGTCGCGTGGTTGTGTGAGGGGAGTCGTAGAGCATGAGCGCCATATGATCGTCGTCAGCGAGGACGACGTGATACGTCTCGGCGTGCGCCACGCTGGCGGATCGCAGCGTGAAGCGGCCGACGCGCCCCAGTATTCCCACATCCCCTCTGTTGCGGACCATGCAACTTCAGAAGTGCCAGCCTTCCGCTAATCAGTAGAGATCACATCTCGCCAACCCACGTAAATCCGATGATAGAGCGGGTTTTAAGAGATGCCTGACCACCATCTTCGCGCAGACGACAGGAATCGCGCCGCAGTTGATTTGGGTACGGAAGTCGCACCCCGAAATGGATGGCACGGGCGGTCGGAAACGGCCTTTAGGAAGCTGCCGGCGAGATGCGCCGGCGTTCCTGGCTCTGAACGACAGGCGCAGCGTCCTGAGGATGCAGGCGTACGAGATGCGCGCGCATATGGGAAATCAGCCGGCCCCGCCCTGTCGCTCCTCGGCTACGCGTGGCGCGTGGCGCGGACCACTCCGAGCATTGCCAACACGGCGCCGAACGCGCATACCACTGTGGCGCCCGTCGGCAGGTCCCAGTAGTAGGACATCGCGCAGCCGACCATGCTAACTGCCGTGCCCATGAGCCACCCAATCAGGAGACGCGTCCTCAGGGCCTGCGCGAAGAGCGACGCCCCCACCGCGGGCACGATCAGGAAGCAGAACACCAGCAGAACTCCGGCAATGCGGACGGATCGCGTCACGACGACTCCGAACATCGCGTAGAAGACGAAGTCCCACAGCCGGATGCGGTATCCCCGCCGACGGGCCTCGTCGGGGTCGTTGGAGATCGTCAGGAAGCGTTCGCGCCACGCCCAGTGCAGAAGGCCGATCACGGCATACAGAGCGGCGGTCACCAGGACTTCGCGCCACGACACCCACAGTATGGACCCCACGAGGAGCGCCTTGATCTCCTCTCCGCCGTGAGGTAGGCGGTTCATGATGAGGATGGCTCCGGCGGCCGCGACGGCGTAGGCGATGCCGATGACCGCTTCCTGCGAGACATCGTGGCGTTGCGTGCGCGTCACGGAGAACAGTCCGGCGGCCAGCAACGCCGCGCCTAGGGACAGCGCGTACGCCGCCACCCCCTCTGCTTCGAGGCCGGCGACCGCCGCGGCTGCCGCGCCCAGGGCAGCGACCTGCGCCAGCGCCAGATCCACGAAGATCACCTCGCGCGCCAGGACGTGCACGCCGAGATACGTGTGGATGCCTATGAGCACGAGACACGCCGCGAAGGGAGCGGCCATGATTGACAGAAACTCCATCATGGCGTCCCTCTTCCCACCGTCTCGAGGTCCGACACGATGCGGTCGAACAGGTCCGCGTATTCAGCTACGTCGTCGAACGCCTCCACTGCCGCAGGAAGGACCAGCAGTCGCGCGCCGCTACGCTCCGCGAGCGCCTTCCCGGAGCGCGTGGGGTTGTAGTGCGCCAGCGCGATCGCCCGGATGCCCTCCGTTGCCATCTGGTCGACCAGAGACGCGAGGTGTCGGGGCCCCGGGGGTATGCCGGGCTTCTCCTCGATGTAGTTCGCAATCCGGATTCCGGCCCAGGCGGCGAGATACGTCCAGGTTCTGTGAAAGGCTAGGAGCGATGTGTCCTCAGTGGCGCGCAGCCTGAGCTCCCAGCCTTCTATCTGGCGGGCCATGTCCGCCTCGAACTGCGTAAGCGCCGCGGCGTAGTCCGCCGCGTGATCCGGATCGAGTTGGCCGATCCGGTCGGCGATGAGACGCGCGACGAGCACTCCGTTGCGCGGATCCAGCAGGTAGTGGGGATTACCCTCCGGGTGGATGTCGCCCTGTGAGCGATCCACGTCTCCGCGTGGTATCTCGAGTCTCTCCACGACCTCGGAGGCATCCAGTAGGCCGGCGCTTCCCGGCGTCAACGCGCGGTTCCTCGCGCCTTCGATAAGCAGGGGCAGCCACGCGACCTCTAGCTCCAACCCGTTGTAGACGAGCAGGTCGGCGCGATTCACCTGGCGTATGTAGCTTGGCTTCGCGGCTACGTAGTGCGGATCCTGTGCGCCCTTCGCCACCGCGTAGACATCCACGAACTCTCCCCCAACGGCGCGGGTGAGGGCCGCCAGATCCGTGGTTGTGGTCACGACGCGCAACGCACACTCGCCGCCCGTCGCGAGGAGGCAGAGCGCGCAGGCGGACACGATTCCGACGAACTTCCGCATGAGACATTCCTCCCAGATTAGTACGCGTGTGCGGGGTGTGACCCGATGGTGAAGTTGTATTGGAGCGAGACGCGGTGCTCCGTGTCGGCGTCCTCGGGGGACGTCGCGCCGTACTGCAGCCGCAGTGTCTGGAACTCCGTTGGCACATAGGCGACCAGAGCCCTCACGCGCGTGGTCGTGTGGTCGTCCTCCGTCAACCAGTCGCCAGCTCCCTGAACCCACCAATGCCTGCTAAGGCGGAACTGGGCGTGGGCCACAGCGCCTTCTCGGACTTCGCCCTGCACGTCGCCGCGGAGATATTCGGCCTGCAACGTCAGCGCCTTGTAGCGTTGCGTTTCGAGCGGCGACCACTTCAGCGTGACGTCCGCGCCGACGACGTTGGAGCGTGTATCGCTCTCCTCGTTGCGGCCCGTAAGTCCCGAGCCGCCCACCTCCAGGGTCGTCTCGTCGTTCAAGTCGACGAGGTTGCGGAACCTCCCCAGGAAAGCGACCTCCTCTTCGTCCTCGCTGTGGAAGAGGCCTGGGTTGTCGCCGTTGTAGACGCCACCGACGACGTCCAAGAACCAGTCCACCGGAGCCAGCCAGCTCACTTCGACGCCGACTTCGTTGAGTCCCTCTTCGCCGAACAGGTCGTCGTGGGCGAGCGGGCGCTCCACCAACGGGAACTGGTGGGTGTGCAGGGGGTTCTGCTTGCCGAAGGCGCCGAGGAACTTCCCCGCCTTGAGCGCGAGGTCGCCGGGCAGCCCGAGCGTGGTCACGAACGCCTCTTCCAGTTCGGCGTCCGCGACGCCATGCGTCGACAATGTGATGTCGGCCTTTACGTGCGGATCGACGAAGGAGGTGAGGCGAAGTTCGAACTCCTGTACGCGCGCGCCGAGCGATTCGTCGGATCCATGCGAATGGACATCCGCCGCAGGTTCATGGTCGTCGCGTCCGGCAGGATCCGCGTCATCTCGCGAGCGTAGATCGGTGTCCGCGAGGTAGAGGACGTTGGCGCTGATGGCCGGGTTAGATGCGCGAGAGACGCCGGTAACGGTGGACTGTGCTAGCAGGCCAATCGGCAGGGCGAGGCCGAGCGCTAGCGCGCCAAGCCGCACGATCCGGTTCGGAGACATGGGTGTTCCCTGATCTTCTGTGCGTGAAGGTACGGAGAGCGCCGACCGCCAACGGTGGCCAGCGCGATCACCGGAAGATCAGAGGACCGGAGGAGAACGTCCTAGCGGTGTTGGCCGGGACCCATGCGGTCTGTCTGCAGAGGGCAGCGTTGGCCACTGACGGATCGACGGGCAGGCGAGGCGCAACGCGACCGTGGCGGCGACCGCAGCGGCGATCGAATGGTAGAGCAGGCACAGAACGCAGTGGTCGTCGTGGTCCGGGTGCGCCACTACGTGTGCCGCGCCGAAGACCATGACCGGCAGCAACAGCAAGATGAGAAGAGCCGTCGGGGAGACGACCCATCCCGTGCGTCGCATGCGTAGACCCCGTTCCCGTTGGTCCTTCGCCACCACTAGCTAGACTAGCATACACCTAGGGACCGACCAACCGATATCAGCGTTCTCGCCTCCGCCTTCCTGCCTTGCGTGCGTGTGCGCTAACCCGGACTGAGGACCAATGGTCACTCGTCCCCAAGCCGCCGTCGCGTCAGAAGTATCTGCTATGTCAATACGCGACGCTTCCAATCAGTAAAGAGCACGCCTCGCGTACCCACGGAAATCCAATGGTAGAGCGGGTTTTACGAGGTACCGACCGTCGTCTTCTCGCACGCGCCAGGACTCGCACGGCAATTGGCTTGGGTACGGGAATCCCACCCCGAGATGGACGATACGGAGCGGCCGGAAACGGCCTTTAGGAAGCTGGCGGCGAGATGCGTCGGCGTTCCTGGTTCTGAACGACAGGCGGAACGTCCTGAGGATGCAGGCGTACGAGCTGCAACTGCCGGAGGGCCTCAGGGACCAATGGCACGACTACGAGCGCGGCCACGTGTCGAACGCTCTGCGGCGGACGAGGACGGGTTCATCACCCGCCGTCACGGGCAGCGAGGTGGCGGGTTCAAGGACGGTACGAAGGTCGCGTCGGCGGGGCCTGGCGCTGAGGCGCCTGTCGGCGGCCGGTTGGGTGCATGCGCGCGGACTACAGCGGCGGCGTGCTTTCCCTGTCGAACACAGACCAGCAGCCTCGAGTCGTGCTGCGCGTAGGCGAGAGTGATGCCAGCGTCGTCCACACACGCGACCAATGACCGACTCGGGGGCCGTCTAGAGAAACGCGTAGTGACACCACGGAAGGAACTCGATCTGGTGGAGGGTCGCCCCGCGGGCCTTCGCCATCTCGCCGACAACGCCCCCGTCCGGGAACAACTCGTCACTATCCGCATACCCCAGGAAGAGCCTGTCTGCGCCAAACCAGTTGCGTTCGAGGACCAACTCGTAGGCTCGCTTCGAGCTTTCGCCCAACGCCCACGTCGAGATCATGAGTTCGGCGTCCGGCGCCCGCTCTTCCGCCAATCCGACGGGCAGGATGTTGACCTTGCCCTCCTCGATCGGGGTGTCCAGTGAGTCGACGAACGTGACCTGTTCGGGGCCGAGGACGCAACTGAGATAGAGCCATTGCACGGCGCTCATGAGCGGGATGTCGATGATGGTATACGTCACCGGCCGCTGCGCCCACCGGAGGAATATCTTCGCTAGACTGCCATAGCCGCCACCCCATTCGACGACGCTGTCGACGTCCCGTGGGTCGCAGCCCGTCGCGTCAATGAAGCGGTGTGTGTGGTAGGCGTGGTGAACGCTATTGAGCGTCGTGTGGTACTTCGCCAGCCCCAGTATAGGCGCGCCGACGATATCCTCCTCCAGCACCGCGAGAAGATGCTCCGTATCGTACGCCCGTTCGAGTTCCGGTAACTCGGCGGCAAACGTGTGCGCATTGTCCGAGACCATCGCCCACCGCAGCGACGGGTTTTGGAGGAAGTCGGTGGGTGGCACAGGCAGGAAGGCGGCTTCGAGTTTCTCGGCCTCGCCCTCCCACCACTCGGTCGTGTACGCCGCGTAGTCATGGCGGCGGCCACGATCGTAGATGGACGAGAACTCCTCGCGCAGTGCGGCGAATGCAGGGATTTGGTGGCGTTTCTTGCGCGCCACGTAGGCGTTGGAGAACCGTAGACTGTGTCCCAGCATGACCACCCCGCAACTCCATCCTCGAAGGCCACCTCGCGGGCGGCGCGTGTGGCATGTCGGTATCGTACGACGTACCATGGGCCGAGATGGCGCGCGATACAAGGGCAACACCGCCCGCTTGAGGGTGGCCTGGCGCACGATGGCATCGCCCGCGGCATTGCGCGTGGACGAACCCCACCCGCGGGTTGCGTAGCCCGTCTGGGAAACGATGGCGACTGCAATGAAGACGGTAGCTGGCCATGCGCGTTTGGCTGGAATCGCCGCGGTCGTCTCCGCCCTCCAGTGTGTGTGCGTGGCTGCGAACGCATGGCCAATGCGCGGCGCCCACATCGTGTTCGGAGGATCTTCGGATGACGGTCACGACCTTGGTGTGACGAACCCTACCGAAACCCGCACCGAAGCGCTGACGGTCGACCCCCGATGGATGCTGCCAACCCAATCGACCCGTTCTGGACGTAGGCTACTGTCGCGCGAATTCAACTGAACAGGAGTACCCGCTGTCCGTCGCCGTCATTCCCGCTTGGGGATGGCAGTGGTTGGCACGCGCGCGGATGTCGGCGCGGTGTCGGGTACCGGCTCCTGGGCGAACAGATCCTCGGGCACGTAGTCCTTGTAGTCCGAGATGTTTCCATGCGTGAGAGCGTAGACGGTCACGTTCGTGGCCCAGCGATACGCGGCGGGGATGCCACTGGGGAGGTACGCACCGCTCGTCCACGTCACCGTCTTCATCGAGCACATGTAGTCCTTGCGGCTCATGATCGCCACCAGGTTGTCGCCGACGGTGATGCCCTCCAGGTAATGACGTGGGAAGTAGATGCCCGCCAGGCCCCACCACGCGACCCACTCCACGTCGAACCCCACGGGCGGCCCGCCGATCGAGTAGAAGTTGCTGTATATCTCGTGGTCCTTCGGGATGGGCAGGATCGCGTGCTCCGGCACTATCTGGCGCAGCTCCGCGGCGACGGTCTCCCACAGGGCGTTCCGACCCCCAAAACCGAGGCCACAGTCGTCGAACACGAACATCCCCTGCTGCTGCGTCAGGTACCGACGGATATTCTGCCGCCCCGCTGCGTTGAACCGCAGGCGCGTCGAGGCGTCGTACGCCGGCGCGAGCAGGCCCGCTCGAGACTTGATGACCGCTGGGTCGTGTCCCGTCATCCACACGATGGGTGACCGGAGCCACCCGGGGTCGGAGACGTCGATGGCGCCCCCTGCCGAGTGCATGTCCGCCTTGATCTGGGTCTTGCTGTTCAGCCACTTCGTCAAGCCGCGCAGCGCAGAACCGTTCATCCACCAGTCCGCGAGACCATGCTTCAGACGCACGAATCGCAACACGCCTCGGATATCGCGACCTCGGCCGACGGCTCGCCCTCCTGGCTCTCCCTTGGCTAACGGCATTACGTCGGGCGTGCCGATCGTCACGGTGTAGGGCATGTCGCCCATCCCGTCCAAAGCGACGCCCACGTGATCCAGCAGCGAGATCCCGGACGGCCGCATGCCCGCAATCGCCGCCGAGAACGCGCCGTCGCCCTGACCTGCCGTGACCTGCCGACCCATGCCGCCTGCGCCGCCTCCTCCACCGGCGCCGCCACCGAGGGGAGCGCGGTAGGCGAGGGCATCTGCGGCGTCATTCACCGGCAGGTCCGCGGCCGTGGCCACCCTCGGGATGCTGACCGCAGCCTGCAGAGGAGTGGCACGCGCTCCGGCAATGATGGGCACGCGCGTGCCCACGGCTTTCTCGGCGACGGAAGCCACCGAGGACGGCGTCACATTCGCCGTCTTGATCCGGCCGGTGACGATGCGCCGCGTGGGGCCGCCGGAACTCGTGATGGGGGAGATGGGCTCTTCGATTGCGGACGGCTTGGGAACTGGACGGGGTCGTGCGACCGGCTTCCGCACTCTCGGTTTCGGCGGCGGGGCGGGAGTCACCATCTCGGCCGCGAAGGGATTGGTGATGATCTCCTTCTCGACCAGCACATAGAGCGCGAGGATCACCACAGCGAGAACGTGCAGGCAGATCGACACGGCGAGAGGCGTCCGAACGCGCGCGCGCTGCATGGCCGTTCCTCCAACGGGTACAGCAAGATAGCAGCGCGCATCCACGTAGCGCCAGGAAGGTTATGGGAGCCGTAGGCGTGGGTTCCCGCTCAGCTAGGCTAGCCGTGATTACGATATCTACACCATCACCTGAGTCGATGGGGTGAACCTGTTCGAGTCCTCTACCTGCGGATGATCGGTAAGGGGTACATCTCACGGACCCGCGGACATCCGCTGGTAGAGCGGGTTTCAAGAGATGCCCGACGGTCATCTTCTCGCAGACGGCAGGAATCGCGCGGCAGTTGATTTGGGGACGCGAATCCCATCCGAAATGGATGATACGGGGGCCGGAAACGGCACTCAGGAAGAAGGCGGGGAGATGCGCCGACGTTCCTGGCTCTGGACGACAGGCGCAACGT
Source organism: Candidatus Poribacteria bacterium (assembly GCA_018644665.1). Taxonomy (GTDB): domain Bacteria; phylum Poribacteria; class WGA-4E. The sequence continues at coordinate 67,806 of JABGQA010000062.1, forward strand.
CCTGATGGCGGAGGCGTACGGTGTCCCGCCGCCCCGCCTCGTTGGCGAGCGCGGCCACGCGAACATGGATTCTCGCCGCAGAGCGGCCCGTTACGATGAGGACCCATGGCGCCATCAACGCGCCACTCGCGGCGCCGAGTTCTGTGCCACGGGCCGGACTCTCGGCCCGAACGTGTGACACGGGAGCGATCCTCGGAAGGCGCGGGCCGTCGGGACTTCCGATGGATGGTCTTATGTCGCCTCCTCCCGATGGCGCTACAAGCTAGCCGGTACCCGCCTCCGAGTTCCGATCAGCCGACAATCCACCGACGGTCAGCTGCGCGCCGTGAACAGGCCTGCGAGTGACGCCTCCGCGTGTAACCGCGAGGGCAGCCAGTCGTCGGGCCATGTCTCCTACGATGTGCCATCATTCACGCGGCAGCCTGCCTGCCTACAGGACGCCGCCGACCAGAACTGTCAGGCTTCACGAAGGCCGACAGCTGGATAGGATGGTCGGACGCCACCGGAACGCCTTCACAGGAACACGCACCTCAGGAATCCATACGTGAACCGTGACTACTCAGCCGGTGACGCTGGTGCTGGCATGAATGGTTGACCGAGGAT
>JABGQA010000047.1:0-3050 GCA_018644665.1 Candidatus Poribacteria bacterium
GCGCTCACCCGCCGGCAACTGTAAAGCCCGCCTTACCAGTTCAACCCTCCGGGATTCCCGGACAGTTCGATTCACGCCGGGTCGCGGGCGGTGCGTCTCGCCAATCGCAAGAAAAGCTCAAGAAACTTTCGTTTTGGGCTAGACAAGCGAAAGATTCCATCCTATATTCTTGCTCATGAACAGCGCAACGAACAACACGGAGACAGACACCATGACCACCAACGATTTCAACAAGACCCAGGACGCCACCCGCGAGCGGATGCTTCGAGAACTGATGGACGACCTGAACTGGATGGTTCGCTGCGGCGACATCACCAGCGAGCAGGCCAACGACTGGTACAACATGAAGGCTGACCAGTGGAACTAGTGGCCTACATCGACAGAGTCGGGGGGCTCTATTGCCCCCAGTGCTGGGAGGATGGCCACGGGCGAGAACTGGCAGACGGAGGCAAGCAGTATGCGGACAACGCCGCAATCTGGGATGAGTCTTGCGACTGGTGCAACGCTGAAATTATCAAAACGGCCACCAACCAGGGGGTATGAGATGGCGCGGTTTTTTGAACTACACAGGCACAGAGACAAGAGCCCGATCCTCGTGCAGCCGCAATACATTGAGTCGATCTACACGGACGGCGAGGGACACGTATGGGTTGACTTCATAGGCGTCGGTGACGAGGCGGTTGATGAATCCTACGATGAGATCAAGGCGCTTCTGTCGCTGACAGGTCACGAAGTAGAGGACAGGTCGGCTACGCAGATCGTTCGTGATTGTGAACAAGACGCGGCGAGGGATCTGAATCGATGACCACATCGGAACACGGGGGAGATATAGCAGAAATCGCAGCGCTGGCGGCATCCATTTGCGCCGCTGTAAAGAAGCCTGCGCTGTTTACCGATCCCACCGGGACAATAGAAGATTCTGCGCTGAGAATCGCGGAGTTATCTGGGGATATGATGACGCGCACTGTCCGTAGTTGCGTCTCTTCTGTAGCACTCTCCCAGCACATCCGCGAGGCCCTCAAGCGAGCCCGCCGCGAGGCCCCGAAGCGCAACCAAGCCGAGGTCGCCGCCGACGTGGGCGTGACCTCCCGCACGCTGGGCTCGTGGGAACGCGGGCAGCGGTCGCCGACGTGGCGCCAGCTTGACGCGTGGGCCGATGCTGTCGGCTTCGACGCGAGCCAGTGGACACGATAGCCCGCCTCGCAGCCCACACGCCCGCCCACGCGCAATCCTAGCGCCTCAACGCCCTATCGCGTACATTGGGCAGTGGAAGCCCTCACGCGGGCAGCACAGGAGGCGAACCATGGAGATCTTCGATCGCATCGTGAACAAGGTCACCGGCCGCAAGGTGATGGTCTTCCTCACCGCCACCGTGCTGGTTGCGCTCGACATGATCACGTCGCAGCAATGGATGTACGTGGCGATCGGCACCGCGGGGTTCGTGAGCGTCGAGAACTTCGCCGGCCTCATCGGCAAGGCCAAGGCCCCGAAGTCCGATGCTTCGTGAGCGCATCGCCCGCCGCGTCGCCACCTGGTGGCCGTGGATCATCATGCTCGGCCTCGGCTACCTGACGTCCAAGGAAGTGGCCGACGCCACGGGGACAGAGCGCCAAGCCCACCTCCAGCGGTACAGGATCGCCCTCGCCCACGACATCGACTGGCGCCGAGGCGAGACGCCCGACCGGGGTGACCTGGTGGCCATCGCCAAATGGTCAATCCAGGAGTGCCAACGATCGGGCGTCCGCGAGCCAAGCAACGCCGCCGAGATCCTGGGGTTGGGGCGATGACGGCCAACTGGGCGCGGCATGCCTCCCTCGCTGACGAGTTCGAGATCACATTGACCGAAGCCTGGGGGGTGATGGGAGACAGGACCGACGCCGCGACGAGGAGCATGGAGGCCGAGATCGAGGATGCGCGAAGACAACGACAAGCGAGACCCCTTCGTGAGCATCGACGACAGCCCGGGGCCGAAGCTCACCCCGTCCATGACCCCCGCGGAGATCAGGGAGCACCAAGCGATCCTCGACCGCCGGGAGGCAGTGAGCTACCTGAAGCGCTCGACAGTCGCGCTCGAGCAATGCGCGCAGGCGTTCAGGCAGGTCCTCGAGGACAAAGCCGAGACGCTGGAGATCGTCAAGTCCCACGACGAGGTGATGCAGTCGGTGCTAGACGAGGTGGCAGATCTGCGGGAGGCGATTCTGCCGCTCCAGGAGATGCGAACGATCGGGGACTTCTCACCGCCCGCGCTGTCTCCATCGCAGGATACATGGCAGGAGTCGCCGAAGCCGTCACACACGCCCCATGGGAGAGTGGAGCGGGTGCTGGATACGCTGTCCAACCCACGCCGCGCGCGAGCCTTGACGGTGCTCCTCTGTGGCTGCGCGCTACTGGCCGCTTGCTTCGGTGGGCTGTTGCTGGTCGTCCTGCTGAACGCCGACGCCGCGCTCAAGTTGCTGTCGATGTGCTGGCGGTTCTGGGGACGGTAGTAGCGTCAGGGGCTGTCGTTCTCGCGGTGATTCTGGGCTAGTCCCCCGCCGCCCCCACGATCACCACCACGATCACGAACAGGGCGATGCAGTAGCACACGAGGTGGGCGGCGATCTCGGCGGTCACCCCGTCCACCCATCATGCCGGTCCTCGTGCCGCGGGTTCCGCGCGCACCCCAGGCACCGCGGATCGTGTCCGGCGTTGTCGGCGAGTGAGCATCGGGTGGGGGCGGTGCAGTCGTGGTCGCGTGCGTCGGCGAGTTGGTTGGCGAGCTCGGTGGCCTGTTCGCGTAGGGTGGCGAGGTCGGCGTCGCGGCTCGCGCATCCTGGACACGCCCCGGTGTCGCCCTCGATCTGATCGCAGAGATTGCGCATCATCCGGCGCTGCGTGCGTTCCATGTCTTCCTTGGTCCACGTCATCGTCTCGCCCTCCAAGGCCCCCGCCGACACTACGCCGACGGGAGCCACTGTGCCCAACTCCCCGCGCCCGTAGACGCTTCACCGTGGGGGACGCATCACGCGCCAGGGCTCGACGCCGCGGCCATGGCTGACCGGCGCCGGGTT
>JABGQA010000047.1:3150-5077 GCA_018644665.1 Candidatus Poribacteria bacterium
ACTCGCCCCCCTCGCCCGCCCCCGCCCCCGCGGGCTCGTCCTTGGCGGGGGGATCGTCCTGCGTGGGGCGCATCCCGCGGATCGGGCCGGCTTCCTCGGTGATCCGCTTGAGCACGCCGTCGCACCGCGGGCACAGGTCGATGTACATGATCGTGGGCACGTCGAGCGGGTCCAGGATGAACAGCGCGTCACGGCTGACGCCTTGGATCACGTCCTGGATCTCGTCCTCTGACAGGTTGACGGGCTCACCGCACCTGTCACAAATTCCGGTGATGTTGATGGCCATTCGTCTCTCCTCCTACAGCTTCGCTGCGGTTGTTTCGGGGATGCGCTCTCCACTGGACGGGTCGTAGTCGCCGCGTTCGATGGCGTCGCCCAGCGCGCTGAGTTGGTCTCGATTCTCGATGGTGTCGGCGCCGAACAAGTGCTTGACGGCAGCGACGATCCAGTCCGGCGTCCTCATGCCCTCGCTCGGCTCAACGTCCTGGCTGCGGCGCCAGTCGGTCACCCACCGAAGGAACCGCACCTTCTCCTCCATGAACTCCCGCTTGGCATGTGGCGACAGCACCTCAAGCTCCTCCTCGCACACCACGGCGATGTTGACGGCATCTCGCATCGCGCGGGCCTTGGCGCGGGTGGCAGCCATCCTGATGAAGTGAGGGGCGATGTTGGGCTTGACGTTGCCCTTGTTCGCGTCGCCGATCTCTCCGAAGCGCCGGCCGTCCTGGAACTCCAGCCGCGACTTTGCCACGGCGGTGAGCCCGTTGCTGTCGTTGGGGTACTGGACGATCTCCACGTCGAGGCTCTTGATCCCTTCGTCGTGGCACAGCGCCAGAAGCCCGGAGTACAGCACCGAGTCCGTGCTTGATTCCTTGGACGTGCCCGCGCTGTAGGTGGTCGTCAGGATGAATCCGCCCGCCTTGTGATTAGTAGCTGACATCGATCAATACCTCCCTCTTGGCGAACTCGTGCCCGCGCTCCAGGTCGTCACCGTCCAGCCCGATCGACACGATGCCCTCGCCGTACCCGGGCCACTGGCCAGCCTCGGTACATGTCGCCCAGTCGCGCGCGCCCTTGCGGCTCTGCGCCTCACCGAGTTCCAAGGTCTCATCGTCCAAGTAGAAGATGCCGACGTGGTGAGGCGGCGCCTGCTCAACCACGACCATCACGGCGTGCTCGCGGGCCTGTCCAGCCTCGCGCATGACCCGCCTGTAATGACCGAGTTGTGTTCCGTACCCCATCCGCCGGATCGCGTGCCTGGTGTACTCGTCCGAGTGCGCCCGCTTTCCGGTGGTCTTCAAATCCACGATCACATCCGCGAGCGCGGTCGGCCCCCGCGGTGCGTCGATCTCGCCCTCGGTGGGCAGCGCATCGCAGCGGGCCTTGAGCCGCACGCCAGCGTCATCCGTGAACACGGCCGAGACCTCTGTGTCACCGGACACCAGGAGGGCCGCCACGGGGTCGCTACGCACGGCAGCGGCGGCGTTGCGCGCCGTCTCCATGTCCGATGCTCGAACGATGGTGCGCGGCTGTGATGCGTAGTGCGCCTTGAATCCGTCGGTCCCTTCCTTGATTCCCATCCCCTCGCAGCCGGTGAACCCGAAGGCGCCGCGATACCACTCCTGAAAGGATCCGGTGGGCCACGCGAGCGCCTGGCCGTCGTCGAACTCCACGAACGCGGTGCCCACCGTGTCGGGCTCCAGGAGGATCGCGTGGATGAGGGAGCCCACGTCCATCGCTCGGCTCGCGGTGCGCGGGTGGTCGGCGTCCCATCGGTACGCCATCGGCGACTCGAGGATGCGCTTGATAGATGTGGACCCCAGCGCCTCGTCGGCGTGATAGGGGGTTGCGGCGAGTCCGTGGTGGATGCCGTCTGCGATCTGTATGGTAGTATCCATCTGTCGATGCCTCCAATCCAGGCGTTGGC
>JABGQA010000047.1:5177-13078 GCA_018644665.1 Candidatus Poribacteria bacterium
TCTGCGATCTGTATGGTAGTATCCATCTGTCGATGCCTCCAATCCAGGCGTTGGCTGGGCCGCTTCGGGCGTCATCCCGGGGCGGCTCGACAATTATACCCCGTCGCCACTCTCCGCGTCACGCTCATACGCCTCCCCCAACCGCCGCCACGCCCCCGCCTGCCCCGTCCGCCTGAGTCGGTCCAACATCTCGGCCGGGTCGCAGGCCAGGTGGGAGCGCCGGAGCGTCTCCACTGCCATGAATGGCATCGCTACGTATCCAGCGCCATACGTCCGCGCCGCCATCACCACGACCATCAACTCCAGCTCCGCGATCCGCTTGCGCTGCTCATGCGCCTCGACCTCGCCGGAGAGGACCCGGCCGTACAGGGTGCGCGATGCTCGCTCGTGGCGGGCGATCTCGGCTTTGATTGCGCGGTCGCTGGTCATCGTCTGTCCACCGCGTGGAGGTATCGGAAGCGCCCGTCGTCGTCGCCGTCCCAGGCTGCCCACACTCGCCAGCCGCGGCTCGGCTTGTCCTCGATGTGCTCCGGGTGCCAGTTGGTGTGGATGTTGACGTGCGGCCGCGCCGACGAGTGCGTGTAGACCATCCCGTTGACTTGGACAACGTTCGCGTCCACCTCACGCGCCAGCTCGCACAGCCGCTCGCCCATCGCCTTGATCTCGGCCATCTCGTCCTTGGTCAACTCGCGTCCCATGCTCTCCTCCTCCATTTCGTCTCCAACGTTGCACCCGTGTACCGGGCAGTCGTCGATTAGGTCGCGCCAGGGGGCGGTCATCGCGTCAGCTCCCTGTGGCTCCCGCTGGCCACCGTCTCGACCACCGTCTCCACGCGTTCGATCTCGTATCGGCTGTACTTGACCTTGCCGCAGTACTCCTCTCCGTACAGGCGGGCGTGCGCCTCGGTGCCGAGCTTCGCCGCCTTGCCGGCTTCCACCGCGTACCGTCGCCGGTCCAGGTAGCCCACGAGCCCGTCGCCGGGGAAGAAGACCGCGACACGGTAGTAGCTCGCCATATCAGCAGCCCTCCCACGCCACGACCGCCTCGACGTTCCACCGCGCCGGCCCGCTGTCGAGGTGAGTCACCCGCACGCCCTCGATGACCGCGAAGATACCCAGGTCCTCGCCCACGCTGCCGTCGTAGTCCTCGACGTCGATCCGCACGTCGTCCACCTTGACGCCCTCGAAGTCGGCGAGGGCCGGCTCGTCGTGCTCCTGCCACTCCAGCGTCAACCGCCCGCTGCCGTAGACATCGATGGACGGGTACAGCCCGCGGGCGATCTGGACGCCGCAGGGCCCGTCGTAGGTGACGTCGCCGTCGCAGTAGTGGATCTCAAGGTCATCGACGTCCACGCACTCGGACATCTCCTCGGCTACGAGGTCACGGAGCCACTCCAACCCGTCGGCGGGTTCGAGCTTGCCGGTGATGCGTCGCATGCCGGCGTTGTGGGCGGTGGCGTTGGTGATGGTCATCCTATCGCTCCTCGTTGCGCATGAAGGCCACGACGTCGCGCAGGTCGCTCGACACCTTGGCAAGCTCGCCGACGTCGGCCCATGTGGGCGACTGGATCTCGGCGATCCGGCTGGCGAGCTCGGCGCGGATGGCCTCAAGGCTGGCTTCGATGGAGTCGTTGTGCTCGATGGTGGCCTGCGTTGCGTCTCTCATATCCCCGGCTCCGTTCGTGTTGTCCGTGCTGGTCATTGGCCTAGTTCCAGCGTCCGAGGTTCCACGTTCCGTCGGCGCGGCGGGTGGCGACGCGGTGGGCCTTCAGAAGGGAGCCGCGCTTGCCGTAGGCGCGGACCATGTAGATGTCGCGGCCGTCGGGGGTGGTCATATCCATCGGGTCTGCGTTGTATCGGATGCCGTCCTGCGTGAAGTCGATGGTCATGTCGTGCTCCGTGTTGTTCGTTGCGCTGTTCATGCACACAGAATAGGACGAGCCGAAGCAAGAGTCAACAACGAAAAGCAACAAAGAATGAAATAGCTTGCAACGCGGTGTGAAAGCTGGCATCTTGACGATAAGGAGGTTCGACATGACAGAAACGCAGTTGCTCACCGAGGCGCAGGTCGCGTCGATGCTGAGCATCCACATTCAGACGGTGGCGAAGATGCGCCGCGAGGGACTCGGCCCGCGGTTCGTGGAGTTGCTCAGCGGCAAGCGCAAGACGTACAGGTACGCACCCGCGGACGTGCAGTCGTGGATCGATGAGAGGACGCAGGAGGGCTAACCGTGCGTGTAACCGTGGACAGCGTGATCACCATGCACGAGCCGCCCGCAGCTGTGGCTGCTGCCGTGCGCGAGGCCCTGACCATCGACAACCCGCAGCACGTGGAGGCGTCCAAGCAACTGCGGGATACCCGCGGGATACCCGAACGCCTGTGCTACTCCACGCAGATCGGATGGGACCTCGTCGTCCCTCGAGGGTTCGGGATCGAACTGCGGAAGATCTGCGCACGTGAAGGCGTCGAGATGGACTGCGATTGGTCGGGGATGACGCGCGGCGAAGCGGTGGATCTGGAGTGCAGCCCGGAGATCACCTCACGAGCCTACCAGGTGCGCGCGGTACTCAAGATGGTGCGCGAGAAGCAGGGCATCGTCGTGGCGCCCACCGGCAGCGGAAAGACCGTGATCGGGGCGCTGGCGGTCGGGAACGCAGGACGCTCGGCGTTGGTCGTCGTCCACACCAAGGACCTGCTCGACCAATGGCGCGAATCGTTCGCCCGCGTCTACGGAATCGAGGCCGGGATCGTCGGCGGCGGCAAGCGCGATTGGAAGCCGATCACGGTGGCCACGGTGCAGACGCTCCACCGGCTGGGAATGAGCGAGGTGATGAAGCGGGCGCAGGAGTTCGGCGCGGTCATACTCGACGAATGCCATCACGCTTCTGCCGACACGTGGTTCGAACTGCTGTCGTGGCTCCCGTGCAAGTACCGCTGGGGGCTCACAGCCACGCCCACACGAGACGACGGGTTGACCCAGCTCCTCTGGTGGGGGATCGGCCCGTTGCTCGACACCGTGGAGCACGGCAAGCTCATCGACCACGGGCACCTCGCACAGCCGCGGATCTGCGCGGTTCACACCGGCTGGCAGTATCCGGCGTTCGGCGAGGCCGCGGACAGGTTCAAGGAACTCGAGTCGCGCGGGCTCACCGGCTGGGATCTCAAGCGGGCGCAGATGGCAAAGCAAAAGGCGTTCAAGGCCATGCTGGACGCCATCACCGAGGACGAACAGCGCAACTCGGGGATCGTGGAGCTCGTGCGGCGCGAGGTGGGCGACGGCCACCAGGTGCTTGTACTGTCCGGGCGGGTTGCCCACTGCGAGGCGCTGTCGTCGCTGCTACAGGACGCGGGCGTGGATGCCGAGGTAGTCACGGGCAAGACCGCGAAGAAGGCCAGGGCGGCGAAGCTGGACGCGCTGCGGGACGGATCGCTCGCTGTGGCGTGCTGCACTTCACTCGCAGACGAAGGACTGGACGTGCCAAAGTTAGACCGCGTGGTCATCGCGCTGCCGGCGAGGAGCAAGAGGCAGGCCACGCAGCGAATGGGCCGCACGATGCGCCCGGGACCTGACAAGCGGCCGGTGGTGTTCGACCTCGTGGACGACGTGGGCGTGCTGCGTGGGCAGTGGGCGAGCCGCCGATCCGCGTATCGCAAGGCCCTCGGAGACGTCGATGTTTACACGGAGAAGTGGACGGGGTAGGATTCGGATCGTCCCCTGTGGACTGCGAAAAACCACAGGGCGGAAGGATGAATGACCAGCACTAAACCGCGCGAGTAGCCTCCCTCTCATCCGGGTTACTAGTGCGCCCTGACCCCGCCCCCGTTCGCAGCGGGGGCGGGGCGCTGGAGACGCTCGTGGACGCAAGCCTGGTAGAAGCTGCACTCAGATACGCGGCCAGGGGCTGGGCCGTGTTCCCAATCTTCCCCGGCAAGAAACGCCCGCTCGGGCGCCTCGTACCCCACGGGCTCAACGACTCCACGACCGACGCCGATCTGATCCGCAGCTGGTGGGCAGATACGCCCGCCGCGAACATCGGGATCGCCACGGGCAAGGCGTCGGGGCTCGCAGTCGTGGACGTGGACGGGGAGACGGGCAAGCGCTCATGGGAGGCGCTGCTAGTCGGTCGTGACCCGCTGTTGCCTACGTTGACGTCGAGGACGCCCAGGGGCGGCTACCACCTCGTCTATCAACGGCCCGAAGCCGGGTTCAAGAACAGCACCAGCGCACTCGCAGACAAGGTAGATACCCGCGGAGACGGTGGGTACATCGTGGCCCCGCCGAGCGTCGCACACGGCAAGGCGTACCAGTGGGACGACGAGGACGCACGGGTCGCGCTGTTGCCCGCGTGGGTACTTCCGGCCATGGCGCCGAAGGAGGTCGAATACGACCGCGGGACTCCCGTCGAAGCGGACATGACGGAGCGGGATCGGAAGCGGCTAGAGGCATGGTCCCGCGGGACGTTGCGCGACAGGTGCTCGAGACTGGCGACGACGGCCGAGGGCGGGAGAAACCAGCGTCTATTCTCTGCAGCGGCAGACGTGGGAAGCTGCATCGCTGCCGGCGGGATTGACGCAGCGCAAGCCGTCGCAGAGTTGCGGAGCGCAGCGCAAGCGGCTGGGCTCAAGCCAGGCGAGACGAAAAAGACGATCGAGTCGGGGCTGAAGAAGGGCGCGGCCGAGCCGCTCGTGCTGCCAGACGACGACCGCGAAGAGTACGCACCACCCCCCACGGACTACGACGCGCCACGAAGGGACCCGCGGGAGCACTTGAGGGTAGTTCCACCCCCGGACGGGGGCGAAGGCCCGCAGAGCGACGCTGGTGCACGCTGGTACAACCTCACCGACGTGGGCAACGCGCAGAGGTTCAGGGACGACCACAGGGACGATCTACGCTACTGCTCAGACATCGGAGGTTGGCACGTATGGACCGGCCAACGATGGGAGCAAGACGGCCTCGGCCGCGTGATGGAGATGGCCAAGGATACGGTCGCTGGGATCGGCGTGGACGGTATCGACGGGCTCGACAGCAAGCTAGTCAAGTCGCTTCGAAAGCATGCGAACAAAACCGAGTCGGGCGGGCACATCCCGACCATGATCAACTTCGCGAAGTCCTCTCCACCGTTCCCAGTCCGAACCGACGACTGGGATCAGAATCACTGGCTCTTGTCGGTCAAGAATGGAACCGTGGATCTGCGCACGGGCGAGCTACGCGAGGCGGACCAAAAAGACCTCATCACCAAGTGCGCCCCGGTGGAGTACGACCCGGGCGCCGAGTGTCCGCTGTTCCTCAAGTTCCTCGACGAGATCATGGTCAACCGCTGGGATCTGGTGCAATACCTGCATCGCGCAATCGGGTACTCGCTGTCGGCGTCCACGCAGGAGCAGTGCCTGTTCTTCCTCCACGGCAAAGGCAGCAACGGCAAATCCACGCTGATGAACATCATTCGGTACATCCTTGGCGACGACTACTCCCAGAGTATCGAGCCGGCGTTGTTGCTCGACCGGAACAACTATGGGGGCGGACCGAGCCCGGAGATCGCCAGGCTCCGCGGCGCACGGCTCGTGACCACGGCAGAGCCCAACCCAGGCAAGCGGCTGGACGAGGCGTTCATCAAGGGCATCACGGGCGGGGACCCGCTCACAGCCAGGTTCAACCGCCAGGACACGTTCCAGTTCACACCCGTCTTGAAGCTCTGGTTCTCGGCCAACCACAAGCCCCGAATCATCGGCACCGACCACGCCATATGGAGGCGGATCAAGCTCGTTCCGTTTCTGGCCAAGTTCGAGGGCAAGCAGATCGATCGCGACCTGGAAAAGAAGCTCCGCGCAGAGATGCCAGGAATCCTACGCTGGGCGGTCGAGGGGTGTGTTCTCTGGCAAGACAGCGGCATGAAGGAGCCAGAGGAAGTCAAGCTGGCCACGGCCGAGTACCGGGGCTCACAGGACATCCTGGCCCCGTTCATCGACGAGTGTTGCACGGTCGAGGGCGACTGCGACGTTACCATCGCGGACCTGTACGGCTCCTACAAACGGTGGGCAGAGGACAACGGCGAGAAGGTCCACAGTAAGCGCAGGTTCGGACAGATGATGGACGAGCGCGGATACGCCAAGGCGAGAGGCGCGAAGGGCGTCTGGATGCGCAAGGGAATCAAGGTCAAGGGCCAGCCTTCGCAAAACGGAATGGGATACGGGCAGAGCCGTGATTAGTCGAGACTACCGAGGACACGGGTTACGCAAGGGTGACATAAGGATCGACGTTAGATCACCCGTTAGATCACCCATGAACCGTAACGATTTCACGGGGTTAACACTGGGTGACATAAGGTTACCTAAGATCCCTAGGATGACTCTTACGCGCAAGCGCGCACAGTCTTGGGAACGTGATCGGGTATGCGCAGAGAGCGAACATGGGATTTTACGTAACCTTAGATCACCCAGAGAAAAAACCCATAGATTCCACATGGTTGCGGGTGACACAACAGATCACGAGTTAGATCACCCCTCAGAATGGAGGACCCAATGGATGAACTCGAGACCATGCGCGCACTCGTGATGGAGGCTGCGCTGCTGTTCGTAGACGTCGAGGACGACATCAAGGATGAGCGGCGGGCGTTCGCCAAATACTGGGACTTCGGCGGCACAGGTGGCCAGGTCATGGAGTGGCAGCAACGGGCTGCTGAGGCGCTGAGAAACGACGAACCCAGCACGATGACCGCCGACGAGGCGGGGAATTCGGGGACGAGGGGGGAGGGATGATGAGCGACGCAACGGATCGGAACTGCTGGACGTGCGGATGGGACAGGACCGGCTATCCGCACCAGTGCTATTTGCTTGGCATGGCGGCCGACGGCCTCGTGGATCTCCGTGTAGAGCAGTGGGTATTCGACATCGAAGAGGAATGGGGCGGCCTCGACGATGAGCACATGCCACCGCGGGATACGCCGCAGTGCCCCGGGTGGAAGGCCAAACCACACGCGACCACGGGCGGCCTGTTCCCCAGCTGCGGACCATCGATGGGAGCGAAACGATGACCACCAAGCCGATCGGCGTGCTCTGCGTGGCCCTCGGCGTTGGCAGTCGCAGCCCGGGCGCCGCCGACATCATCGCGCATCTCGAGGCGAACCCGGGGATGGCGTGGGAGGTGATCAAGGACCTGGCGCCGCGGGTGGCTGGGCCGGAGCGGTGGGAGGACCAATGCGACTCATGACCTACCTACACGGCCGGCTAGCACGCAGCGCCACCCACGCGGACCTGACGCAGGAGGCGAGGCGACGGGGGTACACGCTTGTGAAGTTGCGCCGAGATCCCGACGATGACGGCGACGTGCGGCCGGGGCAGACCATCGAGTTGGTGGAGATCGGGACGGTGTACGAGGACAAGGGCGGGCGGCGATACGTGGTCCGGGAGGCAACATGAACGAGCGATTCTGTGGCAACTGTACCCACAAAGGTAAAGGCCAGGTCATCTGTCCAGCCTGCGCCAACTGCGACGACAAGCACAGCGGGTGGGAGGCGATGGCGGACGACTGCAGCAAGGGAACCCGGTTCCGCTGGTATCTCGAATCGATGCCGGTGACGAACGAGCCGCCCATCCGCAAGGTGCTCGACGGGATCGACGAGAGGGACGCCCGCATCTCAGAGTTGGAGGCCGAAGTGGGGCGGCGCGGTCAGCGCATCCGAGAGCTGCAGACGCAGGCCGATCTAGGCATCGAGTTCAACCACGACGCTGCCGCCGAACTCGCAACCCGCGACGCCGAGATCGCCCGGCTCCGAACCTGCGCACGCGAGATGGCGAGGGCGGCGAGGGGGCGGCGGGAGGCGGCCACGGTGGCGCAGATGCGATCGATCATCGACACGGTGCTGCTGAGGCACCGCACGCGGCAGCGGGACGAACTGGCGGCA
>JABGQA010000021.1 GCA_018644665.1 Candidatus Poribacteria bacterium
CGCTAGAACCCCTCCTCGATACTCCGGTACGCCAGCTCAGTCTGGGTCAGCGGATGCGGTGCGATCTCGCGGCGGCTCTGCTGCATTCGCCCTCGCTGCTGTTCCTGGACGAGCCGACCATAGGGCTGGACGCCGTCGCAAAGCTCGCGGTGCGGGACTTCATCCAGCGCCTGAACCGCGAACGTGGCGTAACCGTGATCCTCACCACGCACGACCTCGATGAAATTGAGGCGCTCTGTAGCCGCGTCATGGTCATCGGCTCAGGGTCCATCGTGTTCGACGGCACTGTGCAGGGCCTGCGCGACCACGCGGGATCGGAGCGTCGTCTCACCGTGGATCTTGCCGATGCCGACGGCACGATCGACGACCCGGCGGCGACGGTCGTGAGCCAGGACGGACGGCGGGTCCAACTCAGTTTTGATCCCGACCAGACGTCGACGCCGGAGCTCATCGCGCGGATCGTGGCGAAGCACGCGGTGCGCGATCTGTTCGTTGAGAGCCCGCCCATCGAAGAGCTCATCGCACGCCTTTACGGGCAGGACTACGCGTGAGCGGGTACGTCGCCATCTTCAGCGCCCGGTTCCGCACGCTGCTGCAGTATCGCGCCGCCGCGATCGCCGGCCTCACGACGCAGGTGTTCTGGGGCTTCATCCGCGTCATGATTTTCACGGCGTTCTACGCCTCGTCCTCCGAGACGCAGCCCCTGTCCGTGTCGCAGGTGATCACGTACACGTGGCTTAGTCAGGCGATGTTCCGCATGCTCCCGTGGGGCGTGGACCCGGAGTTGCGCTCGATGATCGGCAGCGGGTCCGTAGCGTACGAGATGCTCAGGCCGCTGAATGTCTACACGCTCTGGCTGACGCGGGGACTGGCAAATCACGCGGCTCCCACGCTGCTGCGCGCCGTGCCTATGCTGCCCGCCGCGCTCCTGTTGTTTGGCATGCAGCCACCGGCCTCGGCGGCCGCCTTCGCCGCGTGGCTGGCGTCGCTGTGCGCCGCGCTACTGCTCAGCGCGACCATATCCACGCTGATGGCGATACTGATGCTCTGGACGATCTCGGGCGAGGGAATCGGACGGCTTATGATGATCGCGATGGGCGTCCTGTCGGGCATGTTCATCCCCCTGCCGCTGTTCCCCGACTGGGCCCAGGGCGTGCTGGCCGTACTGCCGTTCCGCGGCCTAGTGGACATTCCGCACAGGCTGTACATGGGGGATCTGCCGCCGTCGGCGTTGCCAGGTCTGCTGCTGTTCCAGGGCGGCTGGATCCTCGCGTACATGGCGGCTGGGCGCTGGCTGTTGGCTATGGGGTCGAAACGACTCGTCGTGCAGGGGGGTTGAGGGTGCTTGACTCACTGCGTCTGTACGGACGGTATGCCGCCGTGTCTCTCCGCAGCCAGATGCAATACCGGACGTCGTTCATCATGCTGTCGCTCAGCACGTTCGCCTTCACTGGCGCTGAGTTCGCGATGGTATGGGTCATGTTCAGGCGCTTCGGGACGCTCCAGGGTTGGCTGCTGCAAGAGGTGGCGACGTTCTACGGCACGGTGCACGTCGCGTTCGCGATTGCCGAGTCCTCGGCGCGGGGGTTCGACACGTTCTCCGGTCTGATCAAGGGCGGGGGATTCGACATCATTCTGCTACGGCCGCGAAGCGCCGCATTGCAGGTCGCGGCGCGAGAGCTGCACGCCGTGCGCGTGGGTCGACTGCTTCAGGGCGTGGCTATCCTGGTGTGGGCGAGCGTGTCGCTAGACATCGGGTGGACGTTGGCGAGGTCGGCTCTGCTGGTTGGCACTATTCTCGGCGCGGTGTGCCTGTTCTACGGCCTGCTGATCTTGCAGGCGACACTGTGCTTCTGGACGACGGAGAGCCTCGAGGTGCTGAACACCGTGACGTACGGTGGCATCGAGACCGCGCAATACCCCATGTCCATCTACCGTCGATGGTTCCGCGTGTTCTTCACCGCTGTCGTGCCGTTGGCGTGTGTGAGCTACTATCCGCTGCTGCGGGTGCTCGGCCGGCCGTCCCCGGACGGTATCCCAACGTGGTTCGGGTGGGGGTCCCCGCTGG
>JABGQA010000077.1 GCA_018644665.1 Candidatus Poribacteria bacterium
TGGCACATCGCACTGGACCACCTCTACCGGGGCGATGAGGTGCGGGATCAGTCGGCCGGTTAGGCGGATGATGCCACCGTCGTCCTCGCGGTCGAACACCGTCAGGCCGCCGTAGTTCTCAAACAGGCGGACTTCATAGTCACACGGGTCCAGGTTGTCGTTGGTGACCTCGATCTTCAGGGTCGCGCCCGTGCTCGGCGTCGGCTGAGGCGGCTCTACCGACATGAGCATCTGGACGGCGTGGGCGCTCCCAGGCGCCCATGCGGCAACGGCCAGGATCGCTGTCAGCAGTGCGGCGCGCGTCGTCGGCATGCGGTTCCTCCAGACGAACGGTGGTGACCCCGGGCTCCGACCGGATGGAACGGCGCGAGATGTGCGCCAGGTTACGGTCCACGGCGCGGCCCTGCTACGATCGTTGGTAACGCGCGCCGCCCGCCTTCACCACATGGGAAGCACGCTATGGAGCCGACGCACATCCTCATCGCTCTGTTCGCCCTGGTCCTGCTGCTACAGACGCGGCGCGCCATCGCCGAGCGCCGCTCGCCCGCCGGAGAGGCCGACACGATCCAGTGTCAGAGGCTCGTGATCGTGGATGCCGAGGGCGGCAGACGGGCAGAGATCGGCGCCGCGTCGCATGGCGGCGAGCTTTCGATATGGGGCGACGACGGCGAGTTGCGCGCCAAAGTAGCGGTGGGTGACTACGGCGGGGCGGTCACGCTGTACAGCAGCGACGGCAAACCCAGGCTTGAACTCGCCGTGTCGCCCGACGGCGGCTCGGTGAGCGTGCGCGGCACGAACGAGCGCGCACAGATCGGCCTCGGGGCCACAACGGGCGGCGGCATGGTCGCCGTCCGCGACCGACGCGGCGGGTTGCGCGCGGGCATGGGCGTAGCGCAAGAACACGGCGTAGTCTTCGTCCGGGACGCCAACGGGGACGTACTGGACGGCATACCGGACTCGGACCCGGGGCTCTAGTCGATCGCTCCCGCGTGACGTCCCGCGCGATGATCGCCGGCGGCGCGCATCGTGCCGTCCGCGTCCAGCCAGATCATCACCGGGTTCGCGATGGCTCCGTCCGTCACGCGCACGGCATGTCCGCGGTTTTCGAGGTCGGCCTTGACGGCTCCGTCGATGCCGACGTGCAGAGCCAGGTCCTGCAGCCGCGTGATCGCGTCGCTTCGGTCGGGCGCCGGGCTGAACGAGTTCTCGTGATGCGACGTGCTGAACCGCGACATCGTGACCGCCTCGGCGGGAGGCATGTCGAACTCCACGACGTTCAGCAGGACGTTGAGCGTTGTCTGGTCCTGCAAGTCGCCACCGGCCACGCTGATCGCCCCGACCGGCTTCCCGTCCCGGAGAATCAGCGTCGGCGTCAGCGTGATGCGCGGGCGCTTGCGCGCTTCGATATGGTTCGGGTGGTCGCGGTTGGTGTTCATGCAGCGAAGCCTGTTGCCCTGCGCGACCCCCGTGACGCCGCCTCCCGCCGGAGCGTTGCAGCTAGGCGTGGCGGAGACGACGTTGCCCCAGCGATCCGCGACGCAGCATGTCGTCGTGCCTTCGCCCCACGGCTCGTCCGGGCCAGCGGCCTTCACCGCCTTCATTGCGTACGGATCGCCGGGTCGCCGTTCGGCCGAGGCCGTCGCCATGTCGATGAGTGGGCGGCGTATCGCCGCGTACTCGTCCGACAGCAACGCGTCCATCGGAACGGCGCCGAATTCCGGGTCGGTGTAGTACTCGTCGCGGTCGGCGAACGCGAGCTTCAGAGCTTCCGCCGTGAGGTGGATGGTGTCCGCCGACAGGTGACCCATGCTTCTGAGGTCGAACCCCTCCATCAGCCTCAGCGCCTGCAGGAGTGACGGCCCCTGTGTCCACGGGCCGCACTTGCACACCGTGTAGCCGCGGTATTCGACCGACACCGGGTCTTCGATGCGCGTCGTGTGTAGGTCGAGGTCGGCCTTGCGCAGGAAGCTCCCGCCCTCGATATACCAGGCTTCTAGGTCGTCAGCGACATCGCCCCGATAGAAGCGATCGTAGGCGGCCTGGATACCGTCCTCACGCGACCCAGAGGATGACGCCTCGGCGTCCACGAGCCCTCCCAACGTAGCGGCGAGGAGCGGGTACCAGTCCCTCTCAGCAGTCTCCAGCAGGTGCAAGGCCGGCTGCACGACGTTTCCGAACGACATCGTGCCGTACATGCGCAACGCGTCCAGGCATAGGGCCACGGCGCCGGGAACGGGCGCGGCCTTGATGTGCCCGCCGGATGGGATGCCGTTTTCGTAGTACCACGCGATCGCGTCCGGGTCCGAGGGAGCGCCGCCCAGGCCGTTCAGCACCTTCACCTCGCCCGCTTGGGCGTCGTAGATCATGAAGGGGATTTCGCCGCCGATGGCGAACAAGCCATAGTCGGTGATGCTCAGCGCGAGGATCGTCGCGACCGCGGCGTCGGCAGCGTTCCCTCCGGCTTCGAGGATGCTGATGCCCGCGTCCACCGACTCCTGTTTCCCCGCCGCCACCGCGCCGCCCTTGCCCGCTGCTTGCCAGCCCATGCTGTTGTCCTCACCCGTGTCCAGGTCGTCCTCCCTCGGCGCCGGCACTGTGACACGCGCCGTCGTCGAGTGTCAAAGGCGAGGGCTTTCTGCTCTCCTCGGCTGATGCTGGCGTCGCCTGCGATCTCGCGCGCCGTTGCGGCCAACTCTGAGGACGCGATGCGCGGCCCGCGGCTACGTCTCCGCCTACCACAGCCGGAACCCGATCCCGACCATGGTCCACGTCCCGCCCACGAACACATCTCCCATGAGCAGGCCTAGGAAGTACGCCGTCGCCCGTCTGAAGCCCTGAATGCCGCTGTGCTTCAGGATGACCAGCTTCACTGCCCATATGATGAAGAAGGAACCCCAGCCCCACGTCATCTGCCAGCTTCCCGAGATCGCGTAGCCTAGAGGATGGAAGGGCCACCACACGAACCGCGTACGGGCGACCATGAGCGCCAGCGTCGCCACGAAGCCGACGAGCGAGAACGAAATCGCGGGAACGTCCGTCCCAACACGCTGGGATGTCCACCGCTGGAACCGCGCCCACGCCTCGTATCCGAACCACCGGTTGACGGGCGCCGCGTTGTCGATGCCGACCTCGTAGCTCTGGTGCAGCATCGCCCAGAACGCGAACACGCCCGACAGCGCGCTCCCGACCAGCAACGCGATGATGAACCCGCGCCGCTGGGCGTTCACGCGCTCGGCTAGCTTCAGACCTTCGAGTTGATGTGGCACGGCGTTGGACCGGTACGCCCGGTCGATGCTCCACATCTGCGTCAGGCCGATGAGCGACGTGTGCGACAGCCGCGCGCTCCCCAGCGCGTTCACGAGGATCGTGCTCGGGCCGCCAAAGTGGAGGTCGTGCAGTGGCGTCCCGATCTCCGCGCGCATGCGGCCGATGGCGATCTGGATCACGTAGAACAGCCCGAAGAACGCCGCTGCGACCCATGCGCCCATCCCGAGATACATCCCGAACAGCACAAGCCCGGCGAACCCGAGCGCCACCGCCGCGGCGGCCACGCGATACTCCGCCGCCTCGGGCTCGCCCCTCGCGCTGAGCAACATCGTCCCGACACGCCGAAGATGCTTACGCGTCAGCCATAGAGCGATCACGCCGAGCGCCAGGTACCCGCCGGACGACTGCTCGTACGAATACGGGAAGCCCGGCAGCGCGCGTATCCCCATCACCCGTCCCAGCACCATCTGCGACTTGAACGCCAGCAGGAAGAACCAGCACGAGAAGAGGATATCCAGCGGCACGAAGTAACCGATGCCGATGTAGTTCGGGATGATGTTGAACGGCAGCCACCCAACAGCGTTCCATGGGTTCTCAGTGAAGAAGCTGCCGAAGTCGTGGCTGAGCGGAATCCGCGGGAACGATGGGGATATCCGGTTGACGTTGTTGACGGAGCGGAGGAGCGCCGTCGTCGCGAATCCGGCCCATAGGACGGGGTCCGTCATGAACGCCCGAGTCGGCGACGCGAGATGCAGGGGCAGTTGGATCACCGGATAGCTTAGCCGGTCGACCTCGGTCCACTGCTTCCGCACGAGCACGTTGATGCCCAGCGCCACGATCAGCAGCACGGCGATGAAGCCGGTCCAGTTCAGGACGGGCAGGAGCCACGCGCGCAGGTGCTCGGCGTGGAGCAGCGATGACTCGCCCTGGAAGTACGGCGCGAGCGCGAGCCTGTCCGTGACTGTGGCGCCGTTGGGGAGGAAGGGAAGCAGCGTTTCCGCCCAGTCATTCTCCGGGGACGCATGCCACAGCGGATACGCGATGAGCGGCACGAGTATCTGGATGAGGTCGTGGCCCGCGACCGCGGCGGCGATGTTGAACATCGCGAAGATTGCAAGCAGTTCAGCGCGGCTCAGCGCCAAGGCTGGCCGCCAACGGCGCGCGAGACGCGACAGCAGAACGAGCGCCGTCATGTTGTACACGGACGTCCAGATGAGCGACGCGGTGCTGCCGCCCCCGCCTTTGTACACGATCGCTTCTATGCGTGAGATCCAGTAGGAGTGGATCGGCATAAGCAACGCGCCCAGAACGATGGCGCGCGCGCGAACGCGTTCAGGCGGTGTCCGCTTTCCCCGCATTCGGCTCCACAGGAGAGAGGTCGGTCGGCTGATCGGAAACGTCACGACGCGTGCGCTTATCCTGACAACAACCCGTCGGGCGTGTCAATCGAGCGGGCCGTCGAGACCGTGGAGCTTGCCTGCGGACGTGAGGAGAGCCCCGCCAAGGCGAGGCCCTCTCAGGATCTGTGCGACTGCGGCGGACGATGCGAGAAGTCACTTCTTGCGGCCGACGTCCATTCTGTAGCCGACGACGAGACCGATGATCTCCGTCACCACGAAGGCGGCGGCGAACGCGGGCCAGAAGTTCGGGTGAACGAACCGGTCCAGCATATTCGGCGCGCCGCCGATGGCGATCGAGCCGACGAGTATGCCCGCGGCAGATGCTGGAATGATGCTCAGCACGGCGGCGGTCACCAGGCTGGCCATCGGGGCGGATTTCTGGGTCTGGGGTCGTGTAGCCATGCTGTGGCTCCTTCCAGATATCCGGCAATGTGTCATTTGCTCAAGTAATAGCCCGCTTTGCGTGCGTCGTAAGGCCGACACCTTGCGACGCACGACTTGCGTGGCCGGGTGCGCACAGGACATGCCCTGTCGTGCTCACGCGGCACCGACATCCCAACATAAGACGGCATAAGGGGCGCTCTCTTCCGGCCATAGACGTTCCCACACCGGCCGACGCCGGCATCTCCCGCGCCGCTCATGGAACCCATACTCATAGCAATTCAACGAGTACACGCCCGATTGGGTTTGCAGGCCCGTACCGACAAAGGGCCTAACCCGACGCGCCCGGTCGCGGTCCTTCCCCGAGTCGTCGCCGGCCGGTTCTCTCGATGGCCCTTGCGCACGGCATATATACAATCTATCCATTGAATACTATCGCACTCCCTCGATGGGCCGCTGCATGTCTTCCGATAGGCCGAACACCGTTCGACACGCGCGCCGCTGGCCGCACGTCACGCGCGTCGTGGCCCTGTTCGCGCTTGTGGCCACGCCGCAGCTAATCGCCGCTCTGGAGCCCAACGCCGAATGCCTGCGTTGCCACGGCATGGCCACCCTGGGGTATCAGGACCCGGCAACCGGAGTGGTGGCATCGCTGCACGTCGATATCGGCGCGTACACGACGTCCAACCATGCGGAATTGGGTTGCGTAGCCTGCCACACGGCGGATTACAGCGACTTTCCGCACTCCGACACCGTCCGCGACGAGGACCTGCGATGCCTCGACTGCCATGACGACGACGAACGCCTGGAGCGATTCCGGCTCGACGAAATCGGGGAGTCGTTCGCGCGTAGCGTCCACGCGAGTAGACACGCGGGCGCCTTCACGTGTTTCGACTGCCACGACCCGCACGCATTCGACGTCGCGCGTGACCTTGGCGAGGTCGCGGATGTCGTTCGCGACTCGAACGCCATCTGCCTGAACTGCCACCAATCCGGGGCATCGGCTGGTCTCGCCGCGCTCGCGCCAACGGCGTTGGACGTGGCGCACGCGTGGCTACCGAACGCGGAACTGCATGGCGACCATGTCCGCTGCCTGGACTGCCATACCCCTGATGACCCGGCGTCTTCTCACGAGATACTCGCGGCCGAGGACGCGCGGCGTTCCTGCGTGGACTGCCACACGGCGGGTTCCGTCCTCCTGACGAAGCTGTACCGGCATCGGGTTCGCGACGGCCGCACGCGCGCCGGTTTCATCAACGCCGCCGTCTTCAACGACGCGTACATCATCGGGATGACCAGGAACGTCGCGCTGGACCGTGTGAGCGTGGGCGCCTTCGTCGCGGTCTTGGTCGCCATCGCCGCGCACGCTGTCGGGCGGTCGAGAGCAGCCGGGAAGGCGGGACGATGAACGAACGCATGTACCTCTACCCAGTCTGGATCCGTGTGTGGCACTGGTCGAACGCGGCTCTGTTCCTGCTGCTCATCCTGTCGGGCGTCAGTTTGCACTACGCCGATCCGTCGTTCCCCTGGATTCCGTTCCGCGTCGCGCGCTCGCTGCACAACGTGGCAGGCATCGTGCTGGCGGCTCTCTACGCCGCCTTCATCGTAGGGAACGTCGTGACGGGCGGCTGGCGCCAGTACGCGCCGGACCTAGAGGGTCTTGCACGCCGAATGCGTCGGCAGGCGGCCTACTACCTCAGGGGCGTGTTTCGGGGCGAAGAGCATCCGTTCGATGTGACGCCAGCGCGGCGGTACAACCCGCTTCAGCAAGTCACGTACCTCGGCGTGATGTACGTCGCCGTCCCTCTTCTTGTCGTCACAGGACTGCTGCTTCTGTTCCCAGAGGTCGCGCCCGAGCGCGTGCTAGGCGCGGGCGGCGTGTGGCCTGTCGCCGTCGCGCACTCCGTCGTCGCCTTCCTCCTGACGCTCTTTTTTATCGGGCACGTGTATCTCGCGACCATGGGCGCGTCGGTCCTCTCCGGCGTGCGCAGCATGATCACCGGATGGCATGAGCCGCACGAAGGACACGAACAATGAGAGAACGTCTGCTCGGAGTGGCCAGAACCGTCCTCGGCAGACGGACGGCTAGGATAGGCATCGCTGTCGTCGCGGCCGTTGCGCTGGGCGCCGGCTTCTACACAGTCGGCTATCCGAAGTTCTTCGAGGCGTATACAGGCGTGAAGAACGCGCCACTCACCTACGATTCGAGCGTCACCGTGAGTGAGGGGGAGTTCGAGGCCTTGGCGGATAGGCTCACGTACGACACGCGGTTGGCCGCGGCGAGCCGTGTCACGTCGGACGAACAGAGCGAGTTCACGCGCAAGGTGAAGACCGACATCCTGATGAAGACGCCCTCGTTCCGCCGCGCATCGGACCTCAGACACATCGGATACTTCCGTGACGCGGGCGTCCGCACATACGAAGGGCCGGAAACCTGCCTGGAGTGCCACGCGACGATGACCGTCCACACCTACGAGGGTGAGACGAAGGAGGTGGATACGCTGGAGGACGTGCTGGGCACCGTCCACTACAAGTTCCAGCGAATGGAGCCCGGGTTCACGACCTACGGTTACGACGGCCGCGAGGTGAACGGCGAGGGCACGCGCCCGATACCCGTGGGCAAGATCGACCGCGCGTGCGGCATCCCTGGGAGCTTCTCGTGGACAGGATGGGCGGAACTCATCGAGACGAAGCCCGAGAGCGCGCACGGCGAGACGGTCGTGCGTAGTGAGGGCTGCGGACAGTGCCACATAGGGGGTGGCTACCATCCCGCGACCGAGAAGATGATGCCGGTCGGGGACGTGCCGGCCGCAGCCAAGGACGGCGTCGACTGCCTGATATGCCATTCGCAGGCGTACGACATGAACTACCGATACGTGATAGAGGACGAGGTAGGGACGCGCTGGAATCAGGACCGCTCAATGAAGGCCGCGATGGCGGTAACGCTGCCGGGCAACGACAACTGTCTCCTGTGCCATCAGCACAACATGGGCGGAGACGCCTACGAGCACAACCAGGCATCCGAAGCGCTGGGGTTCGAGAACCAACGCCTTCTGCACGCGGGAGCGAAGCGCGCGAACCCGTTCAGCCCGGAGGCGGACGTGCATTCGGCCGCCGGCCTGCAATGCACGGACTGTCACACGCCCGTCGGCCACAAGATCCCACGCGGGACGAAGGGCACGGACCTCGTCGCAAACGACCTCCCAGGCGTCGAGGTGGCGTGCGAGAACTGCCACACCACGGCCCCGCACACCGAGGGACCGCAACGCGTGATGCTGAACGGCCACGTCGCCCGACTCGCGTGCGAGACGTGCCACATCAAGGAGTTGGAGCCGCTGAACGTCGTCCTAAGAGACTGGACCAAGCCGGTCTGGAATGCTGAGGAGGGCGTGTACACGCCCACGGATGTCCTGCGCAGTGGCGAAGTAGGCGAGGGCGTCGACTTCTTCTGGTTCAACGGCGCCGGCACGTTCCTCGCGAACGCGCTCGGCACGAACCCGGTGAACCCCGACGAATACAATCCCCTGATGCGCCAGCTCGTTTCGCTAGACGCAGACGCCATGCGTGAGGCGCTCAAGCCCGCGTTGGACGAGATGGCGAAGAGCCACGAGTTCGATCCCGACGCGTATATCCGCGAACTGACGGACACGTTGAGCGCGCTGCAGTCGCACTTCGTCGAGAAGCGCGCGCGGGTCATCGAAGAGAAGCTGCGTCCTCTCATGACGATGGGCGAGAGCAAGATATACCCGTTCAAGCTGTTCAACGCGCGCATGTACGAACACATGGCCAACGAAGGCCCGTTCGGGGCAATGATCCTCCCGTTCGACTACGCGACCTACTACGAGACGGGCATCCCAACGGATGCTGTCAAAGAGGCGGTGAAGAATCCCATCGTACGCCGTATGTACGAGTTGCCGTTCAAGGCGTACATGATGGACGAATTCATGGCGTACTTCGGCGTGGACGGATGGAAGACCGATTACCCGCTACAGGATGGCGAGTTGGTGGACGTCGAGCCGCACTGGATGCGTCAGACGGCCACGCTCATGGTCAACCACGGCATACAACGAGACGGTCGCCAATGCGCCGAGTGCCACGCGTCGGACGGTGTGATGGACTTCGACGCGCTCGGTTATCCCCCAGCGCGCGTCGCGGATCTGGAGCATCTGCCCGAGCTTACCACTATGGTGGAGCAGGGCCTGGCATACCGGCCGTAGGCGTCCACCGCACGGGTGACGGCCCCAGGTCGAGTTCCGACCGGTAGGAGAATCGGGTACGCGATCTGGCGCCCCGCCACCGGCGAGACTGACACGCATGCCGCAGCGGTGAACACGGACAGGGAGCGCGTGCGGAGCGAGGGGACGCGGCGCCGATGTGGGGAGATGACCAGTCCGTTCCTGCCGACGAGGTGGGTGACTGTTCGGACAGGGATCTCCGGCCGGTTGCGGCAGTTGCGTCTGGGGCAACGAAGCGAACATTTAGGCCCGGCGTACGCCTCGCCGCGCGCCGGTGCTGTCTGGCGCCGGGCCGAGATGTGGCAGCGACAGGGGCTGGTGGTGGGCTGGCGCGGCGCGTCTGTGCTGCCGGCATTCGTTCCACCAGACACCGGCTGGCAACACGCGGAGTGCAGCCATCGGGTCGATCGTCTGAGGTCCCAACATGCGCCCGGCATCATCACCCGCTTCTGCGGGACTCGGCGATGCGCCCTCTCGACTTTTCCCGAGCCGATCGGCCGCGCTTCACATAGGCGTCGTAGTGGGCGTAGTCCGCGAAGCGTCTCAAGCACGCGGTTAGGCGGCGTTCCCCACGACAGACGCCCTCAGCATTGACCGGTCGCGAGCGTACGACGTAATCTGCCGCGTACCGCTGTCGCCCCCTGCCGTCGGCACTGAAGGTCCCGGACGCCTCTGCCGGCCGTGATATCCATGCCGCGCCGTCTGAGCCACCGGCATCCGCGGCGAGTTCGCGCGGCGCCAGACGCCGGAGGAGTCAGGTTGTGCTTGATGTGGGCCAGGCTCACGAAGTGCTGGCAAGGCACTACGCGAAGAGATCGGTGGGGCGACGACAACCCACCGTCTCTGACGTAGCAGAGATCCCCGGCGGCCTCTCCAACGGCATGTACCCGTTCACCCTACAGCGTGCCGACGGCGCATCGGAGCGCCGTGAATCCCTCGTGCTCAGGGTGGGTCACGACAAACCACAACTGGCCCGCGAATTCGATGCGCTCCGCCGGCTGCAACCCACGTCGGTACCCGTCCCGGTAGTCTACGACGTGGACGAAGACCTACACGGATGGAACTTCGGCATTATGGAACGGGTGGACGGTGTCAACCTGTGGGAAGCGCTGGACGGGTTGGCCCATGCCGAGGCTACGGATCTCTTGAAGCAGTTCTTCGGCGTCCTGGCCGAAATCCACACGAGCGACTGGCGGCGCATGGGTCTCGACTCGCTTGACGTGCCGGACGGCGTGCATGGTTACGTTGATAGGTTGCTGGCCGGCTATCGCCACGAGGCCGGATGGTTGGGCACGGATGCCCTCGACCCGGTTCTCGACTGGATGGAGGCGAACAGGCCGCCGTCGGACCACTACGTCCTTCTGCACGGCGACTACCACGGCGGCAACGTGATAGCGGATGGCGGCGCGATCGTGGCCGTTGTCGACTGGGAGTGCGTTTCGATAGGCGATGCCGCGAACGACCTTTGTTGGATGCCGCTGCTCTGGCGCGCGTTCGGCGGCGCAGACGACGACCAGGCCGGCTTGTTGATGCAGCACTACCGGGAAGCCGTCGGCCGGGATGTGGGCAACCTCGAGTTCTATCTCGCAGCCCGCGCCGTCCGTCTCCTGCTCTACATGATGATGACCACGGCACACGGCGCGCGCGGCGGACCGCGCAGGCCGGGCGCCGAGATCATGCTCTTGAGTGAACCCCCGCTCCGGTGCGCCGAGGTGCTCCAACAGAAGACGGGAATCGACATTTCGTCGGCCGTGGCTGCCGCTCTAGACGGCATGCGGGAAGGCGATCCCAGCCCTGGAGGGTGAGACGACTCGACACAGGGCCCATCCGCCGCTTCGCCCGTTCCCGGCAGGGCGCCGCTCACTTGACCCCGTCCGATCGCGCGTGATACTCCATCCCGCAGAGCATCCCTATCCTCGGGACACATCGGTGCTTGCCATACGCCTTTACGGCGACCCGATTCTACGGCAGAAGGCGGCCCCCGTGCACAGGGTCACCAACGAAGTGCGCGCGCTGGCGAGCGGCATGCTGGACGCGATGGCTATGGAGGATGGTGTTGGGCTCTCGGCGCCGCAGGTGGGCATCCTGAGCCGACTCATTGTCGTCACGCCCGAGCCGGATGACGAGGCCTCGGCCCCGTTGGTCATGGTGAATCCCGTCGTCGAGAAGGCGTCGGGTGAATGGGTGGAACAAGAGGGCTGCCTCAGCCTCCCTGACATCTACGCTGATGTTGCGCGGCCCGAAGCGATCGAGGCGCGCGGCACGGACCTCGACGGCGCAGACGTGTCGTTCACGGCGGATGGGTGGTTCGCTCGGGTGATTCTCCATGAGATAGACCACCTGAATGGTGTACTCTTTATTGACCACTTGGACCGTACGGAGCGGAGCCGTTTGCGCGGTCAGCTCAACCGGATCACGCGGCGCGCCCGCGAGGCCATGGAAGGCTAGGGATGACCCTGTCGGCGGAACTCACGAAAAAGTACGCGGCGCTGAAGCAGCAGCTCGCGGAGTTGGGCGAGATGCTCGTGGCGTTCTCCGGCGGCGTGGACAGCGTGTTGCTAGCAAAAGTCGCGCACGACGTCGTCGGCGACAAGGCGTTGGCGGTGACCGCCGTTTCGGAGTCGTATCCCGGGCGCGAGCTTCGTGACGCCAAGGAACTCGCCGCCGATATCGGCATCCCTCTGCGCATCGTGCGGGCCCATGAGCTGGAAGACGAGAACTACGCCAAGAACGCCCCGAACCGCTGCTACTTCTGCAAGACCGAGCTGTTCACGCAGTTGCGCGCCGTCTCCGAAGACACCGGTGTGCGCACGGTGGTCTATGGCGCCAACCTAGATGACACGGGCGACTACCGGCCCGGCATGCAGGCCGCCGACGAGTGGGGCGTCTACGCGCCGTTGCTCGACGCGCAGCTCACCAAGGAGGACATCCGGGTCCTCTCGCGCATGCTTGATCTGCGGACGTGGGACAAGCCCGCCTTCGCTTGTCTGTCGTCGCGCTTCCCCCATGGCACGCGCATCACGCCGGAGAAGCTCTCTCAGGTCGACGCGGCGGAGGACCTGCTGTACGACCTGGGATTTCGCCAGTTCCGTGTGCGGCACCACGAGGACGCGCAACAGAACTGGAGCGTCGCGCGGATCGAAGTCCCCGTCGAAGAGATGCAACGGTTCTTCGAGGGAGATACGCGAGACCGCGTGGTCGATGAGTTCCGCGGGTTGGGCTACGGCTTCGTGTCTCTCGACCTCCGCGGCTACAAGTCGGGCAGCCTCAACCCGAACCTGCTGACGATCGAATCGCTGGCGCCGCCGTCGCGCCCAAGCGTGGGCTAGCCCTCCTCCTCACGCAGAATCTGCCAGCTCGTATAAACCCGGCCGCCTTCCCGCGCGTTTCACACACAGGGCGCAGGATCGTTGCGCCCGCTCGTCGCCCGCTTCTGGGCAAGGCTCTGTCGGTTGGGAGGCCGCATATGGTCCGCAACAATACCTCTACGCACGCCGGATTCGGCGACACGGAGGACCGACCCAGGGCCGCTTCACGTCCCGTGCCGCTCGTGCCACCCGCCGGTGACTCACCGGACGTGGCGGCCGACGCGTTACGCATGTGGATGCGCGACATCACGAAGACGCCGCTGCTGACACGCGAACAGGAAGTGGAGCTGTCCCAGGCCGTCGAGGCGGGCAGCGAAGCCGCGCGCGAACGGATGGTGCGCTCCAACCTGCGGCTAGTCGTGAGCGTGGCCTTGAAGTACCGGGGCCACAACGTCCCTCTGTCCGACCTGATCCAAGAAGGCAACATCGGGCTCATGCGGGCGGTCGAGAAGTTCGACTACCGGCGTGGGTTCAAGTTCAGCACGTACGCGATCTGGTGGATCCGCCAGGCGGTGATGCGCGCCCTGGACAACTACGCGCGCGTCATTCGTCTCCCGAGCTACGTCGTGGCCAAGATCTCGAAGTTCGACGACACGGCGGGCCGACTCCGGCAGGAGCTGGAGCGCGATCCCACTGTGGAAGAGTTGGCCGAGGCGCTGGAGCTGTCGCCGGAACGCGTTCGGGACATCCTGGCGGTGTCCTCCGACCCTCTCTCGCTGGAGATGCCGGTGAGTGAGGAGCGCGAGTCCTCGGCGCTGCGCGACTTCATTGAGGACCCCGACGGCGAGTCACAGCACGAGATCCTCTCGAACATCATCCTGGAGCAGGAGATCGAGGGCCTGCTCGACCGACTCACTCCCCGTGAGCACGAGATACTCCGTATGCGCTACGGGTTGGACGACGGTCAGGAGCGGACGCTCCGGGAAATTGGCGCGCGCTTCGATGTCACACGGGAGCGCATCCGACAGATCGAGGCGGAGGCGTTGCGCGCGTTGCGTGGACTGTCGCGCGAGGAAGTCCCCGTTCCTGAGGACGCGCCGGTCGACGAACTCGCTGACGGCGGGATGTAGACGCCTACACGCCACGCCCGGGCACGACAACAGCGCCGTCGGCTTCGTGCGTCCGCCCGGCGCTGCCCTGTTCTCGCTCGCGTAATGTCTAGCCGGCTACGATCTCGCGATTGTAGAGGCGCATCAGTCGCGACTTGCGACGGGACGCTGTCTGCTTCTTGATGACGCCCTTCTTCGCCGCCTTGTCCAGCTTGCTGATGGCCTTCCGCAGGCTGTCCTGCGCGTCGTCGTCCTTGGCCGCGATGCCGACGCGCGCGGCCTTGATGGCGGTGCGCATCGTTGATCGCGTGTGTCGGTTCCGCTCAGCCTTGCGCGCATCCGCGCGGATATGCTTCTTAGCGGACGGAAGATTCGGCATTCGTGATCTCTCTCAGCTCAGGGTCACCTGTGGCGCACGTCGCGAGGCGTCCAGAGTATCGCGTTCGGGCGCTCGGCGGCCCGGTAGCGTGCAGTTAGCAAGTGTATCGCCCCACGGCCAGTCGGTCAAAGGAATCGCCTCCCGGCCGTGATCGCGTGGCCCGTCGTGCTGAGTGGCCGCAAAGGGTGCGGTGGCGTGTTGATCGAGCAGTTGGGCGCGAGCCCAAGCGCATGTGGGCTACCGTCTGCGGACCGCGCGGCGCCAAAGCGGGAGGCCGGCGATGATTCGAGCGATTCCTGCGCTGTGTCTGGCGACGTCGATGGCGGCACTGGCGGCGCAGCGGCTGCTGGGCCGCATCGCGTACCGCACAAGCGAGTGGTCCAGCAGTCGCGTCGTTGCGATGGATGCGGCTGGAGGCGATCATATCCAACTCGCGCGCGTGCCGGACAGTGGCTTCCCGCACTGGTCCCCGGATGGCACTCGCGTCGCCGTGGGTCACCAGACCATGGACCTGGACGGCCGTGGCCCCGACACCGTGTAGCCTGACCACGAGATCGTCGACTGGTCGCAGGATGGAGAGTGGTTCGCTGTCCTCGATAGGAAGGGCGGCGAGCGGGGTGGTCACGCCGTCGCGAGTATCCGCGCCGACGGATCCGGTTTCCAACGGCTCACGGACCCCGAATTCACGCACATGTCGCCCGTCGAGTTGTCGCCGATCGGCTCGCGTCCGCTCGTGGCGGGCATGCGCGGCTCCGGCTGCGTGAGTTACCTGGTTGACGCCGGTGCAGGCACGCTGGGCCAGTTGATCCCGACCGGCGTCGGCGCGTATGGCGCGCACCGGTCAGCCGCCGGGGCCATCTACTACGTGCCCAACAGCACCGCGCTGGGCGGCCTACGGCGCGTCGATATCCGGGATAGGTCCATCACCCAACTCCAGGCGGGCTGGCGCATCCGCCGCTTGCGCGCGATGTCCCCTGACGGGCAGTGTCTGCTCCCAGAGGGGGAGCCGTTCGGGGCGAGGCGGCGTACCTATCGGCGTACGACCTTCAGGGCGCCTTGGTCGCGCCGACCCCGTCGAAGGCCCGGTGGCCTGGCAGCCGCCGGTTGGTTTATCCCGCGATCGCTGCTGGCGATGTCGCCGGCCGGGAAACGGGCGGTCACATGGGGCGCGCTTCGCTCGGGCGTCGACTGAACGCCACTGAGCTGCCTGTTGTGTGGACGCGCTCGCCCGCTCTCGGGTCGCGGAATACCGCTCGTCCCGACGCCGCCTACGGACCGTCGTAGCCCGCCGCCTGCCACTCTCCCAGAACGCGGAACGTCTTGACGACTCGGTTCTCGGCGGGCGGATGCTTCGCGAGGAACGCCTCAAGCGCGTCTGCGTCGGCGAAGCGGTAGACGCCGCCGAACTCGTTCCTATCGAAGTTACCGACGAACGTCTTCGCCTGAAAGCCTTCGATCGCGTCACGCGTGTAGTCCTCGCTGAGCTTGCGCACTCCGGCCGCGGCGTACTCCTCGGTCCACGCTGACTCCGGCTGGAACGACG
Organism: Candidatus Poribacteria bacterium; assembly: GCA_018644665.1. Lineage (GTDB taxonomy): Bacteria > Poribacteria > WGA-4E. The sequence continues at coordinate 15,623 of JABGQA010000077.1, forward strand.
TGACCATGACGTAGCGGACCACCGCTGGGTCGTCCGGCGGCCCGGCTCCGTCCGCGATGGCGCTACCGCCCACCGCAACGCCTACCCCGAGCAATGCGCCCAGCAACGCCGCGAACAGAGTACGACCGGACATAGACTCTTTCCCCTAGTCATAGAGCGACACGAGGCGAACCGGGGTAGAGCCACCCGCCGGCGGCATCCGTCGCCTAGGGCGCCTCGCGCGACGCCTGCCACGTAGACCAGTTCCCCGTGACGAACCGGAGTCGCGTGGACCCCTCCTCGAACACGAGCAAGCGCGTCGCCACCTTATCCACGAAGAAGCGATCGTGGCTAACGACGATCACCCCACCGGGGTAGTGGGCCAGAGCGCGTTCCATCACCTGCGAACTCGTGAGGTCGAGGTGATTCGTGGGCTCGTCGAGGATGATGAGGGGCGCGCCGGAGAGCAGGCACAGAGCCAAAGCCACGCGCGCCTGCTCCCCGCCCGAGAGAGTGCCGATCTGCTGTCGCAGGTCCATCTCGGAGAACCGCATAAGCGATAGGAACCGGTTGACCTGCTTTCGTGGCGCGCGATCGCCGAGACCTGACGTGTTCACCACGTGGGTCACTGTGTCGTTCAGGTTGAGGTCGTCGCGGATGGCGTTGAAATAGGCGTAGGGAATGTCCCCGCGGCCCCATCGCACGTCGCCCGTGTCTGGCAGTTCGGCATCCGTGAGCACGTTCAGTAGCGTGCTTTTCCCGCAGCCGTTTGGGCCGACTACCGCCAGCCGCTCGCGTCGATGCACCTCGAAGCCGACTTCCGAGAACAACTCCTGGCCGTCGTACCCTTTGGACAGGTTCTCGACGCGGCACAGTATCTCCGGCGCGCTCAGCCCTCGGTATATGCCGGTGAGTATCCGGTCGACGGGGCGAGGCTCGACGGAGCGCTTGATGTTCGCCAGCTTGCGCTTCATGTGGTCGCTGGGGTTCTTGCGCGCTTCCTCGCGGTCGCGGATCGCCTCCGCCTCGAAGGCGAGCAACTCCTGCTCGTACTGGAACTGTCGCTCCATGCGTTTCAGCCGTATGGGCTTCTCACGGACGTACTGTGTGTACCCTCCGGCGTATTCGTGGAGGTGGAAGTTCTCTATCTCGACGACCCGCGTCACCACGGAATCCAGAAAGTGGCGATCGTGCGACACGACGATGAGAGCGCCGTTCAGCTTAACGAGCCACTGCTCGAGCCATGCGAGGCCCTCTATGTCGAGGAAGTTCGTGGGCTCGTCCAGCAGCAGTAGGTCGGGGTCTTGGAGCAGGATCTTCGCGAGCGCCGCTCGGTTCTGCCACCCTCCCGACAACTGCTCCACGGGACGATCCGCGTGGACCTCGCTGAATCCCAGCTTCGTCAGGACCGTCTCGATCTGGCTCTGGTAGGTCCACCCGTCGATGCGCTCCATCTGTTCGAGCAGCGCGGACTGACGCGTGATGAGCTTGTCGATGTCGTCGGCCTCGGCCATCGCGGCCTCGACCTCACGGAGTTCCTTGTCCAGGGCGTGCACCTCTGGGAACAGCCCGTCCAGGATTTCGCGGATGGACATGCCGCCGCTGAGCGTCGAGAACTGCGAGAAGTAGCCCACGCTGGCATCCGCCGTTACGTCGACGGCGCCGGAGTCCGGTTCCTCCTGGCCGAGAATCATGCGGAATATGGTCGTCTTGCCCGAGCCGTTCTTCCCGATGAGCCCGACGCGTTCGCCCGCCTGGAGGCGGAAGGAGACGTCCCGCAGGACGCGGTTCGCATCGTAGCTCTTCGAGACGCTATGCAGACGTATCAGGCTCATGCCCGGAGACTCATGGACGTGGGTGTGCGCGGCGGGCACATAGAACAACGCCGCGCGCGTACCGTCAAGCCACGTGCACGCTGCTCGGCCGAGACGCGTCACGGACGTGGCCGTCTCGGCCGGACCTCGCGCCAACTTCGCACATCGCTCGTCGGCGGATGCGGTTGTGGCAGGGCGCCGCTATCTTTGTGCACGAGGTAGCGCAGACACCCGAACGGGCCCGCCCTCGGTCGCGTATGGGTTCCGTTCTTGCTGGAGTGTTCCGGCATGTCCATAGACGCATCCCGTAGGATCGTGCGACGGCGCCGCGCACACGTGCTTCTCGCCGCGGCCCTCATGGTCGGCGCCACCTCGGTTGTCCACGGTGTGGGAGGCGGGAATCTGCTCGCGAACAGCGGGTTAGAGAGCGGCGCCCCGGGGCCGTGGACCCTATACGGCGACGCGACGATGCGTGTCGTCAACACGCAGACGCCGGAAGGGGATCACGCGCTCGAAGTGACGGTGACTGACCGAGGAGCGAACCCATGGGACTCGGGGCTCTCCTACCCGAATCTCGCTTTCGAGGCGGGCAAGCTATACAGGCTGACAGCTCTGCTCAGATCGCCGGACGGCATGCGCATCACGTTCAAGCCATCGAGCGTAGGACCGCTCTGGACGGCGTACGGAGACAGGACATTCACGCTGACAGACGCGTGGCAGCGATACACCATCGTGACGCCCGTCATCACCTCGGACGTCATTCCGGCCGAACTCCAGTTCCACATCGCCTTCGATGTCGGTACGTTGCTGATGGACGACGTCGACTTCAGCGCCCTAGCGACGCCACCGAGTCACCCGGGCTCGAATGTGTTCGATGACGCGCGACCCCGGCAGAAGGGCATCGCGTACAGCAGTTGGATGTCCGGCGGGTATTCCACGCCCGCCGCGGACAGAGCGCTGGCAGAGCTAGAGTCGACCGGGGCTACGTGGATCAGCCTTCTTGTGGTGGGCTTTCAGGACACGATCTCCTCCACGGACATCTCCGCGCGCGACGACCTGACGACGACTGATGAGGATTTGGCGCACGCGATCGGTGACGCCCATCGGTTGGGGTTGCGTGTCATGCTGAAGCCGCACGTCGAGCTGGTCGAGCTCACCGAGCATTGGCGTGGGCAGATCGGCGAAGAGTTCGTGACCGAATCGACATGGCTCGATTGGTTCGGTGCCTACCGGGAGTTCATCTTCCACTACGCTGAGCTGGCCGCGACGCACAGCGTCGATCAGTTCTGCGTCGGCACTGAACTGCCCGGTACAACGCACCGAGCCGATGAGTGGCGAGAGCTGATCGACGGCGTGCGCGAGCGCTTCTCGGGCCCGCTTACCTATGCGGCCAATCCGGGCGAGGAACTCGCCATCGATTGGTGGGACGCGCTCGACCTCATCGGCGTCGACGCGTACTACCCAGTCAGCGACACGGACGAGACGACCCCGGAGGGTCTGACGAGTGGTTGGCAGGCCCACCTGCCCGTGCTGTCCGCGTTGGCATACCGATGGGCCAAACCGATCGTTCTGACTGAGATCGGCTATCGGAGCCTGGATGGGGCGAGCCGCCACCCGGGCGATCACGCCGTCATGGGCGTCGTCGATCCGCAGGAACAAGCGGACTGCTACCAAGCCGCGTTCGAGGGCCTGTACGATCAGCGTTGGCTCGCGGGGATGTATTGGTGGGAGTGGCATGCCAACCCCTTCACCGGCGGGCCTTGCGACACGGACTACACGCCACATCACAAGCCAGCCGAGAACGTGCTGCGTTCCTGGTATGGCGCGCCGCCGCTCTCGATGCCGCTGTCGTCGTCCGATCACCGGTCGACGCCCGACTACAGCAACGTGGTCGACATCTACACTGATGCCTTGGGAGAGGGGTGGGAGGGCCGGTCCTGGGCCTATCATCAAGACCTGTCCGCGTCAGACCGGGTGTACGCTGGCGTCCATGCGTTGTCTGCTTCCCTGCAGCCCTTTGAGGGCCTGCGCTTCTCCCGGCGAGCGTTGGACACAGCGCCCTATGACTGGCTGGACCTCCACGTGCGCTCGGAGAGTGACGACCTGCTGCCACTATGGGTGTTCTTCCATGACGAGCACGGGCAGATCCAGAGAACGTGTGAGCTAACCGCGAATCCTGAGCACGTCGTTGCGGAGCCGGGCCGATGGCGGGATGTGCTGCTTCCCTTGGCCGCACTGCTTCCCGCGGGTCGCACGGTGAACTCTCTGACCTTCCAGAACTTCGATACACGCCCGCTGCGTGTATGGATCGACGAAGTTAGGCTGGTCGCGGGGGCTCAGCCAGAACGACCCGCTCCTCTACGCGAGTGACGCTCCCGGACACGGCCGGGCGGACGGTGGGGTCCAATGCGCCGATCTCTCGGGCCGCCTCAACATCGTGCAGTCGTGCGTACATGGTAACGGTTGGCCGCTGCGGCACGTACACTGTCTCTCGGTCGGCGGCCGCCACCGAGAGGAACAGCGCATGGCGGACGATGGCACCATCGTCGACACGCCTGCGCGAGCGCTTCACCACGTCCGCTGCGCTTTCCCCGAGCTCAACGCGAGCGACGCGCGAGCCCTCGACGACGGGTGGGCCAGCTATCCGTACATGGTCGACGACACGTGGGTCTTCCGCTTCCCCCGCGCGTTTCAGGTCGAGCGCCAATACCGCAAGGAGAGGCGGTTCCTTCCTCGTCTCGCCCCTCGGGTCACGATCGCGGTTCCGAGCATCGAATGCGTCGGCGTCCTACCGGACGGACGCGCGTTCATGGGGCATCGGGCGATCCATGGGGAGCCGCTGACGCGACGTGGCATCGACGCGATGTCGACCGCGGCCCGCGACGCGGTGATCGCCCAGATTGTGGGCTATCTTCGCGCCCTGCACGGGTTCCCCTCGACGAAGCGCGGGAGATCGGCCTCCACGAAGGCCGCATGCGCGACCGGTACGAGGAGCTTGGCGAGGGCGCTCGTGAGCACGTGCTCCCCTCTCTGGGCGCGGCTGCCCGCGCCGACTGTGCCACACTGTTCGAGCAGTTCCTCGGCGACGCTGGGAACTTCGCGTACCGCGCCGTGGTGATCCACAGCGACCTCGGGGGCAGGCACGTGTTGATGGATGGAACGCCGCGGGCGGTGGGCATCATCGACTATGGCTCCGCGTGCATCGGCGATCCCGCCGGGGATTTCCGCCCGGCGCTGTTCGATTTCGGCGAGGAGTTCACACGCGAGCTGCTCGCCGATTACGGACACGATGATCCCGACCGGGCAGTGCGCAACGCCTACTTCTGCCGCGTCGCCGGCGCAATCGGTGGGTGGCTGGAGGGCGTCCGGGAAGGCGCCGAGTGGAAGATCGACAATAAGCGCGACGCCCTGCGCCACGCGCTGACAGCCTACACGGAGCGGCCAGGCGCGTGATCGCCCAGCGCTATCGGGGTCAACGCAGGCGGTTGATGCCGTCGAACGCGGCGGTTTTGTAGCACTCGGCGAGCGTCGGGTAGTTGAAGACCGTGTCCACGAAGTAGTCGATCGTCCCGCCGAAAGCGAGCACCGCCTGACCAATGTGGATGAGTTCGCTCGCGCCCTCGCCGATGATGTGGACGCCCAGTAACTCCCGGGTCTCCAGGTGGAACAGGAGCTTGAGCAGCCCGGTGGTGTCGCCCAGAATCTCGCCGCGCGCGATCTCCCGGTACTGCGCCTTCCCGACCTCGTATGCAACGCCGTCGTCGGTGAGTTCCTCCTCCGTGCGTCCCACCATTGCGATCTCCGGGATGGCGAAGACGCCGTAGGGGAACAACTCGGGCATGCTCTTGCACTTCTCGCCGAAGGCGTGACAGGCAGCGAGGCGTCCTTGCTCCATCGACGTCGACGCGAGGCTCGGGAAGCCCACGACGTCCCCGACCGCGTATATGTTCGGGACATCCGTGCGGTAGTCGCCATCGACCTTGATGCGCCCTCGCGCGTCGGCGGACAGGCCCGCCGCGGGCAGGTCGAGTCGCCCCGTGGCGCCAGTGCGGCCGATGCTGTAGAGGGCTTTCTCCGCGTTGATCTGCTTGCCGCTGGCCAGATGGATGCGCACCCGCTCGCCGAGCGTGGGGTCGTCGTACCGCTCGACGTCGCTCACCTCTTCGCCAAGACGGAAGCTGCATCGGCCCTGGCGCAGGTGGTAGACGAGGCTGTCGATGATCTCGTGATCGACGAAATCCAGGAGTCGAGGCCGCTTGTCGATGACCGTGACGCGAACGCCCAGCGTGGTGAACATGCTCGCGTATTCGAGCCCAATGACGCCGCCACCAACGACGGCGAGCGTGTGCGGCAGCCTGTCTAGCGTCAGGACATCGTCACTGGTGAAGATGTGCGAGCCGTCGAAGGGTATGTGGTCGTCGCGCGTCACTGAAGTGCCAACGGCGATGACGACCTTGTCAGTGGTGACGTCACGCCATCCCGCGCGGCCGACGAAGCCGAGTCGCACCGTGTGGTCGTCCACGAACGACGCTTCCGCCTCGAGTACTTCGACGTCGTTTCGCATGAGTTGATGGCGCATCACGTCCGCCTCGTGACGGATCACGTGGTCGGCCCGGAACAGCAGATCCTCCATCGTGATGTGCTCTTTGACCGCGTACGAGGCGCCGTATACCTCGTGCTCGCGGTACCCGGACAGGCGCATCACCGCCTCGCGGAGGGTCTTGCTCGGGATAGTGCCGGTGTTCACGCACACGCCACCGACGACGGCCTTCCGCTCGACGAGGCCGACACGTTTCCCCAGCTTGGATGCCTGGATCGAGGCGCGATGTCCCGCCGGTCCCGACCCAATGACGATCATGTCGTAATCGAACTCAGGCATATATTCCCCGCTGCAGTTGGGTCTCAGGCGGATCTGCACGCAAAGTCTACCGCATGGGCATGCGGCGGGTATCGGCTCGACGGCGGGACGCCGGTCAGGCGCCGTTCCGACCACGCGCGCGGTCTGCCAGTCCGCCTAACGCGCGTCGCAACTCCTTGCTCTCCGCAGCCGAGATGGCGCCGACCTGTCGGGAGATGGTGTACGCGCCGGTGTCCAGCGTCCCGCTCTCGAGCTCCTCGATGCCAGTTCGTATAGCGGCACGCGCCTCGTCGCGCTGTCCAAGCGCGATGCGCGCCTCGGCCAGTCCGAGGTACATCGCGAGGCGGGATGCGTCGAGGGACAGGTAGGAGAGCAACGCATCTTCCAGCAGCCGGGCCGCCTCGCCCGGCCGTTCCAGTTCCCGAAGGAGGGACGCCAACTCGCAGTGCGCCTCGGCGAAGTGGGGTTCACAGCGGATCGCATCCGTGTAGAGCGTCTCGGCCTCGGCGGCGCGGCCGAGTTCCGATGCCGTGCGGGCGAGGTAGGCTGACAGGTAGCCGTCGTCGGCGAGCGTGTGGGCCGCGCGTGACAGCGCCTTCTGCGCGTCGGCGTACTTACGGTCCTCGTACAGCGTGATGCCCCGGTTCTTGTACAGCTGCGCCAGGAGCAGGCTATGCAGGCGCTCACGGAGTTGGGCGCCGTGCTCGCGCTCCAGATATGCGTCCGTGATGTAGGCTCGGAGTCTGGCGTCGCTGAAGGCCATGAGACCTTCTATCTCGTCGGCCTCTAGTGCGCGTGGATTCACGCGGGTGAAACACCCGATCGCGCCCTGTATCGCCGCCAGGACGCCCTTCGCGCCGATCGACGCGCGCGATGCGAAGACGCGGTCGGCGTAGTTATAGATCGTCAGCAGGTGTCGCGGCTTCGCCCGCAGCACGGCCTCGACGTCGGCGGCGTAGTTGGGCGAGCCGCAGGTCGCATACATGCAACGCACGTACGGATCGTCCTCCCATCCGCGTATGCGTTCGAGTTCCATGCGCGCCTGGTCGCGCTGGCCGCTACAGCCGGCGAAGTACCATGCTCGGTCTATCTGCTGCCGGCGTGCGTCGACAGCGAAGCGCCGCAGACGGTCGCTTCGCCGGGCGCGGAAATCGGCGTCGATGGTGTACACATGCGTGTCCAGGAATGCCTGCACTTGGGTCGTCCACGGCGCCTCCACGCTCACGTAGCGGTGGCCCGCTTCCGCGATCCGCATCCGTTCAGCGTCGTGGTCGAGGTAGTAGTGGATGGCGTCGGCGGCCTCGTCAAACTCGTCGTAGTAGACGATGTGTTCGCCCTCGACCAGCGGGCGGACAAGGCCACCCACGCGGTTGGGGCGCTTGGCAATCACCATTGCCCCGGCCGCCATAGCCTCGCCCACGCGGTACGTCAGGTTCGGTGGGCCCTGGCCGGAGTGCTGGAAGCCCATCTTGGAGCGCGCGTATAGGCGCATCATGTCGCGCATGAACCGGCCCTGAAGGGCGCACACGGTCACGCCGTCACCGGTCAGCCGCCTCAGCTTCTCCAGCTCGAGACATCGGAGCCGCGTTAGCGTCGGCACCGAGTGCCCCACGAAGGAGATGTCGATCTCCCGGTCGGCGAACCTGACCGGCTCCTCCGGCGTCAGCCAACTTGCTGTGAAGTAGTTGAAGCAGACCCAGTTGTCGTGTCCGGCTTGCCGGAAGCTGTCCTCGATCTCGGAGTATGCCGTGCCAACGAGGTCGAAGTAGTAGGACAGGTGATGGTACGCGTCTACGTTCTTGAACTCATCCTCTAGCCAGGCGACCGTCGGGACAGGACACTCCGCGAGACCGCGGGGGAGGAATCCCGTGCTCGGTCGCAGGTAGAAGACCCAATCGGGCCGGCCGCCGATCAACTGGAAGATGTCGTCCAGTTCCGCGTCGAGCGCGACGGTTCGGTAGGAGCACCCGGGGTCGACGTCACGCCAGACCTCCGCGGAGCCGTAATCGCCATGTGGCCCGACGCACACGACGTCGTGCCCCAGCTCGCGGAGCCCCCGTTCGAACGTGTGAAGACAGGGCACGGGGGGATATGAATGCAGAACGAGGACCCGGTCGCCGGGCTTCGGTGCGCGGTAGTCGCCGTCGCGTTCGGTCTCAACGAGTGGCGTCGCTGAGGCCGGTCGCTGGTCTTCTGACACCATCATCACCCCGAGTTGGCCGTCCGACGGACACGGTGCCGGCCGCGCTACGCCCATGCTCCTACGTGCGTGACCCACTATCGCCGCGCGGCGCGTGGCTGACAAGCGCTTCGGGCGCCTGCGGCGTCGGAGGCGTGCGTTGGCGGGAGCCCGGCGGCAAGGCCTTCGGCCGTGCCCAGCGGGCCGCCGCTCCCGGAGGACCAACACCGCATGGCCACACGCCCTGCATCGTGGCGGCTTGACCGGTACGCCCGATTCATGTAATTAGCTTCTGTCAGCTTGGGTAAGGGGGAGGCCGCGCCAGGAGACCGGACGCGCTGGCGTGCGTCGGATCGTGGAGTGCTCCGCACACCTGTCGTCTGCGCTAACGACGCGTTCTCGCGTCGCGACCCGCCAACTACGCCTTCTCGTCTCTTTGGAGGATTTGCATGCTTAGCAAGGCGCGACGGACGTTGTGCGTCCGCGTGAGCGCGGTGCTGCTGTTAGCTTTGGCGGCCCCTTACGCGTTCGCTCAAGACGGCTTGGACAGCGGCGACACGGCCTGGATGATCGTATCGTCCGCGCTTGTCATGCTGATGGTGCCAGGCCTCGCTCTGTTCTACGCGGGCATGGTACGCCGCAAGAACGTGTTGAGCTCGATGATGCACTCCTTTATCGCGCTCGGGGTCATCACCGTGCAATGGGTGGTCGTGGGCTACTCCATCGCGTTCGGCGAGGACATCGGCGGCCTCCTCGGGAACCCCGCGACGAAATTCCTCCTGCTGGGCATCACGCCGGAAACGCTGAGTGGGAGCGTGCCGGAGCTCGTGTTCGCGATGTTCCAGGGGATGTTCGCGATCATTACCCCGGCGCTCATCGCCGGCGCCATCGCGGAGCGCGTGAAGTTCAGCACGTACATCGTATTCATCTTGCTATGGGCGACGCTCGTGTACGACCCGTTGGCCCACTGGGTCTGGGGCCCGGGCGGTTGGTTGCTGGAGCGAGGCGCGCTCGACTTCGCCGGAGGCACAGTGGTCCACCTGTCGTCGGGTGTATCGGCTCTTGTGATCGTGATAATGATCGGTAAGCGTCGCGGCTTCCCGAGCGGCGACATGATGCCCCACAACCTGACGATGACGTTGCTCGGAGCCGGGTTGCTGTGGTTCGGGTGGTTTGGGTTCAACGCGGGAAGCGCGGTGGCCGCCAACGCGTCCGCCGGTTTGGCGTTCACAGTGACGCACATCGCCGCTGGTAGCGGGGCTCTCGGCTGGTTGTTGGTGGAGCGGTGGCATCGAGGTCACGCGTCTGCTCTCGGCGCGGCGTCTGGGCTGGTCGCAGGGCTCGTAGGCATCACGCCGGCCGCGGGCTTCGTCGCTCCGTGGGCGGCGATCCTGATCGGGTTCGGCGCCGGCTGTATCTGCTACGGCGCGATCGTGATGAAAGGTCGCCTCGGGTACGACGACTCCCTCGATGTGGTGGGCGTCCACGGCGTCGGCGGGACCTGGGGAGCGCTAGCCACGGGCGTGTTCGCGATGGCCGCCTTCGGTGGCGCGAGCGGACTGCTCGAAGGCAACGTCTCCCAGTTCATCACGCAGGTCGTCGGCGTCTTGGCCGCGGGTCTGTACGCGGCAGTCGTGACGGCGATCATCGTGTTCGCTCTGGATAAGACGATGGGCTTCCGCGTGGACGACGAGGAAGAACAGATCGGTCTCGACCAGGTCGAGCATGGCGAAGTCGGGTACAACTTCTAGACCCGAAGGGATTCGCTATGCTGATCGCCACCGATACCCATGTCTACGCCCACTCCCCGGACGGCGCCGCGCCTAAGGCGCTGTACGGGGACGGCTCCATCGAACGGATCGCCCGGCACGGAGACGCAGCCATCATCGCCCTGGCAGACGGTGATCTGGTCGTGATCGACGCGGGCGGAAGGCGGAAGATAACCACGGGCGTGCCAGAGGAGGTGGCGGCGCTGCTCGCACTGTCGACCGACCCGCTAAACGTCCTGATAGGTACGGACGATAGCGCGCTGGTCTATCGCCTGCGGGGCGACGGGCCGGCGGAGCGCGTCGAGTCGTTCGACGCGCTCGAATGCCGATCGGACTGGTACACGCCGTGGGGAGGCCCGCCTGCCGTGCGGGCCTTCGCGGTGTCCACGGATGGGTGGGTCTACGCCGATATCCACGTCGGGAGCATCATGCGGTCGCCCGATGGAGGCGAGACGTGGGAGCCCGTCACGCCGGACCTCCACGTCGATGTCCACGAGGTCGCGACGTCCCCTGTCGATCCGGATCGGCTGTATGCCAACACCGCGAACGCGGTATTCATCAGCGACGACCGCGGCATGACGTGGACCCATCGGCCTGACGGACTCTCCGCGCGTTACGGCCGCGCGATCGCGACGCATCCGGCCGATCGCGACGTCGTGTTAGCCACCGTCAGCAACGGCCCTGGCGGCGGCGACGCGAGGCTCTACCGCACAGAAGATGCGGGCGTGACGTGGGCGCACGTGGCTGACGGCTTCCCGGCGTCGTGCGAGAAGAACATCGACACGTTCCAGGTCGCATTCACCTCAGACGGGACGGCGTGGGCCGCCGTGGGGTCGACGCTCTACTCGGGTCGGAGCGGCGGCGCCGAGTGGGCCACGGCCTGGGAGGCCCCGGACGCGATTCAGATGCTGGCAGCGTAGACGCGCCTACCAAGACAGGCCGCGTCAGCGGCCGCCGCGCCGTCAGATTGCGCGCGATAGCCTCAAGCTCGCGGTGACGGCATCCATGTCAGAAGCGCCGACGACCGTCGTGGGCCTGCGCGAAGCCCACGAGTCCCTTTCCAAGGACGTGGCTCGCGGCTTCGGCGTGGTACCGCGCCGGGGGAGTACCGGTGCTGTGCCCCAACCGCTCGGATCGCCGAGACCCCACCGGAATGAGGCGCCATTGCGTTTCGTCGGTCTAGGGTTGGGAGTATGATTGCGGATGCGCCGACGTGGGCGGGCCGGAGTCCCGCCGAACGTCGGTCGACGAACCGGGACGCATGCGGCCGTCAGGCCGAGAGACACGTTGCACGTCGGGAGTGAAGCGTGAAGAAGCCAAAGTACACGCCGGACGTATTCGACATTCGCAACCTGGCTGAGGCGAAGTCCGTCATCCTGACCCCCGAGGAGAAGACAACGACCGACGAGCGGTGGGAACGAGAGACACCGTTCGTCGTCGGCGAGATCGTCCGACTCATGGAGCCTACTGCCGACAGTGTTATCCTGGACTATGGGTGCGGCATTGGACGTATCGCGCGAGAGCTGATCCGCCACTCAGGCTGCATCGTCATCGGGGTTGATATCAGCGTCCGCATGCGGTCCTTCGCGCGGGCGTATGTCCGGTCCGAGAGATTCGTGGCCTGCTCCACATCGGAGCTGGATCGAATGATGCAGGACGGTTGCCGCGTCGATCACGCATACACCGTGTGGGTGCTCCAGCATTGTGCCGATCCCTCCAGCGACGTCGCCCGTATGGCGTGTGCCGTGGGCGCCGGCGGCCGCCTGTACGTGGTCAACATGCATGACCGACGCGTCCCAACCGATGTGGGATGGGTCGACGATGAGCAGGACGTGAACGCAGTGATATCCAACCAGTTCGAGCCCCTCTGGACCGCGCCATTGCCGGAGGACGTCGTATCGAACGAACTGCGGGATGCTGCAGCCTGCAGCCTGTGGCGTCGCCCCTGATCGCCGCGACGACAGGGCGCCATAGGGAAGGCCGCGGGATCGCCGGACAAGGCGAGAGATACCGGGTTCCCCATGGCTGTGGCCCGTGCAACTCCGCACATGAGGTCCCAGGCGGCATCGACGCGATCTCGGGACCGTGCCATTGGGCGGCCAGCCAGGCGGACTGCCCGATGACCCGCTGAGTCAGTGCCGCATGGACCGATCGTGCCACGCGGTTGACCGCCAATCACATCTCTCGCCACCGAAGCGCCGTCGGCACGCCGGTATTCCGCTCACGCGTCGACGCGTAGGCAGACGTCTGCCGTCACGCCCGCGGCCACGACGCCGGCCGGTCGGCTATTGTCGTCTCGGGATGGCCTGCGGATCGGAATCGCGTCACGTTGGAGGCGGGCATGCGGGAACGTACTCGCGATCGCGTGGAGCGCTGCACGCATGAGTTCGACGTGTGCGTGGTCGGCGGTGGCATGGCGGGGATGTGCGCGGCGATCGCGTCCGCGCGGCGGGGAGCGCGTACGGCGATCGTACACGATCGGCCGGTCTATGGCGGCAACGCGTCGTCTGAGATTCGCATGTGGATCTGCGGCGCCCACGGCCGCAACAACAAGGAAACCGGCATCCTCGAAGAGATCCTGCTCGCGAACGCCCGGCGCAACCCGGCCGGGAACTACTCCATCTGGGATAGCGTCCTCTACGAGAAGATCCACTTCCAGCCTGGCCTAACCGCCTTTCTCAACAACTCGTGCATGGGCGCCGAGACGGAGCGCGACGGCGACCGCACGCACATCACGGCGATCGACGCGTGGCAGACCACGACGCAGGTGCTCCACACCATCAGGGCGTCCCTGTTCATCGACTGCTCCGGCGACAGCATTCTGGCGGCCGATAGCGGCGCGCGCTTCCGCATGGGGCGCGAAGCTCGGGATGAATTCGACGAGGACATCGAACCGGAAGTCGGCGACAGCAAGACCATGGGCAGCTCGCTGCTCATACAGATGCGGAAGACGTCGGAACCACAGCCCTTCACGCCGCCGCGCTGGGCGTACACCTTCGAGGGCCCAGAGGATCTACCGCACCGCATACGCGGCGTGCACGGCGCCAACTTCTGGTGGCTGGAGTTGGGCGGACTACAGGACACGATCCGCGATGCGGAGTCCATCCGCCACGAACTCCTTAAGGTGGGCTATGGCGTCTGGGACTACATCAAGAACCGCGCACCAGAGCGCGATGAGGCCGCCGACTGGGGACTGGAGTGGCTCGGTTCGCTGCCCGGCAAGCGCGAGAGCCGCCGCTATGTCGGCGACCACATCCTCTCGCAGAACGACATTCGTGATGGAGGCCAGTTCGACGACATCGTGGCCTACGGTGGATGGACGATGGACGACCATCACCCGGCCGGACTCCTGTATCCCGGCAAGCCGACGATCTTCCACCCGGCTCCGTCGCCGTATGGCATCCCGTATCGCTGCATCTACTCCGCGAACGTCGACAACCTGCTGTTCGCGGGCCGCAACATCTCCGTGACGCATGCGGCGCTATCGTCGACGCGCGTCATGGCGACGTGTGCGGTGGTAGGGCAGGCCGCGGGGACGGCGGCAGCCTTGTGTGTTCGGCACGGGGTTGCGCCCGTGGCGTTGCCGCGCGAGCGTACAGGCGAGCTCCAAGCCGCGCTGATGCACGACGACGCCTGGTTGCCCGGCCGGACGCGTCAAATCGATGACCTCTCCCGCAGCGGAACGCTATCCGGCGACGGGGACGGACTCCCGCTGCTGCTCGACGGGCACGACCGCGACCTTGGAGAGACGGCCCACGGTTGGGGCGGCCCTCTGGGAGGCGAGCTGACCTATCGATGGGAACGTCCGGTGATAGTGGGGGGCGTCCGCTTCGTTTTCGACAGCGACCTGACGGACACAAAGCGCATGCCGTGTAGCTTCCCACAGCAAAGCGACCGGTCGGCGATGCCGGGCTCGCTCGTGCGCGCGTTCCGGGTCGACGCATGGCGCGGCGATGGCTGGCAGACGCTGTTCCGCGAAGACGACAACGCCCTGCGCGTGGTGTACGCCCCAATCAAAGTCGAGACGACTCGCTTGCGCTTCGTGCCCGAAGCCACTTGGGGCGCCGACGCGGTGTCGCTGTTCGGCTTCGAAGCGCTCCGCGAAGGACGCGACGGCGCCCCGCGCCCACCCGCGGGCGGGCGCTTCCGCGATGTCGTTGCGGCCACGCCGGAGGCGGACCTTGCCCCGCCGAACGGGACGTGAGGACTACCGCGCTCTACGGGCCATCAGCCGCCGACAGCACGGACGGCCGCGTCTCGCGACGCGTGGCTACGCCCATTTAGCCTGAAGATCATCGTCGTGCGCTCGCCCCGGTGCGCGCCATCCGGCCCGCGCGCCGTACAACAGGTTGGAGGACCACAGCATGTCAGATGAGCGCCTGCTCCTGCTCGGACTGGATGCAATGGCGAGATCCCATGAACTGGACTATTTCGCCGACGGGCATCGTGGCAGCACATTTTCTGTGTGTGGACAACGGCCTGGACGAGCGCGCGTCCTCGCGAATCGCGGAACTTGTCGACCTCAACTGGGCGTCCTCGCCTCTCTGCGAGCCGTTCCCGGACGCGTCGCCTCAACCGGGGCGGATCGACGAAATCGGCGCCGCGCTCGTCGAAGGCGCGGACGCGCTACGGCAAGTCGGCCACAACGCGATCTTCGCGATGCTGGCGGTCAAGGCGTTGCGCATGATGCCCGACGCAGCCACGGTCCCGCGCATCGACGGCGTATGCGCGATGATCCGCTCGTTCACACCTTGGCGCGACGTGGAGCCCGACCCGGATGTCGATCCACCCCCGTTCGCCGACGCAGCGGCGGCATCCCGGTTCATCCTGCGCGAAGCGAGCGCGGCGGTCGATCGGTTCGTCGGACTTGGGCAGGGATACGCCGGACACATGCTGACGTTTGGCCAGGCGCTCGTCGAGCTTGCGGCGATGGGAGATTTCGGATGGGCCGAAAGCTGCCGCACAGCGTTCCGCAAGTACGTGACCGTCACGCGGCGCGGACCCGAGCCGGAGTCCGTCCCCCGTCCTGATCACGAACCGAGCGACTTGCGGCCAACCGACTCGGCTTACTGGGAGAGACGAGGCGACAATGCCGTGGACATCGGGCACGCATTCAAGTACCCGTACAGCTACTACGACCTCCTGCGGCGCGCCGGCGATCCTGACCTGACAGGCGCCTGGGATGAGAAGGCGTACCACCTGTTCTGATCGCCCCGACATCGCCCGGTTCACACGCGCGCCGGGCCCGATTCGCCAGCGGAGTCAGGCTCTTCGGGGTGCTGCTACAGTCGTATCGGCGGCAAGGGCTGGCTTCGTATGCGGGCGGGCGGCGTGCGGATCGTCCACGGAACCGGCGACCGTAGGGGGATACCGGCGATCCAGATCGCGAAGCGGGAGCGACCGGGTATCTATTCCTCGAGCCGAGTGGTCATCATCGCGGACATCAGCTCGTAGTCGATGCGGTCGTAGAAACCTACCGCGTCCTTGTTCGACTGGGACACTCTCAACTGAACGCGCGGCGCATCGTGGTCGGCGGCCCACCGCTCGATTGCGGTCATCAGCGCTCTTCCGACGCCTTTGCCCCGGTGTTCTTCGGGCACATGCACGTGCGACGTCATCGCCACAGAGCCGCCGACGTACGCTGCCGAGGGCATGATCCTCGTTCGCGCCACGCCGATCACGCCGTCTACGTCGGCGACGAAACAGCCCTGGTTGTCGTCAGCCACGATCGCATCGTACGCGTCGCGCGCGATGCCAGGTGGCTTCGGCGTAGTGTATTCGCCTGGGGCGACTTCCGCGTGATAGACGAGCGTGTCGAAGAGCAGATCCGACACCGCGGCATAGTCGCTGGCGCCCGCGTCCCGGATCGACGGACTGACGGCTGGCGGGTTGTCACCGACGACGTGGCTTCGCACCTGCGTGATCTCACGATACCCGTGACCCACGAAGAAGTTGAACGCGCCGTCATCTGCCCTAAGCGCCTCCGCGTCGACTCGTGTGACTTCGCGTTCGAGTATCCAGCGATGGGCACGGGTGAGGAGGGATGAGCCGACCCCCAGACGGCGGAGGGGCTCGATCACGAACAGATACGCGACCTGGCCAACACCCGTGGGTGGCAGCGACGGGCCGGAGAAGGCGGCGGCGCGTATCATGCCCACGAGTTGCCCGGCGGCCTCGGCAACGAGCAACGTCGAGCCGTCCGTCGAGATCGCCTTCTGCAGATACTCCAGGGTGCGTACCGGACGCTCCGGGTACTTGTAGATGTGCGGCAGAAGCTTGTTGTTCCTGCGCTCTGCGAGTTCAAACAGGAGGTGGACTTCGTCGTAGTCGCTTTCGCGGGCGACCCGTATCGCGAACTTCGCGGCTCCTGCCGAGCCTCGACCTCGTGCTGCTCGTCTGTTCATGCGCCCTCGCCCGCCATCGGCACGCCATGCGTTGGAACCCACAGCCACCGGTCAAAACACGGCCGGCGCGTGGCTCGCGTGAAGGGTGAGATTGCGGAGGAGGAACCCTCCGCCGGCCGCGATTTCCTCTGTCGGTCCGAGCGCTGCGCCGTGGTCATCCAGTTCATCCGAGGGAGGGAGGTGTGCTCTCAGTAGGAGGCATTCTGGCAGATGCGGCGGTTTTCGGCAAGGTGAACCAGCCACGCCCGGTGTGCGGAGAGTTTGTGGGCGCTGAGCCGGCGCAAGTCTGCGACATACGACCTGCTGTCGGAAGTCCCGACGGATCCTGACCCTGATCCTCGGCGTTGCTGAATCAGCGCCACACGCAGATCAGTTATTCTGCAGGCGCCATGCAGCGACCAGTCGCGTTCAGACGACGCATCCTGCCGCCCTTCCGCAGCAATCGCCCCATGTGCCTCATCCCGGAGATGCGTCGCCGGGAACGATGGCGCCGTGTTCACGAAGCAGCTTGCGGATCTCGGCGAGCGGCACGCTCAAAGGCGTGGTCTCATGCTGCGCAGCCAGGGATGCCGTGGCGCCAGCGGCCTGGCCCATCGCCATACAAGATGCCTGGACGCGCAGTCCAGAATTGGCCAGCCGGTCACTTGAGACGCAGCGTCCGGCGACGATGATATTCCGGCCATCTTTGGGGATCAGGGCCCGCAAAGGAATCGTCGGCACCGTGCCAGGCTTGAGCGGCTTGGGCCGTACACCAGTCTTCGAGTGAAGGTCGACCGGATAGAACGCGTTGCAGATCGCATCGTCGTATGTCCTGCCGGATGTGTAGTCGTTCACGGTAATCATCGTCTCGCCGACAATACGGTAGCTTTCCCGAAAGCCAGGTTCCGACTGCAAGTGCATCAGACGTTGTTTCTCCTCGCGCACCTTCGCGAGCACGGCCTTGCGACCGGTCATGCTGGCTTTGGTGACCGTGCGCGAGTTTGATGAGTCGGCGCCGTGCACATACAACGCGTGCAGCTGGCCGCGTCCGGGGTCATTGGCGCTGCCGATCTGGAATAGCATGGCGCCCGGTTGGGTTTCCTCCTCGCGCAGCCGCGGCAGCCTGAGCATGCCGACCACCTCGGCTCCACCCGTGCAGTCGACAATCTGTTTGCAGAGCACGCGGCGTCGTGTCCCGAATCCGGCGCAATCGACCTGCCAGCCGTCGGCGGTTTCCGTGATCGCCTGGGGAAACTCGTAGTACGCGATCTGGACTCCAGCTTGCGTGCACTTTTCCTCGGCCATGATTGCGTAGAGGAACATATTGACCGGGACCTGATTTTCCCAATGTCGCTGAGGTACTTTGGAGAAGTCCGGGAGCGTGCCGCCATCCAACTCGACGCTCTCGCGAACCAACTCCCAACCGATGCCGGCAATGATCTGGTTCCCCCAGGCGTCGAACAGGCCAGGAAACGCAACGCCACCCGTCGTCGTCGTGCCCCCAAGCTGGCTGTGCCGCTCGACGAGCAGCGTCTTCGCCCCAGCGCGTCCCGCCTGAATCGCTGCGATCGTCCCTGCTGTGCCGCCTCCGACGACCAGCACGTCGACATCGCAGCTGACGTCGCCATCGGCCATCGCGACCTGATCTTCCTCCACCTCGGCGCCCACGACGGCATTTGCTGTCGACGTGCTCGCCAGTCCCGCGCCAGCGGAACCCAAACGGGAGTGCTGGAGGACGTCTCGCCGGCCCGTCTGTTCCTCGTTCCTCACGATGAGGTTCCTGTTCTTCTATCGCGGCACGTCACGGCGGGAGGGTGGAGTCTCAGTCGTGCAATGAACGGTGCGTGAGGCGGCCCGGGTCCTTGGACGCCAGCCTGTGCCAATCGGCGCGGCCGAAGGGTTGCCACTGGCCTCGTGGTGAACTGTGCCCGCTGCCGCGTATGACCAACGCTCCCGGTCCTCGTCACTCTGTCCCGCTTTTATGCCCGGTCAGCCGGACGACCTACGATATGTTGCGGCCGGGCCCGTGCATCGGCAGACATCTAGGCCAAGGCAGTCGCTGTCTCGGGACCGCTCGCGAACCAGGATGTAGCGGGTGGCTGTCGTCCGTCGGCCGCAACCGTGTGGGCTCCCGAGGCGGTATCCGCGCCCTGCCGCGACATCCCAGCATGCAGATGCTCTGTGGCCGGTACGGCTCTCGGAAGCCGGAAGGACGAGGTTCGAACGCGACCGACTCCGCCGTGGTCGCGCAGAGGCAGTCGCGCGTGGACGCATTCAGGCTCCCTACACGACCACCCCGCCCAACTGCGGGCGATGTGCGAGACGCCAGTTGACGCGGCCGCCTACACGTCCCCGGCGAAGATCTTGTCCATCTCCGCGCTGAGCGCGAAGCAGCCGTCGCGCGGGTTGTCGCGGTCTTGCGGCATTTCGGCAGTGACCCAACCGTCGTAACCGATGTCGCTTAGGGCGTCCATCGACGCGCCCCAGTCGAGGTTCCCGCCGAGCAGCGTTGGTGTGAACTGTCGCGTGGACGTGTCGAAGCCCTTCACGTGCACCTTGCTAATCCGCGCCCCGAGCGTCCGAATCCACTGATGGGGGAAGCCGTACAGCGCGATGTTCCCGACATCGAAATACGCCGTCACGTACTCCGAGTTGAACTGGTCCACGTACTGAGCGAACTCCGTCGGGCTCAGCAGGAACTTATTCCACACGTTTTCGAGGCCGATGTCGATCTTCTTCTTTTTGGCGACTTCGAGCATGCCGAGGATCTCGAACTGCGAGCGAATCCAGGCTTCTTCGTAGTTCACGGTGTCGTTCACCACCGCCGGGACGAGCAGCACGGTGCCCGCATCGGCCGCTTCCGCGCTCGCGAACGACGCCATCATCCCGTCCACGGACTCCTGACGCACGGCCGGGTCCGGGTCTGAGAGCGGCTTCGCCCAGTGCGCGGAGTTCATGATGCTGGGGATCTCGACGCCGTGCTTCTTCGCCAACGCCGCGGCCTTCCGGCGCGTCTCGTCGTCGTTGAGGGTGCCGAGTTCTACGCCGACAAAGCCCGCCTCTACGGCGAGCGCGAAGCCTTCTTCGCTGATGGCGCCGGGTAGCGTGCCTATGCAGATGCCCTTTTTCACGTTCTTCTCCTGGTAGATTCCTGTCGGGGTCCGTGTTCGCGCCGATTCTACGGGAAAACCGACGCGTGGTCACGGGTCGCCGTAGTCGGGCGGCGCCGCCTTCCATCCGCGCGGTGTAACGGGTTACTCTGCGTCATTCCCGCGCCGCGCTCCGACAGGATGAGGTTGCACTATGGATAGCCCGGACACGTTCACTTCGCACGGCGTCGAATTCAGCCGAGACGCGGAGAAGTTCGGCTGGCTCACCGAATCGAGCGACATACGCGAAGATGGCGGTGCTCTGCGCGCCCGCATGGCCAAGGACGGCTACCTGTTCATCCGCGACTGCCTCGACAAGGACGTCGTCACGGGCGCGCGTCGCGAGATTCTGGAGCGCCTCGCCTCGGTGGACGAGATCGACACGTCGCATCCGCTGATGGACGCCGTCGCGTCCGGCACGTCGACGCGCGGCAAACTCCCCGACACGCGCGCCTTCGGTAACGACCTGCGGAACGGCCCCGCGCTGACGCGGTTGGTGCACGAGGGCAATGTCATCTCCTTCTATGAGACGTTCCTCGGCGGCGAGGTGCGCCCGTTCGACCACATATGGCTGCGCAACGTGCGCGTCGGCGGGGCGACGGGCTGTCACTACGACGTCGTCTACATGGGACGCGGCACGCACAACCTTTACACGAGCTGGATACCCATCGGCGACGTGCCGTATTGCGACGGCGCGCTCATGATCCTCGAAGACTCGCACACGCATCAGGACTTGCGCGAGGGCTACGGCGCCGTCGACGTAGACAGCGGCAAGCCGAACCCATGGGGCGGCGGATGGTTCAGCCGCAACCCGGTGGAAGTTCAGGATCAATTCGGCGGGCGCTGGCTTACTGCGGACGACGGAGGCTTCCGTCTCGGCGATCTGCTGGTGTTCAGCATGTTCACGATGCACTGCTCGCTCGATAATGTCTCGCCCGTGAATCGCATCCGCATTACGTCGGACACGCGGTACCAACTCGCGTCGGAGCCGGCAGACGAGCGGTGGGTTGGCGACGACCCTGTCGGGCACGACATCAACAAGCGGTCTGCGTAAGGGGACGAGACATGCTCAAGGTCCGGTACGAGGAGATGCTCCCGCACGAGATCCGAACGGCCCGCGAAGAGCGCGCGTTGGCGTATCTGCCCCTCGGCACGCTGGAGTGGCATGGACCGCAGAACGCCGTCGGCCTCGACGGCCTGAAGGCGCACGCGCTCTGCTGCGAATTCGCCGCAGAACATGGTGGCCTCGTGATGCCCACGATATTCTGGGGAGACAACCGCGCGGACATCCTCGAGATCGTCTACCATCCGAGCAAGTTCAACTCGCTCACGCGCGACCATCGACCGGAAGTCGCGGACGCCTACGGCATCCCCTTCGAGAAGCTTGAGCGTAACGCGAAGCGCGCGGAGGAGAGCGGTGGATGGAGCTTCTTCGAGGAACTTGTCACGCGCGCGTTCCATCAGATCGAGTCGCTTGGGTTCGAGGAGGTCGTCTGTATCACGGGGCACTACCCCGAGAGCGGCCCGGCGAAGGCCGCGCGAGAGCGCTACCTTGAGGACGACGGTGAGTGCGCGGTCCACGTGTTCATCGGCTATGACCTCGTGTCCGACGAGGGCTACCGTGGAGATCATGCCGCGCGCTGGGAGACGTCCCTGCTGTGGGCGCTCAGACCCGAATGCGTCGACGCCAGCCTCACCGAGACGGACGCGGAGGAGCCCACCGGCATCGCGGGGCCGCACCCTCGGGACGCGTCACCCGGCTTCGGTCGGGAGGCGGTCGCCCGGATGGTCGCGCGACTCGGCGACCACTTGACGTCGTCGCGCGGCGGAGAATGACTCGACGGTATCGTGGTGGGGAGAGCTACATGAACACTATCGCTACGGTGGCGACCCATGTGTGGGGCGCGGCCCCAGCCGGCGACCTCGTACGGATCGTGCCGATACTCCCCGTGCCTGACGTGGCCGCTGCCGTGGCGTACTACCGTGATCGGTTGGGATTCGAGGTGCTGTTCATGCACTCGCCCGAGGGCGTGGGCGACTACGCCGGGGTCAGCCGGGACGGCTGCGACATCCACTTCAACCAGGGCGCCGCGCCGGAGCTTCCGAACACGGGTACCGCTCTGTACTTGCAGGTGCGGGACGTAGATCGGTTCTACGCGGAGATCCGAGAGCGCGGGGCGTTCGCTCCGGGCTTCCCACGTGTCTTCCCCGCGATCCGCGAGCACCCCCCGGAAGACAAGGAGTACGGTCTGCGCGACACGATATTCGTAGATCCCCACGGCTACATCGTGGTCGCCGGGACGCCATACGAGTAGGTCAGGGCGGGCCGAAGCGGCCTCAGTACTCCAGCAGCGACGTTAGCACGTAGGGAAAGTCGGAGGCGATCTGCGAGTTCGGCGCGACCATGTCCGCGCCCAATTCCTTCGCTCGCTTGAACGCCGCAGTATCCACGTGGCTGCCGAACGCCAGCACGGGCAACTCGCGCGTCTCCGGAGTGGATCGGACGTGGGCCAGGAGGCCTTCCCAGTCGAACCCGTCCTTGTTAAAGGAGAGCAACACCGCGAGGAACTGCTCCTCCGCGAGCTTCTTGCGTGCGATGTCGATGTTACCCGCGCCGGTCGCCTCGTAGCCCAGAGATATCGCCCCTTCGCGGAGCTTCGCGAAGAGGAACAGGTCCGCGACAATGAGCAGCTTGCCCTTGCCCTTGCCGTTCGCGGCGGTCTCGGGCGTGCCGGTGGATGCTTCGGTCACGTGTCTTTCCCCTCCGCGCGTGGATTCCATTCCGCCTCACCGACGTCTGCCCGCGCGTTGACGGTCCTCGCCAGGACGAACAGCAGGTCCGAGAGTCGATTCAGGTAGACGAACACGTGCTCGTTCACCGCTTCCTCAGCCGCCAGCTCCGCGACCCGCCGCTCCGCGCGACGACACACACCACGCGCGACGTGAAGCGCCGTCGCCGCAGGCATACCCGATGGCAGGATGAACGCCCTCAACGTCGGGAGCTCCGCCTCGCAGGCGTCGATGGCGTCTTCGACTTCGCGCGGCTGCTCGGCGGACAGCCTCGCGATTGCCGACGGCGTGGAGCCATCTTCGGCCGCGGGCGTCGCGAGGTCCGCGCCCACCTCGAACAGCCGTCGCTGCGCCGTCTCCAGAACGGTCGCGATGTCCTCGTCGCAGGGGCGATCCAGCGCAGCCACGACGACACCGAGATGTGCGTTCAGTTCGTCCACGGAGCCGTACGCCTCGATGCGGGGGCTGTATTTCGGCAGGCGAGCCCCGCCGAACAGCTCCGTGTCGCCGTCGTCTCCACGCTTGGTGTAAATCTTCATGCGGAATAAGGCCCATGGTTCATCGCGAGTTCGCGCGCTCTGGATTGATGGTACGCCGAGGCGCCGTCTTGAGAGACGTGAAGTTGGCGCCAGACCACGTCTACACGCCTGGGAGGGCTCGCTCCGCCGTGGCGTGCCGCTGCCCGAGCGCCATTGACAGCAGGACCAGCAGCGTCGAGTTCGCCAACAGTAGCGCCGAGATCGCGTTCACCTCGGGCGTCACGCCGAAGCGCAACGTCGAGAAGATCTTGAGGGATAGCGTCGTCGCCCCCGGGCCGGCGGTGAAGTAGGTCACCACGAAGTCGTCGATGGAATTCGTGAACGCAAGCAGCGCGCCGCTAAGAATGCCCGGCGCCAGTAGAGGGAACTGCACCCGCCAGAACGCCT
This sequence comes from Candidatus Poribacteria bacterium, assembly GCA_018644665.1. GTDB lineage: Bacteria > Poribacteria > WGA-4E. Next base: position 39,470 of record JABGQA010000077.1, read on the forward strand.
GCCACCGCGTCGCCCCTAGGTCGAGCGCCGCCTCTTCCAGGAACTCAGGGATGCCCCGGAAGCGCGCCCGCACGACCACGGCGACGAACGAGATGTTGAATGCGACATGTGCGAAGATCACCGTAGCCTTGCCCAGCGATAGGCGGATGCCCAGCACCGACCACGCCGCCCGCGCCACCGCGCTATAGAAGACCGCCAGCGCGATGCCCATGATGAGGTCTGGCACGACGATCGGCAGGTAGAGCGTCATCACCGCCATGTGCTTCGCGCGGAAGCGCGTGCGCTCCAAGGCCATTGCCGCCATCGTGCCGAGGGTCGTCGCGAGCGCCGTGGATACTCCCGCGATCACGAGGCTGTTCCACCCCGTGCGGAACCAGTCGCGGTTCCCGAGCAGCGACCCGTACCAGCGCAACGTGGCGCCCTCCCACTGCGCGGTGAACTGCGAGTCGTTGAACGAGAAGACCACGAGCACCACTATCGGCGCGTACAGGAACAGATAGACCGCGCCCATGGGCACGGAGATCCAGTCGAAGCGGCGCCTAGACGGCGACACGCGTGCGATCCAGGCTGGCGCTACGGCCGGAACTGCTCAAGGACTTCCATCTGCTGCAACAGGGAGTACAACACCACGGCGGCGATTACCAGGATGACGAAGTAGAACGCCCAGACGACCAGCCGGCAACCGACGCGCAGGATACGCCCCAGCACCAGTAAGAGCAGGACCGCGACAACCGCGGCTATCAACGCCGTGGATAACATGCGTCGTCCTCTGTCGCGTGGATGGGGCCGGTCGCGTGCAACGATGTTACCTCAGACGCTCGGGCGGGCACAGCGGCCGACCCGATCGTCTCTCTGTCCATGGCCGTCTGTGGGTCCGTAGACCCGGTTACGTCCGCGCCGAGGGCCCCGCCGGCGCCAGTGAGTCACGCCTGCGACAACAGGTCATGTACGCCGCGCCCAAGGCCGGGCGCGCAACCGCGCCGAGCTAGCGCCGATGGGCCGCGCGCGCGTGGGTTCGGCCCCGGCACCCGGTATGTCGTCCGGCGGGGCGGCCGGGCATCATGGCGGGCCCAGTGCGATTGGGAAGCGGCGATATCGCCCCGTCCCGATTCGATCACGGTGGGGGCTGCCGGCCGTCCGACGTGGCGACGTAGACGAGGGCGGAGTCCGCGAGCGAACACGTCGGCCGTCCGCTTGCCCGGTCTCTATCGGCGGAGGGGCTGGCCTACCGTCGCGTGTGCGCGGGCCGCCATCCCGCGGCGGCTCGTGGCAGCGCGCCTCCGAGCATCGACCGCACCGGCGACAGCATTCCGCCCGTCAGCAGGTAGCCTGTTGTGCCCACTACGACCGTTGGTTCGCCGGACGCAGGATCCACATACAGACCGCGAACTCGCACGGCTATGATGTGCGTGACGTCGTTTATCCACACGTGCGTGAGGTGGACGCCACGCCGCAAGGGAACGGTGGCGACGTTCACGTATCCACCTTCGCGGTGGACGAGAGCGGCGAGATGATGGGTCACGCCGTCTGGCCCCATGTCGTCGATCAGGACTGCTGCAGCGTCTCGGCCATCGTCGCCTCCGAGATCACCCAGGGCGACCACACTATGGAGGGCCACGACACGAGTCGGCGCTCCGTCGACGTCGGCGGCAGATGCGGACTCGTCGGCCGCAATCGCTCGGTACTCTCCGCCCGTGAGTTGGACCGTCGACCCGTCTATCTGGTACGTGCCGTTCAGCAGCGCGTCCGGTGTCAGACCCACGTCAGCGCAGCCAGAGGCCGCGACAGGCCCGAGCAGAAGCACCCACTTCCGCGCTCCGGGGTGGACGGCGGCTCGCCAGAGATCACTCGCCGACATGCACGATTCCTTCGCGCATCGCATAGCGGAATAGCTCTGCGCGGGACCGCAAGTGCAGCTTCTCCATGACGCGTCGGCGGTGGTTCTCGGCAGTCTTGACCCGCACGCCAAGATGCGAGGCTACCTCGCGGTTCGTGTGCCCCGTTGCCACCAGCTCCGCGACCTTGCGTTGCCGTGTCGTCAGATCGGTGGATTTGGGCGTCGGCCGCAGACGGCCGCGCGCGACGAGGTCGGCGGCATCCTCTCGAGCCAGGAATCTTCCGCAGAGGTACGTCTCTCCTGCGTACGCCTGCCGCACCGCTGCGCTCAGCTCCTCCACCGAACAGTCCTTAACGACATAGCACGTGGCGCCGAGGCGTATGGCCTCAATCGCATCCCAGGCGTCGTCCGCAAGACCGAGCACGACGATGCCGGACCGAGGGTGCGCTCTACGAAGGGCGGCGACGGCGTGGCGGTCGCCGCCGTCCAGGTATCCCGCGCCGAGGACAACGACGTCCGGGGCCAGGCCAGGCCCCTGGAGAGCGACCTGATCCGTGCCGTCTGCCTCACCGACCACGACCATGTCCGGCAGCGAGTCTAGGAGAACACGCGCCGACGCGCGGTAGAGGTGGTACGGCTCCACAAGGAGGATTCGGATGGGCATGCGATCGTCCCTGACCCTGTCCATGGCGATGGTGTCCGTAGCGTCCGCGTACACAGCGTGCCGAGCCAGCGCCCCGATCACCCACAGTGACGTCGGGGTGGCGGAGCTAGCCAGTCGCCTGGATTCCTACGGCAGTCGGCAACTCGATGAAGACCACGGTACCGCTCCCAGGCGCCGACTCGAACCACATGTGCCCCCCGGCGGCAGCGAGCTGTTCCCGCGCGAGGAGGAGGCCAGACAAGGGGTCGGCCGACCGCGCTAGTACCGTGTCCACATCGAACCCGACGCCGTCGTCCTCGACGACTATGGCAAGCTCGCGCGCACAGCGTCGCACCGAAACGCTGACCTCACGCGCGCCTGCGTGATGCGCGATGTTGTCCAGTGTTGCTTGCACCGCACGGTAGACGGCGATCTCCTCGTATGGCGCCAGGGCCCCGGGCGGCAACTCGTCAGCGTGGAAGTCCACCTTGGCGCCGGCCTGGGTTGCCAGGCTCCGCGCGTCCTGTTCCAGGGCCCCCGTGAGGCCCAGGTGGTCCAACGACCATGGCCGGATGTCGGTGGCAAGCGACCGGACCACATCCAGCGCATCGCTCACCATGGCGCGCAAATTCTCGATCCGGTCGTGGGCCGGGCCTGAGGGCACATCGCCACGCACGACCTTCAGCTCTAGCAGGAGGGACGCCAACAACTGGCCGGTCCGCTCCCGAAGCTCCTGCGCGATGTGGGCGTACTCGCGCTCCTGCGTCGACAGCAGCCACCTCAGCAACTCGGTGCGAGCTTGCGCCGCCCGACGTACTGCGGATTCAGTGCGGCATTGCTCCGCGAGTTCTCGTTCGAGCCGCCCGACGGTTCGTTCCAATTCCGCCACGCGCTCCACGGCGCACCGCCCCGCGCCAGCGCCATCGGCCACGCGTGGCTCAGCGTCCTCATGCGGGCGTTCGTTCTCGATCAACTCTGGCATCCTCGCTACCCTATCATCCGCTCTCGGCGGCCACGCGTCCCTGCGCCCGGATCCGCCGTTGCGACCCGAACCCAGCGCCGACCATGACCTGTTTCGCAACACTTCTTCGCGCGCGTTCCGCGTGTGTGTGTTGCGATCCGCATCACGACAGGTCGGCCGGCGGTGTGACCGCCCTACGTGGGGGACGCGTCGCCTACCGCACGCGCGGGCGGTGACGCGACTGTATGCGCCATTCCCGTAGGCGTGTCTGCGCACGTACCGTGCCAGCGGGGCCGCACGCGCCATCCGGCCCCGGCGCCGGACGACCACACGAGGCCTGTCGAGGGAGCCACGCAAGACCATGTGGTGGCGCTCAGCGGCCGCTACATGCCCACCTGGCTCCGCTCCGGCCGCGCGGCTCGGCGGGTTCAGGCTGGGTCCGCGATCTCTTTACCGGCGTGCCAGCCGAGGCCCGGACGACACGTCTGCGGAAGAGCGCATGCCCGGCCTTGTGGGTCGCTGCTGTTCGGGCGCGCCGGCGCGGCCAGGGCAGCGTGCCCGCAGTGGTTCGCCGCAGGTCCTGTGCGGGGCCGCTGACCGGAGCCCTACGCCATGCTCGCTGGTTGTCGGGCGCACTGGGAGAGGGAGGGGAATCGGCGGCGCCGTGGCGCGCAAAGCCGCGCGTGGTCCACACCTCAACGGCGCACACGCGGGGTCTTTCTTCGATCCGGCCGCGTCGGGCGCCGCGAGATGCGCTGTCCGGCCCTCACGCCCGGGACTACTATTTCGGAGAACCCCAACAGGCGCATTCCTCATGCCGATGAAGTCCAACGAGAAGCCCGACAGCCGCCTGATGATGCGCATCGTGAGCGGCATCGGCGTCGTGTTCGGGATCGTCGTGGTGATCTTCTTCGTGCGGTCCGCGCCGGATCGCTCGCCGGACTTCTGCGTGGTCGCCGGTGGCGCGGCTCCATCGTCGCAACACTGTTTCGCCTGTCACGAAAACCCGCACCTCAACGGCACGGGATACCAGATACGACGCGTGGACGCCCTCACCGGGGTCATCGAGACCTTCGAGCGCAACGCTTCGCTGAGATCCAACGGCATCGTCACCGACGCCGAGGGGACGCGATACGGCGCGAACCCGTTGGAGCATGTCGCGTGGAAGCAGCGTTCTACGGACGAGGGCCCGTCCATACTCGCGGGTGTGATCGCTCGGGGCCGCGCGGTCAGCGGGTTCAGCGGCGACGGCAAAGCAGCCACCACAGCGCGGCTGAATCGCCCGTCGGCGGTAGCCGTGGACGACGAACTGCGCGTCTACATCGCGGACACGATGAACCACCGTATCCGCCGCGTGGACACCGACGGCACCATCGAGACGCTTGCCGGGGTCGGCCGACCCGGAGCCGACGGCGACGGCGGCCCGGCGTTGGACGCCGAGTTGGGCCATGCGCTGTCGCTCGCGTTCGACGCGTCCGGGAAGCTGCTTGTCGCGCACGGGAACGGTCGACAGGGGCGCGTGCGGAGCATCGACCTCGCAACGGGCGCGATCGACACTCTGGCCGGTAGCGCGGCGCGACCGGCGCACAAGGGCGACGGCGGCCCCGCGCGTGAGGCCGTCCTGAAGCGGCCCGTCGAGATCACGGTCGACGACGCCACCGGCGACCTCTACATCGCCGAGAGCCGCCCCGTGCTGCGACACTGGAACATCCGGAACTGCGCCCGCTGCCACGGCCTCCCGCCCGACTGACGACCCCTACAGCCCCTTGACGGATCATGCGCCGCGCGGCATCGTCCTGCGTGGGACCGCGCCCGGGCTGCGGGGCTCGCGGTACGCCGGATAAGGGAGGGCCTGATGCACAATCGAATCTCTGTCGTATGCGTTGTCGCTATGACGCTGGGCCTCGCGAATCTCGGCGTCGCAGTCTTGGCCGACGGTCTCGTGGCGTACTGGGCCCTCGACGCGGGGGCCGGAAACGTCGCCCGTGATGGAACCGGCGGCGGCGCCGACGGCTCACTCGTGAACGGGCTCGCGTGGGCGCCGGCCGCGGAAGCTAGGGTCGGCGCGAGCGCCCTCAGCTTCGATGGCGAAGACGACCTGCTCTCCATCGGCACGCTGGATGTCGAGGGCGATGGCGCGACGTTCGCGTGTTGGTTCTTCGCGACCAACCTCGACACGCCCGGCAACGACCCGCGCATGATCTCCAAGGCGATTGGTGGGGACAGCGACCAACACTGGTGGATGATCAGTTCGGGTCGGCAAGGCGCCGTGAAGGTCCTTCGCTTCCGGCTGAAGACCGACGGCGTCACCGGGGAGCTGAAGGCGAACGTGGCAACGGGCGGCATCGAGCCGGGTGTGTGGACCCACGCCACGGCAACCTGGGACGGCTCCAAGATGCGGCTGTACAAGGACGGCGTAGAAGTAGGCATCCTCCCCAAGGCGGGGGAACTCGACACGGACAGCACAGTGGCCGCGGCCATCGGCAATCAGCCCGACGGGGCCGAGAACAGGCCGTTCGAAGGCGTCATCGACGAGGTCGGCATCTGGAGCCGCGCGCTCACGCCCGACGAGATCGCCGAAGCGATGGGCGGAGAGTTCCTCGCCGTCGACGCTGCGGGGAAATCGGCGACGACATGGGCGAACATACGGCGTCGCTCGATCGGCCGCTAGCCCTTGGGCGGCGTCGCGGGACGACGTATGTCGAGACGGCGGGCCGTCGCCAAGGCCACCACGGACGCGTGACGGAGACAGACATGCTTCGGATCGCCGTCATCGGCGCCGGCTGGGCCGGGTGCAGGCAGGTGGAGGCCGTCCGGGAACTGGCATCCGACGTCTCGGTCGTCGCCCTCGTGGATACCGATCTGGACCACGTGGAGGCGAAGGCCGGCGAATACGACATCGGCAGGGCCGTTCTGGACTATCGGGATGTCCTCGACGCCGCCGACGTCGACGCAGTCTCCATCTGCACTCCCCACGCCACACACCATCCGATCGCCATCGACGCGGCAGAGGCGGGCAAGCACGTCCTCGTCGAGAAACCGATGGCGCTCAACGTCGACCAGGCGACGGAGATGATCGACGCCGCGGAGGCGAACGACGTCAAGCTCTACGTCGCGGCGTCTGTCACCTATTCCGCCGAGTCGAAGTTCCTTCGCGAGGCGGTACGCTCGGGCGATCTGATAGGCGACGTGACCGGCGCATCCCTGTCGCGTGGCTTCCGCGCTCCCGAATTCGGATACCCAGGACGCCGCGCGTGGCTCACGCGACCCGAAGACGGCGGGACCGGCACGTGGATGCTCCACGGCATCCACAACATCGCACAGCTACGCTACATCTTCGGAGAGGTCCGAACGGTGTACATGCGCGAACACGCGACCGCCTCGTTTCGGCGACCGGACATCGAGGCGACCATGGCTGGTCTCCTCACGATGCGCACCGGCGTCAACATCTCCGTGCATCAGACATGCGAGACGCGACTGCCTCGCGCGATGGACGGCTACTGTATCTACGGGGAGCATGGTGTGCTCCGCGCGTCGTCCGCAGGCTGCGAGTTCATACCCGAGGACGGAGCGCCGCAACCGGTTGAGTACGAGCCGGAGCCGCTTTCGGAGTTCGCCCAGGAGATCCAGGCCTTCGGTGACTACGTAGCCGGTGCCTCGGTCGGCCCTACGACCGGGTACAGCGAACGGCGCACTCTTGCGATCGTGCAGGCCGGCTACGAATCGGCCCGGACAGGCGCGCCCGTGGAGCTGGACGAGCGGTTCGGCCCCATCTAGCGCCCTGACCACCGCGGGTCAGGTGACGCGGCACGTCTTGTCGTCGACCACGTGTTCCAGGCCACGCAGCAGCTTCGCCACCGCGTCGTTGTACGGAGCCGCGAGGCCCAGTCGGCGGCTCTCCGTGGCGACGTACCCGTTGAGCGAGTCCACTTCCGTACGGCGGCCGCGCGCGAGATGCTGCACCATCGATACCCGGTGCGACTTCTCGCGGCAGTAGCGCAGGATCGTGTCGACGGGGTCCGGGTCATCGAGGACGATGCCGCGCGCTCCTGCAAGCTGTATGGCTTCCGCGGCAACAGCCGCCTGCAACTCCTCAACGTCTGCGGCTTCCTGCAATCTCGCCGGCCGCACTCCCGTCAGCGCACACACCGCGTTTATCGCGCAGTTATGCACGAACTTCGACCAGATGGTACGCATGATGTCTGGCTCGATCTGGGGCCCAAGATCGGCGCGACGCAGAGCCTCGGCGAGCGCATCCACTCGCTCGGACCCGCCGCCGTTCAGCTCCCCGAGATACGTTGGCCCGCGGTTGGTGTGCGTCACGCGTCCGGGGCCGATGCAGTCGGCGCTGTGAAACGTCAACCCGCCCACGACGCGCTCGCGACCCAGCGCGCCCTCCAGCAGCTCGATGTTTCCCAAGCCGTTCTGCAGCGTCACGGCGTAGCCGTCGTCCCGTAGAAGGCTAGCGGCGCTCCTGGAGGCGTCTGCCGTGCTGTACCCGTTGACGGCGATGATGGCGACATCGGCCGGGGGGGCGCTGTCGACGTCGGTGGTCGCGTGCGGCCTGGCGACGAATTCGCCGTTGAGCCCCTCCATGCGCAGCCCGTGCTCCTGGATGGTGCGGACGTGATCTTCCCACGCGTCCCCCAGCCAGACTTCGTACCCGACGCGCGCCAGATTCGCTCCGTAAAGGCTGCCCATGTTCCCGGCGCCGACGATGGCAAAGCGCATGCTGTCCTCCCAAGTCCACTGCGTCTCCGGCCAAACTGCAACGTCATGGCCGTTCGGACAAGACCGCGCGCACTGTCCTCGGCCGGGCAGCAGACCTGTCCGGCAGCGGCGAGCGCCGGGACGCTTCCTTCCGCAGTTCGGCGGCGATCCGCTATACTCCCCTCGGTTCAGCGAACTCGCCACGGCGCAGGAGGCCCGCGCGTGACCGTCCCGACCCTCTTTGAGTCCACCGAAGCCGTCGTCCCGCCGCGATGGGCGCGCGCGCAGCGCCAGCTCATCGACCTGATGAACGACGTCGCGCCGAAGTTCGTGCGGCGTTACACGCGCGACGATGGCACGCTCGTATGGCGCGACGAATGGCCCGGCATGGATGGCTCCGACGACGCCTACGAGAGCTTCTGGTCGTTCCCGCTCTTCTACGCGCTCGGGGGAAGCGAAGAGGCGCACGATCTCTCGCGTCGCGAGTGGAACGCCATCACATGGCAATTCACGCAGTACGGCCAGGTGCACAACGAATACGACGCCTACTACGATTGGATGCACCACGGCGAAAGCTCGACGTACATCTACTACTACGGCCTGGCGAACCCCTACGTGCATCAGGACCGAGAGCGCGCGCTCCGCTTCGCGGGCATGTATATCGGCGAGGACGAAGAGGCGCAGAACTGGGATCCCGTCCACAAGATGATCCGCTCGCCCATCAACGGCAGTAGGGGCCCCCAGTTCGAGATGTCCGCCGAGGACTGGGTGACGCATCGGGAGGTGCTCGCTGGCTACTTGTCGCCCTACGAGGACGTGCCGGGCCTCGACCCGAACGACCCGAAAGCCATCGCCGATTGGAACGACGACGAGGCGTTCGGCGAAGTCCTGAAGCGCATGAACGCGCGCATGGTTCCCGGCGACGTTCCCCTGAACCTAAACGCCACCAGCCTCGTGACAAGCGCGTACATGTACACCGGCGACGAGAAGTACCGACGCTGGGTGCTCGACTACGTGGAAGCCTGGGCTGAGCGCGCGAAGCGGAACGGCGGCATCATCCCGGACAACGTCGGCCCGAACGACGAAATCGGCGAACGGATGGACGGCAAGTGGTGGGGCGGGTACTACGGCTGGCGATGGCCGCATGGGTCGATGAACATCCTCGAGTCGACCCTCATCGGTGGCTCCAACGCGCTGTTGCTCACGGGCGACGACTCGTACCTCGACCTGCACAGGTCTCAGTGGGACGCCCTCTGGGCGCTGGGTGAGGAACGAGACGGGGCGTTCCAGACGCCCAACCGTCACGGCGATGTCGGGTGGTTTGACTACCGAGCGCCGAACGTCCGTTACCCGCTGCACCTGTATTGCCTGACTCGCAAGCCGGCGGATCGTGCGCGGATGGAGCGTTGCGGGCCGCTGTCGACGCGCGGCGGGTTCAGCAAGGGTGGCCAGTACACGCCGTTCGCCTGGTTCGACCTCGTCGACGGCGGGAACGCGGGCGCGGCGGACGAGATGCTCGACGCGACATATCAGGAGATGTGCCGCCGCCTCGCTCTGATACGCGATGACGACGGCGACCCCGCCGAGTGGGACGTGCACCACTGGCAGAACCTGAACCCCGTCGTCTGCGAACCGCTGGCGCAGTTGACGACCGGCTCTCCAGGAGCCATCTACCACGGTGGACTGCTACACGCCGCCGTGCGGTACTTCGACCCGGAGGCGCAACGCCCTGGCCTCCCCGAGGGGGTGTCCGCACTGGTTGGCCGCGTGTCGGACGACGCGATCACGGTGCACCTCGCGAACACGAACCTGCTCGAAGCGCGAGAAGTGCTGTTGCAGGCGGGGGCGTTCGGCGAGCACGCCTTCGTGGACGCCACGGTCGGGGACTCCGTCGTGGAAGTCGGCGGGCGGCATTTCTCCGTCCGCATGGACGCGGCGACGGAACTCCGTATCGACCTGACGATGGAGCGCCACGCGAACGCGCCGACGTACGACTTCCCGTGGCCCGTGTAGCCCGGAGCCGACACGATGGTTCCCCCGAATGACCTGCTGAAACGCATGGAGGCGTTGAACCGCCGACCGCTCAAGGACCGCGCGCCGGAGCGCAAGGACGCCGACCCGCCGCCGGAAGACCGTGAGCGGCCACGTAGGAGCGCCCGCCCGCCGCAGGCGCCCGTCATGCCGACGGCTACGCTGGGCGACATGCCGACGGGCGTCGAAGTGCAATCCGACGCCGGCCCCGCGTTGCTCGTCACGACGGACGTCGACACTTACGACGCCGACTGCGCCGGCCTCTCCGCGAAGTTCCGCGAACAGGTCGACGACCGAGAGTCGCCTTTCCACAGGAACGTCGCGCGCCGCGGGGAACTCAACATCCGGGGTGTCGAGGATGTGCTGTTCGTCGACCTCGAAACCACCGGGCTCTCGAACACGCCCGTGTTCCTGATAGGCGCGATGGTCTGGGACGGGTCTGCCCTGTCGGTCCGTCAGTACTTCGCGCGAAGCTTGGACGAGGAGCGGGCGATCCTGTCGCTATTCGCGGAGCTGCTCTCGCCGGCAACGTGGCTGGTGACGTTTAACGGCAAGAGCTTCGACTGGCCGTTCGTGCAGAACCGCGCCTACCGTCACGGCGTGGACGTCCCGTTTCACGGCACACACGTGGACCTGCTGCACGTCGGTCGACGCGTCTGGGGCGACAACCTGCCGAACTGTCGGCTGCAGACGCTGGAGCGGTTCATCTGCGACCGCACGCGCGTCGGTGACATCCCGAGCAGCGAGATCCCCGCCGCCTATCGTCGCTTCACGCGGACAGGCGACGCTTCCGAGATGGCGTCGGTCCTGGAACACAACGCGTTGGATCTCATCACTCTGGCCGACCTGATTACCCGGTTGCCCGCGGACGTCGCCCGCGCCGCCCCACGGCGTCGACGCGCGCGCCGTTAGCTCACGCGCTCGCTGCGGTTTGTGGGACGCTCTAGGTTCGTGGCAACTTTCCGGCTGGCCGCGACGAGCTGGCCGCCGACCACGACGTAGCGGGCGCCCAGGCCGACGACCTGCACGTAACTGCCTAAGCCTACACGCCGCAGCACAAGATGGACGCCGCCGAGGTCCACGAAGCACGGAGGATGAGGATGAGCTACGACGACCACCCAATCGACGCTGCCATACCGATGACCGACGAACAGAAGTTCGTGTTCGACCTCAAGGGGTGGCTGCTGCTACCCGGGCTTCTAGGTGAGGATGACGTGTGCGCCATCCGCGACCATATCCAGGCGCTGCGGCACGACCGCGACAGCCTCGACCCGAACGATCGGTATTCGCTCAGCGGCCCCGCGCAGATCCTGGTTGACCATCCGGCGATCGTCAGCGTGCTCCGCGGCGTCCTCGGTGGCGATCGCAACGACGACTGCTATGGCTTCCGCTGCGAGAACAGCTTCTCGATGATCCGCAGCGAAGGAGAGGTCGGGCTCGAGCCACACGGAGGCGGGCTAGGCGTCGGGGTGCATGCGTACTCGTGCCAGAACGGAAGCATCTACAGCGGCTTGACTCGCGTGGCGTGGGAACTGAACCCGGTGCGGCACGGCGAGGGCGGCACGCTCGTCATGTCGGGCAGCCACAAGATGAACTTCCCGATACCCGAGACCCATCGAGGGTTCGACTCGCCCCTGTTCGAGACGTACGAGTGCCCGCCGGGCTCCGCGATCATCTTCTCCGAGAGCGTGAACCACGCCGGTCCCCTTTGGAAGACGAAGGAGCATCCGCGCATGGCGATATTCAACTGCTACAGCAACGCGGACGCCCAGTATCACAAGCTGTGCCTGCCCCAGGAAGTCATTGAGGCGATGCCGCCGAAGCGACGCACGCTGTTCCGCGGCGTGTGGCATCACGACTTCTACCGCGGCGTCCCGAACGACTACTTCAGCGAGGAGAACGTCGCGCTGTAGAGCTGGGAAGCGCGGTCAGTCCGGTGGGCCGGCGACATCGCTGAACCCGAGGCGATCCTCGCCGCTCACCACGATAGCGTTGTGACCGGGGAACAGCCGACGGCTGTCCACTCGCACGATCGGCGTCGTCACGCGGACGGCGAGACCCAGGCGCCTGTGAGCCGAGAGATTGGGCTCGGATCGATGGACAGTGCGCTCGTTGAAGAGGAAGAACTCGCCCGCGCGCAGTTGCATCGCGACGGCCGTCGTCGCGTCGACAAACTCCATGTCCGCCATCTCGGGGAACAGCATCCCTTCCGGCGACCGCACGTGGGGGACGACCGTCGCGTGCGACCCCGGGATCACATGGACGCAGGCGTTCTCGACTGTCGCGTCGTCGATGGCGACCCACGCCGAGATGTTCAGCGGCGGCTCGAGGGGCCAGTAGTTCGTGTCCTGGTGCCACGGCACCTCCAGTGCTCCGGTCTCCTTGAGGAAGAAGTGAGAACGCCACAGCAGTAGGTCGGGGCCGTAGATGCTCGCCATGCGCGAGATGATCGCCGGATGGGCGCACAGGTCGTACACGAGCCTGCTGTCGAGATGGCGGGATTGGTGGATGCCCTGCCGGGGTGGCTCCGCCGCGAACACGTCCGCATCCAGCCGCTCGGCGATGCCGGCCATTTCCTCTGGCGAGCATAGCGTGAACGGCCCGAGGTAGCCGTCCCGTCTGAACTGCTCCACCTGGTCGGGCGTCAGGGCATCGGCCATGGATTCCTCTCTCCCGTGATCGCTCGGTGCGCCGCCGCGCGGCGATCATAGCAGGCGCGCGGCGGCGTCACACCACGGGACGAGGGCGGCCCAGGCCGTCTACGCCGCCTTCTCTCGCGGCGTGCGGCCCGTGAACAGAGCGATGAACGTCGCCGCAACACAGAGGATAGCAGCGAACGTGAACGCCGCGGCGTACGAGTTCGTCAGATCGTACACGCGTGCGCCGACTATGGGACCGACTATCCCGGCGACTCCGTAGCCGGTGAACACAATCCCGTAGTTCGTGCCAAGGCCACGTGTGCCGAAGGTGTCAGCCGTGGCCGACGGGAGCAGCGCGAAGATCCCGCCGAAGTTGAAGCCAACCCAACCCGCGGCGACGAAGAAGAGGGTCGGACCGGTGAGGGCGTTTATGCCGAACATCATCACCGCCTGAAGGGCGAACATGGCGGCCATGCTTCTGCTGCGACCGATGCGGTCGGACGCGGCGCCCCACAGTGTTCTGCCTGCGGCATTGCAGGCGGCAAGGACGGCGATCGCCGCGGCGCCCTGCGCGGCCGTGAGTCCCTGTAAGGTCGCGAACGGCTTGAGCTGCGTGATCGTCATCAGACCGGCAGTGGCGCCGAAGATGAACAGCACCCACAGGCGCCAGAACTTCCAAGTGCGCAGCATGTCCTTCCAGTGCGTTTCCTCGCCGGCTTCCTTTGCCGCATGCCGGACGGCTCCCAGGTGGGCTTTCTCGTCATCGGACGGGTTCCGGAGAAGCAGGGCCCCGAGCGTCAAACCAACCGCGCAGACGATGCCGTGAACGAGGAAAAAGCTCGACCATCCGACGGCGTCGATCGCCCAGCGGGCCGAGGGCGCGAATATCATGGAGCCTGCGCCGAAACCCGCGACAGCGATGCCCGTGATGAGTCCACGATGCCTCGGGAACCACTTAACGCACGCTGTCACCGGGGCGACGTAGCCGAAGCCGATACCGGCGCCTCCAAGGAATCCATAGGTGAGATAGAACATCCACAGCGAGTCGGACGCCGTCCCCTTGATCATCGTCTGAGCGACTAGGAGGGACGTCACGCCCACGCCGATCATGACGCCTATCTTAAGACCGTCGGCTAGGGGAGATCGCTTGCCGCCGGTAACGGCATGTATGAGTAGATAAAGGGCGATCGCTACGCCCGTGGTGACTATGCCGTGGACGACGTACATGCCCGCCAGCGACTGCATCTGGCTGACAGCGAGGAACGCCGCGGTGAGGAACCCGGCTCCTATCAGGCCCGTGAATCGAGGGCCGCGGCGGTCCAAGACGCCCCCAGCGAGGACCATCGTACCGGCGAACACTCCGAGGGATATGCTAGCAGTGGCGGTTATCTGCGTTCGCGACCACCCGAACGCGCTCTCGAACGGTTCTACGAGGACACTAAAAGCGTATACTGTGCCCAGAATCATCTGGATGAGCAGCGCCCCACCAACCACCCCCCAACGGCCGAGGGACAGGACGCCCGCGCCTGAGACATCTCGCGTATCTACTGCTAATGTACGGGACATTATATATATTCCGGCCCAGAAAGGCCCTCCGCGAGGGAGGGCCGGTTAGATCATGCGGTCTGTGCATCGATCAACCCCGAGGGCAGGTCACTGGCCTCGGGCCACGGGTCGTATTCCTCGGACAGGCTACAGGTGACCGCCAGTCCACAGAGGTCCATGCCGATGACGTGTTCGCGTAACTCCTCCTCGATGACCCTGCGCATCGCGAGGTATGTGCCGGGCGCGCGCGCGTCAACCGGCAACTGGGGGGCTAGACCCCTCCACACCTTGTTGGTCAGATGACGGACGAACACGAGCAGGTCGGGATCGTCCAGCTTCAAGTGATACTGCCGATTCGGCGATGTTTCGCCGGGTGCCTCCAATTCTTCCATGATCCCATGGTCCTCCGAATCGCTCAGCTAGGCTTCTCGACGCGCACCTGCGACCGGTCCGGCGAGACCCACGCCGCCACCTGGTCAGGGTGCGTCGCGAGCCACCAGAGCGCGACTCCCAGGAGGAGGAGCACCCCTATCATCGCCCCCAGCACCCAGTTCTTCTCAATGAGACCCTTTTCAGTCCGTTCCTCTGACTCGGCCATTGCCGGCTCCTTCGTCTCGCGCGCCCGACCCGACGGGTCGGGCCTCTGCCCAATGAATAGCCGACCGGTCGTTGGCGTCCAAGTGCTGACGACGACACCTACGGCGCCTTCTCGCGACCTTCCCGACCGGCTCCCGATTTTCTCCGGCGAGGGTCTTGCACGGTCCGAAACCGGGGCTATTGTAGAGGTGAAGCGGCAATGAACGGGACAGAAACACGAGAGCCGTTCACGATACGTAAGCGGGAACAGCAATGAACGGGCAGGGGCGGGACGCCTAGCTCTGGTGGCGAAAGCGTTTCCCCTTGTCCGTGTTTTGCTACCGGCCTCTGTGCCAATGGACGGCCGCTCCCGGCGCATGCCGCTGAGCCGACTGCCGTAACGAACTGTGGAGGGGACGCCTATGGTGTGTTACTCGCCCCGGGTTCGTCGCTACGGCGCACAGAGAGACCGCTGAGCGGATATCGTCGCCGGAACCCTCCGGCGTAAGGGCCGACGCCCACTGCAACGGTGGGGCCTCGCTCATGGTCGAGGAATGTCGGCGCCATCGGAGAAACGCGCGGGCGATGACCGGGGCCTGCGGACGAGATCAATGACGGAACGACGAGCAGGAAGGGGAGCGCTCAGCCTTGGGCGTTCCCCTTCTAGTGCTCATGCGCTGGCAGGCGGCTAAGACCCGTGCAGGAATGACGCGATATCCGCAGCGTACTCCCGCTCGGAGTCGTCTTCCGGCGTGTAGTCAATGACTGCGCGCGCGTTCACGATGCTCCAGAACCCTCGGGCGTTGTCGGACACCCCGTAGAATATCTGGAACGGGACACCATGTTCGTCCCGGATGTCGGGTGTGTCGATAGACTTCTCGAACAGTTGCCGCATGTCGCGAGGCGATATCCACGCACCAAGATCCCGCTTGTACCGCGCCGGATCGCCGCCCACGAATCTCTCCAGTAGGATCGGCCGAGGCGCCCCGATGCGGACCATCACCACCTCTAGCGTCGAGCCGAGCTTGCCTGTAGCGTAGACGAACCCGAGGTGTTCGTAGACGGCCTTCGCCCAGCCGTACAGGTTGTCCGAGAGAGGGAACGTGTCCGGGGCGACGACATCCATTCCCCCGGAGTGCAGCAGCGGCTCGTACCAGTCGGCGGCATGGTTGGAGGACGCGACCACGACGCGGCTCACCCCTTCCATCTGCGCCAATTCGAAGACGTTCCGCGCCATGCGGACGTTGTCCATCTCCGCGTCGAATTTCCCGTCGTCTCCGTACGACGCGGACGCGCTACCGCGGAAGCCGCAGTGCACGATGGCGTCGGCGCCCCGGAACAGCTCGCGGTGTGACTCCAGGTCGGTGTCTAGCAGGTCGGCGATGTGCAGTCCGGGTACGGTGTCGCCTGCGCGGGTTCCGTCCGTGATGTCCACCGTCACGAGGTCATACTTGTCCCTGAACTGCGGGACCAACTGCGACGCGATGTACCCCGCCGCGCCGACCACGACTACGCGCTTCTTCGTTGCCAACGGATGTCTCCTCTGAGGCGCCGCGAGCCCGGCCATGTCGTGACCCGACTGCTGGCCTACGCTATGATTCCTATGTTCCGACCCGACACATCAAGAGAGACCCCGCTTGTCCCTGCCTGGACCACCGCCCGCCGACTCCGGGCCAATCGAGTCGGTGTGGCGATCTCGCGACTTCCGTGTGTGCTGGGGTTTGACCGCGCTGTTCAACGTGGCGTGGGGCGTAGTGTTTCCACTGCGCAATCTGTATTTCCGCGAGCCGTGGATCGGCCTGAGTTTCCAGCAAATCGGCTGGCTGGGCTTCGTGCGCTCGGCGACGATGGCGTCGGTCCCGCTGCTCTTCGGCATTCTCTCCGACCGCTCAGGCCGCCGCAAGCCGTGGATCATGGGCGGATTCCTGCTGTCGAGCGCCGCGACGGCCCTGTACCTGGTCAGCCACACGTACTGGCAACTCGTGGGCGTGACGTTCCTCACGGCGGTGGCGTTCATCGCCTACAACCTGAACGTCAACGCGCTCGTGACCACGACACTGCACGACAAGGCCCGCGGTCGCCAGTATGGCCAGTACCGCGTCTCTGGCAGCATAGGCTACGCTCTCGCCACCTTCGCCCTCATCCCGCTCGTAGCGCTGGACAAGACGTACTCCGCGACCTTCCTCAGCGGCGCGGGAATCTACCTCGCCTGCCTCATCGTGGCATTCCTGGGCATCAAGGAGACCCCGGCGACCGGCGAGGCCGCATCTCAATGGGGCGCGTGGCGCGAGGTACTGCGCGAACGCAACCTGGTCATTCTGTACGCCTGCCTCGCGGTCAGCTCGATCGGCACTTCGATGGGGTTCCAGTTCCTCTCGAACCACCTCGACGAGACGTTCCACCTTTCGAAGACATCGATCGGTCGCATCGTCGGGCTGGCCTCGATTCTGGAGATCCCCGCGCTCATCGGTCTCGGCTGGGCGTCCGGCCGCTGGGGGCGCAAGCCGATCCTCGCGCTGGCGTTCATCATGGGTGGCGTGCGGTGGAGCCTCATCGGACTGGCGCCGTCGCTGGGCTGGGTCGTCGTCGCTCAGTTCCTGTGGGGCATGGGATTCGCTGGCTACACAGTGGGTGTCGCGCTGATTACGGATCTCGTGCGGCCGGCCGCCCGGGGCAGCGCGATGGGCATGCTGCAACTGTCGTGGGCGTTCGGGAGCATCCTCGGCCCGCCACTCGGGGGCTATCTGGCCGAGCACATCGGTCTGCCGATCGTGTTCCGGGTCGGCGGCGCCTTCGCGATTGCCGGCGGAGTCGGCCTGCTAGCGTTCCTGCGCCCACCGGATGCCGTGGACGCGACGGCGTGAGGGAGCGTGCGGTCTCCATGCGAGCCACGACGGCTCAGCCGCGTTAGGAGAGCATCGGGTTGTCGCTGTTTGCATCTCAGCCCACAGACCACGGCCCACCGGGATCGGTGTGGCGGTCGCGCGATTTCCGCACGTGCTGGATGCTGTCGGCCACGTTCGGAATCGCGTGGGGTCTCGTGTGGCCGCTTCGCAACCTGTATTTCCGCGATCCGGCGGTCGGGCTGAGCCTACAGCAGATCGGGTGGCTGGGGTTCGTCCGGTCAGCGACGATGGCGTCGCTACCGCTTGTCATAGGGATCCTGTCCGACGGCTCAGGTCGACGCAAGCCGTGGATTGTGTGGGGCTTCGCTCTGTCGAGCGTCAGCGCCGCGTTGTACTTGTCGGCGCATGGCTTCTGGTCGCTCGCGGTGGTGACGTTTGTGAATGCGCTCGCGTTCGTCGCATACAACGTCAACGTCAACGCCCTTGTCACCACGACACTGCACGACCACGCTAGAGGGCGGCAATTCGGCCTATACCGGGTGTCGGGCAGCATCGGGTACGCCGTCGCGAACTTCCTCGTGATCCCGTTCGCCGCGCTCGACCCGACATACGCCGCCACGTTCCTCACGGGCGCGTTGATCTACCTGACGTGCATGGTCATCGCGCTCGTGCGCGTGCACGAGCCGCCGGCCAAGGAGGGCGCGCCGTCTCAGTGGGGCGCGTGGCGCGAGGTGCTGGCCGAGCGTAACCTTGTCGTGCTCTATGTGTTCATGGCGGTCAGCGCGATCGGGACGTCGATGGGGATGCAGTTCATGGCGAACCACCTCGACGAGACGTTCCACCTGTCGAAGGCTTGGATCGGCCGTGTGATCGGGTTGGCCGCGGTGATCGAGATTCCGGCGCTCATCCTGTTGGGGCGCGCTTCCGACCGCTGGGGTCGGAAGCCGATACTCGTGTTCGCATTCATCGTGGGAGGCGTGCGGTGGGTGTTGGTCGGCATGGCGCCGAACGTGGGATGGGTCGCCGTCGCCCAGGTGATGTGGGGGCTCGGCTTCGCGGGGTATACCGTGAGCGTGGCGCTCATCACGGACCTTGTGAAACCCGCGGCGCGTGGCAGCGCCATGGGTATGCTGCAGCTCTCATGGGCGTTCGGGAGCGTCATCGGCCCGCCGATCGGCGGCTACATCGCGCAGAACATCGGCTTGCCGGTCGTGTTCCGTGTGGGTGGTGGCTTTGCGATCCTGGGCGGGCTCGGGCTGCTATTCATGCTGCGCGCGCCGGGCTCGGCGCCGGGCGCTGCGCACGAAGCGACCCGATGAGCGACCAATCGCGCCGTGCCATACAGCCACCACCGCACTAGGAGGGCATCGGCTTGGCCGCGTCCGAAGCGCCTCCCACGGCGCAGGAACCGCAGGGATCCGGGTGGCAGTCGCGCGACTTCCGCACATGTTGGTTTCTAACCGTCGCGCTAGGAACGGCGGCGGGGATCGTCTGGCCGCTACGAAGCCTGTACTTTCGCGCGCCGTGGATCGGCCTCAGCCTCCAGCAGATAGGCTGGCTTGGATTCGTCCGCTCCGCGACGACGACCGCGCTCCCGCTCCTCGTCGGGGTGATGTCGGATCGGTCGGGCCGGCGCAAGCCATGGATCGTGGGCGGGCTCGGACTCGCGAGCGTCGCCTCTGCGCTGTACCTCGTGTCCCACAGCTTCTGGCCGCTCGCGTTCGTGACGTTCTGTTCGTCGGCTGCGATGGTGGCGTACGGCCTCAACCTGAGCGCCCTCGTGACCAACACGCTGCACGACGGCGCGCGGGGAAGGCAGTACGGCTTGTACCGGGTCTCCGGCAGCATCGGGTTCGCCGTTACCAGCCTCGGGCTCCTTCCTATCGTGGCACTCGATACAACGTACGCGGCCGCCTTCCTATCGGGGGCGGTCATATACCTCGTGTGCTGCGCGGTGAGCGGCGTGAAACTCCTCGACACGGCCGCGCCGGTCGCGGACTCACTGCGGTGGGGCGCATGGCGTGAAGTGTTGGCCGAGCGCAATCTCGTCGTGCTCTACGTCTGGATGGCGGTGAGCGCCGTCGGCGGGTCCATGGGCATGCAGTTCATGGCGAACCACCTCGACGAGACGTTCCACCTGTCGAAGGCGTGGGTAGGTCGCATGATGGGACTGGCCGCGGTGATCGAAATCCCAGCCATCCTGTTTCTGGGGCGCCTATCCGATCGGTGGGGCCGCAAGCCTATCCTCGTCTTCGCGTTCATCGCGGGCGGCGTGCGTTGGGGGCTCGTCGGTGTCGCGCCGAACCTTGCGTGGATCGCCGTGGCTCAGGCGATGTGGGGCCTCGGCCTGGCCGGCGCCATCGTCAGCGTGGCGCTCATCACCGACCTCGTGAAGCCCGAGGCGCGGGGCACGGCGATGGGGATGCTGCAGCTTTCCTCAGCGTTCGGCAGCATCATCGGCCCGCCGATAGGAGGATACATCGCCCAGAACGTCGGCCTCCCGGTCGTCTTCCGCGTCAGCGGCGGCTTCTCGATTGTCGCCGGGATAGGCCTGCTGCTGATGCTGCGTCCGCCCGGCGGGGAACGTCAACCCGAGTCGCCGGCCTGACCCGAACCGCGAGGAGCCGGCATCGGCCCGGCGAAGGCTGTCGATGGCGTAAAGCCGGAACTCTCGTCGGCGACGACGTGATTCCGCAGCCGGCCAATCCCCTCGATATCCACTTCCGTGACATCGCCGGGAACGAGGTAAACCGGCGGGTCCATGAAGTGCCCGACGCCGCCGGGGGTGCCGGTCATGATGACCGTGCCGGGGAGCAGCGTCATGTTGTGGGACAGGTAGGAGATGAGCGTCGGCACGTCGAAGATCAGGTGGCGCGTGTTCGACGACTGCATCGCCTCGCCGTTGAGGATCAGTCGGATGTCCAGGCCCGACGGGTCGAGACCGGTGGCGGCGTACGGCCCGAGCGGGCAGAACGTGTCGAACGACTTGCCGCGCACCCACTGGCCGTTCGGGGCCTCCAGTTGGGCGTCGCGCGCGCTGACGTCGTGACCGCACGTGTAGAAGCCCACGTACTCGAGCGCGTTCGCTGGCGTCACGTCACGCGCTTCATGACCGATGACGACCGCGAATTCTGCCTCGTAGTCCACCTGAGCCGGGGCCATGCGCGGGATGACGATCGTGTCTTCGTGACCGACGACCGACGCCGGGAACTTCACGAAAACCGTCGGCTCGGTAGGCTGTGGGCTGAGCGGCGCGCCAGAGGCGGCATTCGCGACGTTCAGTTCGTCCAGATGATCCTGGTAGTTCAGCCCGATCGCTAGGACGAGCGGGGGTCGACCAACGGGCGAGACGATCATCCCCGGCTCGGCCTGGAACGGCTCACCGCCGTCCGGGTCGCCGAACGCGGCCATCAGTGCGGGGTAATAGGCGGGATCGTGCTCTGGCGGTAGTTGGGCAAGCAGCGTGCCGGACGCGCGGCCGTCGTCGTCCGACCGTTCGACCGTACCCCACGTCGGAACGCCATCGTCGCCCAGGAATCGAACGAACGTGCCCATCGTCTGTTACCTGCCTCGTTTGGTCTGGTCCGGTCGGCCGGACGGTGAGTATAGGCGCCGTGTTAAGGGCTGTCAACGCCCATCGCAGGCGGCACGCGAGGACTTGACGTCGGCGCGCCGTATCCGTACCGTGCTACCATGGAACGTCCGCTCGGCGGCAGCGGACAGGCTTGTGTCGTACGCTCGTTCGCGCACATCAAGGGGGAATCCCATATGCCGAAGCGCATGATTCTGGGTATCGCATTGGCGGCTGGCCTCGCGGCCGCGCCGGCGTTCGCGGTCGACTTCCAGCACACGGGTGACGACGGCTGGATTGAGGGGTGGCTATCGATGGAAGTCGTCATGAATAACGGCGGCTTCGCGGCCTCCGGCGCGATCGACTTCCTGTCCGATGGCACAGACGGGGACATCACCCACGAAAGCGTCTCGACGGCAAAGGGGCTCCGGAAGCTGGCCACTGCCGAGGTGAAACTGGACAAGGCGCACTCCGGCTTCGGGATGGGTGAAGACGGTGTCTGGGACTGGGAACCCATCACGATCGACACGAACAACGGCGACAACATGGCGACGTCGTGGGGTCTAGCCGCGGGATCCGACAACATCGAATGGCACGGCATTCTCGTGATGAAGTCGTCCAAGAACCGCACGGCGACGATGCATCCGGCCCACGACGACTACGCCCAGATATGGATAAACGGCGAGCAGGTATACGACAACGACCAGTGGACCGGCGCCGTTCGCCAGGTGACGCGGCCGACAGACGTCGAGTTGGTGGCGGGAGACAACGTCCTGCTGTTCAAGTGCGGCGAATCTGGCGGGTCCGCCTACGTGAACCTGCGCTTCGAAGACAGCGAAAGCGACATCGACATCGTCCCGACCGTGGATGGCGAGTTCTGGAACTTCGCAGGGCTGGCCGTCGAGGCGCAGGACAAGGCCGCAACTACGTGGGCCGGTCTGAAGTCGCGCTAGTCTACTCCGCTGACAGACGGCGTCGTGCGGTCGTCTTGCGGCACACACGACGCCGTGCTACGGTCCCGGTTCGCCAGCTCGCGCTGGCAGGATAGGGAGCATCCGCCGCCCTGGCGGATGCCAACGCATGCACACACATGCGCACATAGGGGGTTTCCATGCGCAAACGCATGACATTCAGTCTCGCACTGGCGGCGACCGTCGCCATCTCGCCCGCGTTCGCGGCCACGTTCCAGCACACCGCGTCCGATGTATGGATCGCGAAGTGGTTCGCGATGGAAAACGTCATGAACAACGGGGGCTTTGCGGTCTCCGGTGGGATCGACTACTTCGCCGAGGGCACGGGCGGCGACCTCACGTACGAGTTCGTGTCCACCACTAAGGGCCTCGGCGACCTGAGCCGCGCGGAGATCTCCTTGGACGACGCGCACGCAGGTCTCGGCATGGGCGAGGACGGCGTCTGGGACTGGGAAGTCGTCGAGATCGACACCGACGACTCCAACAACATGTCCACCGGCTGGGGCATGGTCGCATCGGACAACTTCACCTGGCACGGCATCATCGTCATGAAGGCGCCGTCCGCGCGCTCTACGACGATGCACCCCGCCCACGACGACTACGCGCAGATATGGATCAACGGCGAACTTGTCTATGACAACGACCAATGGACCGGCGGCGTCAAGACTGTCACGCAGCCAATGGACGTTGATCTCGTGCAAGGGGACAACGTCGTCCTGTTCAAGTGCGGGGAGTCCGGCGGCGACGACTACATCAACCTCCACTTCGAGGACAGCGACAGCGACATCGACATCGTCCCGACCGAAGAGGGTGATTTCTGGATCTACGCCGGCCTCGCGGTCGAAGCGCGGGACAAGGCCTCAACAACGTGGGGCGAGCTGAAGGCGCGATAGCGCGTCCCTGCGACGACGACCCGTTCCGTGGGGCGCCTTGCGGCCTCGGTCGCGCGGTGCTACTATCAATACCTCGTCGGCTCCGGCCGGCAGTGTGAGGGGGTGGCGACCGGCCGCGTTGCGGCTCCTGGTTCGGTCACCCAGATTCTCAGTAGGAGACATGCACGATATGAAGAGCAAATGGCTCATTGTCAGCGCGTTGGCGCTGAGTTTGGTCGTGAGTGGCGCGGTCGCTCAGGACTGGCAGACGACCGGCGCCGACGCCTGGATTGAGGGCTGGCTGGGTCTCGAGATCATCGAGAATAACGGTGGCTTCGCGGCCTCCGGTCTGATCGACTTTATCAGTGAAGGCACCGGCGGCTCGCACACGCACGAGACCGTGTCCACGCAGAGCGGCGTGCGCGCGACGCAGTCCATGGTTGTGTCGCTTGCCGACTACGGCGGTGACCACACGTGGATGCCGATCACGATCGACACCACGGACGGCGACAACATGAACACGTCGTGGGGTCTGGACCCAGGCGCGGACAACACCGAGTGGCACGGCATCATCATCGCGGCTTCGCCCACGGCGCAGACCGTGACGATGCACCCGGCCCATGACGACTACCTGCAGGTGTGGCTCAACGGCGCCCAGGTCTACGACAACGACCAGTGGACCGGCGACGTGCGCGGCGTTACGACCCCGACCGACATCGACCTGAACCAGGGCGGCAACGTCCTGCTCTTCAAGTGCGGTGAGTCCGGCGGCTCGGCTTACGTGAACGTCTGGTTCGAAGCCGACAACCTCCAGGTCGCACCGACTGTCGACGGTCAGTTCTTCGAGGTCCTCGACCTCGTCGCCGTCGAAGCCAAGGGCAAGGCCAGCGTGCGTTGGGCAGACCTCAAGGTCGTCCGCTAAGCATCGCTGTACGACTGTTCGGAAGAGGGTCCCGTCATTGGACGGGGCCCTCTTCACGTACCGACGTGGGCGGTCGCTAGCGGCCGCTACGGCTCCGTGACAACGACGGTGCCGTTGGCGGGTACCTCCACCAGCGCGCTCGTCCGGCCGGACGGCCAGGTCACGTCGATCCTCTCGGCTCGCGTGGCCTCCCCGAGACCGAACAGCAGTCGCTGATCGCTCGCCGAGCAGTAGCTCGACCCGCTCTGCACCTCGGCGATTCTGGTCACGCCGTTCGCTGTGACATGCACGCGCGCCCCGATGCCGTCACGGTTACTCACCGACCCTTCGACGACCACCCGGAGCCATCCGCTCTCCGACCCGCCGTCGTTCCGTAGCAGGACGGCCGGCTGGTTCGAATTCGACACCAGCACATCCACGTCCCCGTCGTCGTCGTAGTCCCCGAACGCCGCGCCACGGCCAACATGCCGCTCATCGAAGTAGGTCCCTGAGGAGTTCGACACGTCCTCGAACACTCCGCCGCCCACGCCGCGGAACAGTTGATCGCGCTGCGGGTACGTGTAGGCGTCGTTGAGCATCGCGATCACGTCCTGGACGTGGCCGTTGACGACGAACAGGTCGAGGACGCCGTCGTTGTCGAAGTCGGCGAAGTCGGTGCCGAAGGCGGTCATTGGGAGCGTGGACGCGCCGACGCTCGCCGCGGCGGTGGCGTCCATGAAGAAGCCCTGCAGGTTGCGATAGAGCGTGTTCGTCTCGGTTGTCGAGTGTACAGAGATGAGGTCCAGCCACCCGTCGTCGTCGACGTCGCCGAAGTCGACGCCCATGCCGCCCTCGGGGAGTCCCATGCCGTTGTACCCGCAGCCGGCCAACAGGCTGACGTCGGTGAACGTGCCGTCGCCATCGTTCTCGTACAGGAAGTTGCGGGTCGTGTCGTTGGCGACGTAGATGTCCGGTCGGCCGTCGTTGTTGTAATCGGCGATCGCCACGCCCAAGCCCCGCCCTTCCAGCGGATTCACGACTCCTGCCGCTTCCGACACGTCGGCGAACGTGCCGTCGCCATTGTTGCGATAGAGCACATCGCCAACGCCTTCGTAGAGTCGTGGGTGGCAGTACTCGAGCAGGTCGGGGTTGTCCGCGTTCCGGCATGGCGTCATGTCGAGCGGGGCGACCAGGTAGTTGACGACGAACAGATCGAGCAGACCGTCGCTATCGTAGTCCAGGAAGGCAGCGCTCGCGCCCCACCGATCGTCGCCGACCCCTGCGGCCTCCGTGATGTCCGTGAACGACCCGTCGCCGTCGTTCCGGTAGAAGACGTTGGGTCCGTAGTTCGTGATGTATATGTCTTGGTCGCCGTCGTTGTCGTAGTCGGCTACGGCGATGCCCATGCCGTAGCCGAGGTCGTTGGCGACGCCCGCGGCTTCGGTGACGTCCGTGAATTCGCCATCACCTATGTTCTCGTACAGAGATCCGCCTGGGTTGTCGGGTGGCCGTTCGTCGGGAAGAAAGCCACTCTGGACGAGGTAGGCGTCGAGGTCGCCGTCGCCGTCGTAGTCGAGGAAGGCGGCGCCGGAGCCCATCGTCTCGGCGATGTGCTTGCGCCCCGTCATGCCAGCGACGTGCCGGAAGGCGATCCCGGACGACTCGGTCACGTCCGTGAAGCTCAGCGGGCCGCGCGTGCCGGCCCAGGTCCGTGCCGCAAGTCCTACCAGCACGAACACAACGCAAGCGCGTCCTGCCCACGAGAGCGTGGTCGATCCTTGGAGCCAGTGCGCGTCTTCCCCTGGCAGGGGAAGATTGAGATGGGGTCCGTCCGCGGTCGGCCGCGCCACAGCGCTCCTACTCAGGTAAGACGCCAGGAAGCGCCGTGTCGACCACGTGAGTCCGCATGTGGGGCGGGCGCCGCCCACCGTGGTGGACGCAAAAGCGCGTACAGGAACCGGTCGGCGCATGACGGGCGTCGGCCCTACCCGAACAGCCCGGGGATCTTCATACCGCCGGTGACCTTCTCCATCTCTCCCGCGGCCACTTCCTGCGACTTGCGCCGCGCTTCGTTGACGGCGGCCAGGATGAGGTCTTCCAGCATCTCCACGTCGTCTGGGTCGACGACCTCTGGCGCGATCGTGATCGAGATCACTTCCTGATGCCCGTTGGCCACGACGGTCACCATGCCCCCGCCGACCTTGACCTCCACGGTACGATGCGCAAGCTCTTCCTGGACCTCGAGCATCCGCTTCTGCATCTTTTGGGCCTGCTTCATGAGGCCGCCCATGCCCTGATTCACGCGCATCTCCTTATTCGCTGGCGTCCTCGATGTCACCCGTGAACACCGCCAGAACGAGCTGTTCCTGCTCTTCGTGTTCGTCGTCGGTCATCTGTTCGTGGGCGCGTTCCGCCCGGCCCGTCTGCGCGTCCTGGCCGATTGTGAAGACCACCGGGTGGGAGCCACCCAGGATCTCCGCGAGGATGTCGTCGATGACGCCCGACTTCGCCTTCGCCCGGTTCAGGTTGATCATGCTACGGAACGTGAGGACGACACTGTCGCCGCGCACGCCTGGCGTCGCTTCGTGAAGCGGCCCGGCCAGCGGCCCGTCACGTTGCGCTACGGTCTCCAGGACGACCTTCCAGATGGTCTCCAGACCCTCTTCCGTCAGCGGCTCCCGATTCGGCTCGGGCGTGGACGCTGGGACTTCCTCGGGAGCCGCCTCGGGTGCGTCGGGTGTCGGCTCGCCCTCCGATACCAGGCCGGGCGCTTCCTCGACCGGGCGAGGCTCCACAACCGGCGTGGGCCGGGCGGTTTCGACGATCGGTGGAGGAGCAGCCTGCGCGGCGGCCACTTGGCGGATTCCGACCCCCTCGCTCGCTACGCGGGCCTCGAGTTCCTGGAGCTGATCGACGACCATCTCCAGCGGGATCGGATCCTCGGCGTGACAGATGTCGAGTAGGGCGAGTTCGAAGTTATACGCGTCGTATCCAAGCGTCTTGATGTCGCGCTCAGCGTGCATGAGTGTCTTGATAGCCCATTGCACGCGTCCGCGATCCAGCCGCTCCGCCTGCTCCCGCATCTGCTCGATCAGCGATTCGGAGCCCTGCACGGTAGCGGCCAAGTCCGCGTGGATCTTCAGACGCATTAGGCCCTGGAAGTGTCCCACCAGGTAGCGCAGGCACTGCGTCACATCGGCGCCCTGCCCGACCAGCTCCTGAACGCAGCGCACCGTCGCGGGGGCATCCCGAGAGATAATCGCTTCTATGAGCTGACCGACGACGTACGCGGAGCCGAACCCGAGGATGCGACTGACGTCGTCGGCCGTCGCGGAGCCGTCGCTATAGACGATGATCTGCTCGAGGATGCTCTGGGCATCCCGCAGACAGCCTTCGGATTGCTGCGCGATCAGCCCGAGGGCGTCCGCGTCGACTTCGACCTCCTCGGAGGC
The DNA here is from genome assembly GCA_018644665.1 of Candidatus Poribacteria bacterium. Lineage (GTDB taxonomy): Bacteria > Poribacteria > WGA-4E. Next base: position 67,025 of record JABGQA010000077.1, read on the forward strand.
GAGTAGTTCTTCCAGGCGCGCCGTGATCTCGGCGTGCGCCATGCGGTGGAACTCGAATTGCTGGCAGCGCGAGAGGATCGTCGGTGGGAACCGATCCTTCTCAGTGCTGGCGAAGACGAAGATGACGTGCGGCGGCGGCTCCTCCAAAGTCTTGAGGAACGCGTTCCACGCCGGCGTGCTCAGCATGTGGGCTTCGTCGATGATGTAGACGCGGTACTGCGACGACACCGTCCCCAATTTGACGTTCTCGCGCAGTTCGCGGATGTCGTCGACGCCGTTGTTGGACGCCGCGTCGATTTCGACCACATCGAGCGATCGGCCCGTGCGGATGGCCTCGCAAGAGTCGCACGTGTCACACGGCTCGGGTTCGTCGCCACGTTCCGTGCAGTTGAGCGCCTTGGCGAAGATGCGCGCCATCGTCGTCTTGCCGACGCCGCGCGGGCCGCTGAACAAGTAGGCGTGGTGCACGCGCCCGGTGCGCAGGACGTTCTGTAGGGTGCGGACGACATGCGTCTGCCCAACTACGTCCTGAAAACGCTGGGGGCGCCATTTTCGCGATAGAGCGATGTACGGCATGGGCTCACTCGGGATGCAGACGGCGAGGCCGCGTACGGCTGCCTAACCACGCGCCATCGGGTTGGCGATGACGGGACGCCTGGTCGCGCAGCGCGCCGCCGTCGAATTCCTGTAGTGGTCGTGCACCCACCGTCGACCACACACCTTCCGAGCGTTACTCCGGCAGTTAACTCGGGTCAGGCTACCCCACGGCACACGCTTCAACGCTTACCGCTGCTTCCTCCCGGACCTGACGGGATTCGGCGTCTACACGTTGCGTGGGACCCAGCCGTCAACACCACTTACCGGAGCCAGACCTCACAAGGGTGGGCCTCAAAGCGGGGATTCCGTCCTGCTATAGCGGATTGCAGGTACAGGGCACCGCTACCTCCCCACGTA